>CATXWM010000078.1 GCA_958403205.1 uncultured Collinsella sp. | reverse complement strand
AATTTCGCTACCTTAGGACCGTTATAGTTACGGCCGCCGTTCACTGGGGCTTCAACTCACTGCTTCCTCTTCCGATTCACAGATCCTCTTAACCTTCCAGCACCGGGCAGGTGTCACCCCCTATACTTCGCCTTGCGGCTTCGCAGAGAGCTATGTTTTAGTTAAACAGTCGCTTGGGCCTTTTCACTGCGGCTCTTTCGAGCGCTCCTTCTTGCTAACTTACGGAGCCATTTTGCCGAGTTCCTTGGCAACAGTTCTCTCGCTCACCTCGGGATACTCTCCCTGCCCACCTGTGTCGGTTTTGGTACGGGCCGTATATGCATTGCTAGAAGCTTTTCTTGGAAGCTGGCATCACATGCTTCGCTACTCGATCGCTCTTTCACTTACCTGTTACGTCTTCACCTTGCAGTGACCGGATTTGCCTGGTCACCAGTTACCTCGCTTCGCCCTCAATCCATTAAGAGGGTCATGCTAGCCTTCTCCGTTCCTCCTTCGCTCCATATACGGGTACAGGAATATCTGCCTGTTTTCCATCCACTACGCCTCTCGGCCTCGCGTTAGGTCCCGACTTACCCAGGGCGGACGAACCTTCCCCTGGAATCCTTGGGCTTTCGGTGTGTAGGATTCTCACCTACATCTCGCTACTCACACCGGCATTCTCACTTCTATACAATCCACCGCTCCTCACGGTACGGCTTCTACTCGTATACAACGCTCCCCTACCACTATAGTTTCCTACAATCCGCAGTTTCGGTATCAGGCTTAGCCCCGGTACATTTTCGGCGCAGGGTCACTCGACTAGTGAGCTGTTACGCACTCTTTAAAGGATGGCTGCTTCTGAGCCAACCTCCTAGTTGTCTGGGCATCCCCACATCCTTTTCCACTTAGCCTGTATTTTGGGACCTTAACTGGCGGTCTGGGCTGTTTCCCTCTTGACCATGGACCTTATCACTCACAGTCTGACTGCCGGACATCCTTAATGACATTCGCAGTTTGATTGTATTCAGTACCCCGGGATGGGGCCATCACACATTCAGTGCTCTACCTTCACTAAGGTTCTTTCCGACGCTAGCCCTAAAGCTATTTCGGGGAGAACCAGCTATCTCCGGGTTCGATTGGAATTTCTCCCCTAGCCACAAGTCATCCGCTAACTTTTCAACGGTAGTCGGTTCGGTCCTCCATTGAGTTTCACCTCAACTTCAACCTGCTCATGGCTAGATCACCCGGTTTCGGGTCTACGACATTCTACTTCCGCCCTATTAAGACTCGCTTTCGCTGCGGCTCCGCTCTTCTCAGCTTAACCTCGCATAATATCGTAACTCGCCGGTTCATTCTACAAAAGGCACGCCATCACCCTTTAACGGGCTCTGACTTCTTGTAGGCATACGGTTTCAGGTTCTTTTTCACTCCGCTCCCGCGGTTCTTTTCACCTTTCCCTCACGGTACTGGTTCACTATCGCTCACTCGTTTATATTTAGCCTTGGCGGATGGTCCCGCCTGCTTCCGACAAGATTCCTCGTGTCTCGCCGTACTCAGGATCCCATTAGGCTTTACTCGGATTTCGGTTACAGGGCTTTCACCTTCTTCGGCCGGGCTTTCGATCCCGTTCTCCTATCCTCGTTCTTGCCATGTCATGGTCCTTCAACCCCGGTCCTTCAACCGGTTTGGGCTTCTCCCCTTTCGCTCGCCGCTACTCAGGGAATCACTGTTGTTTTCTTTTCCTCCGGCTACTTAGATGTTTCAGTTCGCCGGGTACCTCTCTTGCAGGCCATGTATTCACCTGCAGATGACAGCTCATGTCTGCTGCCGGGTTCCCCCATTCGGACACCTCCGCTTCTTCGCTTCCTTACAGCTTCACGGAGCTTTTCGCAGTTTGGCGCGTCCTTCTTCAGTTTCGAGTGGCCAGGCATTCGCCGTACGCCCTTCCTTACTTAATCAGTGGTTCTCGTGTGTTTCGAGATGTTCTTTTTCAAGAACTGTTTTTTACTGTTTTCTCAGTTTATCTTACAACTTACGTTTTAGACCTTTTCTGTTATGTCTTTTCTTCTTAGTTGCTCAGTTTTCAAAGATCGATTCACTCTGAGAAGTCCTTGACCTCTCAAAACTAAACAGGTATACTCCCTATCTCCAATTTCCACGTTTCTTCTTTCTCCTTAGAAAGGAGGTGATCCATCCCCACGTTCCCGTAGGGATACCTTGTTACGACTTAACCCCAGTCATCGGTCCTGCCTTCGACGGCTCACTCCCCGAAGGGTTATGCCACCGGCTTCGGGCATTACCAACTCCCATGGTTTGACGGGCGGTGTGTACAAGGCCCGAGAACGTATTCACCGCGACATGCTGATTCGCGATTACTAGCGATTCCAACTTCATGGAGTCGGGTTGCAGACTCCAATCCGAACTGGGACGGACTTTATGGGATTCGCTTCAGCTCACACTGTCGCTGCCCTTTGTATCCGCCATTGTAGTACGTGTGTAGCCCAGGCCATAAGGGGCATGATGATTTGACGTC
>CATXWM010000077.1 GCA_958403205.1 uncultured Collinsella sp. | reverse complement strand
GTTCAGATTGCAGGCTGCAACTCGCCTGCATGAAGTCGGAATTGCTAGTAATCGCAGATCAGCATGCTGCGGTGAATACGTTCCCGGGCCTTGTACACACCGCCCGTCACACCATGGGAGTCGGTAACACCCGAAGCCTGTAGCCTAACCTTTCAGGAGGGCGCAGTCGAAGGTGGGATTGATGACTGGGGTGAAGTCGTAACAAGGTAGCCGTATCGGAAGGTGCGGCTGGATCACCTCCTTTCTATGGAGAACAGAGAAGGAAAAGAAAACTTCTCATAAAATAATTCTCCGGTCAGCAAAGGTTTAAGAAAGTAGTTTTTGTTCAATTTTGAGGATGCTGGAAACAGTATCTTTAAAACAGCACAATGGAGTACCTAGTCCCTGCATATGGGGGTGTAGCTCAGCTGGGAGAGCACCTGCTTTGCAAGCAGGGGGTCAGGAGTTCGATTCTCCTCATCTCCACCAAGGGACGAAGGAAGAACGAACTAATAACTAAATGGGCGCATAGCTCAGGTGGTTAGAGCGCACGCCTGATAAGCGTGAGGTCGGTGGTTCGAGTCCACTTGTGCCCACCAGCAAGAGAGATCTTGCAAGGAACGAAACTTGAAAATTGAATAATGAAAAGCAAAAGTAATGCAAATGAGGAAAAATGAACGACAATAACGAAAGTTAAAGTCGGGTAAAAAACCTGCAATTAGCATAAAAAATTAAGAGGATTAGACATAATTCAAAAATGGTTAAGCTAAGAAGAGCGTAGGGAGAATGCCTTGGCATTAGGAGCCGACGAAGGACGTGATAAGCTGCGATAAGCTGCGGGGATCAGCAAGTATGAATTGATCCGCAGATTTCCGAATGGAGCAATCCGTATGTGTATGCACATACATCATATACTGAATCAAATAGGTATATGAGGGGAACCGCCTGAACTGAAACATCTAAGTAGGGCGAGGAAGAGAAATCAACCGAGATTCTGTGAGTAGTGGCGAGCGAAAGCGGAAGAGGCTAAACCATAGGTAGCAATACTTATGGGGTTTCGGACAGCATTTAGTATTGATAATTTCTAGTTGAAACGTGTGGGAAAACGTACCGAAGAGTGTGAGAGTCACGTAAGCGAAAGAGAAAGTCAGCGAGCTGTATCCAAAGTACCGCGGGACACGTGAAACCCCGTGGGAAGATGGGGGGACCATCCTCCAAGCCTAAATACTACCTAATGACCGATAGCGAATAGTACTGTGAAGGAACGGTGAAAAGAACCCCGGGAGGGGAGTGAAAAAGAACCTGAAACCCTATGCTTACAAGCACCGAGAGCACGTCAAAGTGTGATCGGGTACCTTTTGTAGAATGGTCCGGCGAGTTATTGTATGCGGCAAGGTTAAGTGCTTAAGGCACGGAGCCGAAGCGAGAGCAAGTCTGAATAGGGCGAGTAAGTCGTATGCAATAGACCCGAAACCGAGTGACCTATCCATGTCCAGGCTGAAGTGGAGGTAAAACTCTATGGAGGGCCGAACACACGTCCGTTGAAAAGGCCGGTGATGAGGTGTGGATAGCGGAGAAATTCCAATCGAACTCGGATATAGCTGGTTCTCTCCGAAATAGCTTTAGGGCTAGCCTCGTGAAAGATTACTGGAGGTAAAGCACTGAATGGGCTAGGGGTCGAAAGATTACTGAACCCTATCAAACTAAGAATGCCAGATAATTGATTCACGGGAGTCAGACAATGTGAGATAAGTCTCATTGTCAAAAGGGAAACAGCCCAGACCCACAGCTAAGGTCCCTAAACATTGTTAAGTGGAAAAGGATGTGGGGTTGCATAAACAACCAGGATGTTGGCTTAGAAGCAGCCACTCATTAAAAGAGTGCGTAATAGCTCACTGGTCGAGTGACCCTGCGCCGAAAATTCAACGGGGCTAAACAATATACCGAAGCTTGGGATTCTAAAGTAATTTAGAGTGGTAGGAGAGCGTCGAATAAGGGGTGAAGTCAGAGCGGAAGCGCTGGTGGACTTTATTCGAGTGAGAATGCCGGAATGAGTAGCGAGAATTATGTGAGAATCATAATGGCCGAAAATCTAAGGTTTCCTGAGGAAGGTTCGTCCGCTCAGGGTAAGCCGGGGGCTAAGGCGAGGCGGAGACGCGTAGCCGATGCACATACGGTTGAAATTCCGTAGCCACCGAAAGATTTAAATACAGGGACGCTTTAGAAGTGATGTTGCCGGGCGATGGTTGACCCGGTCGTAAGGGATCGAAAATGAGTAGAGAAGTCATCATGGAAAGAGACAAGAAAAGCTGTATGGATATCTTAGGTGCCCGTACCGCAAACCGACACAGGTAGATAGGAAGAAGATTCTAAGGCCAACGGGAGAAGGGTTGTTAAGGAACTCGGCAAGTTGACCCCGTAACTTAGGGATAAGGGGTGCTCAAGTGATTGAGCCGCAGAGAATAGGCCCAGGCGACTGTTTAGCAAAAACACAGGTCTCTGCTAAATCGAAAGATGACGTATAGGGGCTGACACCTGCCCGGTGCCGGAAGGTTAAGAGGAGATGTGAGAGCATTGAATTGAAGCCCCGGTAAACGGCGGCCGTAACTATAACGGTCCTAAGGT
>CATXWM010000076.1 GCA_958403205.1 uncultured Collinsella sp. | reverse complement strand
ACTCGATCTTTGAAAATTGCACAGTAACAAGCATATCAAATTTCTATGAAGTATAGGAAGAAGATACGCGATGAGTTTTTCTGACAAAGACGCAGAAAAAATTCAATTTCCGAGCAAACAAGTGAAGAGCGTAAGCTAAAGAACTTAGAAATAGGTTAAGAAGAGAAGGGCATGCGGTGAATGCCTAGGCGCTAAGAGCCGACGAAGGACGCGGTAAGCTGCGAAAAGCCGTGCCGAGACGCAAGCAGTCAGTGACACACGGATCTCCGAATAGGAAAACCCCACTGGAGTAATGTCCAGTGACCCTGTACTGAATACATAGGTAGAGGGAGGCAACCCGGGGAACTGAAACATCTAAGTACCCGGAGGAAAAGAAAGAAAACTCGATTCCCCCAGTAGCGGCGAGCGAAGCGGGAAGAGCCCAAACCAGTTTCGGCTGGGGTTCGGACACTCATCACGTAAGGGAAGGTTAGTCGAATGGCATGGGAAGGCCAGCCACAGACGGTTAGAGCCCAGTAGACGAAAACCCGAACTTACAGAGTGTATCCAGAGTACCACGAAGCACGTGGAATTTCGTGGGAATGCGCGGGGACCACCCCGTAAGGCTAAATACTCCTTAGCGACCGATAGAGAACAAGTACCGTGAGGGAAAGGTGAAAAGCACCTCGGAAGAGGAGTGAAAGAGAACCTGAAACCGCATGCTTACAATCAGTCACAGCTCCATAAGAGAGTAGTGGCGTACTTTTTGTAGAACGGACCGGCGAGTTACGTTAACAAGCGAGGTTAAGGAAACGGAGCCAAAGCGAAAGCGAGTCTGAAAAGGGCGAAAGTTTGTTGACGTAGACCCGAAACCAGGTGATCTACCCATGAGCAGGTTGAAGCGTTGGTAAAACAACGTGGAGGACCGAACCAGGGATCGTTGAAAAGATCTTGGATGACTTGTGGGTAGGGGTGAAATTCCAATCGAACCTGGAGATAGCTGGTTCTCCTCGAAATAGCTTTAGGGCTAGCCTTATTCTTAGTTTAACGAAGGTAGAGCACTGAATGGGTACGGGGGCTTCACCGCCTACCAAACCTTATCAAACTCCGAATGTCGTTAAGCATGAATAGGAGTCAGACCATGGGGGATAAGCTTCATGGTCAAAAGGGAAAGAGCCCAGACCGCCGTCTAAGGTCCCAAAATCATTGTTAAGTGGAAAAGGATGTGAAATCGCTTAGACAACCAGGATGTTGGCTTAGAAGCAGCCACCATTAAAAGAGTGCGTAATAGCTCACTGGTCCAGGGGTTTTGCGCCGAAAATGTAACGGGGCTCAAACAATGTACCGAAGACGCGGAATTACGAATGTAATTGGTAGAGGAGCGTTCTCATTGGGGAGAAGCGATACCGAGAGGAGTCGTGGACTAATGAGAAGAGAGAATGCCGGTATAAGTACACGATAAGGCAGGTGAGAATCCTGCCCGCCGGAAGTCTAAGGGTTCCTGGGGAAGGCTCGTCCACCCAGGGTAAGTCGGGGCCTAAGGCAAGGCCGAAAGGCGTAGTCGATGGGAAACAGGTAGATATTCCTGTACCACCGCTATATGATGACGAAGCAGTGACGCAGAAAGGTAGAGCGAGCGGCCAGTTGGTGAGCCGTTCAAGTGAGTAGGGTGTTTGGTAGGCAAATCCGCCAAACGAAAGCCTGAGACACGATGACGAGTGAAAAATAGTAACGAAGTCCTTGATCCTCCGCTGCCAAGAAAAGCTGCTAAGGAATATAGAGGTGCCCGTACCGCAAACCGACACAGGTAGACAGGTAGAGAATACTAAGGCGCGCGAGATAACTCTTGTTAAGGAACTCTGCAAAATGAACCCGTAACTTCGGGAGAAGGGTTGCTGACCATGGTGAGTATGGACAATACAGAGCTGAGGTCAGTCGCAGTGAAAAGGTCCAGGCGACTGTTTAGCAAAAACACAGGTCATTGCAAAATCGCAAGATGAAGTATAATGGCTGACGCCTGCCCGGTGCTGGAAGGTTAAGGGGAAGAGTGCAAGCTTTGAACCGAAGCCCCAGTAAACGGCGGCCGTAACTATAACGGTCCTAAGGTAGCGAAATTCCTTGTCGGGTAAGTTCCGACCCGCACGAAAGGCGTAACGATCTGGATACTGTCTCAACAAGGGACTCGGCGAAATTGAAATACCGGTAAAGATGCCGGATACCTGCGATAGGACAGAAAGACCCCATGGAGCTTTACTGTAGCCTGATATTGGGTTTCGGATATTCATGTACAGGATAGGTGGGAGACAGAGAATCGAGGACGCCAGTTTTCGAGGAGTCACTGGTGGGATACCACCCTTAAATGTTTGGAATTCTAACAAGGAGTCTTGAAGCAGATTATTGGACAGTGTCAGGTGGGCAGTTTGACTGGGGCGGTCGCCTCCCAAAAGGTAACGGAGGCGCTCAAAGGTTCCCTCAGAACGGATGGAAATCGTTCGCAGAGTGCAAAGGCAGAAGGGAGCTTGACTGCGAGAGCAACAACTCGAGCAGATAGGAAACTAGGACTTAGTGATCCGGCGGTCGCGAGTGGAAGTGCCGTCGCTCAACGGATAAAAGCTACCCTGGGGATAACAGGCTTATCTCCCCCAAGAGTTCACATCGACGGGGAGGTTTGGCACCTCGATGTCGGCTCATCGCATCCTGGGGCTG
>CATXWM010000075.1 GCA_958403205.1 uncultured Collinsella sp. | reverse complement strand
AAAGGTGAAAAGCACCCCGGGAGGGGAGTGAAACAGTACCTGAAACCGTGCGCCCACGAGCAGTCGGAGCACCTTTTAAGGTGTGACGGCGTGCCTTTTGTAGAATGAGCCAGCGAGTCGCTGGCGCGGGGCGAGGTTAACCGAAAGGGAGCCGGAGCGAAAGCGAGCCTTAACAGGGCGACTTGAGTCCCGCGCCGCGGACGCGAAGCCGGGTGAGCTATCCGTGGGCAGGCTGAAGCGGGGGTAAGACCCCGTGGAGGGCCGAACCCACTTCGGTTGAAAACGGAGGGGATGACCCGTGGATAGGGGTGAAAGGCCAATCAAACCCGGAGATATCTCGTTCTCCCCGAAATAGCTTTAGGGCTAGCGTCGCGCGTTCACCGCCGGAGGTAGAGCACCGGATGGACGAGGGGGCTTCGCCGCCTACCGAATCCAACCGAACTCCGAATGCCGGCGGCCCAGAGCGCGGCAGTCAGAGCATGTGGGCTAAGCTGTGTGCTCGAGAGGGAAACAGCCCGGACCGCCCGCTAAGGTCCCCAAGTTCCAGCCGAGTGGCAAAGGATGTGCGTCCGCCCAGACAACCAGGATGTTGGCTTAGAAGCAGCCATCCATTCAAAGAGTGCGTAACAGCTCACTGGTCGAGTGGACATGCGCCGACAATACACGGGGCTAAGCTGGACACCGAAGCGGCGGGATTTTAATTCATTAGAATCGGTAGGGGAGCTTCCCATGGGCGGAGAAGCCGGAGGGCGACCGACGGTGGAGCGCATGGGAGTGAGAATGCTGGCATGAGTAGCGAGAGACGAGAGAGTAACTCGTCCGCCGTGAACCCGAGGTTTCCTGGGCAAGGCTAATCCTCCCAGGGTCAGTCGGGGGCTAAGGCGAGGCCGGGAGGCGTAGCCGACGCGCAGCAGGCAGACATTCCTGCACCGCGCACGCGGCGCTACGACCGACGGGGCGACGGATGGGGGTGGCTCGGCGGGGTTCTGGACGTCCCCGTGATGGAGCGCGGCCCGCGGACCAGGGAAATCCGGTCCGCATTGAGGGCGAGGCTCCGGACGAAGCGACTGAGCGAAGCGAGTGAGCCCGAGGTCCCTAGAAAAACCCCTAGGCAGGCGCGTGCGCGCCCGTACCGCAAACCGACACAGGTGGGTGGGTAGAACATACCGAGGCGATCGGGTCAACCATGGTCAAGGAACTCGGCACAATGGCCCCGTAACTTCGGGAGAAGGGGTGCCCGCGCGTACGTGAACCGGCTCGCCCGGGGAGCGGAGGCGGGCCGCAGTGGAGAGGCCCAAGCGACTGTTTACCAAAAACACAGGACTCTGCAGAAGCCGCAAGGCGACGTATAGGGTCTGACGCCTGCCCGGTGCCGGAAGGTCACGCGGAGGAGTTAGCGCATCGCGCGAAGCCCCGAAGCCAAGCCCCGGTAAACGGCGGCCGTAACTATAACGGTCCTAAGGTAGCGAAATTCCTTGTCGGGTAAGTTCCGACCTGCACGAAAGGCGCAACGACTTGGGCGCTGTCTCGACCATGGACCCGGTGAAATTGCACTGGTCGTGAAGATGCGACTTACCCGCGGAAGGACGGAAAGACCCCGTGAACCTTCACTGCAGCTTGGCATTGGCCGCTGGTCCCGCGTGTAGAGGATAGGCAGGAGGCACAGATCCGGAGGCGCCAGCCCCCGGGGAGCCGCCCTTGGAATACTGCCCTCGCGCGACCGGCGTCCTAACCCGAGGCCGTCAACCGGCTCGGGGACCGTGCCAGGCGGGCAGTTTGACTGGGGCGGTCGCCTCCTAAAGGGTAACGGAGGCGCGCGAAGGTCCGCTCGGGACGGTCGGCAACCGTCCTTTTGAATGCAAGAGTACAAGCGGGCTTGACTGCGAGGCCCACAAGCCGAGCAGGTGCGAAAGCAGGCTCTAGTGATCCGGCGGCCCCGAGTGGGTGGGCCGTCGCTCAACGGATAAAAGGTACTCCGGGGATAACAGGCTGATCTTGCCCAAGAGTCCACATCGACGGCAAGGTTTGGCACCTCGATGTCGGCTCATCGCATCCTGGGGCTGGAGCAGGTCCCAAGGGTACGGCTGTTCGCCGTTTAAAGCGGTACGCGAGCTGGGTTCAGAACGTCGTGAGACAGTTCGGTCCCTATCCTCCGTGGGCGCAGGAGAATCGATGGAGGCTGCCCCCAGTACGAGAGGACCGGGGTGGACGCACCTCCGGTGAACCGGTTGTCGACCAACGGCACGGCCGGGTAGCCGCGTGCGGCGCGGATAACCGCTGAAGGCATCTAAGCGGGAAGCCGTTCCAGGGATTAGTTCTCCTTCCGGTAAGGGCCCAGGTAGACTACCTGGTCGATAGACGGCAGGTGCAAGGACGGCGACGTCCTCAGCCGAGCCGCACTAATCGCCCGAGCTCTTCCGGAACCGCACCTCGCGGCCCGCGGGACATGCGCTCATGCGCGGTCCGGGCACGAGGATGCCCCCGAGTCATCTCCCCTATGCGCCATGCGGCCCCCAGGGCACGTGTAGAGTGAGACCCAGGACACCGTAACGGTGGGCGCCGCCCACCGGTCAGCGGCCAGAGCATGGGGGGCACGCCCGGTCCCGTTCCGAACCCGGAAGCTAAGCCCCATCGCGCCGAGAGTACTGCGGGGTCAGCCCGTGGGAGGCCAGGGCGCCGCTGACCGGTGGACGGCACCGAGCCGTACGCTTGAACTGAGAAGGGGGAGGCC
>CATXWM010000074.1 GCA_958403205.1 uncultured Collinsella sp. | reverse complement strand
GGGCGCACGGTTTCAGGTACTGTTTCACTCCCCTCCCGGGGTGCTTTTCACCTTTCCCTCACGGTACTGGTGCGCTATCGGTCACAGGGTAGTACTCAGGCTTGGATGGTGGTCCACCCAGGTTCGGACCGGGTTTCACGTGCCCGGCCCTACTCAGGGACCGCGTCGCGCCGTCCGGTCTGGGTTCGCGTACGGGGCTGTCACCCGCTGCGGCCGGCCCTCCCATGCCGTTCCGCTCCCCAGCCGGACCTGCGCCCGGGGGCGGCAGCCCCCGGATGCGCGGCCCTGCAACCCCGTCGGCGGAACCCCTGCCGGGTATGCCCGCTCGACGGTTTGGCCATCGGTCCCCTTTCGCTCGCCGCTACTCGGGGAGTCTCGAGATTGATTTCCTCTCCTCCGGGTACTTAGATGTTTCAGTTCCCCGGGTTGTCCTCCCCGGCCCTATGTGTTCGGGCCGGGGATATGCACACCGCTGTGCATGGGTTCGCCCATTCGGAGACCCCCGGGTCGAAGGATGTGTGCTCCTCGCCGGGGATTATCGCAGCTTGCCGCGTCCTTCATCGGCTCCCTGTGCCAAGGCATCCGCCGTGCGCCCGTGGTATCTTGCGGGACCGCTCTCGGGCCCGCGGGATATCCACGTGTCGCTAATAAAAATTAATCGATATCATGAATAGCGCTCGTATGTCGCAATTCGGGTATCTCATACCGCGGCACAGTAGTTGACTGTGCTCGCGATCAGATGCTCCTCACTCATATATAAGTGAATTCTTCTTGTTTGGATCGGATGAATGATTGCTATCATTCTTTGATTTAATCGCAGAAAAGAATCGAGTCTGGAAGAGAATCTCTTCCATCTCTCTCCTATCGCTATGCGGCTCTCAAGGTACGCGGGTGCGACCCCGGGGACCGGGTGCTGCGGGGACTTACTCCGGGCGACATCTACCGGACGGGCTCCTGCCCTCTATTCGAGTTAAAGTGTTTTCTCTCTAAGAATGTATCTCCCTAGAAAGGAGGTGATCCAGCCGCACCTTCCGGTACGGCTACCTTGTTACGACTTCACCCCCCTCACCCTCCACACCTTCGGCGCCTCCCCCCTTGCGGTTGGGCCGGCGACTTCGGGTGCAGACGACTCGGGTGGTGTGACGGGCGGTGTGTACAAGGCCCGGGAACGCATTCACCGCGGCATGCTGATCCGCGATTACTAGCAACTCCGACTTCATGGGGGCGGGTTGCAGCCCCCAATCCGAACTGGGGCCGGCTTTCCGGGATCCGCTCCCCCTCGCGGGGTGGCATCCCTCTGTACCGGCCATTGTAGCACGTGTGCAGCCCAGGGCATAAGGGGCATGATGACTTGACGTCGTCCCCGCCCTCCTCCGCCTTGACGGCGGCGGTCCCGCGTGGGTTCCCGGCATCACCCGATGGCAACACGCGGCGGGGGTTGCGCTCGTTGCGGGACTTAACCCAACATCTCACGACACGAGCTGACGACAGCCATGCACCACCTGTATGGGCTCCTCTCGGCCACGGGGTCTCCCCCGCTTCACCCATATGTCAAGCCCTGGTAAGGTTCTTCGCGTTGCTTCGAATTAAGCCACATGCTCCGCTGCTTGTGCGGGCCCCCGTCAATTCCTTTGAGTTTTAGCCTTGCGGCCGTACTCCCCAGGCGGGACGCTTAATGCGTTGGCTGCGGCACGGGGGGATCGTCCCCCCACACCTAGCGTCCATCGTTTACGGCTGGGACTACCAGGGTATCTAATCCTGTTCGCTCCCCCAGCTTTCGCGCCTCAGCGTCGGTCTCGGCCCAGAGGGCCGCCTTCGCCACCGGTGTTCCACCCGATATCTGCGCATTCCACCGCTACACCGGGTGTTCCACCCTCCCCTACCGGACCCAAGCCGCGGAGGTTCCGGGGGCTTCGGGGGGTTGAGCCCCCCGCTTCGACCCCCGGCCTGCCGGGCCGCCTACGCGCGCTTTACGCCCAATGAATCCGGATAACGCTCGCCCCCTACGTATTACCGCGGCTGCTGGCACGTAGTTAGCCGGGGCTTCTTCTGCAGGTACAGTCTTGACTCTTCCCTGCTGAAAGCGGTTTACGACCCGAAGGCCTCCGTCCCGCACGCGGCGTCGCTGCGTCAGGGTTCCCCCCATTGCGCAAGATTCCCCACTGCTGCCTCCCGTAGGAGTCTGGGCCGTGTCTCAGTCCCAATCTGGCCGGTCGGTCTCTCAACCCGGCTACCCGTTGTCGGCACGGTGGGCCGTCACCCCGCCGTCTACCTGATGGGCCGCGGAGCCATCCCCTCCCGTCGGGGCTTTAGCCGGGGCGCCATGCGGCACCCCGGGGTATCCGGTATTACCCGTCCTTTCGGGCGGCTATCCCGGGGGAGGGGGCAGGTTCTCCACGTGTTACTCAGCCGTTCGCCACTCGCTTCCCTCCGGAGAGGGGTGCCGTTCGACTTGCATGTGTTAGGCGCGCCGCCAGCGTTCATCCTGAGCCAGGATCGAACTCTCCGTCCAAAATATATGGGCTTCGAGCCCGTCCGGTCCTCTCAGTCATTCGCTGATCGGTTCCGTTCGATTCATATGGTTTTAGTATAGGAAAAGGAATTTCTCGGGGCCGCCTCTCGGCGGCCTTGCGAAAAACAAATCCAAGTTAGACCATTTCAAATGGTTCGATGTCTGCCCGGATGCGACACTTGAAGTGTCCATCCTCGCAGTATCCGGTTCTCAAGGTGCACGCCCCGCGGCCGATCCGGTTCCACCGGGCCGCGCGGCAAGGAGATATATTGCCAGACCG
>CATXWM010000073.1 GCA_958403205.1 uncultured Collinsella sp. | reverse complement strand
CTGCAAGGACGAGTGCCTGCCCGAGGAGACCAACCGCCGCATCGTCGACGTGATCTCTGACGTCAACCTGGCCTACTCCGAGCACGCCCGTCGCTACCTCAAGGACACCGGCTGCGCCCCGGAGCGCACCTACGTCACGGGCTCGCCCATGGCGGAGGTCCTGCGCGCCAACCTCGAGAAGATCGAGGCCTCAAAAGTGCTCTCCGAGCTCGGTCTGGAGCCCAAGAGCTACATGCTGCTCTCCGCGCACCGCGAGGAGAACATCGACACCGAGGCGAACTTCACGAGCCTGTTCACCGCGATCAACCCGCTGGCCGAGAAGTACGACATGCCGATCCTGTACTCCTGCCACCCGCGCTCCCGCAAGCGCCTGGAGGCGACCGGCTTCAAGCTCGACCCGCGCGTGCGCATGCACGAGCCCATGGGCTTCCACGACTACAACTGCCTGCAGATGAACGCCTTCGCCGTGGTGTCCGACTCCGGCACGCTGCCCGAGGAGTCCAGCTTCTTCGCGAGCGTCGGCCGCCCGTTCCCGGCGGTATGCATCCGCACCTCCACCGAGCGACCGGAGGCGCTGGACAAGGCCTGCTTTACGCTGGCGGGCATCAGCGAGAGGGGCCTGCTGCAGGCCGTCCGCACCGCCGTCGAGCTCGACGCGGAGGGATCGCTGCCCGAGGCGCCCGTTCCCGACTACGCCGACGAGACCGTGTCCACCAAGGTGGTCAAGATCATCCAGAGCTACACCGGCGTCGTGGACAAGATGGTGTGGAGGAAGAGCATTTAATGGCCTCGACTGACATCAAAACGACTGATGCACTCGTTGAAGAGACTCTGCACATGGCTGAGAGTCTTGATAGGCCACTTCGCTATGTGCAGTTGAACAGCTTCTACAATGGATCGACAGGCGCCATTATGCGCGGACTTCATTCTCAGCTTTCTTCACGCGGGGTCGACTCCTATTGCTTTTGGGGAAGGCGACATGAAAGCATTGACGACCACATGCAGTGCTGTGCCAGCAAGCCCGAGGTATGTCTTCATGGAGCCATGACCCGGCTGCATGACCGCATGGGCTTCTACTCCAAGCGCGATACCGCCAAACTATTGAAACGCCTGGACGAAATTGATCCAGATGTCATCCATCTACACAACATCCATGGCTACTGGGTGAACATTGAAATGCTGTTCGGTTGGCTTGCGACGCACCGTTGTCAAGTCAGATGGACTCTGCATGACTGTTGGGCATTCACTGGCCATTGCGCATACTTTACTTATGCGAAGTGCACTCAATGGAAGACCCGTTGCGCACGCTCAAAATCATGCCCACAGTTGGACACATATCCCAAGACGATCTCCAAAGCGAGCTGTGCAAGGAACTTTGAGGACAAGAAACGTATCTTTACGAGCGTGCCGCCCGCGCGAATGACGCTCATAACTCCTTCCCAATGGCTCAGCAACCTTGTTGAAGAGAGCTTCTTGAAGGACTACCCTGTGGAGGTGCGTCACAACACCATCGACAGGGCCGTGTTTAGGCCGACTCCGAACGACTTTCGCGAGCGATACGGCATTGGCGACAGGTTCATGATTCTCGGCGTTGCGAGCCCCTGGACCGAACGTAAAGGGCTCGGTGACTTCGTTCAGCTTGCTGATGAGCTCGACAGCAAGAAGTACGCGATTGTACTTGTGGGCTTGAGCGAGAAGCAGATAAAGCGGCTCCCGAACGGCATCATAGGCCTCACTCGTACCAATTCACCGCACGAACTCGCTGGTATCTATTCGACCGCTGACGTGTTCTTCAACCCGACGGTCGAGGACAATTTCCCAACGGTGAACCTTGAGGCAGAAGCATGTGGGACGCCCGTAGTTACATACGACACTGGGGGATGCAAAGAGACGCTGCAGTTAAAGAAATCGCTTTGCTGTACTGATTACAACACTTCACTGATTTCCATAATGTCGTTAGTAAGAAAATCCAAAGACTGCGTTGTGAACAAAAGAAACGCTTGTACGATAAATACAGGAGAGGTTGATTTCAGATGAACCTCCTTCTTATAGCGGCAGCTGGAAGCGCAATCTCCTTTACATTTTTCAAGTGGAAGTTATTCGGGCCCGTTGATGTATTTTCTTTAATAACAATTTTATCTTTGTTCTACTATATTAAAACAATTGTTACGCATGGTAGATCGCTTGCGAGGGGAAATCTCACATCCGTCACTGCGAAGTCATTAGTTATTTTTTGTGTTTTTGGCTTATTTATTGTTTGTTTAAGCCTAACAAGCTTCTCAACCTTACTGCCTGTTTCAAATTTGGTCTATGATTTAAGCTATATTCCACGACAGGCTTACTACTATTTCTTTATTCCATTAGTTGTACTTGCTGGAATTACGACAAATGCGGATAGGACACTTCGTTTTATAAAAAAGCACTATAAGGTAATATTTTTATTCGTTTATTGCTCTTTCGTACTGCAAAATTCTACTTTTGCATTGGGCGTTTCCGCATCGCTTGTCCTTGGTTTCCTTCTACTATTAGGAGATGAAAGGGATAAGGTTAGCTCAGCCCTTCTGCTGTTAATTCTGGAATTAAGCCCTATCCACGTAGGTGGCGAATCGACACAATTAATCATACGACTCCTTCTTCTTGCCTTTTACTGTTTCAAAGATTCGGATTCGCTATATCGTAGAACCCGATTATTTGGATTAATGGGAGTTACAGCTTGTCTTTTGGTTCCACTTATAGTTCCAAGTTTATGGTTGATTTCCGATCTCAGCCGAACACATTGAGCAAATAGGCCGTTCCCGCAC
>CATXWM010000072.1 GCA_958403205.1 uncultured Collinsella sp. | reverse complement strand
GACGTCAAATCATCATGCCCCTTACGTTCTGGGCTACACACGTACTACAATGGCGCAAACAAAGGGAAGCGAAACCGCGAGGTGGAGCAAATCCCATAAAAGGCGTCCCAGTTCGGACTGCAGGCTGCAACTCGCCTGCACGAAGTTGGAATTGCTAGTAATCGCGGATCAGCATGCCGCGGTGAATACGTTCCCGGGCTTTGTACACACCGCCCGTCAAACCATGAAAGTCGGAAACACCCGAAGCCTGTGAGCTAACCGAAAGGGGGCAGCAGTCGAAGGTGGGTCCGGTGATTGGGGTTAAGTCGTAACAAGGTAGCCGTATCGGAAGGTGCGGCTGGATCACCTCCTTTCTATGGAGAACCGCTTTTCGAAGAGAGAGGCAAAGACGGAGGCCATACAGAAGTGTGGTCAGACGAAAAGGTTTTACTGATAGAAAAACCCAAAAAAGAAGGCGAGATTTTTGAGGATGAGTATCTGTTGTTGTTCAATTTTCAGGGACTGTTCGGGCCCCATAGAAGACATGGGGGTGTAGCTCAGTTGGGAGAGCACCTGCCCTGCAAGCAGGGGGTCATGGGTTCGAATCCCATCATCTCCATCGTAGTTGTAAACAACGATTTAAGCTGATGATGGAACCGTGTGAAAGCTCTAAGGCAAGCTGAAGAGGGACAAGCACGGCCTGCGGGCTCATAGCTCAGCTGGTTAGAGCGCGCGCCTGATAAGCGCGAGGTCGGTGGTTCGAGTCCACTTGAGCCCACCACCCATTAAGAGGTTGGATTTCAGCATTCAAGGAATGTTGAGTGTTGAAATCTGATTTCTGCAAAGGAATTGGAAATTGCACCTTGAAAACTGAACAATGCGAGATCAAGATATCAAAAGTATCAAGCAAGCAACAGAGAGGTAAAACATTTTAATTTGTGGAAACTTTTCAAGTAAAGAAGGGTAAAACAAACTACAGTTTATACCGCGAAGGAGCCTGCATAATTCTAAGAACTTTTTATTTGAGAACCAAAAGGTGACCAAACAAAAGGTCAAGCTGTAAAGAGTGCAAGGGGAATGCCTTGGCATCAGGAGCCGATGAAAGACGTGACAAGCTGCGATAAGCTTCGGGGAGCTGCAAATGAGCATTGATCCGGAGATTTCCGAATGGGGAAACCCACTGTGGCAATACCACAGTAACGTGCATTGAATCAAATAGGTGTACGTGGGGAACCGCCTGAACTGAAACATCTAAGTAGGGCGAGGAAAAGACATCAACCGAGATTCCGCTAGTAGTGGCGAGCGAACGCGGAGGAGGCCAAACCGGGTGTAGCAATATGCTCGGGGTTACGGACAGACATCATGATCAGAGGTAATTAGACGAACGGCATGGGAAGGCCGGCGAGACAGTGTGAGAGCCACGTAGTCGAAAATGAAGACTGACAGTCTGGATCCAGAGTACCGCAGGACACGAGGAACCCTGTGGGAAGTCGGGGGGACCACCCTCCAAGCCTAAATACTACCTGATGACCGATAGAGGAGAAGTACTGTGAAGGAAAGGTGAAAAGAACCCCGGGAGGGGAGTGAAAGAGAACCTGAAACCTTATGTTTACAAGCACACAAAGCACGTTAATGTGCGATGTGGTACTTTTTGTAGAACGGTCCGGCGAGTTATTGTTGCTGGCGAGGTTAAGTACCGAAGGTACGGAGCCGCAGGGAAACCGAGCATGAAATGTGCGTATAGTCAGTAGTAATAGACCCGAAACCGGGTGACCTATCCATGAGCAGGTTGAAGTTGCCGTAAAAGGCAATGGAGGACCGAACCGACCCCCGTTGAAACGTTGGCGGATGACTTGTGGATAGCGGAGAAATTCCAATCGAACCCGGATATAGCTGGTTCTCCCCGAAATAGCTTTAGGGCTAGCCTTGCAGTAAGTTTACCGGAGGTAAAGCACTGAATAGAGGAGGGGCCGAGAGGTTACCAATTCTTATCAAACTCAGAATGCCGGATAAATATATGCAGGAGTCAGACTACGTGAGATAAGTCTCGTGGTCAAAAGGGAAACAGCCCAGACCTACAGCTAAGGTCCCCAATGTATGCTAAGTGGAGAAGGATGTGACGATGCTAAAACAACTAGGATGTTGGCTTAGAAGCAGCCACTCATTCAAAGAGTGCGTAATAGCTCACTAGTCGAGTGATGTTGCGCCGAAGATTTAACGGGGCTAAGTATATAACCGAAGCTTAGGCAGTGTTTAACTGGGTAGGGGAGCGTTCTCATCGGGGCGAAGCATGATCGGAAGGACATGTGGACTGATGAGAAGTGAGAATGCCGGAATGAGTAGCGAGAATTGCGTGAGAATCGTAATGGCCGAAAATCTAAGGTTTCCTGGGGTAGGTTCGTCCGCCCAGGGTAAGCCGGGGGCTAAGGCGAGGCCGAGAGGCGTAGTCGATGCACATACGGTAGAGATTCCGTAGCCTCCACAATTTAAGTACACGGACACACTTATGAAGTGCTGACCGGGCGTTGGTTGACCCGGAACGAAAGCGACTGAAATATAGTAAGGAAGATGCATGACAGGGTGGCGAGAAAAGGTGTATGTATAGAAGTGGAGCCCGTACCGCAAACCGACACAGGTAGATGAGGAGAGAATCCTAAGGCCATCGGGAGAAGGGTTGTTAAGGAACTCGGCATATTGACCCCGTAACTTCGGGAGAAGGGGTGCCTGCGCAAGCAGGCCGCAGTGAAAAGGCCCAGGCAACTGTTTACCAAAAACACAGGTCTCTGCAAAAGCGTAAGCTGAAGTATAGGGGCTGACGCCTGCCCGGTGCCGGAAGGTCAAGGGGATTGCTTAG
>CATXWM010000071.1 GCA_958403205.1 uncultured Collinsella sp. | reverse complement strand
ACGTTTGAAGCGGCGGCGTGCTACTCTCCCACACCCTCTCGAGTGCAGTACCATCGCCGCGCCTGGCCTTAGCTACCGGGTTCGGAATGGGACCGGGCGTCTCACCAGGGCTATGACCACCGCAAATCTAACGGCCACGGCAAGGAAACCAAAGGAATCCAAACCGGCATGTCATCGGTGGCGGTTTGGGAACCGGCTAGCGGACGCGAGGCAAACGCCTATCGTTTAAATCGTATTCGTGACCATCCCAACGCATATTGCCGTCCAGGACGATCCAGCACAGGAAAGACGCGGAACCAACCACAAAAAAACGGTTGGAATGTTATGTCGCCGTCGCCCGTTAGTACCGGTCGGCTCCACCCCTCACGGGGCTTCCACCTCCGGCCTATCAAACACGTGTTCAACATGCGGGCTACAGGATCTCGAAGATCCATGGAATCCTAATCTTGGAGCAGGCTTCCCGCTTAGATGCTTTCAGCGGTTATCCCTCCCGAACGTAGCCAACCGGCCGTGCCGCTGGCGCGACAACCGGCATACCAGAGGTTCGTCCACCCAGGTCCTCTCGTACTATGGGCAGGCCTCCTCAGGATTCCAACGAGCGCAGAGGATAGAGACCAAACTGTCTCACGACGTTCTGAACCCAGCTCGCGTGCCGCTTTAATCGGCGAACAGCCGAACCCTTGGGACCTGCTCCAGCCCCAGGATGCGACGAGCCGACATCGAGGTGCCAAACCATCCCGTCGATATGGACTCTTGGGAATGATCAGCCTGTTATCCCCGGGGTACCTTTTATCCGTTGAGCGATGCCGCGCCCGTGCGCCGGCACCGGATCACTATCTCCGACTTTCGTCCCTGCTCGGACCGTCGTCCTCGCAGTCAAGCCCGCTTGTGCGATTACACTCGACACCCGATTGCCAACCGGGCTGAGCGGACCTTTGAGCGCCTCCGTTACTCTTTGGGAGGCAACCGCCCCAGTTGAACTACCCGCCAGGCACTGTCCCTGACAAGGATGACTTGTCGAGGTTAGACGTCAAACGAGAACAGAGCGGTATTTCACCTTGCGGCTCCACGAATGCTGGCGCACCCGCTTCGAAGCCTCCCGCCTATGCTACACAATCCGCGCCTAACGCCAATACCAAGGTATAGTAAAGGTCCCGGGGTCTTTTCGTCCTTCTGCGCTTAACGAGCATCTTTACTCGTACTGCAATTTCGCCGAGCTCCTGGTCGAGACAGTGGGGAAGTCGTTACGCCATTCGTGCAGGTCGGAACTTACCCGACAAGGAATTTCGCTACCTTAGGATGGTTATAGTTACCACCGCCGTTTACCGGGGCTTGAATTCACCGCTTCATCCCGAAGGACTGACGGATCCTCTTAACCTTCCGGCACCGGGCAGGCGTCAGTGCATATACAGCGGCTTTCGCCTTCGCATGCACCTGTGTTTTTGGTAAACAGTCGCTACCCCCTGGTCTGTGCCACCCACCAAAGCTCCCCGGGCTAGCCGGTTCACCCCAGCGGGTCTCCCTTATACCGAAGGCACGGGAGTGATTTGCCGAGTTCCTTGACCAGGATTCGCTCGATCGCCTTGGTATTCTCTACCTGACCACCAGTGTCGGTTTGGGGTACGGGCGGCCATGGCCCTCACGCCGAGGCTTTTCTCGACGGCCTGGACAACCGGATATCGAGCCATAACGGCTCCCATCATCACACCTCGCCATGCGCGCCATGCGGATTTGCCTACATGACTGGCTGCGTGCTTGACCACGGAAAACCACCTCCGCGGCCGGCTCCCATTCCGTGTCACCCCTGCGCTGACCTACTACGGCTACGGTCCCAACACCACGCGGCGATACCAACCCGAAGGAAGGAACCACCACGAGGCGGAGGTTAGTACTCACCGTCTCGGTTTTGCCGGTCCATGGTCGGTACGGGAATATCCACCCGTTCATCCATTCGACTACGCCTGTCGGCCTCGCCTTAGGACCCGACTCACCCGGGGACGACGAACGTGGCCCCGGAACCCTTGGTCATCCAGCGGACGGGATCCTCACCCGTCTCTCGCTACTCATGTCTGCATTCTCACTCCCACGAAGTCCACGGCACGGTTACCCGGCCGCTTCGCCCCTCGCAGGACGCTCTCCTACCCAGCAACCATGAAGATTGCTGCCGCGTCTTCGGTGGTGTGCTTGAGCCCCGCTACATTGTCGGCGCGGAACCACTAGACCAGTGAGCTGTTACGCACTCTTTCAAGGATGGCTGCTTCTGAGCCAACCTCCTGGCTGTCTATGCGACTCCACATCCTTTCCCACTTAGCACACGCTTCGGGACCTTAGACGACGGTCTGGGCTGTCTCCCTCTCGACGACGGAGCTTATCCCCCGCCGACTCACTGCCGGAATACACGTCAACGGTATTCGGAGTTCGGCTGCTGTTGGTACCCAACAAGGGCCCGCAAGCATCCGGTAGCTCTACCCCCGCGACGCAATCGACCGACGCTGCACCTAAATGCATTTCGGAGAGAACCAGCTATCACGGAATTTGATTGGCCTTTCACCCCTAGCCCCAGGTCATCCCCCCGGTTTTCAACCCAGGTGGGTTCGGTCCTCCACGCGGTCTTACCCGCGCTTCAACCTGCCCAGGGCTAGATCATCCCGCTTCGGGTCCAGGACAAGCGACTACAAACGCCTTTTAAGACTCGCTTTCGCTACGCATACGCCACACGGCTTATGCTCGCCACCCGCCACTGACTCGCAGACTCATTTTTCGATAGGCACGCCGTCACCCCACAAGGAGGCTCCGACGGTTTGTGGGCGCACGGTTTCAGGAACTGTTTCACTCCCCTCCCGGGGTGCTTTTCACCTTTCCCTCACGGTACTGGTACGCTATCGGTCA
>CATXWM010000070.1 GCA_958403205.1 uncultured Collinsella sp. | reverse complement strand
GTCGTAACAAGGTAGCCGTACCGGAAGGTGCGGCTGGAACACCTCCTTTCTGGAGTGGTGTATTTATTTTGGGTTATACGAGGTATGGAATAAAGTATGAATGTATGTCGTTCCTTTTGCTTTTCGTTTATTGGATATAATGGGAATACGCCCCGCCGGCATGTTATGTATGTCAGGGGGGCGGGGAGACCTTCAGGGGGCGTCCTGCAATGGATGGTACTGCCAGTCCTATAGCTCAGTTGGTTAGAGCGCCACACTGATAATGTGGAGGTCGGCAGTTCAAGTCTGCCTGGGACTACCGCTTCTCCCCGCGTCGCGCCGTATCTGTTATGGTGTGGGTGCATTATCCGCGGGGGATTAGCTCAGCTGGCTAGAGCATCTGCTTTGCAAGCAGAGGGTCAACGGTTCGAATCCGTTATTCTCCACCAGAATCCTTTCCCTGCCGTTGCTTGCTGTGACGTGCGCGGGTAAAGCGATAAGTGATCTATGACATTTTGGACAAGCGAAAGCAATAAAGAAGGTGTCCCCACCTTTAGGGGTGGGACAGAATACAGCCGAAAGTATATATGCCACTTGGTACGGATGTACCGAGGAGTATGTGTGACATAAAAACAAAAAGAAAGGGCGTACGGAGGATGCCTTGGCTCTTGCAGGCGAAGAAGGACGTGATAAGCTGCGAAAAGCCGCGTGTAGGTGCAAATGACCTGTGATGCGCGGATCTCCGAATGGGACAACCCGCCGTCTTGAAGGGACGGCATTCCGCTCAATGCGGAAGGCGAACGCAGGGAACTGAAACATCTTAGTACCTGCAGGAAGAGAAAATAACAATGATTCCCCTAGTAGTGGCGAGCGAACGGGGAAGAGCCCAAACCATGCATGTCGCAAGGCATGTGTGGGGTAGTAAGGCCGCCAGAAGCCATGTACGAGGTGAGCAGAACGGACTGGAAAGTCCGGCCGCAGCGGGTGAAAGCCCCTTATGCGAAGCCTGTGTGCATGCAGGGCGAGACCTTGAGTAGCGCGGGACACGTGGAATCCTGTGTGAATCATCCGGGACCATCCGGAAAGGCTAAATACTCGCAAGAGACCGATAGTGAACCAGTACCGTGAGGGAAAGGTGAAAAGTACCTCGAGCAGAGGAGTGAAATAGAACCTGAAACCGTACGCCTACAAGCGGTCGGAGCTGTTTTATAACAGTGACGGCGTGCCTTTTGCATAATGAACCTACGAGTTGCCGTCGTTGGCAAGGTTAAGGCCCGAGAGTGCCGCAGCCGAAGCGAAAGCGAGTCTGAATAGGGCGTAAAGTCAGCGGAGGCAGACGCGAAACCAAGTGATCTACCCTTGTCCAGGATGAAGTCTGGGTAACACCAGATGGAGGTCCGAACCAATAAGCGTTGAAAAGCTTCTGGATGAGGTAAGGGTAGGAGTGAAAGGCCAATCAAACTTGGAGATAGCTCGTACTCCCCGAAAAGCATTTAGGTGCTGCCTTCAGTGATGATTGCCGGAGGTAGAGCGACTGATAGGATGCGAGGGCTTCACCGCCTATCAAGTCCTGATAAACTCCGAATGCCGGTAATTTAGCTGTGGAGAAAGGGCGAGGGTGCTAAGGTCCTCGCCCGAGAGGAGAAGAATCCGGACCGCCGGCTAAGGCCCCGGAGTGCATGTTAAGTTAGTCTAACGAAGTACGGCCCCCGTGACAGCTAGGATGTTGGCTTGGAAGCAGCCATTCATTCAAAGAGTGCGTAACAGCTCACTAGTCGAGGGTCTGTGCGTGGATAATAATCGGGTATTAAACATGCCGCCGAAGCCGCGGGATTGCACTTTTTAATGGTGTAATCGGTAGGGGAGCATTCCATGTGCGTTGAATGGATTCCGTAAGGGGTTCTGGAGCGTATGGAAAAGCAAATGTAGGTATAAGTAACGATAAAGAGGGTGAGATGCCCTCTCGCCGAAAGACTAAGGTTTCCTGGGCGACGTTAATCGTCCCAGGGTCAGTCGGGTCCTAAGGATAAGCCTAATGGCGAGGCCGAACGGATGAAACGGTTAATATTCCGTTACTATCTGCGTCGAGCGACGCGGTGACGGGGCGGTGACACTTCCGCGCCCTTACGAATCAGGGCGTTGAACGGCAAAGGTGTAGATTGCGGTAGTGAAGTACGCCGCGAGAGCCGAAGCCGGAAAGTACGCGAGTCCTCCGGGATGAGCGATAGTGAAGGTAATAGCCTCCGAGAAAACCCGCTAAGCATTATGATGGTGCAGGTACCCGTACCGTAAACGGACACACGTAGTTGGGTAGAAAATACTAAGGCGCTAGGGAGATTCACGGTTAAGGAACTAGGCAAAATAGCCCTGTAACTTCGGGAGAAAGGGTCCTGCTTTTATAGCAGGCGCAGTGAAAAGGTCCAGGCAACTGTTTACCAAAAACACAGGGCTGTGCGAAGTGTAATTACTCAGTATACAGCCTGACACCTGCCCGGTGCCGGAAGGTTAAGAGGAGGGCTTATCAGCAATGAGAAGGTCTGAATTGAAGCCCCGGTAAACGGCGGCCGTAACTATAACGGTCCTAAGGTAGCGAAATTCCTTGTCGGGTAAGTTCCGACCTGCACGAATGGTGTAATGATCCGGACACTGTCTCAACCGTGATCTCAGTGAAATTGTAGTATCGGTGAAGATGCCGATTACCCGCGATGGGACGAAAAGACCCCGTGAACCTTTACTATAGCTTAGCGTTGGAACTGGGCAATTGATGTGTAGGATAGGCCGGAGGCAATGAAGCGTGCGCGCCAGCGTATGTGGAGCCGCCGTTGAAATACGGCCCTTTGGCTGTTTGGTTCCTAACTTGCAAGAATGCAAGGACCGCGCTTGGTGGGTAGTTTGACTGGGGTGGTCGCCTCCAAAAGCGTAACGGAGGCTTC
>CATXWM010000069.1 GCA_958403205.1 uncultured Collinsella sp. | reverse complement strand
GGGCCTTTGCGTCGGCGCCTTCGTCCTCGTCCGCCCAGACCTCCTTCGCCATGCGAAAGGCCGCCCACGCCTTGGGCCATCCCGCGTAAAACGCCGCGTGCGTAAGGATTTCCGCTATCTCAGCCCTGGTCACCCCGTTGTTCTTTGCGGACATCAGATGATATTGGAACGAAGAGTCCGTCAGCCCCTGTGCCATCAAGGCAACCACCGTCACCACGCTGCGGTCTCGAAGGGAAAGCCCGTCTTCTCGGCTCCACACCTCGCCGAACAGCACATCGTCATTGAGCTGTGCGAATTTGGGGGCGAATTCTCCCAGGGCATCCCTGCCCGCCGTCTGCTTAATCGTCATGTTTGATTCCTCCTGTCGATGGTTTTGAGTGCAAAACTGCTTCCGCGCAGCTAAGCCGCGCCTAGACTCCCATGCCCATTCGTTGCACCTGTTCCAGAGCGGGATGCCCGGCGATATCGCCCACACCGTTCACGCCGCCGGCGAAAACCGTTTTGCCCATTACGGACCACCCCTTGCGCTACCGATTTGTATTGACGAGAATGAAGGTAATACCTAAACCTGACTTTAGGTCAAGGAATGAATTCGAGATTTATTCGGAGGGGCCATGTACACAATCGGACAGGTGGCGGAAATGTTCGGCTTGCCCGCCTCAACGCTGCGGTATTACGACAAGCAGGGATTGTTCCCGGGGCTGGAGCGGACGTCCGGCATTCGCCGATTCGGCGATACGGAACTCGAGGCGCTTCGGGTCATCGAATGCCTGAAGAAGGCGGGAATGGAGATCAAGGACATCCGTCTGTTCATGGAATGGTGTGCAGAGGGTCCATCAACATACCCCCAGCGCAAGGCCATGTTCGAGGAGCGGAAGGCCCACATGGAGTCGGAGATCGCGAAGATGAACCGTGCCCTGGACATGTTGAAGTTCAAATGCTGGTACTACGAGCAAGCGATTCAAGATGGCAGCGAGGATAGGCTGGAGACGCTGATTCCCGACAATTTGCCGGAAGAAATCAAAGGCGCCTACGATAACGCCCACGCTCGATAATGCCGCCCGATCTCAAGGGAATTCGGTGAGGAGCCCTCTTCGGTTAGTGATGTACTTCTTTCCCTTGATGTCGTAGCGCTTCGCCTCATAGAAGACGAAGGCGTCGCGGAGGTAGGAGATATAGCGCCCGACGGTGACGTGGTTGGTGGGAACCCTGTTGGCGTCGAGGACGTTGGCGATGTTGTTGGGCGAGTTGAGGTTGCCGGAGTTGTCCATCACGTACTCGGCCAGCCTCTCCAACACGGTGGAGTCGGTACGTATTGCGGTCTACCCAAGCCATAATCCACTCCTTCTCGGTTTCGAAACTCGATCATTTCTAAAGTTTCGAAACCGAGAAGGCAATGTACACAAGGATGCATCGAGGAGCGAATCCCAGTAGCGCCATGTCAGCAGCGATGCCGGGCGCATTCGCACGTGCTACAATCCAACCACCAGAGATGAAAACACAGCCCCCGTCGGGTAGTCGTGGGCGTGCGCTAGTCCGCATCAGTAACCTGCCTCCTTGGTTGTCCCTTCTCTGCATGGTCATCTACATAAAGGAGGAACCAACCATGCAGATCAGCGTGTCGTCCACCCTGACCGTATATCACGACGGTCAATTCTGGGTCGGGCTGGCGGAGCACGTCGAGGGCGGAAGGTATGGCGTCGCCCGCATCGTCTTCGGCGCGGAACCGTCCGATGAGGAGATTCTGCAATTCGTTGTCGGCAAATGGGAGAAGCTCTCGTTCTTCGGCGACGAGGCCACGAAAACAAGCAAGCCCGCGAAGAACCCCAAGCGGCGCGCTCGCGAGGCAGCGAAAGCCCTTAAACGGCCCGCGGTGAGCACAAGGCACAACAGGCTCTCGCGGCACAGCGGGAAGCAATGAAGCGGGAATCAGCTCATGCAAGAAGCCGACGCCACGCGGAAGAAGCTGATGCGCGCTACGAGCAGAGAAAACTGAAGCGCAAGCAGAAGCATCGCGGGCATTGATTGCCATTCGCAGCAAGGCAAACCATATACAGCAGCGGCGTCAGTTCCACTTGAAGCCGACGCCGCGTAGACGCTGATGGTGACGGCTATGCACGGGCACGGGCGCGCCACCGCACTTCACAGCTTGTTTCTCAAGTATTTGGGACGCACACGCGGCGTTCAAAAATGCGGAGCGACTCCGCATGGCTCGAGACTGAGCCGAGGTGCCCTACTTCTCGCCCTCCAGCAGCCCCACGATGCGGTCGATGTCGACGGCAAAGCGGGGCCTTCCCTCGCGCTCATAGAGGTCAAGGTACGCCTGGCACTCGGAGACAATGCGCTTGGTGTTGCCATCGATGATGCGCTGGAGCGTCTCGTAGTAGGCCGAGCCCTCGGTCCTGAAGCGGCGCTGGTAGGCCTTGGTTATGGGGAACATCTTGATGTAGTGGATGCCGTGGCGGCAGCCGGGGCGCGTCGTGGGGCGGGGTGGCAACACAAAGTACTGGTCTTTGGGCACGTTGGGGGCGATGTTGGAACGCAGCGGCACGGCGAAGTCCCTGCGCTTCCCGCGGAAACGCAGCCTCACCACCACGATGCAGGGGCGATTGTGCTTAAGCATGAGTTCGCGGTCGCCCTCGACGAGGTCGAAGAAGTCCTGGGAGATGGATACGATCTTCATCGGTTACGCCCCCTTCATACGAAGCGGGGCCCGCATCGCTGCAGGCCCCTACAGGTGGGCGATATTCTACGCCTTGCGGCACCCCGTCGCCCACGGAGGTTAAACGTACACGTAAGCCGTACTCTGAAAGCCGCGGCTTCCGGCAAGTAGTTTATACCACGAAAGGTCGCTTTCAATGCGCATAGCTCGCAAAATAACACTCGCTGGGCCGTCCTTGATTGGCAACTTTATCCGAACACTTCCCACATTCATCCGTACATGTACGG
>CATXWM010000068.1 GCA_958403205.1 uncultured Collinsella sp. | reverse complement strand
CCTGCTCTTTGAAAACTGTATAGAAGAAAAGATACGAAAGAAAATTTCATTAACATGAATTTTCCGACGTACCGAAGGAAACTCAAAAGATCAAGAGAAATCTTGAAAAGCCAAGAAGGTCAAGGTGTGAATCTTACACAAGCTAAGATAGTAAGAGCATACGGTGGATGCCTTGGCGATATCTGCCGATGAAGGACGCGACAAGCTGCGAAAAGCTGCGGAGAGGTGCAAATGACCATTGACCCGCAGATCTCCGAATGGAGCAATCCGGCAGGGTTTATCCCCTGTCACCCATATCTTCGAATATGGGAGGGAACCGGGCGAACTGAAACATCTAAGTAGCCCGAGGAAGAGTAATCAAACGAGATACCCCAAGTAGCGGCGAGCGAACGGGGCCCAAGCCCAAACCGGTGAAGGAAACTTTGCCGGGGTTGAGGACTGCCATACGAACTAGCCCATTAGCCGAAATTCCTGGGAAGGAATGCCGAAGAATGTGAAAGCCATGTAAGCGAAAATGGAAAAGGGACAGGCAGCACCAGAGTACCGCGGGACACGAGAAACCCCGTGGGAAGCCGGGGGGACCACCCTCCAAGGCAAAACACAGATATCGACCGATAGCGCATAGTACCATGAGGGAAAGGTGAAAAGCACCCCGGGAGGGGAATGAAAGAGAACCTGAAACCGTATGTTTACAAGCAGTCGAAGACCGCTTAATAATAAGGTCAACGGCGTGCCTATTGAAGAATGAACCGGCGAGTTATGAGGTCCAGCAAGGTTAAGCAG
Organism: uncultured Collinsella sp.; assembly: GCA_958403205.1. Classification (GTDB taxonomy): domain Bacteria; phylum Actinomycetota; class Coriobacteriia; order Coriobacteriales; family Coriobacteriaceae; genus Collinsella. The sequence continues at coordinate 2,488 of CATXWM010000068.1, read as the reverse complement.
GAAATGCGGAGCCGAAGCGAAAGCGAGTCTTAATAGGGCGACAAGTTGGATTGCATAGACCCGAAACCACAGTGATCTACCCATGTCCAGGCTGAAGCACAGGTAAAAATGTGTGGAGGGCCGAACCTATATCCGTTGAAAAGGGTTAGGATGAGGTGTGGGTAGGGGTGAAATTCCAATCGAACGTGGAGATAGCTGGTTCTCCCCGAAATAGCTTTAGGGCTAGCCTCGAGGTAGAGATTGCAGGCGGTAGAGCACTGATCAGGAGAGGGGCCTACCCGGCTACCAAACCCAGTCAAACTACGAATGGCTGCAATTATACTCGGGAGTCAGACTACGACTTATAAGGGCCGTGGTCAAAAGGGAAACAGCCCAGATCATCAGCTAAGGTCCCAAATGCCGTGCTAAGTGGCGAAGGATGTGGCGTTTCATAAACAACCAGGATGTTGGCTCAGAAGCAGCCACCATTTAAAGAGTGCGTAATAGCTCACTGGTCGAGAGACGCTGCGCCGAAAATGTCCGGGGCTCAAGCACGGAACCGAAGCTATGGCATTGACTATGTCAATGGGTAGGGGAGCGTTCTTAACAGGAAGAAGCATGACCGAAAGGACATGTGGACCGTTAAGAAGTGAGAATGCCGGTATGAGTATCGAAAAGAAAGGTGAGAATCCTTTCCACCGAAAGCCCGAGGGTTCCTGAGCAACGATCGTCGTCTCAGGGTAAGTCGGGACCTAAGCCGAGGCGGAGACGCATAGGCGATGGACAACAGGTTGAAATTCCTGTACCGGATACAATCGTTTGAGCGATGGAGCGACGCAGAAAGGCATATGATCGCGCGACTGGAAGAGCGCGTCCAAGTGCGTATGTTGAATCGGAGGCAAATCCCTGATTCTGAAAGCAGAGACACGATGGGGAGTTATACGAAAGTATGACGAACTCATAGATCCTACACTGCCAAGAAAAACTTCTAGTGAGAAAGTATCCGCCCGTACCGTAAACCGACACAGGTAGGCGGGGAGAGAATCCTAAGGTGCGCGGGAAAACCCTCGTTAAGGAACTCGGCAAATTGCATCCGTAACTTAGGGAGAAGGATGACCTTAAGTAAGCGAAAGGGAGAAACCCCTGGAACAGAACAAGGTGGCAGAAAAGAGGCCCAAGCAACTGTTTACCAAAAACACAGGTGCCTGCGAAAGCGAAAGCTGAAGTATAGGTGCTGACGCCTGCCCGGTGCTGGAAGGTTAAGGAGAGATGTCAGAGCAATCGAAGCATTGAACTGAAGCCCCAGTGAACGGCGGCCGTAACTATAACGGTCCTAAGGTAGCGAAATTCCTTGTCGGGTAAGTTCCGACCCGCATGAAAGGCGTAATGATTTGGGCACTGTCTCAACGAGGGGCCCGGTGAAATTGAAATACCTGTGAAGATGCAGGTTACCCGCGACTGGACAGAAAGACCCCATGGAGCTTCACTGCAGCTTGAGATTGAATCTCGGTGATGCATGCACAGGATAGGTGGGAGACTTTGAAGTATGGGCTTTGGCTTATACCGAGTCGATGTTGGGATACCACCCTTGTATTGCTGAGATTCTAACACGGAGGCTAACAACCTCGTGGACCATCTCAGGTAGGCGGTTTGACTGGGGCGGTCGCCTCCGAAAGAGTAACGGAGGCGCCCAAAGGTTCCCTCAGGTCGGACAGAAACCGACCGAAGAGTGCAAAGGCAGAAGGGAGCTTGACTGCGAGACAGACAAGTCGAGCAGAGACGAAAGTCGGGCTTAGTGATCCGGTGGTACTGTGTGGAAAGGCCATCGCTCAACGGATAAAAGCTACCCTGGGGATAACAGGCTAATCTCTCCCAAGAGTTCATATCGACGGGGAGGTTTGGCACCTCGATGTCGGCTCATCACATCCTGGAGCTGGAGTAGGTTCCAAGGGTTGGGCTGTTCGCCCATTAAAGTGGTACGCGAGCTGGGTTCAAAACGTCGTGAGACAGTTTGGTTCATATCCATCGCGGGCGCAAGAAGTTTGAGGGAGGCTGCTCCTAGTACGAGAGGACCGGAGTGGACGGATCAACGGTGTACCAGTTGTCACGCCAGTGGCACGGCTGGAAAGCCGCATCCGGAAAGGATAAACGCTGAAAGCATCTAAGCGTGAAGCCCGTCCCGAGATGAGACTTCTCATCAGCAATGAGTAAGACCCCTTAAAGACGATGAGGTTGATAGGCTGTGAGTGGAAGGCCCGTAAGGGTTGGAGCGACGCAGTACTAATAGGTCGAGGTCTTAACTTGAATTTCACAAGCGCGACCAAGTGGCAAAAGCCCTTCGGAAAACTTTTCTTCTATATAGTTTTGAGAGAACAGACACTCTCAACGATTCAGTGGCGATAGCTGTGAGGATACACCCGTACCCATGCCGAACACGGTAGTTAAGCTCACAAACGCCGAAAGTACTTGGCTGGAAGCGGCCCGGGAGGATAGGAAGCTGCTGATTAAC
>CATXWM010000067.1 GCA_958403205.1 uncultured Collinsella sp. | reverse complement strand
TGGCTGCTAAGGGCGGTGTCGAGCCTCAGTCTGAGACCGTTTGGCGTCAGGCTGATGAGTACAAAGTCCCTCGCATGGTTTACGTCAACAAGATGGATACCATGGGTGCCGACTTCTTCCGCTGCATCAAGATGCTGCATGATCGTCTGCACGCTAACGGCGTGGCGATCCAGCTGCCCATCGGCCAGGAGGATACCTTCCGTGGTATCGTTGACCTGGTCGATATGAACGCTGAGGTCTACTATGACGACATGGGCAACGATATGCGCACTGAGCCCATCCCTGAGGATATGGTCGAGCAGGCCGAGGAGTACCGCAACATCCTGATCGAGGCTGTTGCCGAGAACGACGAAGTCCTGATGGAGAAGTATCTCGAGGGTGAGGAGATCACCCGCGAGGAGCTGAAGGCTGCCATCCGCAAGGAGACCATTGCCAACACTCTGGTGCCCGTGGTCTGTGGTTCTTCCTACAAGAACCGTGGTGTCCAGAAGCTGCTGGACGCTATCGTGGATTATATGCCCGCTCCTACCGACGTTGAGGACATCAAGGGTGTGAATCCTGAGACCGAAGAGCAGGAGACCCGTCCGTCTTCCGACGACGCTCCCTTCGCAGCTCTGGCCTTCAAGATCGCTACCGACCCGTTCGTTGGTAAGCTGGCATACTTCCGTGTTTACTCCGGTAAGGTTGAGGCAGGTACCACTGTCTACAACTCCGTGAAGGACAGCAAGGAGCGTATGGGCCGCATCCTGCAGATGCACTCCAACCACCGCAAGGATATCGACTGCTGCTATGCAGGTGATATCGCTGCTGTTGTCGGTCTGAAGAACACCACCACTGGTGATACTCTGTGTGATGAGAATCATCCCATCATTCTGGAGTCCATGAAGTTCCCCGAGCCCGTTATCCGCGTTGCCATCGAGCCTAAGACCAAGGCCGGCAACGAGAAGATGGGCATCGCGCTGGCAAAGCTGGCCGAAGAGGATCCGACCTTCAAGACCTACACCGACGAAGAGACTGGCCAGACCATCATCGCAGGCATGGGCGAGCTCCATCTGGAGATCATCGTTGACCGTCTGCTGCGTGAGTTCAAGGTCGAGGCAAACGTCGGCGCACCTCAGGTCGCTTACCGTGAGACCATCCGCAAGGAGGCCAATCAGGAGACCAAGTACGCACGTCAGTCTGGTGGTAAGGGCCAGTACGGTCATGTTAAGATCAAGATCGAGCCCAACGAGCCCGGCAAGGGTTACGAGTTCGTCAACGCCATCGTTGGCGGTGCCATCCCGAAGGAATACATCCCGGCTATCGACAATGGTATCCAGGGTGCTATGAAGTCCGGCGTTCTGGCTGGCTATCCTGTCGTTGATGTCAAGGTCACCCTGTGGGATGGTTCTTATCACGAGGTCGACTCCTCTGAAATGGCCTTCTCCATTGCAGGTTCTATGGCCTTCAAGGACGCTATGCGCAAGGCTGACCCCATCATCACCGAGCCCATCATGAAGGTTGCTGTTATCGTTCCTGATGAGTATCTGGGCGATGTCATCGGCGACCTGAACTCTCGCCGTGGCCAGATCCAGGGCATGGAGGCAATGGCAGGCACTCAGCGTGTCAACGCCTTCGTTCCTCTGGCTCAGATGTTCGGCTACGCCACCGACCTGCGTTCCAAGACCCAGGGCCGTGGCCAGTATGTCATGGAGCCGTCTCACTACGAGCCGGTGCCCAAGAACATTGCTGACCAGATCATTGCTGGTCGTACCAAGGGCTGATCGCTGAAAAGCAAAGATAATTTTGCCGGGGTAGTGTAGCTCCGGCAAAATTTCCTGTAAAAGCACTTGATTTTACAGGACAAATTTAGTAGAATAGTTTTGCAATGCAATTCTGTGTTTGCAGGACTGTTGTAACCAAATTCAATCCGATTAAGGGAGGATATTCCAATGGCTGAAAAGGCAAAATTTGACCGTTCTAAGCCGCATGTTAACATCGGCACCATCGGTCACGTTGACCACGGCAAGACCACTCTGACCGCCGCTATCACCAAGTACCTGGCTCTGAAGGGCGACGCAGACTTCATGGACTATGCCAACATCGATAAGGCTCCTGAGGAGCGTGCTCGTGGTATCACGATCAACTCCGCTCACGTTGAGTATCAGACCGACGCTCGTCACTACGCTCACGTTGACTGCCCGGGCCATGCTGACTACGTTAAGAACATGATCACCGGTGCTGCTCAGATGGACGGCGCTATCCTGGTCGTTGCTGCTACCGATGGTCCCATGCCCCAGACCCGTGAGCACATCCTGCTGGCTCGTCAGGTCGGCGTGCCCTATATCGTTGTGTTCATGAACAAGTGCGATATGGTCGACGACGAAGAGCTGCTGGATCTGGTCGAGATGGAGATCCGTGAGCTGCTGACCGAGTACGACTTCCCCGGCGACGACACCCCGATCATTCGTGGTTCCGCTCTGAAGGCTCTGGAGTCTACCTCCACTGATCCCGATGCTCCCGAGTATGCTTGCATCAAGGAGCTGATGGACGCTGTTGACACCTATATCCCCAACCCCGATCGTGAGGAAGACAAGCCCTTCCTGATGCCCATCGAGGATGTCATGACCATTTCTGGCCGTGGTACCGTTGCTACCGGTCGTGTTGAGCGTGGTATTGCCAAGGTTGGCGATGCTATGGAGATCGTCGGCATCAAGCCCGATCGTCTGAGCACCACCATCACCGGTCTGGAGATGTTCCGTAAGTCTCTGGACTTCGCTGAGGCTGGCGATAACATCGGCGCTCTGCTGCGTGGTGTTGATCGTACCCAGATCGAGCGTGGCCAGGTTCTGGCTAAGCCCGGCACTGTCCATCCCCACAAGGTCTTCGAGTCTCAGGTCTACGTTCTGACCAAGGACGAAGGCGGCCGTCACACCCCGTTCTTCTCCAACTATCGTCCTCAGTTCTACTTCCGTACCACTGACGTGACCGGCATCATCACCCTGCCCGAAGGCACCGAGATGTGCATGCCCGGCGATAACGTTCAGATGCACGTTGAGCTGCTGACCCCCGTTGCTATGGAAGAGGGCCTGCGTTTCGCTATCCGTGAGGGTGGCCGTACCGTTGGTTCCGGCGTTGTTGGCAAGATCATTGAGTGATTTTGACCCTCTGCGCCTGTTCTAAGGCAAAAGGTTAAACTTACAAAGAGCCTTCCCATTCCGGAGAGTGGGAAGGCTCTTTTTGCGCTAACAGATCCTCTGCCCGAGATGGCAGGGGATTTTTGTTTTTGCCAAAAAGTGCTTTACAAATAAAGGTTGTTATGATATGCTGACATTAAAGAAACAAGATGTCGAAGAATGGAGGACGGCACTATGGCGTTTGACTATAAGAAGGAGTACAAGGAGTTTT
>CATXWM010000066.1 GCA_958403205.1 uncultured Collinsella sp. | reverse complement strand
GCCGAAATGGCGCGAAGCACGCGATTGACAAAACTATAGAGACACGTCCCAAATTGACTGCTTTTGAGTTGCGGTGATATACGGACTGTTTGAGGCTTCTGGCTTGTAAAACAGTCCGCATTTCACCGCAACTGATGAGGGGGTATGGGTTAACGGAGCAAGCCGGCTACTTCGCCGGCTAGGGTGATGGTGCCGGCTGCTACGAAGGGCTCGCCCGCGGCATCGAGGGCTGCGAGGGCCTCGGATACGTTGGGATACACGCCAGCGAGCTTATCGGCGTCCACCAGGGCAGCGAGCTCCTCCGCCGGCAGGGCGCGGTCGGAATCGGTCTGGGTCACGACCACGCGGGGGAAGGCCGGAACAAGCACGTCGACGATGCCCGCCACGTCCTTATCGGCCAGCGCGGCGCATAGCAGCGTGGGGCGATTCTCTACGCACGGATCGATCTCGTCCAGCGCGCTCACAAAGTTCTCGCAGCTCTGGGGGTTATGGCAAGCGTCGATCAGCTTGAGCGGATCGGTTCCCAGCACATCAAAGCGACCCGGCGTGGGGCAGCCCATAAGAGAAACGTCGAGCGCCTCATGGTCGAGCTCGCGACCCAGATACCCCTCGCACAGCATAATCGCGCACGCGGCATTCTGCGGCTGATACGCCGGCTTGACCATACTCGACGTATAGATCGCACGCGGCGTGGTGCAGCTAAACTCCACCGTATCGCCCACGTGTGCCGGAAGTTTGGTCGTCGTGTGGCTCACCACGAGCGGCACTACGCCGCACTCACGGCAACGGGCATCCATCACGCGCTGAACGCTCGCCTCATGCGTGCCCTCACCCAAAACAACCAAGCGCCCAGGCTTAATAACCGCAGCCTTCTCCCCCGCAATGGCCTCGAGCGTATCGCCAAGGACCTTCGTATGGTCGAGTCCAATGCCCGTAATGGCGACGGCCACGGGATCGGTCGCGCTCGTAGCATCCCAGCGTCCGCCCATGCCAACCTCAAGCACGGCCACGTCCACGCAAGCCTCGGCAAACATAGTCAAACCGGCCACGGACAAAAGATCAAAGGGAGTAATAGCACGGAGCTCCTCGCCCGCCGCCTCACGACGTGCGTTGAGACGACGGCCCGCCTCATACGCCGCAGAGACACCATGGGCAAAGACCTCGTCTGAGACGACCTTTCCATCAATCTCCATACGCTCGGGATAACGCACCAGATGAGGAGAAGTAAAGAGCGCCGTCTTAAGGCCCTCACCACGAAGAATGGCAGCCGAGAATCGCGTCGTCGAGGTCTTTCCATTGGTACCCGCTATCTGGACGCAATCATAGAACTCGTCAGGACGACCAAGCTCATCGAGCATCTCGACGACGGTCTCGAGCAGCGGCGTGGAATAACGCGCAATCTTGCCCGTATCGGCCGCAAGTGCAACAGCCTCATCAAAAGAAAGCTCCGGAACCTCAAACGGCACCGAATACAACCCAGAACGCTTTGCCATAGCCAAAGTCCCCTCAACATAAAAAGAGGCCCGTAAGCAACAACGAGCCCCTCCCATTCAAAATATCAGCCAACACCGCTTTGCAGCGAGATCAAGGCCACAACCCTGTGGCCCTAACGCGCCAGATGCAAACAACCACGTAAACGAACTAGGAGCGGCCCGACGCTTTGCTCGATACAAGTTCCGCACGCAAAGGACAGCACTTAATGTGCTGTCCGTCTTGCGCAGGACTGTCCGCAGTAGCGAGCAAAGCGTCGGGACGCGCCCCTCAGTAAAATCTACGAGAAGTCAGCAACCTGAGCAGTCAGCGCCGCCAAGATCTCCTTGAGCTCAGCTGCACGGTCCCTCTTCTTCTGCACCACGGCAGGCGCGGCCTTGGCCACAAAGCCCTCGTTGGCGAGCGTCTTCTCGCAGCCGGCGAGCTCCTTCTGGGCCGCGGCGATCTCCTTCTCCAGGCGTGCCTTCTCGGCCGAAAGGTCAACCTTGCCCTCGAGCACCACAAAGGCCTCGACGCCGCTGTCGACCACGGCAATGCTCGCAGCCGGCTTCTCGACGTCGGTACCCATGACCAGCGAAGCCGTGTTGGCCAGCGGCTCAATCGTGGAGCGCAGGCTCTCGAGCTTCTCGATGTCCTCGGCACCGGCGCGCACGACCACGTCGAGCTCGGCCTTGGGGCTCAAGCGATAGCGCGAACGGGTGGCGCGGGCGGCGGAAACGACAGCGCGGCACAGCTCAAACGCGCGCTCGGCGTCCTCGTCAACATACTTGGCGTAGTCGGCGGGCTCGGGCCACTTGGCGATCATGAGTGCCTCGGCGCGGTCCACGTTACCCTCGGCGTCCAGGTCAAGCACGCTCGCCGGCATGTTGTCCCAAATCTCCTCGGTGACAAACGGCATAAGCGGGTGCATCAGGCGAATGGAGGTATCGAGCACAAAGATCAGGTTGCGCTGCGCCTGCAGACGACCCTCGCCCTTCAGGCGGGCCTTGGTGACCTCGACGTACCAGTCGCAGACCTCATTCCAGAAGAACTGCTGCACGCCGCGGGCCATGTCGCCAAAGGTGTACTTCTCAATACCCTCGGTGACCATCTTCACGGCCTTGGCCAGGCGGCTGAACATCCAGGCGTCTGCCGGCGTCTCCACAACGGGCTCGCCGGGCGTGTAGCCCTCCATGTTCATGAGCAGGAAGCGGCTGGCGTTCCAGATCTTGGTGACGAACGACTTGGCCTGCTCGGTGCGCGGGCTGTCGATAAGCTTCTTGGTCTTCTTATCGATATTCGCGTCGAACTTGACGTCCTGGTTGTTGGTGCACAGCGTGAGCAGGTTGAAGCGCATGGCGTCGGCGCCGTACATACCAATGAGGTCCATGGGGTCAACACCGTTGCCCTTGGACTTGGACATGCGGCTGCCGTCCTTGGCAAGGATCGTCGGGTAGATGACGACGTCCTTAAACGGCACCTCGTCCAGGAAGTACAGCGAGCTCATGACCATGCGGGCGACCCACAGCGCGATAATGTCGCGCGCGGTGACGAGCGCCGTCGTGGGGTGATGGCCCTCGAGCAGCTCCGGCTTTTGCGGCCAGCCCTGCGTGGCAAAGGTCCACAGCTGCGAGCTGAACCAGGTGTCCAGCACGTTCTCGTCCTGGTGCACGTGATGGCCGCCGCACTTGGGGCACACGTCGGTGTCCTCGGTAAGGGCGTCCTCCCAGCCGCAGTCCTCGCAGTAGAACACGGGGATGCGGTGGCCCCACCACAGCTGGCGGCTGATGCACCAGTCCTTGAGGTTCTCCATCCAGGTGGTGTAGGTCTGCGTCCAACGCGCGGGGTGGAAGGTGACCTTGCCGGAGTTGACGGCGTCGAGCGCCGGGCCCTTGAGCTTGTCGACGGCGACGAACCACTGCTCGGACAGCCACGGCTCCAGCGCGGAGTCGCAACGGTAGCAGTGCATGACGGAGTGATCGAGGTCCTCGACGTGATCGAGCAGGTCGTGCTCCTCGAACCACTTGATGACGGCCTCGCGGCACTCGTCGCGGTTCATGCCGGTGAACTCACCGTAGCCCTCGACGACCACCGCGTGCTCGTCGAAGATGTTGATCTGCGGCAGGTCGTGGGCCTGGCCCATGGCGTA
>CATXWM010000065.1 GCA_958403205.1 uncultured Collinsella sp. | reverse complement strand
TTGCCTCTTGACAATGTCCTGCTCATATTAAAAGGAACGTCCCCAAGTGCCGGCACGAGAAAGACAGCGCTGCGGGAAACGATCCGCAGCGCTGTCTTTCTTTATGCAAATACGATCAAGTTATCTCGGTGTATCGCCGGCTTCTCGGCCAGGTTAGCGAGCAGGCGGTTGCTGGCAATCTGGTCCTGGCGGCGGCCGGCAGCAAGTTCCAGCACGTCCGAATCGGCCTCGGCGATACCGCGGGCGACGACCATACCGCTCGGATCGCACACATCGAGCACATCGCCCTCGGCAAACTGGCCATCGACCTCGCGAATACCCACCGCAAGCAAGGAAGAGCCACGGCTGACCAGCGCCTTCGCAGCACCGTCGTCAACCGTTACCGAGCCATGAGCCTTGTCGCCCAGCGCGATCCACAGCTTGCGGGGTGCGATGTCCAGACGCTCCGCCGGCGGATCGAACAGCGTGCCCACGCTCTCGCCGCGGGCGAGGCGCACGAGCGCATCGGGCTCCTCGCCCGAGCAAATCACGCTCTGAATGCCGGCCGTCATGAGAATGCGGCTCGCGCGGATCTTGGTAATCATGCCGCCCGTGCCCACCGATGTGGAAGAATCGCCCGCCGAGGCAATAATCTTGGCATCGATCTTATGCACGACAGGAACAAACTCGGCCGTGGGGTCCTCGTGCGGATTGGCGGTATAGAGGCCATCGATGTCCGAGAGCGTCACGCACAGATCGGCAGAAACCAGGCAGCTCACAAGCGCCGCCAGCGTGTCGTTATCGCCAAACTTGATCTCGTCGACGGTAACGGTGTCGTTCTCGTTGACGACCGGCACCACGCCCAGCTCCACGAGGCGCAGCAGGGCGTCGCGCGCGTGCAGATAGGACGATCGGCGCGCCGTGTCGTGGCGCGTGAGCAGCACGAGCGAGGTGAGCAGATCCCGTGCATGGAATTCCTCGTCGTAGGCCGACGAGATGATGCACTGACCAGCCGAGGCGCAGGCCTGCAGGCTCGGCAGGTCGCCGACCGGCTTGCGGTCGAAGCCCAGCACGGGATAGCCGCAGGCGATAGCGCCCGAGCTCACCACGACCAGGCGCCAGCCGAGCTTGCGCAGGGCTGCGGCCTGATCGGCAAGCCCGCCGATAAAGGTGCGGTTGACCTTGCCGTCGGCGCCCACCACCGTGGACGAACCGATCTTTACCACCATCGTTTTATAAGAAGTCGTCATACGTCAAACCAATCGACTGTTCAGCGAACGGCCAAGCCGGCGGCCAAGGGAGCGTGACTCGCCCCTACCGCCCAAGGAATTAGTGAGCCCAGGGAAAGGCAGAAGCCGCGGCCATATTCTTGCGCACGAGCTCGTCGCGCACCTGAGCCAGGCCCTGCTCCATGCCCACCACATAGGTCTGCGGGTACAGGAAGCGCTTGAAAGCTGCGTCCAGATGATCGAGCGCCCAAACACAGCGCTCGCGCGCGTCCTGGATGCTCTCACGCGGAGCCACTGCACTGCCATCGCGCACGATCGGCACCAGCAGCTCGCGATACTCAAGCTCCGACACGTCGGTCACCAGGGCGGCATCATTCACGGCCACGAGGGTATTGCCGCGCGCGGCGCCCTCCCCCACCAGATGGTCCTCGTCGTAGATCATGTCGCAGACCGGGCCGCCAAAGCCGTCGTAATAACGGCGCACGCGCTGCACGCCCGGGATCGTGCGCTTGTAGGGCTGCTCGGAGAGCTTGACCACCGGCGTCCACGGGTCGGCCTCGCTCGCACGACGGGCGGAAAGCTTGTACACGCCGCCCAGCGCCGGCTGGTCGTAGCAGGTCGCGAGCTTGGTACCCACGCCAAAGCTATCGATGGGCGCGCCCTGGTCGAGCAGCGACTGAATCGTGTACTCGTCCAGGTCGTTGGAGACCGAAATCCCCACATAGGGCAGGCCCTCGGCATCAAAACGGCCGCGAACATACTTGGAGAGCTTGGCGAGGTCGCCCGAGTCAATGCGAATAGCCGACAGGCGCTCGCCCGCCGCCTCCATCTCCTTGGCGACCGTAATGGCATGCTCGCAGCCCTCGCGCACGTCATAGGTGTCGATGAGCAGCGTACAGTTCTTGGGGCTCGACTTGGCAAAGGCGCGGAAGGCCTCGAGCTCGGAATCGAAGCTCATCACCCAGCTGTGCGCATGCGTGCCAAAGACGGGAATACCGTAGCGGCGGCCGGCGAGCACATTGGACGTAGAGGAGCAGCCGGCGACGTAGCTCGCGCGTGCAACGGCCAGGCCGCCATCGGGACCCTGGGCTCGGCGCAGGCCAAACTCGGCCACGGGACGGCCGTCCGCCGCCAGCACCACGCGCGCCGTCTTGGTGGCGACAAGTGTCTGGAACCCGACGATGTTGAGCAGCGCCGTCTCGAGCAGCTGGCACTCGAGCGCAGGACCGGTGACGCGCACCATGGGCTCGCGTGGAAAGACGAGCTCGCCCTCGGGGACGGCGTCGATATTTACATGCGCACGAAAATCGCGCAGGTAGTCGAGGAATGCGGACTTGAACATCGCGCCGCCGGCCGGGGCCTCAAGCGATGCGAGGTAGTCGATATCCTCGGGCGTAAAGCGCAGATTCTCGACTAGCTCGGGCAGCTCGGCGGTGCCGCACATGACGGCATAGGCGCTGCCAAAGGGATGGTCGCGGTAAAACGCGGTAAAACAACCCTGCTCATTGGCCTTGCCGCTCTCCCACAGGCCCTGGGCCATAGTGAGTTCGTACAGATCGGTGAGCATTGCGATGTCGGTGGGATGAGAGATATCGGTCAAAGCCATGGGGCGACCTTTCGGATGTGTTGTGCAGAGGTTGAGGGTTGGGCGAGGCGGACGTGCGGGCATGGAGCCCGGCGCGAACAGGTTAGTGCAGGCCTATGCTGCCCGTGATCGTGTAAACCATAAAGACGATAAACGCGATGAGGGCGAGCACGATGATGATTTTTTGAGCCGGCGCCATGCCAGGGATCTCGTTCTCGCCCGTAGGTTCCTTGGAGGTAACCATGCGCTGGGCAAAGGTCATCTCGTCACGGCTCGGCGTGGGCTCGGCGGACTTGGGACGAGCGGCCTTTTTAGGCTGAGGTTTGGGCGCGGCAGGTGCAGGCTTCGCAGCAGCGGGCTTGGGTGCGGGCGCGGGCTTGCGCTCGGATGCGGCGTTCGAGGCGACCTCCTCGGCCTTCGCACGCTCGGCGCGCAGGGCAGCCAGCTCCTCACGCTCGCGACGGGCCTCTTCCCGAGCCTCGCGGCGGGCCTTCTCAGCGCGGAGCTCTTCCAACTCAGCGCGCTCCTCGTCGGACAATGGTTGGGACTCAAGCTCGGCCATGGTATAGCCCTTTCTTTTAAAAAAAGCCGCCGACACAATGTCAGCGGCTTATCAAATCCAAGGGTGGAGACGAAGGGAGTCGAACCCTCGGCCTCTGCCATGCGACGGCAGCGCTCTCCCAACTGAGCTACGTCCCCAGGACAAGTCGATATTTTACCTACGGCTCGCCAACTGTCAACGCCCAATAACCAGTCTTTTTGGGGCGCGACTATTTTGGCAACTTTTCGAACAGGCGATCCTCTCGATGATTTTTATCCCCATTACAGTTTGAGTCGTCCGAAAGGGCGGCTCTTTTCCGTTGCACGGCT
>CATXWM010000064.1 GCA_958403205.1 uncultured Collinsella sp. | reverse complement strand
TGACGTCAAATCATCATGCCCCTTATGGCCTGGGCTACACACGTACTACAATGGCTATTACAACGTGCAGCGACAGCGCAAGCTGAAGCGAATCACTGAAAGATAGTCTCAGTTCGGATTGAGGTCTGCAACCCGACCTCATGAAGTTGGAATCGCTAGTAATCGCGGATCAGCATGCCGCGGTGAATACGTTCTCGGGCCTTGTACACACCGCCCGTCATACCATGAGAGCTGGCAATACCCGAAGCCGGTGGCCTAACCGCAAGGAAGGAGCCGTCGAAGGTAGGGCTGGTGATTGGGGTCAAGTCGTAACAAGGTATCCCTACGAGAACGTGGGGATGGATCACCTCCTTTCTAAGGAGAAAGAGAAGTACAGAAGGGACGATCAGCGACAGATCGTCTGACACGTTCGGAGGAATGTGGAAGAGTCCTGTTCAGTTTTGAGAGGATTTCCTCTCAGAAGGATGTTCTTTGAAAACTGAATAACAACGAAGAAAGACAAACAGATAGGTCTTTCTGAAAAGTTGTGAAGAAAAGATTAACTAAAGTCAACTAGAAATAGTTAACAGTTCTCAAGCAAGAAGTGATTAAACGAAGCAGAGCGTACGGTGGATGTCTTGGCATATAGAGCAGAAGAAGGACGCAGAAAACGGCGAAACGCCTCGGGGAGTCGTACACAGACAACGATCCGGGGGTATCCGAATGGGGAAACCCAGTCATGCGGAAATGCGTGGCTATCCACAACTGAATACATAGGTTGCGAGAAGAAAACCCAGGGAATTGAAACATCTCAGTACCTGGAGGAGAAGAAAACAAAAGTGATTCCGAAAGTAGTGGCGAGCGAAATCGGAAGAGCCCAAACCAGTCTTGAACTGGGGTAGTAGGACCAGAAAAAGCAACATCTGAGAGATAGTCGAATGAGATTGAAAGCTCAGTCAGAGAAGGTGCAAACCCTGTAGACGAAATTTCGAAGAGTGCGACTGGAATCCTGAGTACGTCGGGGCACGTGGAACCCTGACGGAAGCAACCGGGACCATCCGGTAAGGCTAAATACTCCTATATGACCGATAGTGAACCAGTACCATGAGGGAAAGATGAAAAGAACCGCGGGAGCGGAGTGAAATAGAACCTGAAACCGTATGCTTACAAAAAGTCAGAGCACATTAAAGTGTGATGGCGTGCCTTTTGTAGAATGAACCGGCGAGTTATCTTATCGTGCGAGGTTAAGTAGACAATACGGAGCCGAAGCGAAAGCGAATCTTAAGAGGGTGGCAAGTACGATGAGATAGACCCGAAGCCGTAGTGATCTAGTCATGAGCAGGTTGAAGGCTGGGTGAATCCAGCTGGAGGACCGAACCGACCCCCGTTGAAACGTTGGCGGATGACTTGTGACTAGCGGAGAAATTCCAATCGAACACGGCGATAGCTGGTTCTCCCCGAAATAGCTTTAGGGCTAGCGTTGAACGAATCTACCCGGAGGTAGAGCACTGAAAATATGCGGGCGGCACCTAGCCGTACCAAATGTTATCAAACTCCGAATGCCGGGCAAGAATATTCAGCAGTCAGACTGTGGGTGATAAGGTCCATGGTCAAAAGGGAAACAGCCCAGATCATCAGATAAGGTCCCAGAATCTACGCCAAGTGGAAAAGGATGTGGAGACGCGCAAACAGCTAGGAGGTTAGCTCAGAAGCAGCTATCCTTGAAAGAGTGCGTAACAGCTCACTAGTCGAGTATCTCTGCGCCGAAAATTAACCGGGGCTAAGCGTAGTACCGAATCTATGGATTTGTGCAGAAATGTATAAGTGGTAGGGGAGCGTTCCAAACAGCATAGAAGGCATACCGTAAGGAGTGCTGGAGCGTTTGGAAGTGAGAATGCCGGTGTGAGTAGCGAGATGCAGGTGAGAATCCTGCACACCGATAGACCAAGGTTTCCAGGGGAAGGTTCGTCCGCCCTGGGTAAGTCGGGACCTAAGACGAGGCAGAAATGCGTAGCCGATGGACAACTGGTTTATATTCCAGTACCCGCGATACAACTGAAGGAGTGACGGAAAAGGTTACCTCGAGCCCTTAATGGATTGGGCAGGACAGAGAGGAGCAGGCAGCAGGCAAATCCGCTGCAGGATGCAGAGCTCTGGACCGAATGAACGAGCGATCAAGTAGTGAAGAGAGAGATACCAGTTCCCGAGAAAAGCTTCTAAGGCTAATTGTATAGCGGCCCGTACCAAAACCGACACAGGTGGTCAAGGCGAGTAGCCTGAGGTGAGCGAGAGAACTGTTGCCAAGGAACTCGGCAAACTGACCCCGTACGTTAGCAATAAGGGGTGCTCGAAAGAGCCGCAGTGAATAGGCCCTAGCAACTGTTTAACTAAAACATAGCTCTCTGCGAAGTCGCAAGACGAAGTATAGGGGGTGACACCTGCCCGGTGCTGGAAGGTTAAGAGGATCTGTTAAGAGCGATCTGAAGCAGTGATCCGAAGCCCCAGTGAACGGCGGCCGTAACTATAACGGTCCTAAGGTAGCGAAATTCCTTGTCAGGTAAGTTCTGACCCGCACGAAAGGTGTAATGATTTGGGCACTGTCTCGGCAGCAGACTCGGTGAAATCTTAGTACCTGTGAAGATGCAGGTTACCCGCAACTAGACGGAAAGACCCCATGGAGCTTTACTGCAGTCTGCTATTGAGTTTCGGTTGGATATGCACAGGATAGGTGGGAGACGATGAGACGTGGATTTCGGTCTACGAGGAGTCACTGTTGGGATACCACTCTTATTCAACTGGAATTCTAACTGATATCCGTGATCCGGATACAGGACCGTGGCAGATGGGCAGTTTGACTGGGGCGGTCGCCTCCCAAAGAGTAACGGAGGCGCACAAAGGTACTCTCAGAATGGTTGGAAATCATTCAACGAGCGCAAACGCAGAAGAGTGCTTGACTGCGAGACATACAGGTCGAGCAGGGACGAAAGTCGGTGTTAGTGATCCGGCGGTGCAGAATGGAATGGCCGTCGCTTAACGGATAAAAGCTACCCTGGGGATAACAGGCTGATCTCGCCCAAGAGTTCACATCGACGGCGAGGTTTGGCACCTCGATGTCGGCTCATCGCATCCTGGAGCTGGATTCGGTTCCAAGGGTTGGGCTGTCCGCCCATTAAAGCGGTACGCGAGCTGGGTTCAGAACGTCGTGAGACAGTTCGGTCCCTATCTGTTGTGGGCGTTGGAAATTTGAGGAGAGCTGCCCCTAGTACGAGAGGACCAGGGTGGACGTTCCTACGGTGCACCAGTTGTCACGCCAGTGGCACAGCTGGATAGCTGAGAACGGACCGGATAAACGCTGAAGGCATCTAAGCGTGAAACCGACTCCAAGATTAGATTTCCCATTGTTTCAAACAAATAAGACCCCTTGAAGACGACGAGGTTGATAGGTCAGGGATGTAAGTACAGTGATGTATTGAGTTGACTGATACTAATAGGTCGAAGGTTTATTCACGCGAGAGAACACAGCGACTTGAAGAAAGAGTTATAGGTTTGTAGAGAGATTGTTATTCAGTTTTGAAGGAATGACCTTCAGAAGTAAAGATCTGGTGACGATAGCGATGTGGTCACACCTGTTCCCATCCCGAACACAGAAGTTAAGCACATCAGCGGCAAAAATAGCCTTACGGTGAATCGAGCACGTTGCC
>CATXWM010000063.1 GCA_958403205.1 uncultured Collinsella sp. | reverse complement strand
CAGGGGGCGCTGACGCGGCCCTCCCTCTTACACCACAAAAATTCGCGCGATCCCCTGCATACCGGCTTCGGGCAAAAAATCGGGAGTTCTCGATGTTTTCTACGAATGATGGGTGGGGTTACGGGCTGACAGCGTTTGATTTGCAGGGATATTCGCGGTCTTTGGCATTTGTCGTGGCGCCCGAAGCCCTTGGTTATGTTGAATACTCCTAAAAATGCACGACGCTTAGAGGGGGACCTTCGCGAAAAAGGAAACCGCCCCGTCGAAGTATGCATTCGACGGGGCGGTTTATGCATTTGGCCGATTAAGGATGCGCTGTCAAACTACTAGAACTTGACGGTCGGGGCCTGGCGGGCTGCTTCAGCGGCCTCGAAGCCCTGGCGCTCCTTAAACTGGAAGATGCCAGCAAAGATGACAGCCGGGAACGTCTGAATGGCGTTGTTGTAGCTGAGCACGCAGTCGTTGTAGCTCTGGCGTGCATAGCTAATCTTGTTCTCGGTGTCCTCGAGCGATGCCTGCAGCTGCGTAAAGTTGGTGTTTGCCTTAAGATCGGGATAGGCCTCGGCTACGGCGAAGAGCTGGCGCAGCGCACCGGTCAGCACGTTGTCGGCTTCCATCTTGGCCTCGGGCGTGGTGGCCTTGACGGCGGTGTTACGCGCGCTGATCACGGCGGAGAGCGTCTCCTGCTCGTGCTTGGCGTAGCCCTTGACGGTCTCGACCAGGTTGGGGATCAGGTCGTTGCGGCGCTGCAGCTGCGTATCGATGTTCTGCCAGGCGTTATCGATGCGGTTACGCTTGGTGACCATGTTGTTGTAGATGCCGGCGATGGCGCAGACAATCACAATGACAACAACGATGCCGATGATGACGGTAATCATGATGTCTCCGTTTCGAATGGCCGCGGCGGCATGCGCCAGCTGCCGTTGGTATAACGCTACTAGTATACCCGCAACGTTTTGCCGTGCCGAACTTTCCGGTAAGCGTTGTGTTTTCGGCGGGGTTGGCACCGGGGCAAAGCGCGCGAGGTACAGGTGTAAGATATGCGACAGATTGACGAGTGTTGTCTTTGCCCTGAGGATGGCGATACCAGTGGACCTTCGCATTAAGAAAACCTACCGCGCCCTGTTCGATGCCTTCACCGAGCTTCTCGAGGAGCATCGTTTTGAGGACCTGACGGTTGCCATGCTGTGCGACCGCGCCATGATTCGCCGCACGACGTTCTACAAGCACTTTCGCGACAAGAACGATTACTTTGCCTTTTATATCGATGAGCTCATGTCGGGCTTGCCGCAAAAACAGCCCGATGAGGCCGGTGCAGTGTCTGCCGAGGACGTGCACGCGCTTCGGCACGCGATTTTGGACGATGCCATGGATTTGATTCTGGCGCACGAGCGGCTCATGGATAACATTTTGGCAAGCAGCATGTCGGGCATGTTGACCAACGTTATTTGCGACCGCATTGCCCGCTCCATCCGCGAGCGCGTGATGAACGTGCTTGCCGAGGATGCCCTGGCCCCCGTGTCACTCGAGACGACGTCTGAGTTTGTCGCCGGCGGCATTATTCGACTTTTCACGATATGGTGGGAATCGGGCCACGATCTTGAGCGTCGACCTGAGATAGCCGACGTGGTCGATGCACTGTTTGAGCGGACCATGACACCGGTGCATCACTAGGAGTGGCGGAGAGAGGGGGATTCGAACCCCCGGAACGCTCTCGCGCTCAACGGTTTTCAAGACCGCCGCATTCAACCGCTCTGCCATCTCTCCGTGAGTCGTAATGATAGCATCGTTTTGAATTTGCAACAGGGAAGGCGAACGATGACGATCACCGAAATCGACGAGAAGTTCATGCGCGAGGCGTTGGCGGAGGCGCGAGCCGCCGCGGCGGTGGGCGAGGTGCCCATCGGAGCCGTAGTGGTGCGCGACGGCGAGATCGTCGCGAGGGCGCACAATCGGCGCGAGCTCGATCAGGATCCTTCGGCTCATGCAGAGTTCGCGGCCCTGTGCGCCGCTGCCCAGGCGCTCGGTCGCTGGCGCCTTTCCGATTGCACGGTCTATGTAACGCTCGAGCCTTGCTGCATGTGCGCGGGCCTTATGGTCAACGCGCGCGTGGGACGCTGCGTGTATGGCGCGACCGATGCCAAGGCGGGCGCGTTGGGATCCCTATACGATTTGAATGCCGACTCGCGCCTGAATCATCGGTTCAATGTGACCGCCGGCGTACTGGCGGATGAATGCCGCGAGCTGCTGAGTAGCTATTTTGGCGGTCTGCGCGGAGCGGGCGGCGCTGATTGCGGTTGTGGGGCCGATCTTGAAGCACACGCCGCTCACGCCGCAGCGCTTGCAGGTGCCGGTGAGGATGCTGGCACGGCGGTTGACTTTGGTCCTGCGTGCCGCCGACCCCGCCGTGTGCTGTTGGCGATCGACTCCTTTAAGGGCAGCGTTTCGAGCGCGCAGGCGGAGGCGGCGGTTGCCGAAGGCGTGCGCCGCGTTTGGCCCGATGCCCAGGTGGCCGCGTTGCCGCTGGCGGATGGTGGCGAGGGAACGCTCGATGCCGTTGCCGCGTGCGGCGGTGAGCTTGTGACCTGCGAGGTTGCGGGACCCTTTGGCGATGGTGTGCCTGCCCGGATGTTAGTGGACGGCGAGCACGAGTCGGTTGTTATTGAGATGGCCGAAGCAGCAGGCATCGGGTACTCACCTTGCACGGAATCGGCGGCGCTGGCTGCTACAACCTATGGCGTGGGCGAGCTGATGCTCCGTGCAGCTCGTGTCGGGGTAAAGACTATCTATATTGGCTTGGGCGGCAGTGCCACCAACGACGGTGGCGCCGGCATGCTGCAGGCGCTGGGCGCGTGTGTGGTCGATGATCAGGACTGCGATGTCGCCCCCGGTCTTGCGGGCCTTGAACACGTGTCGAGTATCGATTTGACGTCAGCGCTTCGTGCACTGAGCGGCGCTCGTATCGTTGTGCTTTCGGATGTCGAGAATCCGCTCGTGGGACGCCGCGGTGCGCTGGCGGTGTTTGGCGGGCAGAAGGGCCTGCCGACGGATGACGCTGAGGCGCTGCGCAGGTACGACAGCTGGATGGTCGGCTACGGTCGCCTGCTCGATGCGGCAATTACCGGGGTGCGGGCTCAGGGATTGTTGCGCGTGCCCGAGGGTGCTCGGACATTTGGCTCGGTGCTCGGAGTGCCCGGTGCCGGTGCCGCAGGCGGCTTGGGTGCCGCGCTGCTGGCGCTCGGGGCGGAGCTGCGTTCGGGCGTGGAGACGGTGCTCGATCTCGTGGGGTTTGACGAGCGCGTGCGCGATGTCGACCTGGTCATAACGGGCGAGGGCAATATGGATGAGCAGTCTGCCGCCGGTAAGGCGCCGGTTGGTGTGGCTCGCCGCGCCAAGCGATATGGCAAACCGGTGGTTGCCGTCGTGGGTGGTCGCGCCGTCAACCTGGATGTGGTGTGTGTGCAGGGCATCGACTTGGTGCTTCCGATCTGCCGCAAGCCCATGCCCCTCGACCAGGCACTCGAACCACGGGAAGCCACTGCCAACCTCATCTGTGCCGGCGAGTCAGCCGCCCAAGCCTATGACCTCGCTCGCCTCTAAGGCCTATCTCCCTATAAGTTGCGGTGGAATACGGAGTGTTTTTGCCTTTAAGGTGCCAATTCAGTCCGTATTCCACCGCAACTTCGAGAATGACCATTCGAGGTTGGCTGCCTTGGGTCTTGGGTCGGACCGTTTGCCACGAAATGCGGCCATCTACTACGTTAAACCGGCCACCTTCGACCATCCCGGAATTTGCAAAAACAAAACCGCAGGTAGAAAGCTTGCCGATTTTCGAAAAAGCCGGCTATGGTTGACCCCTGCGGCCTAAACGTAGTAGATGGGCCCTTTCTGTGGTGCGGCACCAAGCCGGTCATTTTGGGATCGGACTATTTTGACTACTCATTGGCTGCTCTGGCAATCGGGCTGCAAAAGTAGTCAAAAAAGGGTTGATTTCCGATCTCAGCCGAACACATTGAGCAAATAGGCCGTTCCCGCAC
>CATXWM010000062.1 GCA_958403205.1 uncultured Collinsella sp. | reverse complement strand
TCATGAGGCCGTACTCGTACTCAAGCCTGTCAATCTCGGCCGCGAGCGCTTCGTTGACGTAGTAGCTCCGCGACCTACCCGTCTCCTTTGCAAGACGGTTGTAGCGCTCGCTCAAATCCGTAGGAATCCTAAGCGAAGTAACCGCAGTGGCCATGCCGCACCTCCTAACCTTGCTGTATTACAGGTACTACTATAACACATCATCGCGACTGCCAGCGCGACCTACCGTTCGCAGGTGCCACTCATGGGCGTACAAACCGTTGTTTCGCTTTGCGCGATCTTCACTGTCGTACTTGGTATCATCGAATCGCCGAGCAGTTCCGCAGCAATCGGCGCTGCGCCAGACACTCGGCACAAGCCCCGCAACCCAGGCAACGGGAGCCTGGTGCGCTGCGGGGCTTCTATTTGCATCCTGCGAGCTTCCTGCTCACGGCCTTGCTTCCCGTTTCGTTAACCCAGTTGCGCCAATCGACGCGCCCGCTGCACGGAACGCCGTCGAACCACGCCAGGACCTCGTCCAAGGACACGGGGCGAAAGCCGTTGGCGTCCACCCCCACATCGTAGCGGTACAGCCCCTGCATGCGGTTCAGCTCGTTGTACTGCATCCCGCGCGAGTGGATGTGGCCGTGCAGGTGGATCGAGCCGTGCGACATGCCCTGCCAGTCCGCCATTGGATAGTGGCTCAGAACCAGCTTCAGCTTGCCGATCTTCAGAACCGTGATGGGCTTCTCCACCGTGAACGCCCAGCTAACAGCAGGCTGCGCCCAGTCCTTGTCGTGGTTGCCCGGCACAAGGTGAACGTCCTTGCAGCTGATACGCTTTCGAAGGTTGGCGGCATCTTCGAGCGTCGTCTTGAAGGAGTAGTCGCCCAGGTGGTACAGGGTGTCGCCCGGCTCCACATGCTCGTTGATCGCATCGACCAATGCACCGTTCATCTCGCTAACGCTTGCCCAGGGACGCTCGCATGAGCGCAGAACGACCTCATGGCCAAAGTGCGTGTCGGACGTGAACCAGATCATCGCTGCATCAACCCTTCCAGGCGGCTTTCAAGCGCCCCCAAAGGCTTTTACGTGTTTCCTTAGCTTCTTCGCTCTCAAGCGCCTTAGACTCGGCCACAGCGGCCCCATGTAGCACCTGCGCGGCCTGTAGGCTGTCCGCAACCTTCTCCGATAGCTCCATAAGGCGGCTAGAGAGCGATTCGTTGAGTTCCTTCTCGTTGAAATAGAGGGCTTTCCAGTCCGCATCCGGCTGCGGCTCCCCCTTCGGCTCCAAGGCTTCGCAAGCCGCATCGAGGGCGAATCGGATAGCACCCGCTTGGCTGCATCCCTTTCGCTCCTGTATGAGCCTTATCTGCTCAAGCTCCCGTTCTTTCGGCCGAAAAGAGATAGGGGTTGGCTTCTTCTCCGATTCCACGCGCTGACCTCCTGGAATACAGGGCAACTACAAATGACTACAATGGTAATACTATTCGTCTACAACAGTAGTTATTCTGTATTACACCAGGTCATAGCCTTAAACCAACCTCAATATATCCTGTTTCCCCATACTGGAGACAGGTTCCACGATTTCGAACCGATAGCAACGTCCCTCTTTCTCGAAAGAAGCGATTCCGTCGCTCATAGTCAGGTCGTAAGAGAAGCTTGTTTTGAAATACCTATTTGGTGGGTAGCAGAAGAAAGCACCTCTTTTGCCGGGCCACTTCCGCTCTGATTCCCAAACTTCCAGAACGCCCATCACACCGGGAACACAGTCCGTAGGGGCATCTTCCGGAATCTCGACCGCTACCGCGATAAACGGCCCGTCAGCTTTCTTTGCCATGCTTCATCGCCTTCCCAAAGCACCTGTTTATCAGTGAGCGAAGCGAGCGTATCTATCGAGCACTATCGTTCCTGCCGAGGTTCCTTCGCGGCGCTTCCCTTCCGTGCTCCAGCGCCCTCGAAGCGTCCCGCGCCTGCCGCATCAGGTGATCGAGCGAGCTGGGGTCATACATCCTCTTCCCCAACCTGTTGGCTATGCCTAATGCCCACTCGCTCAGCGTGTTCGGCACCTCGCGCAAGCGCCCGACAGCCTCCCTCACTCGTAGCTCAACACCTTCAAATCGCGTTCTAGCTCGCTCGCAGCGGTCTCGTAATCCAGGCAGCTTTCGGTCAAGCTCCGCCACTCGCTCTCTCGCTCCATGATTTGCTTGCTCAAGCTCGCCGATTCGGCTTCTAAGGCCCTCAATCTCGCTTCCAAGGCTTCCTTCTCGGTCTGCATCCCCGCGAGCCTTGAAGAGCGTTCTAGCGCTCTCTCCGAGCGTCTGCCGAGCGGGTTGAAGCTCGGCTTCCGCGATTGCCCGGTCAAGACCTGCAACCTCTGCTGCTTCCGCTTCCGTTCGTTGCCGAAGGCACTCCTTCCGCTTGTCCAGCTCCTTGATTTCGCGCTCGGCTTCGCGCTTCATCTCCTGCGTGGTCTTGTGCGTGCGCCCGCTTCCAGTCTCGCCGCGCTCCAAGCCCCAAGACTTGCCCACGCGCTCGAAGTAGCGGTTCTGGAAATCACGAAGCGCGTCCCGCCCATCAAAATAGTTTTTCCATGAGAGCGTGCCGTCCTTAATCGGCGTGAAGCCGAAGTGCGCGTGCGGCGTGGTCTCGTCCATGTGAACCGTGAAATGCACGAGGTTCCGCTCGCCGAACTCGGCCTTGCAGAACTCGAAAACGTCATCGAAGTAAGCCATGACCTCATCGCACGATTTGCCCTCGAAGAACTCTGGCGATGCGGTGGCGACACCTTCCGCCAGAACCACGGCATCCTTGCGTACCTTGCGGGTAGATTCCCTAAACCGCTCGATGCGGTCGTTCACCTCGGCGCGGTAGCTTCCGTGCTCAATGTACTCCTTGTTGAGGTTCGACTTCCCATAGTCGATGTCCTCGTTGCTATGTTGCCCCGGCACCCTGTCGTTGTGGTACTGCATCGACCCGGCAGCGGGTGCCTTGACCTTCTGGACGCGAATGATTCCGTAACCCATGACATGCCTCCGAGCGCTTACCCTTTAGGATAAAAGGGTAACACACTACCCTTTTGCCAGAGCAAAAGGTGTGGCAGGGGACACCCCTGCACCCCGTCTCCGCGAATCCTCCAAGCGGTCGAGATTCGCTCCGCGCACCATACGGGTATAGTGCTTGGCGCAGCTCGCGGCGGCGCTCGCATGAGGGGGGGCAAGCCCCCTCAAACTCCCCCTCTAGGGTCGGGATCGGGACTCCGGGGAAGTGTTCCGTTGCAGCAAGGTTTTCAAAGGGGCTTTGAAAACGACGCCTGCCGGAACCAGGCCGCTGGTTCCGGCAGGCGATTGTGGGTAACTGCAAAGGATGCCGCAAGGGGTGCGCCACTGTGGGCAGTTATTCACGATCCTTTCGTTCCCATTTCCCTTAAACCGAAAAATCAATCAGCAGGCGAAGCCTGCTCATCATCTTTAAGCCACTTGATGACGGTGGGACGGCTAACGCCAAGCGCCCGAGCTATCTCGCTGTGATTCGCCTCCGGATGCTCGGCGGCATACGACTTAATGAGGTCCTTCTTAGTTGGAGCGCCGCCGTGGTATCGAACGTCATCTTCTCCCATGGATATATCGAAATCGATCATCGCGTTGACCCTCTTCATGTGAGCTTCACGAGTGCGTCCGTTTCTTTTATTCGGCGGGATCTCAACCCCCGTAAGCTCCTCAATTGTGTGGCGGGGGAAGGTCAAATAACTCGCATCATATGCTTCCAGAGCCTTCACGACATCCTCGGCCGTAAACGGCTGCGAACCCGTTTTGTCCAATGCATTCAAGAACGGAACAAGATGCAGCGCATCCTGCTCGAGCTCTTCGTACGGAACCACGCATTTCCTGGCGTACACGGCCAGGGCCATAACGCAGAAATACCGATGCCCGACAGTGGCTCCCGACTCGATTTTGCGTTTCCACCAGTCGTAAAGGTCGCGCTTGACGACCCAGGAACCACGGGGGTTGCCATCGACTATGCGCGACTGGTACCACTTCGGCCATTTCTCCTTTGCAACAGACTTCGGCGTTTCGGAGGTGTACTTAACATCAGCTATCTCAAAGCCAGGGTCGGCAAACTGATTCAGATACTCAACGCTTACCTTGTCCCCGACCTCGAAGGCGCGAACCGTGCGTCCGCTCTTCGCGATGGTTCCAACCATACGGAAGCCCTGCGTCACGCTCTCGTATTGAGGCTTTTCGGAAAGAGAGGATATATACGGATTCCAGATTTTCGGGACTAAGCACGTTCGGTAGTTCTGCAAGCTTTTCAAGACATTCGCGAACAGCGGAAGCGGCTTCTCCAGCATGTAATACAGGTGAACTCCAGTGCCGGAGAACACGATATGGCTCGGTTTCGGTAGAAGGCCAAGCTCAATGTGGCTGAAAAGGTTTATCAGGCTCTTCGACCGTCCATCGTCAGTGGTCATCAGGCCGTCAAGATCGAAAACCACAGCATAGAGCTTGCGGGCGTTCGCCTGGCGCTGGCTTTTGCCGGCATACGAAACGGGCGACATGACGCAAAAGTCGTCGCATTCCTTCAGCTCGTCAATCACGTAAAGATCGTCGCAGACGCTGTACCTGCAAACTTTGCCGTTGCTTTTCACGCGCACAGCAATGGCGGTGTACCTGCCCTTATTGAACTCCCCTTCCCTATCAAGTTCCCCAACAGGGAACAAAGCCCGGTAGAACTCACGCGGGTGAAGCTCCTCAAAGCCGTCATTGAGGAACCGAAGGTGGGGACCGATGGGGAGGATGTCGGGGACTCCGTCAAAGCCCTCCCTTGACGGCGGCAGAAGGAAAGGGCTTTCCATCGAAACCCACAAAGTCATGCGAATCACCTCTCCTCTTAAAAGAAAAAAGAAGCAAAAAAGAAAAGCTTCCTGCTGTTACCAAACCAAGCTCACGCACAGCTGATGATCCAGGGTTTACGACCATCTGATTGATCAATAAGAAGAGGGAAAAACAAAGGATTGTGGATAACCCCCCACAGTCTCACCCGACCGAGAATCAACCAAGGGTTACCCACAATCCGATGGGTGCCCCAGAGGCTCCCCCGGCCCCCTTTCCCCCGTCCGTTATATTATCAATGTCATTATTTTACACCTAGAGCCAAAAGAAAAGGCTCCCTCGGAAGCCCCTTTCCCCCGTCCGTTATATTATCAATAGGTTTTTTTACAGCTGCCGCCAAGCTTGCTGGGGCTTTTTTATTACCTTCTCGTCCTGTAGACCCTGCTTCGATGGTCAACATCGACAACAAGAATGACGAGAACATCGTCCTCGATATCGACAACGATTCGATAGTCTCCGACCCTGTAGCGCCAGAGACCCGACTTGTTCTCGGTCAAGCCCTTGCCCATGCTCCTAGGGTCTTCGAGCTGCGAAATCTCGCGCAGCTTCGCCACGATTCTCTTGGCAATCTGCCTGTCCAGCTTCCTCATCGAACGCTGGACGTCCTTGTCAATCTCAATCCGCCAGGCCAAGGCTTTCCTCCAGCTCGTCCAGCGTCACGGTCTCAAGCCTACCAGCGCGAAAGTCCTCGACCTTCTTCATGAGGCCGTACTCGTACTCAAGCCTGTCAATCT
>CATXWM010000061.1 GCA_958403205.1 uncultured Collinsella sp. | reverse complement strand
GATCACGTCGACGATGCGGCGGTTGGTCTCCTCGGGCAGGCACTCGTCCTTGCAGCGGTTGCCGGCCTCCATGTGGAAGATGGGGATGTGGAGCCTCTTGGCCGCGATGGCGGAAAGGCAGCTGTTGGTGTCGCCCAGGATGAGGAGCGCGTCGGGCTGGACCTGAACCATCAGCTTGTACGAGGCCGCGATGATGTTGCCCACCGTCTCGCCCAGGTCGGCGCCCACGGCGTCCAAGTAGACGTCGGGGTCGTCAAGCGACAAGTCGCGGAAGAAGATGCCGTTGAGCGTGTAGTCGTAGTTCTGCCCGGTGTGCGCCAGCAGGCAGTCGAAGTGGCGGCGGCACTTCTTGATGACCTCGGACAGGCGGATGACCTCGGGGCTCGTGCCCACGATGATGAGCAGCTTCAGGCGGCCGTCGTCTTTGAATGCGATATCGGAATAGTCCTTGCCCATGCGGCTAGACCTCCTCGTAGTAGGTGTCGGGGTCCTCGGGGTCGAAGGGCTCGTTTGCCCACATGACCGTCACGAGGTCCTCGGTGTCGGACAGGTTGGTGATGGAGTGCGTGTAGCCGGGGATCATCTCCACGGCGCGCATGTCCGAGCCGGAGACGATGTACTCGTCGACGGGGTACGGCTTGCCATCGGCGTCCTCCCCCCACCTTCCTCAGCTTGATGCTCGCGGTGCCGGAGACCACCAGGAACCTCTCCCACTTGCTCATGTGCCAGTGGTTGCCCTTGGTGATGCCGGGCTTCGAGACGTTGATGGAGACCTGGCCGCGCTCCGGCGTGCGCAGGAACTCGGTGAACGAACCGCGCTCGTCGGTGTTGGGCTTCAGGCAGTAGGCGAAGCGCCCCGGCTCGTAGTAGGACAGGAACGTGCTCCAGAGCTTCTTGGAGAAGGATCCCTCGGAAAGGTCCGGCACCGAAAGCGTCTCGCGGCTGTCGCGGAAGCTGCCCAGCAGGTAGACGATCTCGCCCAGGGTTTTCACGTCGGTCCCGGGGACGTAGCAGAAATCATCACCGTCGACGCGCTCGAGCCCCTCGTATCCGCAGCGGTGCTCCTCCCCCAGCAGGGCGTCCAGCATCTCGTCGACGAGGTCGTCGATGTAGAGGAGCTCCAGCTCCACCGAGGGGTCTTTCACAGTGTAGGGGCGGCCGTTGGCGATGGCGTCGCAGAAGGTGGCCACGGCGGAGTTGTAGCGCGGGCGGCACCACTTGCCGTAGAGGTTGGGGAAGCGGTAGATGAGCACCGGGGCGCCCGTGCGCTCGGAATAATCGCGGAACAGGCTCTCCCCCGCCAGTTTCGACTCGCCGTAGACCGAGCCCTCGAAACGGCCGGAAAGGCTCGCCTGCGCGGAGCTGGAGAGCATGACGGGGCACGTGTTCCCGTGGCGCTCGAGGGCATCCAGCAGTGTGGAGGCGAACCCGAAGTTGCCCTCCATGAACTCCGCCTGGTCCTCGGGGCGGTTGACGCCGGCCAGGTTGAAGACGAAGTCGGCGCGGGAGCAGTAGCCGTCCAGCTCCTCGGTCGTCGAGTCGACGTCATACTCCATGACCTCGAGCGGGAGCAGCCCCTGATACTTGTCGCGGCGGTCCTTGCCGTCCCTTATGTTCTTGAGGGCGTAGCAGAGGTTTTTCCCTACGAAGCCCCTGGCGCCGGTGACGAGGACGCGCACCCTACTGCACCGCCTCGTGCTCGCGGCCCTCGAGCGCCAGCTGCACGTACTCGGCGGTCTTGATCTTGGCGATGGTGCCCTCAACGTCGAGCCTCTCGGTGTTGTGGGAGGTGTAGGACTCGTCGGCCTGGGTCTCCACCTCACCGTCCACGACGAACTTGTCGTAGTTCAGGTCGCGCGAGTCGCATGCCACGCGGTAGTAGCCACCCATGTCCTCGGCGCGCAGGCGCTCCTCGCGGGTCATGAGGGTCTCGAAGAGCTTCTCGCCGTGGCGGGTGCCGATCACCTGGGTGCCCACGCGGCCGAAGACCTCCTGGACCGCCTCGGCGAGGTCGCCGATGGTGGAGGCAGGCGCCTTCTGGATGAACAGGTCGCCGGGGTTGGCGTGCTCGAAGGCGAACTGTACGAGGTCGACCGCCTCGTCCAGGTTCATCAGGAAGCGGGTCATGTTCGGGTCGGTGACCGTCAGCGGCTCGCCCTTGCGGATGCGGTCGATGAACAGCGGGATGACGCTGCCGCGCGAGCACATGACGTTGCCGTAGCGGGTGCAGCAGATGGTGGTGCGGCCGGCGCCGTTTCGGGCGTTGGCGTAGATGATGGACTCCATCATGGCCTTGGACTTGCCCATGGCGTTGATGGGGTAGGCCGCCTTGTCGGTGGACAGGCACTCGACACGGTCGACGCCCTCGTCGATGGCGGCGTGCAGAACGTTGTCCGTGCCGATGACGTTGGTGCGCACGGCCTCCATGGGGAAGAACTCGCAGGAGGGCACCTGCTTGAGGGCGGCGGCGTGGAAGATGTAGTCGACCCCGTGCATGGCGTCGCGCACGCTCTGGGCGTTGCGGACGTCGCCGATGAAGAAGCGCACCTTGGAGGCGAGCTCGGGGGACTTCTCCTGCAGGCGGTGGCGCATGTCGTCCTGCTTCTTCTCGTCGCGCGAGAAGATGCGGATCTCGGCCAGGTCTGTGTACATGAAGTGCTTGAGCACAGTGTTGCCGAACGAGCCGGTGCCGCCCGTGATCATCAGGGTCTTGTCTTTGAATGCGGTGGTGGGTTTCATCTACTTGCCTTCCTTGCGCTTAGCGCCTGTGAACTGGTAAAAGAGAAATTTGGTATTAGTAACGAGATATCGTTTGAAGAGTCGCTTCGGTTCCTGCATCAAGCGGTATAGCCACTCGAGACTTAGGTTCTGCATCCAAATCGGCGCCTCCGGCACCACGCCGGCGAGAACG
Source organism: uncultured Collinsella sp. (assembly GCA_958403205.1). GTDB lineage: Bacteria > Actinomycetota > Coriobacteriia > Coriobacteriales > Coriobacteriaceae > Collinsella. The sequence goes on along the minus strand of CATXWM010000061.1, from coordinate 2,950 downwards.
TTGAAGGCTCCCCCTACGCCAATCATTAGTGGCTGGGGACCGCCTTTAAGCTCATGCATGAGGACTTCCTGACGCGGAGCACCAAGTGCAATCCATGCAAAGTCGGCGCCAGAATCAGCAATGCGTCGTGAAAGGTCTCGTTTCTCGCCATCGGAAAGCGGACGAAAGACGGAAGGCTCCATGCCAGCAATTTCCAAGCCCGGATACTCCTCTTGAAGCGATTCCATGAGGGTCTCGAGGTTTTTCCGTTCGTTGCCGTAGAAGTAATGGCTCCATCCGTACTGAGCGGAGATACTGAAAATCTCGCGCATCAAATCCGGACCGGTCACGCGCCCCATCGACGCGACCGTCTTTCGACCGACAATCGATAGGGGCTTCCCATCGGGAACGGACATAACGGACTCAGCCTGACAGGACCAGTAGCTGGGATTGTCATGGGCCATAACCGACGTATGGGCGTTAGAGACGCAGATATACTCGCCATGTAGATCGTCGATATTATGTGTAATGAAATCGACGCATTCAGACATATTGGTGCCCGTGATCGGGACATCGATCACGGGCACGCGGTTTAATTCGGGATAATGAAGATAGGACTTAAGCACTAAAACGCACCCTTTCCCGTAATTACTTCAATAACGGTGAGGGCGATAATCCTTAAATCGGTGAGAATGCCACGCCTCGCAATGTACTCAAGATCTCGCTGGACCATACCGTCGAAACCAGTTGAGTTTCGATCAGTAACCTGCCACCATCCGGTAATGCCGGGCTTCACGGCCAGGCGCTGCAGATCGTACTCGGTATACTCCGCGACCTCATTAGGCAGCGGCGGGCGCGGGCCCACGACGGACATCTGCCCCAGAAACACGTTGAGGAACTGCGGGAACTCGTCGATGGAGTGCTTGCGGATGAACCTGCCGATCCTGGTGACGCGGGGGTCCTCCTTCATCTTGAACATGGCGCCGGCGATCTCGTTCTGCTCCTTGAGCTCGGCGAGGCGCTCGTCGGCGTCCCTGTACATGGAACGGAACTTCCACATGGTGAACGTGGTCAGGCTGCCGTCGGGGCGGGTCTGTCCCACGCGTATCTGGCTGTAGAAGGGGCTGCCCTCGCTCTCAAACCGGATGGCCGCGGCGAGAATTAGGCCGGGGATCGCGATGGCGACGAGCGCGACACCGCTGAAAACGATGTCGAATGCGCGCTTTACGGCCCTATAGACCAGGCGAGAGCGGTCCCAGTCCATGATGGACTGCATGGCCTTGTAGCGGCCAGCGCCCTCACGTCGGTCCATGGCCTGAGCAATCAGTGCGGCCCCCACGGGCGCATTAGTTGCATATTCTGTTTTATCCGACACGTTCTCTTCCAAAACTTCGTCCCCAGGTCGGGGATCCTCCCTGTTCTGTGTAGCGTCCGCTTGCGGCTAGGCAATCGCCATTTTGAGGTTGCGCATGACACGCCTCTCATTTGAAAGCACAGCAAGACCAACGCGGGTGGTTACGCGTCGACCGCACAGGTTGAGCTCCAAAAAAGCAGTGCTCTTGCGTCTGTTAATGGATTTGATAAGGCCTTCGTGGCCCAGCAGCGGACCTGCCGTCACTACGACCTGATCACCGTCTTTTAAGGCCTCGCTCATGGGCACTACGCGGTCTCCCCTATGCGTAAAGCCGCCAATAAGCTGGACCTCTTCTTTTGCTAACGGCACAAACTGACTGTCCTGGGATAACACCCGGGCAAAGTCATCCATGCGCAGCAGATACTGTTGCACGGTGCGGGGATCTGCCGTATCGCAGATAAGGTAACCGGGAAAGAGCGGCTTGGTCGTATCGACCCATTCGCCGTGTACTTTAATCTCGGTTTGATATTGGGGATAAAAGAGCTCTTGCATGGCACTCGCCGGCACCACGCGCTCGATGCGCTTGCGCATTACGTCTTCGCGACCGTTAATTACCTGGATCACATACCACATGAGCACCACCCCCTTGCTGTCTTACATGTGGCTCACGGGGTTTGGGTATGGCTTCGCCAGGGCGCTTGTGCGCGAAGGCGCTCCATATTCAAACCCTGAGCCCAGTCAGACAAGCACGTGGCTCTGCCCCACCGTGAACGGTATGTTTAAATGCTGTTGCTAGAGACGCGGACGTGTATCGCAAAATGACCGCATCCCCAGCTGGCTGCGTGCGAGCCAGTCAAGCGAGTACAAAACTGGACCGCACGCAAACAGCTGAAGGACTGCTTCACTTTGGCATACAAGCTATTAATGCATCTTATAATTAACGCAATGCAAATTAATAACGTCGCATAACTTCTTTATTGGAGCTCGTGGTGTTTCTGGCACCGCCGTTACGGCCGGATGCTGATCGACCCTGCGCTTAGCGACTTGCTGGAGCCGCGAGCACAGTTGAACTCATTTAACGCTAAGTATCCTAGCACAAGCTGGTAACGAAACTGATTTGGCTTGTGGTGGACAACATATCGTTCATTTAGCGTGTTCAAGGGTGTTGTTTTGGAATGTTGTTCACATTGATGCAGGTTATTGAGGTATTGGCGGTGATTAGGGGCGTTCCTTAAGCACAAATGGAACGGCGAGCTGCACTGGTAATTGCGTTAGTCTAACAAACTATGTACAGACATGGGAAATAAATTGTGCAACTTTTTGTTGGCATAGGTGGGGTTTGTGGCGCGTAGTGTTTTGGCATGAAAAAAGGCCTTCGGAATTCCGAAGGCCTTTACATTCACGATGGTGGAGACGAGGGGGATCGAACCCCTGACCTCTTGACTGCCAGCCAAGCGCTCTCCCAGCTGAGCTACGCCCCCGTGACGAGGAGATACTATAGGGGAAGATTCTTAGTTGTGCAAGAAGTTTTTTGCAATTGATCCTCGCACTTACGGGTTTTCCTGGGACGTGTCTCTATAGTTTTGTCAATCGCGTGCTTCGCGCCATTTCGGCATG
>CATXWM010000060.1 GCA_958403205.1 uncultured Collinsella sp. | reverse complement strand
GTACATGTACGGATGAATGTGGGAAGTGTTCGGATAAAGTTGCCAATCAAGGGTAGTCAAAAAAGCTCCGTCCCAAATTAGCTACCTTGCTCTGGCGGGCGGGAGCAGGTAAGATATATCGAGCGCCTAGCGCGTTCGATGGGTTCGGATGACGACATGTTCCGAATCTGGTCAGGTCCGGAAGGAAGCAGCCATAAGGAGCCTCTGTCGGGCATCCGAATCCATCGAGCGCACGGGCTTTCTTTTTGCGCGGTTTTACCAAACCGCGCAATGCTCGACGCTGCGCGCCACCCAGAGCGACAATTTGTCATTCAAAAGGCAAGGCATGACCAGAAGGTCTATGCCTTGCCTTTTTCATGCCAACTTGTTCGCTCTGGGTGGCGCTCGCTGGCTTTGCCAAAACATCGATGGCTACGCGGTCCAGGAGGCGGCGAAGTGTTTGGTGTCTCGCTGGTCCTCGGCTGCGCCTGCGGGATCGCTCGACTACCAAACACCTCGCCGCCGACCGGGCCCCGTCGTCCAAAAATCATCCGTAAAGGCGCGTTTATCTAATTTAAATCTATCCCTTGTGGAATGCGGCTTGCTGGTGTTGTCTGGGCATTGATGGCTATGTGGTTCAAGAGGCGACGGTGCTGTTGCTTGAATTTTTGCAGTTAAAGAGGCCCGTTTCCCTGGGTTGAGGGAAACGGGCCTCTTTTCTTTCTGGGTTTGTGGATTGGCGAAGACAATAACCGCTGGCAGCTATTTTGAGTTCTTGATGCGGCGTGTGGCTGTGGCGGTTATTCCGAGGCCTGCGGCGGCGACTGCTGCGAGTGCGATTGCGCTCGGTGCTGTGTCGCCCGTGTTTGCGAGCTTGCCGGCGGTCATATTTGCTTGCTTGCTGCTGCTCGAGTTCGCCTGCTTGGTGGAGCTTGGCGGGGTATTTTTGCCGGTCGCGGGCGAGCTGGCGGGCTGTGTTGCCTCGGCCGGTTGCGCCGAGTTGGAGGGAGGCGTCGTCTCGGTCGGTTTCGTTATCTCGGGTGAGGCGGCCTTGTCTGCCGCGGCTTTCGCCTCTTCGTATGCCTTGCAGGCGTCGTCATAGGCCGTTTGCGCTTTTTTCAAATTGTCGAGGAGCGCATCTCGCCAGGCTGTGAACCGGTCGATATCGGCTTTATATTTCTCTACAGCACGTTCACAGTCATTAACTCGTCTTTCCTCTCTTCTGAGGCGGTACTGGAACTCGCGGAGCTCCGCTTCGCAAGAGTTTACTTGCGTTTTTGCCGATATCATTTCACTGTGCAACTGCTTTATTTGCTGTTTAACAGTTTCGACAAACTCCTCGTAGCCGAGTGCTTCGAGTGTCTTAAGCATCTCAAGTTTCTTGTCTAATTCTGCCTGGAGCTCGCTTACCCGGTTGATGGCCCCGTCGTATTTGGCTTGGGCTGCATCGACGTCCGCTTGCATGGTGGGAAGGAGTTCCCTCTCTTCGGCGGCTTGCGCCGCCATCTTGTCGCGGAGCTCTTGAAAACGGGCAATGTCATCATTGAATTTCGCAATTTTCTCGGGACTTGCGGCGTTTTTTGCGGCCTCGAGTTTTTTGAGCGCTTCCTGCATGGCTGCATACGCTTTTTCTTTTGCGGCGGCCGCATCTTCTGTCTGCGGGGCGCCCGAATTGCCGCTGGTGGCGCTCGTCTGCGAAACGGCCGCACCGGTGGGGGAACTGGTTTCTGCCGCGATCGCCGTTGCGGGGGCGATTCCCGCGACAAGTGCCGCGGAAAGAGCGATGCCCACAGTTGCTCGTCTTGCTCTTCTTGCGAGAATGTCGTTCATCTCGGCACCTCATTTCAAGGGTCGGCGACTAACTTGGTAGCACTAATGTAAATATACCATGCTAGTTGACCCGACACTGGCTGGGTGTGCGCGTATACCCCTCTGAAAACTGAATCCCGTTAGAAATGACGAGTTGTTTACGCTTCTTTTGGGGTGGCGGTACTATCATGGTTCGAATTGAATGTGGATAATGATAGGGAGCGCCTATACATGATTGAGCTGCTCGGGCGTTTTGGTGGTAAGTTTCGCCGGTATATGGTGATCGGCCCTGCGTGTAAGCTGATCGAAGTGATCTTTGATCTGCTGACGCCGCTGGTGATTGCCCAGATGATCGATAAGGGTATTGGCGCACACGATGTCAACGCCGTTATCCACTACGGCATGGTACTTGGCGCCATGGCTGTGATCGGCATCTCGTTTACGCTCGTCTGCCAAAAGATGGCGGCGCTCACCTCGCAGGGCATGGGTACTGACATTCGCGGCGCACTCTACCAGCACATCAACAAGCTGAGCTATGCCGAACTTGACCGCTTTGGCACGCCGTCGCTTATCACCCGCATCACCAACGACGTCAACCAGGTGCAGCTCGCTGTGGCGCTGGGCGTACGCATGCTCATCCGCTGGCCCTTCTTGGCGGTGGGCTCTATGTGCGCGGCCCTTGCCATCGACCTTAAGCTCGGCATGATCTTCTTGATCTGCACGCCCGCTATCGGCCTGGTGTTTTGGTTTGTCATGGCGCGCTGTATCCCGTATTACAGGCAGCTGCAGGCAAAGCTCGACCGCATCGCGCTTATCTGCCGCGAGGGGCTTTCGGGCGCCCGCGTTGTTCGCGCCTTTGTGCGTGAGGACCACGAGCGCGAGCGTTTTGCCCAAGCCGCCGATGACCAGGCCAATACTGCCATCGCGGTGGGCAAGCTCTCGTCGATCCTTAATCCCGTCACGTTTCTTGTGATGAACCTGGGCGTGTGCGCCATCCTGTGGGTGGGCGGCATCCAGGTCAACGTGGGCGAGCTCACGCAGGGTCAGGTCATGGCGTTTGTGAACTACATGACGCAGACGCTCACCTCCATCGTGTACGTCGCCAACCTGGTCGTGGTCTTTACCAAGGCGAGCGCCAGCGCGTCGCGTATCAACGAGGTGCTCAATTGCGTGCCGAGCATCGCTGACGAGGGCAACCAGCCGGTCGCGCTGCCTGAGCCGAGCGACCTGACGGGTGGCGCTGTTCCGGTCCCTGCGCTGAGCTTTGACCATACGAGCTTCTCGTTTGGCGCCGGCGCGGCAAATGCCGTGAGCGATGTGACTCTGGAGCTGCCGGTGGGCAAAACCCTCGGCATTATCGGCGGCACGGGCAGCGGTAAGTCGACCCTCGTTTCGCTTATCCCGCGCCTGTACGATGCGGGCGTGGGCAGCGTGTACGTGATGGGCTCCGACGTGCGCGCCTGGCAGCTCGACCAGCTGCGCCACGTGGTCGCGACCGTTCCGCAGCGTGCGTCGCTGGTGAGCGGCACTATCCGCAGCAACCTGACCTGGCGTGACGAGTCGGCGACCGACGAGGAGCTCTGGGCAGCGCTCGATATGGCGCAAGCGAGCGAGTTCGTGCACAACAAGCCCCAGGGCCTCGATGCCCCGGTCGAGGCGGGCGGCAAGAACTTCAGCGGCGGACAACGTCAGCGCCTGACCATCGCGCGTGCCCTGGTGGGCTCGCCGCAAATTCTGATCATGGACGACTCCGCCTCGGCGCTCGACTTTAAGACCGACGCGGCGCTTCGCCATGCCATTCGCGAGCGCAGCGTGCGCGGTGCCGCCGAGGGCGGGCTGCCGCTGACGACTGTCATCGTGAGCCAGCGCGTCTCGACCGTGCGCGATGCCGACATGATCTGCGTACTCGACCACGGCTCGGTTGCGGGCCTGGGCACGCATGACGAGCTGTACGCGACCTGCCAGCTCTATCGCGAGATCTGCCAGTCGCAGCTGCGCCGCGAGGAGCTCGAGGGCCAGCAGGGGAGTGCGGCGCCCACGTCCGTCCCAAGTCCCGCGTCCGCCCCGGCTGCCCCGGCATCCACTTGCGCAAAGGAGGGCTGCTAAATGAATCCGTACACTTCCTCCGGTTCGGTCGCCACGATGACGGCCAACGTGTCCGGCAACGATAACCTCAACGACCTGGGTGACGGCCCGCGTCAGCCCGGCGACCCCGAGCGCTACCCCGTGGGCGCGGTGACCCGCCGTCTGCTGGGCTACGTTCGTCCGCACCGCATTTCGTTTGCGGCGTCGTTTTTGAGTGCCGCCGTCTCGGTGATTCTGCAGCTCTATACGCCCATCCTCATCGGCGAGGGCATCGACCTCATCGTTGCCGCCGGGCAGGTGGACTTCGGGTCGCTGCTGCCGCTCGTTACCAAGCTCGCAACCGTCGTGGTGGGCGCGGCGGCCTTCCAGTGGCTGCAGGGCTACTGCGTTAACCGCTTGTCCTACGAGACGGTGCGCGACATGCGCGTGGAGGCGAGCGACAAGCTCAGCCGCATGCCGCTCAGCTTTATCGACGGCCATGCCCACGGCGACCTCATGAGCCGCGTGGTCAACGACGTCGACCAGGTGGGCGACGGTCTGCTGCAGGGCTTCACGCAGCTCTTCACCGGTGTTATTACCATCGTTGGCACGCTCGCGTTTATGCTTTCCATCAACCTGACCATGACGCTCGTGGTGGTGCTCGTCACGCCGCTCTCCATCTTTGCGGCCAGCGCCATCGCCAAGCTTTCCAACAAAAGCTTTACGGCGCAGCAGCGTATTCAGGGTCAGCTTGGCGGCCATATCGAGGAGTACGTGGGCGAGCAGAAGCTTGTCGACGCCTTTGCCTATGGCTCGAACGCTCAGCAACGCTTCGATGCCCTCAATGCCGAGCTCTACACCGCGGGCGAGCGCGCGCAGTTTATGGGTTCGCTCTCCAACCCCGGTACGCGTTTTATCAATAACATCATCTATGCCGTGGTTGCCGTGATCGGCTGCGTGGGCGTGATCACGGGCGTGCCGGCGGCGCTTACGGTGGGCGGCGTGCAGATTTTCCTGTCCTACGCCAACCAGTACACCAAGCCGTTCAACGAGGTCACCAACGTCATTACGCAGATCCAGACGGCGTATGCCTCGGCGCGCCGTATGTTTGCGCTGCTCGATGCGCGCGAGCAGGAGCCCGACGCGGAGGATGCCGTGGAACTTGCCGTCCCGCAGGGCGAGGTGACCTTTGAGCATGTGGACTTTAGCTATGTGACCGACCGCAAGCTGCTGCAGGACATCTGCATCGAGGCCAAGCCCGGCATGCGCTTTGCCCTCGTTGGCCCCACGGGCTGCGGCAAGACGACGCTCATCAACCTGCTGCTGCGCTTTTACGATATCGATGCCGGACACATCATGGTCGATGGCAGGTCTTCGCGTGACTACACGCGCGCAAGCCTTCGCCGTGCCTTTGGCATGGTGCTGCAGGACACTTGGCTGTTCGAGGGCACGGTGGCGGAAAACATCGCCTACGGCTGTCCCGACGCCACACGCGAGCAGGTTATCGAGGCTGCCAAGCGCGCGCATGCGCACAAGTTTATCGTGCAGCTGCCAGGCGGCTACGATACGGTCATCGGCGAGGACGGCGGCACGTTTAGCCAGGGTCAAAAACAGCTGCTGTGCATCGCGCGCGTCATGCTCACCGACCCGGCGATTCTGCTGCTGGACGAGGCGACCTCGAGTATCGATACGCGTACCGAGCTGCAGGTGCAGGCGGCGTTCGACGAGCTTATGGCCGGCCGCACAAGCTTTGTGGTGGCGCACCGCCTGTCGACGATCCGCAACGCCGACTGCATTCTGGTGATGCGCGACGGCCAGATTATCGAGCGCGGCACGCACGACGAGCTGCTAGCGGCAGGCGGCTTCTACGCCGAACTCTATCGCAGCCAGTTTGCCCAGTGAGCAAGCCCGTGGGGCAAATTAAACAATCGACAGACGGTGGTTTACATCTGTCACGTTAGTACTAAGATATTCATCTAATAAATTGCATTAGTGGCTTTAGTTTTGGGGGATACGAGGCAACGTGACTATGACGTGCTCTTTGGTGGTTAACAGCAAGAGCGGTAATACCAGGATGGTTTCGGGCGCGATCAAGCGCGCTCTGCAGGCTGCGGGTGTTGAGTTTGTCCATGCCGCGGCGTTGAGCGACGATGCGGATGCAGATCAGGTTGCGCTCGAGGCGCAGGGCGCCTGCGCGGCCGACACGGTGCTCGTCGGTTTTTGGTGCGACAAGGGCGCGTGCACGCCTTCGGTTGCCGCGCTGCTCTCCGCCTTGCACGGTAAGCGCGTGTTCCTGTTTGGCACCTGCGGCTTTGGGGCCGACCAGAGCTACTATCAGCAGATTATCGACCGCGTAACTTCCAATTTGGCTGGGGATGCCGAGCTTGCGGGCTGGGCGATGTGCCAGGGCAAGATGGGCCCCGCGGTCAAGCAGCGCTACGAGGCCATGCTCGAGCAAGATCCCGACAATGTCCGCTTTAAGATGCTGCTCGATAACTGGGTCGCCGCAAAGGATCACCCCACCAAGGAAGATCTGGACAACATGGCTGCAGCCGCCAAAAAGGCCGTGCTGGGGGAGTAGCTCCCATCGCTGACGGCGGTCGGTCCATCTTTCTAAATGAAACGTCCTCCCGGGCGTCGGGGCACGAAGTTCCCTGCTCTACAGTCCTGCGCAAGACGAAGGCCACATTAAGTGGCCTTCTTTGCGTGCGGAACTCGCGATGAACTTCGTGCCCCGCCGTCCGGAAGGACGCCTCTTTATTGATGGGGGGCCTGATAGGTCGATGGTTCCGTGCCCGGATGCGTCCAAAGTGGGACGGGCTTTCCGGATGGGCAGGCTTTCGAAAAATGCGTCCCGGAATTTGCCTTTGGAATGGGACGTAGTTTCCCGTTGAGGTGCTTTGCGGAAAGTGCATCCCACTCTGGGCGGTCGAAGTGGGACACACTTTCCCAAAGGCGCTCCAACGGGAAATTGCGTCCCATTATTCGGTCAAGAAACGGGATGCATTTTCCCAATGAGAGCAAAACCGGAAAATGCATCCCACAATCAGCCCTCAAAGTGGGACGCCGTTTCCCAATGAGGTAGCGCGCACAGTCGTGGTGTAAGAAGCAAGGGAGGGCCATCGCCTAGAATC
>CATXWM010000059.1 GCA_958403205.1 uncultured Collinsella sp. | reverse complement strand
CGCAAGACGGAAAGCACATTAAGTGCTTTCCTTTGCGTGCGGAACTCGCGATAAAGTTCATATGCGCCGCCCGGCTCCCGCGGCTCTCAGGGGCTCCCATCCCAAATGCGGAGCAAAGCTCCGCACACCAACTTTTTCTTTCAGCTAAAGAACGCCGAAAATTCGACGCTGGCTTGTTAACCTTGCTGGACGTTGTCGACGCCAAACCAGCCCAGAAGCTATATCGATACAGAAAGGTCCCCGGACGGAGGGGCCGGATATAAGGTTTATCGCGAGTTCCGCACGCAAAGAAGGCCACTTAATGTGGCCTTCGTCTTGCGCAGGACTGTAGAGCAGGAAACCTTATATCCGGCCCCTCCGTCCGGGGACCGCGCCGTACCAGCTACAGCGTCATGTTCGGATCGGCGTCGACATCGAACGGCGAGATTTCGCCTCGGTCGAATTTACGGCGAGCGACCTCCGCGATCATGGCGGCGTTATCGGTACAGGCAGACAAGGGCGGCACCGTTACGCGAATCCCCTGACGCCCAAGCTTCTTGATCATCATCTCGCGCAGATGCGGGTTGGCCGAGACGCCGCCGCCGATGCAGTATTCCTTACATCCGGTAGCGTGCAATGCGTTTTTGGCCTTCTTGTACTGCACGTCAAAGACAGCCGCCTCAAACGAAGCCGCCAGATCGGGCAGGTGAATCGTGCGCCCGGCCTTGGTCTCCTGCTCGATGTAGAGCGTCACGGCCGTTTTAAGACCCGAAAGCGAGAAACGATAGTCTCCCCTGCTGTTAAGCGCACGGGGGAAATCAATCGCGCGGGGATTGCCCGTCTCGGCCAGCTTGGAAATGATGGGGCCACCGGGATAGCCCAGGCCCAACGCCTTGGCCACCTTGTCGAAGGCCTCGCCCACGGCGTCGTCGAGCGTCTCACCGAGCACCTCGTAGTCGCCCCATGCCTTTACGTGCACGAGCATGGTGTGCCCGCCCGAGACAAGCGTGAAGATGAACGGCGGCTTGAGGTCGGGCTGCGCCAGCAAGTTGGCAAACAGGTGCCCCTCCAGATGGTTGACGCATACGAGCGGCTTACCGGCAGCGTAGGCAAAGCCTTTGGCAAAGGCAACGCCCACCACGAGAGCGCCCACCAGGCCCGGACCCTGTGTCACGCCCACGGCGGCAAGCTCGCTGGGGGCAATGGCTCCACCCTCAAGACCAAGCGATGCTGCGGCATCCTCGAGCGCCGCATCCACGACACTCACAATCACCTCAACGTGTTTGCGCGAGGCGATCTCGGGCACCACGCCGCCAAAGCGGGCGTGAAAATCAATCTGTGTCGACACCTGGTTGGCCAGCATATTGCCATCCGCATCGATAATCGCCACGGCCGTCTCGTCGCAGGAACTCTCGATAGCGAGCACTAGGCGACGGCGCTCAATTTCAGCGCGCTCCTCAACGGTTCGCTCGGGCGCAGGCAGCGGCCATACACGCTGCTCAGCCGCCGTCGGCTCGGGCGAAGCGTTGTCGACCGGGAGCACCAAGGGCAGCGGCGCCGTCATGACGATGGCATCTTTGCCAACACCGTAGTAACCGCGGCGACGGCCAGCCTCGGTAAAGCCCAGAGCGTTATAAAGCGCGATCGCTCCCTCGTTACCGTCCTCGACCTCGAGCGAAGCCGTGGTGCAGCCGAGCATCTGGGCATCATAGCTCACGTGCGACAGCAGCTTGCGGGCAATGCCCTCGCGGCGATGTGCCGGGTCGACGGCGACATCCAGAATCTGCACATCACCGTCCACGACCATACCGCCGGCAAGGCCCAGCAGCTTGCCGTCGTCGTGTGCCACCCACCAACTACGCGGCGCAGCAACGTCCTCGCCCAGTTCGGACAGGAACATGCCCGGCGTCCACGCCTCGTGTCCGGCACCTTCAAAGCAGGCAGCCTCCAGCGCGCTCGCGCCCTCGGCATCCGCCGCGCCCATGGGGCGGAACTGCAGATGACGACCGGCGAGCTCATCGGCAACACCCGTAATTTCGCTCTGCGCACTCTCGGCAAGACCAAGACGCTTGCGCTCGTTTTCCTCGGCATCCGAAAGGCGCGTGTAAATCGGCAGGACGCGGGCCGGATCGCCGTCACCCGCAGCGTGCGCGAGCAGCAAGCCCTCGCCCGAAGGCCACCACAGGTCGCGCTCCACGCAGCGGGCGGTCTCGTCCTCACCCAGCAGCTTGCCATAGCGCACGAGACCGTCACCGGTCAGCTGAACCTGGTCCCAGTCCGCTGCTTGGCGCCACTCATCGAGCGCCACGGCGGCCTTGACCACGTGTTCGCGCTCAAATTGACGCTCGAGACCCTCATCGACCAGCATATACAGCGCCGGATATACCTCACCGCGCATAGCATCGGCCAAGATACCAAGCTTGCCGCGCACGCCAGCCTTCCACGCCGTCCAAGCGCAAGCGTCGAGCGTCGACACGCCCAGCAGCGGAACATTGGCACCGCGCGCGAGGCCCTTGGCAGTGGAGATGCCGATGCGCACACCCGTAAACGACCCCGGGCCGCGGCCGACCACGTAGCAACCAACATCGCTGCGATCCAGACCGGCTTGAGCCAGCACGCCATCAACGGTATTCACGAGCTCAACGTTTGCGTGACGGCGACACATGTGGTCGCCACTCACGAGCTTCGTCTCGCCCGTCTGCCCATCAATCCAGCTTGCCGCGCAGGCAAGCATGTCGGTCGAGGTATCGAGCGCCACCACCAGCGCGTTGTCGTTATGCAAGCTCATCTTGTACAGCCTTATCAATCAAATGGGAAAGCTCCATTGCGCGGTCACCGTGCGCCTCAAGCGTTATCGTTCGCACATCGCTGTCGCCCTCATCACGCTTGAGCGTCACCGAAAGATACTCATCCGTCAGCTCGTCCTGGAATTGTTCGCCCCATTCCAGCAGGCAAGCACCCTCATAGCCCAGCACATCGAAAATGCCCGTATCCTCGAGCTCGTAGGCATGCTCCAGGCGGTATAGATCAAAGTGAAACAGCGGAATACGACCTTGATCGTGAACGGCCATGAGCGCAAACGTAGGGCTCGTAACCATATGCTCATCGCCCAGCCCGCGCGAGACGCCCTTGGTAAAGTGAGTTTTGCCCACTCCCAGGCCGCCGGTCAGGATGAGCACATCGCCGTCCTCAAGGCACGGTGCAATTAGCTCGCCAAAGTACTCCGTATCGGCAGCGCAAGTCGTTTTGTAAGTACCTACCCCCAGGCGCTCCAGGGACATATATGCTCCTTATTATTCCGAGGCGTCCTCTGGTGCGGGATGTCGCTCCAGATAGTCGCCCAGCATCTTAAAGTCTTCCTCCAACAGCTCCTGCCACGCCGGATTGCGCAGCGCTGCTGCCGGATGGAACGTGGGCATTACTACAAAATGCCCCATCTGGTGGAACCTACCGCGCAGCTTAGTAATGCCAATCTCGGTCTTAAGCACAAAGTGCGTCGCGGGGTTGCCGAGCGTCACGATGATATCGGGCCAGATGCTACGAATCTGCTCACGCAAAAACGGCGAGCAAGCCAGCACTTCCTCGGGGCGCGGATTGCGGTTTCCCGGCGGGCGGCACTTAAGCACATTGGCAATGTAGACGTCTTCGCGTTTAAGACCCGCCAGGGACAAAATGCCGTTGAGGTCCTCGCCTGCCGCCCCCACAAAGGGTTCGCCCTGCAAATCCTCATTGCGGCCCGGTGCCTCGCCAATAAACATCACGCGAGCGCGGGGATTTCCCACGCCAAACACGATATTGTGACGCGACTGGTAGAGCTGGCAGAGGTGACAATCGCCCAGAACGGCCTCGATCTCCTCTAGTGCGACCTCACGCGGCGCCTGATGGGTATGGCCCGGGATGTGCATGACGCCCATAGCGGCTCCTACACGTAGACCTTGTCGAGACGCATGCCAAAACCGCAGGCGACCTCGTAGTTAATCGTTCCGCGCAGTCGGGCCATCTCGTCCATAGTGATCTCGGCATCGCCATCGCGGCCGACAATGATCATCTCGTCACCATACTCGGCCTCGGGAATCTCGTGTGCCGGGTTGGACTGAATGGCGACCATAAACTGGTCCATGCAGATATTGCCAACCTGATGCACGCGCTCGCCGCGATACAGCACATCCATATGATTGGAAAGCGTACGCGATAGGCCATCGGCATAACCGATCGGCAGCGTGCAGATCTGAACGCGCGTACGCGGTACGCGGTAGGTAAAACCGTAGCCCACGCCCTCACCCATCGCAGGGTGTGCCACGCGCGTCACACGCGCATGGACGCTCATAACGGGATCAAGCTGCATCACGCGGCCACTCAGCTCGCACGGCTGCATGCCATACAAGCCAACGCCGGCGCGGATCATATCAAAATGCATCGAGGGGTCGAGCATCGAGGACGGCGTGTTGGCGCAGTGCACGATACCGCACTCAAAACCCGCATCCTTAATGGCCTGAACGGCCTCGGTAAAGCGCTGACACTGCAGCTTGTAGTCCCAGCCCGAAGGTTCATCGGCCGTGGCGAAGTGCGTAAATACGCCGTCGCACTGAATACCGCGATGGAAATTTATACCGCGGACAAAGTCGAGCACCTGCGTGTAGTGAACGCCGATACGATTCATGCCCGTCTCGATGGCGAGATGATACTTGCCCACTTTGCCCGCCGCGACGGCGCATTCGCCATACGCAAGAGCAAAGTCAGACGTATAGACCGAAGGCATGATATCAAACTCGAGCAACGTCGGAATGGCCTCGATAGGCGGCTCGCTTAGGATGAGGATGGGCTTCGTAATCCCGCCCTGTCGGAGCTCAACGCCCTCGTTAACCGTCGCCACGGCAAACATGTCGGCACCAGCCGAATACATGATCTTGGCGCACTCAACAGCTCCATGACCATAAGCATCGGCCTTGACCACGCAACACAAGCGCTGACGTGGATTCAACAAGTTCTTATAGGCCCTCGTGTTGCGACGGAGCGCCCCGCGGTCGATCTCGACCCAGGACCAGCGCGTCAAATCGGCTTTATTCATGATTAGTCATCCGACCCTTCGTCCATGATTCCCAGATCTTCGAGCGCATCCTTTGCTGCCAGCTCCATGGCAGGACCAATCAAGTCGATAAGATCGGTCGCGATAACGCTCTTCTCACCATACTCCGTCGCCGCGGCAAAACCGGCGTAGCTGTGAAGTGCGACGGCGTACGAATACAGCAACTCCCAACGATCCATCTCGTCGCGCATGGTGGCAAGCGTGCCGGCCAAAATACCCGCGAGAACATCACCCGAACCGGCAGTTGCCAGAGAAGCCGGACCCGAAAGTGGCAGCAGCACACGCTCAACGCCACAGATAGCCGTCGTCGGCCCCTTGGCAATGACCACCAGATTGTCGGAGCCTGCAGCCCAGACAACCTTCTGCGCGGCTGCAATCGCGGTACCAAGGTCGTTCACCTCGTCACCGGCAACCAGACGCGAAAGCTCACGATAGTGCGGCGTCATAACCAACGGCTGCTCGCGACGATACATCTCGGGGTTACTATCAATACCGTCAATGGCAATCTTAGCAAGGCAGTTGAGTGCATCGGCGTCCAAAATAAGCGGCACATCAAGCTCGAGCAAGCCCGAAACCACCTGCATAGCGCCGGCAGATGTCGTCATACCAGGACCGCACAGTACGCAGCTGTACTTCTTTGCAATCTCGCACACCGTCATGCGCGCAGCGGCGCCAAAGGAGCCGCGGGAATCAGACGGAATAGCAAAGACGGGAATCGAAGGAAGTGCCATGCGAATAAGATTGGCGCAGGCGTCAGGAGCCGCAACTGCCACGTAACCAGCACCCGCGCGAGCTGCAGACTTGGCCGCCATAATGGCAGCACCAGGATATTGCGCAGATCCGGCGACAATAAGCACAGAGCCACGGGAATACTTATCGATATTCGTAGGTAGTGGAGCAAAGTAATCAACTAAGTCACCGGGCTCGACAATCTCGGCGGCGTGGTCGACATCATCGATGACCTCGTCAAGACGGTCGTAAAGATTGCCGCAGATCAAATCGCCAGCATACTCAGGGCCATCAGCGCTATACAGACCAATCTTGGGCGCAATCATCGTCACCGTATGTTCGGCACGAATGCAGTCGTCATCAACAACGCCCGTCTCGGCATTCAGGCCCGAGGGGACATCAATGGATACGACACAATCGGCGCATTCATTGACCGTAGGAATCCAGATGGAGAACGGCGCACGCAGATTCCCGTGAAAACCGGTACCAAAAATGGCATCGACAACAACATCGGCCTTATCGATCAAAACCTCGAGTTCGTCACGCGAGGGGCCAACGCAAACGTGCACATCGCGGCCGGCAGTACGACGAGCAACATGACGTGCCAGAGCAGCAGGAATCTCATCCGGCTCAACCGGAGAAACGATATCGACGTCCACGCCCTTATGGCTCAGGATATCGGCGGCAACCCAACCGTCGCCGCCATTATTACCAAAACCGACCAGAACGAGAACCCGATCGGGATTGAGCTTCAAGACCTCGTTGGCGGCAAACTCACCCGCTAGCTCCATAAGCTCGGCCTTCGAAGTCCCTTCGCGTTCGATGATATCCTCGAGACGAACGACTTCCTCGGTACTCAAAACCGGTTTCATCTATGCTCCTAGCGTATCTTGCGAAGCATCGCCCAAGTGCTCCGTCAATGCTGAATTCTGCAGCTGCTCAAGCTCATCTAAAACAGAGCGAGCCTCTTTAAATGTCTGCGCAACGCGTTTCTTAGTGCTCACCTTTTCCTCTTTTGGCTTAGGCCGAGCATCTTCGGTAATCGCGATGGCATTCGCAACGGCTAAGTCTCCTGTAAGCGTTATGGAAAGAGCGACCTCAACAACACCCAGTTCTTGAGCGATCTCGAGAGCACGACCCGAAAGCAGCGCCTTCGGTTTGCCGAGTTTATCACGCGTTACCGAAACATCTTTGCGACCCACGCCTTGACTAAAACCCGTGCCGAGAGCTTTAAGCACCGCCTCGCGCGAAGCAAAGCGGCTCGCATAGTGAGCGGCGGGGCGCGATGATGCATCGCAATACGCACGCTCTTCTTCGGTAAACACACGCCGAGCAAACGACGGCGTCTTTTCAAGAATTGATTTCATGCGGGAAATCTCGACGATATCAACGCCGATACCAGCTTCAGCCATGTTCACCTCCATATCGCACAGACTAAGTTATTGTAGCCCGTTCACAGAAGATGCGACAAACGAGGGTTATAAAACACAGCTACTATGTGAGACAAAAGCCCGTAAACGCAAAAAAGGGGGAGGCCTCGCGGCCTCCCCCTTCTCAGTTCAAGCGTACGG
>CATXWM010000058.1 GCA_958403205.1 uncultured Collinsella sp. | reverse complement strand
CGGGATTGGTCAATCTCGGCCGACTATATTTGGCTAAAATAATCCGACGCTAACAATGCCAATGGTGCACAAGTTAATCGAAGACATTTCGGGGATGAAACCCGAGCTTGGGGTAAATCCCGATGAGGCTGTCGCCATGGGGGCTGCCGTTCAGGCCGCAATAGAAATGGAATCGAGCATTGACGTGGCAGGGTCGGCAGAAAATGGTTTGCCGGATATGCCCCTCTTTACGGCTCCGAGCGTAGTCATTGCCGATGTTACCTCGCAGCCTTTGGGGGTTGTGATGCTCGGGAAAGACGGCAAAGACTACAACAATGTCGTGATTCCGAGGAATTCACCGGTGCCGGGGAGTTATTCACAGGACGCAGCAACGGTGAGTGAGAACCAGTCGTACGTCGATGTCCAGGTGACACAAGGCGATGACCCAGACTTGAACTATGTGGTCATTATCGGTTCAAAGGAAATACCGCTTCCGCCCGGGTTGCCCAAGGGATCTCCCGTCCGCGTGGTTTACGAATACGACAGAGAACAAACCGTGCATATCCGTCTATATGCCGGGGGGAGCGGCCAGCTGTATGGCGAGTTCGAAATCGACCGTGTGGCGAATATGGATGAACGGCAACTCGATACTGCCGTTAACAAGATGAAGAACATCGAAATTGGATAGGGGACACTGATGGAAGAATTTGTTGACTACTATGAAATTCTCGAGCTGGAAAAGAATGCGCCGATTGAGGAGATTGAAGAGGCGATTAAGAAAACACGAAAGCGCTTCAGGCGTCTCGAAGGATCTCCGGATGCTATGCAAAGAGCGAACGCCGAAAGGATGATGCAGCTCTTAAATGAAGCAGATTCGTTGTTTCACAACAGTTCAAAACGCTTGGAATACGATGCCACATATGATAGCGGGAAGAGTGACAGCAAGAGGGACCTGGAAAAAGACGCCCGTGCTGCAACCGCCGAGAAAGACTGGACATCAGAAGCGAAAGATTATTTCAAAAACGGTCAGAGTGCCAACGCTTGTTTTGCCGCTAGGGAGGCAACAAGGAATTGCTCAACCGATGCGGAAGCATGGCTTGTGTGGGCTCTGGCAGCATATTCGATGGACAAGTATGACGAATCCATTTTTGCTGCATCCGAGTTGCTGAAGCTTGGCTCGAATCAGGCGACCGCTCATAGGCTGTTGGGCGACTCGTACATAATGATTGATAAATACGCAGACGCCGAGGCTGAGTTTCTGAAGGCCCAGCAGATTGATAAGAGCGACTATACGATTATGGCGCGCTTGGTTGATGCGCGTTATCTTCAGGGGAAATTTGACCAGGCCCTCACTATGGCGCGCAATCTTCATGAGGCACATCCGGATTATGGACCCGTCCTAAGCTCGTTATGCCGGTGTCTAGAGACGGATGTCGAGAACAAAATGAGCTCAAAGGATAATGCTGGCTATTTCACCAATATGAAACAAATCCAGCATGCTGAACTTGTCGTTAGTGAAATGCGCGCGTTGGGAAATATCGACAAGGCTGATGAGGAATGGATTGAGAAAATGGAGGGCCTTATCGACTGGGCGCGTAAAAGGCACTACATTGCACCGGCCCGATGGTTTTGGATTCTCTGCGGCTTGACCTTCTTATTTATGATAAGCGGGTCAAGTGGCGCTCCCTTGACGCTCGTTCTGTTCTTTGGGCTGCTCCTGTATGCATTCTTCTTTGTTGTACCGACCGGATGGATGATCAATGCCCGTAAATTAGGAGAGCTTGCAAAGAGGACAGGGCTCCAATAATGGACGTGCGCTGGGACCAAGCACTTGACAGCTTGGAGATGGATCG
This sequence comes from uncultured Collinsella sp., assembly GCA_958403205.1. Classification (GTDB taxonomy): domain Bacteria; phylum Actinomycetota; class Coriobacteriia; order Coriobacteriales; family Coriobacteriaceae; genus Collinsella. The sequence goes on along the minus strand of CATXWM010000058.1, from coordinate 5,832 downwards.
CCAAGCAATTATTGACTGTACAGAACGGCTCAGAGCGTCTCTTGCTTCTCTCAAATCAGATTCAAGAAAAATCAAAGACTTGGCCACTGGCGAAGCTTATGCAGGATTATTCAGTGAGCTGCTGCTTGCCGTTGATAGAGTCAAGAATGAGCCGCTGTCAGAGGACTTGAGGTCTTCGATTGTGGATGAGATTATCGAGGTTTGTAGCCATTACGGGCTTGAGCCTGTTCTGTGTGACGAGACGGTTAATCTACATGAGCATGAAATCGTTGGATTGATTAAGACAGACGACGCCTTCAAAGATGGAAAGGTGGCTCGAGTAGAGCGAGACGGTTACAGGATTGGCGGAAGACTTCTCCGCCCAGCGCGAGTGGTTGTCTTTCGGCACGAAGAGGACTGATGGCCAATATGTCGCTGGAAGAGACCTATGCCGAAATGAGGCAAGCGCTCAGCGAGGTCAAGGAATGCCAGGCTCATCTGCTGGGAGCTTGTGAATCCCAATCTGCCTCCGTTGACACGTGGTTGAAGATGACGCTGAAGGAGAGACAGGAGGCAAAAACACGAGCGCTCAATAAACTCAGCATCCGGGAGAAGCGCCGCAACGCCCTTTCGAAAAAGCGGGTGCAGGATACCGTTGACGAGTTGCTGGCGATCGAGGAAGGCTCGGCCCTCAATGCCGCCGAGTATATCCAGATTGGATCGATGTCGAAAACTTCAAAACGTGACGATTTGTTTACGGTGCCCTTTATCGTTCCGTTGCTTGGTCACGGCAATATCGTGATGTCGGTTTCAGGCGAGGGCTGCATTTCAGACGGGGTAGTGCGCGAGGTAGAGGCCAAGACGCTTTTATCGACTTCAGCGTCGCAAGTTGAAATCATTAGTTTTGACTCGGCACTCAAAAACATCGAGGCTCCTTTTTCGACGATTGGCCGGAACGGGCAAGGCGAGGCAGCGGTCAGGTATTTGCATTCGAGAGGCGAACTCGATGCCTTACTTAACGAGCTGACCGACCGTGTGACGCAAATCAACAACGAGTTGCTGTCAGACGATGAGAGCCTGGCGGTATATCACCAACGGGTCGGAATGCCGGTCGAGAAGTACCAGCTCGTTGTGATCCACGATATGCCGATGGGAATGGCTGCCGAGCAATACGACCGTATCTGCTCGCTGATGAAGGCGGCCCCAAAGGCAGGCACTTCTTTCCTAATGATACAACCTAAGATGGACGACTTGCCCAAATGGTATTGCGAGAAGAAACGTTCCTATCCTGTTTCGGAGCGTCTCGAACTATTCTCGGGCAGTCATGCCCGATGGCTGGGTCACGATGGCTACGATGTTGAGCTCTATGAGCTTGACACGATTGAATCGGCGCAAGCCGCCGAGCGGATGGCCCGATCAGTGGCAGAGCTGCGGTTGCCCGAAGTAAAGATCGAGTCGGTGCTTCCCGCGGAGTATTGGATGGAGACGAGCGAGGACGGAGTCACGTTCTCGCTGGGTCTGCGTGGAACCCAGACGGTTGATGTCACGATTGGCTCGAATGAGACTCAAAGACATAATGCACTGATAACCGGCGCGGTCGGACAGGGTAAATCGAATCTGTTGAAAGATATCATCTACGGTTTGTGCGCCAGGTATTCTCCCGACGAGTTGGAACTCTATCTGTTTGATTTCAAAGAGGGCGTTACCCTGTTTCCCATGGCTCCCACGCCGGATTCCCCCGAGTATCTACCGCAGGTAAAGGCATTTGGGCTTGAGGCCGATGAAGACTTTGCCATGGATGTGCTGAATTCCATAGCCGCCGAGGCCAAACGGAGGGCCGCTGCGATCAAGCCTTACGGAGATAATCTGCTCAAGTATCGGCGCAATAGCGGGAATAAGATGCCGCGTATCGTTGTGGTCATTGATGAGTTCCAGCTATTTCTAGAAGGCGCGAGAGGCAAGGAAGCCTGTGAACTTTTGGAACGCATCGTTCGCCTCTATCGTGCATACGGTATTCACGTGATATTGGCGTCACAAAGTATCGGCGGGATAACCAATCTTGCCATTTCCCAGGGCAAGTTCTTCGCACAGTTTCCTATCCGTATCGGACTGAAAAACTCGCCGGCGGAGTCGCGGGCGACTTTCGGACCCTTTAACGAGGCGGCTGCTAGCCTAAGGTTCAGGGGACAGGCGATTCTGAACGAAGATTACGGAAATCCGAGCGCAAATGTGACGGTGCTTACGCCGTTTGCTGAGGATGCCACGTTGGACAGTCTCAGGAACAAGTTCTATGCAATGCCAAAAGGGCACCTTGATGAACCGGTGGTTTTCGACGGAAGCACTCTGCCGGAGTTGACTGAGGCCCTCCTTGAGCAGAACGACATAGATTCAGGTAACGTGCCGAGCGCCTTGCTTGGCCGGGGTGTTTCTGCTGGGTTGGCACCGATATATTTCCCGTTTGAAAGAGCTGCGGGAAGCAATATCGCTCTTGTGGGCAGGGGAACGCTGCCAGGGCTCGGTGATCTTCCGAATTCTGTCGATCTTGCGGCGTGCGTTATGGAAACGCTTGTTTTATCGCTTGCACGCTATGAGCGAGGCGCTGAGTTTGCTGTAGTGGAGGATGGCGCGCGCCATGTTTCTAATTCGACTCTGGAGATATGCGCTCGTGCGGGGGTTTCTCCGGAGGTCGTGCCTTCGGACGAAGCGGCTGCATGGATTACCAATTGTCTTCAGAGAAATGATGTCTGGGAAGAATGTGGGCGGGAGCGGTTTGTGTTGGTGCCGAATGCGGACTCACTAGGATCTTTCGACTTTGGTGCTCAGCAGAAGATTCAAAAGGTATTCCGCGAGGCTCCTATGCACGGAATCCACTTTGTCTGCCATTGGCAAAACCCCGTAGCGCTTTCAGCGCAGTTGGGTTCATCGGGACTGTCGTCTTTTGACGGCGTGGCGTGTCTGTTTGGCTCGAATGTCACAGCGAAGCAGTTGGATGGCCCGCTGTGCCAGTGGAACGGGCAAGAGAACCGGGTCCTTTACAAGGAGGCTTCTTCGGGACGTCCCTCAATGAAGCTCATGCCCTTTGTCGCAACGCGATTATGGAGGAGGGGCGACGATGAGCAGGGATGATTTGTACGAAAGGTATCTGTCCGAAGCAGAACGATTTCTGAAATCGGAGGCGTCGACCGCCCAGCTTGTTAAGCAGGAGTGCGATCGTTGTGATCGGGAGTCGATTTCTGCGAGGAACATGGCGGGCAAAAAGAAAGCGGAGATAGATCGCCTGGCGCATCAAGCGCAGGAGGCTTTTTTGCAATTGTCTAAACGACTTGCGGGGAGTCACGCGAAGGACGTCGGCGCTGCGCTTCCGAACATGGTAAGACCGATTGCGTCGAATGAAGACGCTGCCGAGCTTGCCTCTTCGTTATCAGAGCTTATTAAGAAAATCGATTGCTATATCGAGATGATTGAAAAAGATACGTCTGTGGACGAGTTGAGTCAGCGATCTTCAAATGCACTGGATGCTCGACGGGCGGCTCTTGACCGGAAGCGTCTTCTGATGGAAGAAGAGAAGGCGATGCTGGATCCTCTTCCCGTTAAAGCCGAGGAGTCGAAAGGCGGCTGCCTTTCTCAGGCGGCGATTCTATGCGCGTGCTGTATTGGGGTAATTTCGCTTATTGCGAATGTGCTATTTGGGTTGTTGTGACAACGGAAAGGAACAGAAATGAGTCAGAACATCGTCCAGCTCGTTGCAGAGCTGAACGCGTTGGTGTCGAAGATGGAGACGCAGCGAGGTGTGTGCGTCACGGTGGCGGACGATCTCGATTCACTGCACGACATGCTTAACGCGGCAATGGAAGGAACAAATTCGACCGCTCAAAATGAGGCGGTTGGGCAGCTTGGAGCGGCAGCGGCAAAGCTGCTCGAGGCGGGTGGCCTTATCAGTACGGCATGCGATGTGGTCAGCACGTATGCAAGTACGCTCTAGGCGTTTATGGGTGGCGCGGGGGCTCGTCTCCGCGCTTGCCGTTTTCTTGTTCGGCTTGGGAATTGTTCTGGTCGGTCGTATTGGCGTGAGAAAGGTCGTGAAATCCAGCGAAAGCAATTGTGTGCTGGCGGCTTGTGCAGATGGTGTTGGAGATGTGCTTGATATCTGCAACGCGAGAGTTGCTGACACGGTTTCAGGGGTTGTAGAGCAAGACGAATCTCGCTCTTCGTCCATCGATGGGAGCTCGGAATTTCAGCCAAGCATTCAAGAACGGTACTACGCCGACTTGGCGCATGGGCCTAAGGGCCCTGAGTTTCAGAAGTACATCGTTTTGCACGATACGGAGGGCGATTCTTCCCCTGAAAGTGTCATCAATTGGTGGGAGTCCAACGGCAATAAGGTAGCGGCTCATTTTGTTGTTGGAAAAGATGGGTCGATCGTTCAATGTGTGCCTCTCGATCAAATCGCGCACCATGCCGGTTTTGGCGATGCTGGGAAGAACGAGCAGTATGGAACAATCGATGATTCGAGAGATGACAAGGTCGGAACGTTACCGATAGGGGGAAGCTATCCCGATTACGGCATGAACTCTTATTCCGTTGGGATTGAGATGGTTCATGTTGGAGGATCGGGCGATTACCCCGAAGAGCAGCTTATCGCTGTCGACGGTCTAATTGCGTATATCGATGAGTACTACGGGTTCAAGAGCCAGATTATCGACCACAAGGCGTGGCGGACGGGAAATTCGGATACATCGGCGGAATTCTCATCATATCTGTCGAACTATCAAGAATATCGGCGTCATGTTGATGGCTAAAAGACAGCTTGAAAGGGGAGACAGTGAAGTGTCCCAAATGTAACGCAGAGATAGAAGAGGGGACAGTTTACTGCCCCTTTTGTGCTGCGAAAGTATCTTCTGACGTGGGTCGGTCGACCACAGAGAATGAGCGGACGCCATTCGATGTCAAGGATAATGCGAAGGGGAGGGCAGCGGCGGAGGATTCTGGCAACGAACTAGGTAAAAGAGTAATTGGGTTAATTGGCGGATTCGATTCAAATAAAATCGTGATAATTGGCCTGGTGGCCATCATCATTATTGGCGGCTTTTATGTTTGGAATCGATTCGGGAGTGGGCACTCATCACCAGAAATCACTCAAACCTATCAGCATACGATGTATAAATCGGACGCCGATGAGTTTGAGTCGGAAAACTCAGATGAAAAGGACGAGGCCGACGATGAGGACGCAACTGAATTAATAGTGGTATCAAATAACTCCGCCGGGTTTCCAGAGATGGTGGTGAATGTCAAGGTGACCGGCTCTTCGACAGAGGCGTTGTCGAAGCCGGAGAATTGGTCCCTGAAAGAAACGGGCACGAACGGTGAGCAGGCTTCGACTAACCCCCGGAGTGTTGTAGTTGGTTCGGACGGAGTTTGCAAGCTCGCATATCGGTCGACGCTCGGTAGCGATTCGGGTGATAGCCGTACGGTTGTCGTGTCATATATTGATGATCAATCACATAAGGTTATGGATAGCTTTTCCTATTACTGCGATGCGAAGAGTTCGACGGTAGACGGTTACTTACTTTCTGAAAGCGACTCACGGCGTTATACCGAGGCGGAGATTGAAAATATGGGCATGAGCTCATGGGAACTATGCTTAGCAAGAAACGAAATATACGCACGCCATGGTCGCAAGTTCAAGGACGAGAAGATCCAAGAGTATTTCGACAATAAGGATTGGTATGAAGGCATATACTCGCCTGAGGAATTTGATGCGATGACATTACCGCTTAATGATATCGAAAGGGCAAATGCGATCGCGTCGGAAATGTTGGTGTAAGCGCGCCGACGGCTGACCGCCAAACGCAA
>CATXWM010000057.1 GCA_958403205.1 uncultured Collinsella sp. | reverse complement strand
TGGTCGAGACCGGCCACGAGGTGCACGCCATCATGGGCGCCCGCACCAAGGACCTCCTGCTCATGGAGGACCAGTTCCGCGAGCTCCTCGACGAGGACCACATCCACATCACTACCGATGACGGTTCCTACGGCGAGCAGGGCGTTGTTACCGCTCCGCTGGAGCGCCTACTGCAGGACAAGGCCGTGAGCCAGGTCTTCTGTGTCGGCCCCGTTCCGATGATGAAGTTCTCGACCCTCACCGCCCAGAAGTACGACACCCCCATCACCGCGTCGCTCAACCCCATCATGGTTGACGGCACCGGTATGTGCGGCTGCTGCCGCGTCGAGGTGGGCGGCGTGACCAAGTTCGCTTGCGTCGACGGCCCCGACTTCGATGCCACCCTGGTCGACTGGGATGACCTTCGTGCCCGCCAGGCCGCTTACCGTTCCGAAGAGGGCGAGTCCCTCAAGGCCTATGAGGAAAAGAGCTGCGCATGCCACTAGTTAACGGTCGTTTCGTTGCCGATATGAAGTCGCCCCGCACCCCCGATAACGAGGAGCCGGCTGCCGAGCGCGCCTGCGACTTCCGCCCCGTCGACAAGGGCTTCACCGAGGAGATGGCGCTGGCCGAGGCCGAGCGCTGCCTCAACTGCAAGAAGCCGTTCTGTGTTGAGGGCTGCCCCGTCAACATCAACATCCCCCGATTTATCGAGCAGATCCGCGAGAAGGACTTCGGCGGCGCTCTCGATACCATCCGCGAGGACTCCATGCTTCCCGCCATCTGCGGCCGCGTCTGCCCGCAGGAGAACCAGTGCGAGGGCAAGTGCATCCGTGGTAAGAAGTCCGAGCCCGTGGCCATCGGCCAGCTCGAGCGCTTCCTGGGTGACCGCCCCGAGCTCGCTTCCACGCCCAAGATGGCCCCCAAGAACGGCAAGAAGGTCGCCGTCGTCGGCTCTGGCCCGTCCGGCATCACCTGCGCTGGCGAGCTCGCCCGTAACGGCTTTGACGTCACCGTCTTCGAGGCCTTCTTCACCGGCGGCGGCGTGCTGGTCTACGGCATCCCCGAGTTCCGTCTGCCCAAGGCAGTCGTCAAGCGCGAGATCGACGGCCTGGAGGACATGGGCGTCAAGTTTGAGTACAACTCCGTCGTGGGCAACATGGCCACGGCCGAGGAGCTGTTCGAGCAGGGCTTCGACGCCATCTACGTGGCGACCGGCGCTGGCCTGCCCAAGTTCCTCAACGTCCCCGGCGAGAACCTGCCCAACGTCTTCTTCGCAAACGAGTACCTCACCCGCGTGAACCTGATGAAGGCCAACAAGTTCCCCGAGTACGACACCCCCACCAAGCACGGCAAGAACGTCGTCGTCTTTGGTGGCGGCAACGTGGCTATGGACGCCGTCCGTACCGCCAAGCGCCTGGGCGCCGAGCACGCCATCATCGCCTATCGTCGTACCGAGGACGAGATGCCCTGCCGTCGCGCCGAGCTGCACCATGCCAAGGCCGAGGGCGTCGAGGTTCTGCCGCTCGTTTCCCCGCTCGAGTTTGTCGCTGGCGAGGACGGCTCCGTGTGCGCCGTCAAGGTCCAGAAGATGGAGCTCGGCGAGCCCGACGAGTCCGGCCGTCGTCGCCCGGTGCCCATCGAGGGCGCCATCGAGGAGATTCCCTGCGACGTCGCAATCTCGGCTATCGGTACCAACGCCAACCCCTTCGCAAAGAAGATCGGCGGCAAGATGGAGCTCAACAAGTGGGGCTACATCATCGCCGACGAGGAGACCGGCCAGACCACCGATCCCCGCATCTGGGCCGGCGGCGACATCGTCACCGGTGCCGCTACGGTCATTCTGGCGATGGGCGCCGGCAAGAAGGCCGCCGCTTCCATCACCAAGAGCCTGCTGGGCGAGTAATCACCCTCAACGCTAGCCATCAAACGGCAAAGTCCCCGTCGAGCACACGCCCGGCGGGGACTTTTTCTATGCCGACCACCCAACCACCACGATGGGGACAGGCACCTTTGTGATGGTTTTGGTCGGTTAGCCTTCGAGCTGCGCTGCCTTGTAGCGGTACGCCGCGGCGATGACGTCTTTGCAGCCCTCGCGGCCCAGCTTGGCGCGGTTGACGACGATGTCTTTACCGCTCGTCATCTTCCACTTGCCGGCACTGTAGCGCTTATAGAACGCCTCGCGCGCCTTCTGCTGCTGTTTAACCAGCTTAGCGCCCTTCTTCTTGTTAAGGCCACGCTTCTTGCGCACGATCTCGACGCGGTCCTCAAAGGGTGCGGTCACCAACACGGCAATGTGGTTGGGGTTGTTACGCAGCAGGTAGTCGGACAGACGACCCTCGATAATGCAGCTCTCGGTCTCGCCCAGATCCAAAATCACCTGGCTCATCTTTTGGAACAACTTATCCGAGTACGAACGGGCGTCGTAACGGTCGGGCAAAAACGCCATGTTCTCCACGGCCAGTCGCTCGTCGTAGGCGGCCATCTTATCGAGCGACTCGCCCGCGCGCAGCGACGCTCGCACCAGCAGCTCGTTATCGTACAGCGGAATCCCCAACTCGTCGGCAAGCATGCGACCAATCTCGTGGCCCTCGGCGCCAAAGTCGCGCGCGATGGTAATGACCACAGGATTCTTCTTGTTCTCCAGATCGCTCATCGCGATTCCTTTCTAACAGATGAGAAAAAGGCTGTCTATCGCCTTTTCTCACGATAGCGTATCAGGGAAAGCCAGGCTATGCGGCCACGATGCGACGTTGATATGCCCTCACCAGCAGCGAGATACCAAAGTTGAGCACAAAGTACATCGCAAACACCAGGCCGTAGAGCATAAGCACCTGCGACAGGTCGATCGCGTGGGCCATCACGACGTTTGCCGTGTACATGAGCTCGGCCACGTTAATGCCCGAAAGATACGAGCTGTCCTTAATGACGGTCGTGCACTGGCTAAACAGCGCCGGAATGATCGTCTTAAACGTCTGCGGCAGAATGATGTAGCGCATGGTGGCAAAGAAGCCGAAGCCCTGGCTCTGCGCTGCCTCAAACTGGCCGCGCGGAATCGAGTTGAGGCCGCCGCGCACAATCTCGGCCATAACAGCGCTGGTAAACAGCGTAAAGGCGATGGTCGAAATCACAATGTCCAAACCCTGCACCGTAAAGTAGATAAACAGGATCCACAGTAGGTTCGGCGTACAGCGGAACAGCTCGATATAGGCGCTCACCAAAATACGGAACGGGCGGGGCGCATAGCTCTTAACGAGCGCCAGCACCGTGCCAAAGATGAGCGAGAAAAAGATCGACAGCGCCGAGATCTCGATTGTCTTAACAAAGCCGCCCCAAATGTAGAGCAGGTTGGTCGCGTTGAAGATTTCCATGCGCTAGGCCTCCTCTACGTTGTCGAGCCCCAGCTCGGCCAGGCTCACGCCGCGCGGACGCTCCTTGGAGCGGCGCTCGAGCCACTGCACCAGCATGGCGAGCGGGAAGCAGATGATGAAGTACATAAGGCAGCAGACGATGTATCCCTGCAGGTAACCGTACAGACTCACAAAGTTGTCGGAACGGTACATAAGGTCGCCGCCGGCCACAAGCGCCAGCACCGACGTGTTCTTGACCAGGTTGAGCGCCTGGTTACACAGCGGCGGCAGAATGATCTTGAACGTCTGGGGCAGCACGATGTACCAGTAGGCCTGCGCACGGGTGAAGCCCTGGCTCTGGGCCGCCTCCATCTGACCGCGCGGAACCGCCTCGATACCAGTGCGGATGACCTCCGAAATGTAGGCCGCGTGATACAGGCCCACACCCAAGAAGCCCAGCACGAACGGCGCGATGCGCACCGGCTGGTCGGCACCGGTTATGGCCTGCAAAAACTGCGGACCGGCCATGTACATAAAGAGCACCTGTACGGGCAACGGGGTGTTCTGGTAAAACTCCACGTACACGCGGCTTATAGCACGCAGCACACGCGAACGGGTGGTAGAGAACACGCCCAGCAGCGTGCCCAGTACCAGCGACAGCAGCAGACCGGCAACGACCACCTGTAGCGTCACGCCAAAGCCCTCCCAGAAGGGCCCCATGTTTTGAAATGTCGTCGACCAACGGTCGGCGTCAAATAATCCTTCGAGCATTTGATTCCTTCCTTGGACGATGCGCCTATACAAGACCCCAGGTCTTGACCTCTTGGTCGAGCCAGCCATCGGCCAGGCGATCGCAAATCACCTGGTCGACCACGGCCGAAAGGTCGCAGCCCTTCTTGGTCGCCACGCCGTAGCCCTGCTCGCCAAACTTGACCTCGGGCTGCAGCAGCTCAACGGTCTCGTTCATGTAACCGGCCAGCGTGGAGCGGTCCATGGCAAAGACGTCGATATTGCCGGCGTCGAGCGAACTCTTGATGATGGGATAGCCGCTAAAGGCCCTAAACTCGGGCTTGCAGCTAAAGCCGTTGTCCTTGATCATCTGCTCGATCAGGCCCTGCGTGGTGGCACCCTGGCTCACACCAATGACCTTGCCATCCAGATCCTCAATCGAGGTAAAGCCCGAACGCTTCTTGACCATGAGTCCCACGTAGTCGGTGCGGTACGGCGTCGAGAAATCCCAGCTCTTCTTGCGCTCGTCGGTGATGGTGTAGGTCGCCGCGACCACGTCGAGCTGGCCGTTATCGATCAGTGGGCCGCGCGTCTTGGGCGTTACGTCGGTAAACTCGACAAGCTCCTGGGCGCGGGCCTCCTTGTAGCTCACGCCGAAGACGGCAGCGGCGATCTGGTAGCACAAATCGACTTCCATGCCCTCAAAGCGGCCCTTGGCGGTGTCGTAATAGCCGTAGCCGGGAACATCCTTCTTAACGCCGGCATTCAGATGGCCACGCGACTTAATGGCCGCAAGCTTGGACCCCTTGTCGGAGCCCTCGCCACTGGTGGAGTTGCCACAACCGGTAAGCGCGGTCCCCGTCAACGCGAGCATGCCGGCGCCCGCCAGCTGCAAAAAGTGGCGGCGTGACACGGCCGCCCTCGTCATATCCGTCATGTCCATCACCGCGCCTAGTGCAGAATCTTGGACAGGAACTCGCGGCAGCGCGGGTTCTCGGGGTTATCGAAGAAGTGCTCGGGCGTGCCCTCCTCCAGGATACGGCCGTCCTCCATAAAGATGACGCGGTCGGCCACCTGGCGCGCAAAGCCCATCTCGTGCGTCACGCAGATCATGGTGATATCCTCCTGCGCAAGCTCAATCATAACGTCCAGAACCTCCTGGACCATCTCGGGGTCGAGCGCCGAGGTCGGCTCGTCAAACAGGATGATGGGCTGCTTGGTGCACAGGGCACGGGCGATGGCGATGCGCTGCTGCTGACCGCCCGAGAGATTCTGCGGATACTCACCGGCCTTATGCGCCATGCCAACACGCTTGAGCGCGGCGATGGCGATCTCGGTCGCCTCCTCCTTGCTCTTCTTTTGCAGCTTGATGGGCGCGAGCGTCAGGTTGCCCAGCACCGTCATGTTGGGATACAGGTTGAACTGCTGAAACACCATGGAGCTGTACTTGCGAGCCATCTCCAGGTGGTTCTTTTTGGTGAGCGGCGTACCGTCGATGATGACCTCGCCCGACGTGGGCTCCTCAAGATAATCGACACAGCGGATGAGCGTCGACTTACCCGAGCCGGAAGGCCCGATCATTACGAGCTTCTCGCCGCGCTTGACGGTGAGATTGATATCTTTGAGCACATGCAGGTCGCCAAAGTACTTGTTGAGATGCTTGATCTCGATCATGTCTGCCATGAATGTCCCTTCCCTGCGTTTACACGAGTTGAACTATTGTACGGAAAGAACCGCGTTTCCGCAGCCCACACTACATTCCCGTAAAGAACCCGCAACCTTTAACCCACTCATTGGGGACAGACTTAAATGAGTACCTGCTCATTGGGCACTCATTTAAGTCTGTCCCCAATGAGTGCCCAGCCCAGCAAAAAGGGGCGCGACCGCAATGGTCACGTCCCCTCAACATCAACTATGTACCGCTCGGCCCCTACGCGAGTTTGGCGCCGACGATCTGTGCCGCTGCCGGCTTGTCGAAGTTGCCGCCGGTGGCCTTGCCGAGTGCACCCATAACCTGGCCCATCTGCTTCTTGGACGTGGCGCCCAGCTCGGCGATGACCTGCTCGATCAGAGCCTCGAGCTCCTCGCCCGAAACCTGCGCGGGCAGCAGGCTCTCCAGAATCTTGACCTGCTCGGTCAGGTTGTCGGTACGCTCCTGGTCGGTGCCGGCCTTAATGGACATCTCCAGTGTCTCACTCGTCTGCTTAATCAGACGCTTGATCATGTTGTTGACGTCTTCCTCGGTCACATCGCGACGCTCGTTGACCTCGATATTCTTCACCTCGGCCTTAACCTGGCGAATGATAGACAGGCGAACCTTGTCCTTGGCCTTCATAGCCGCAATCATTTCCTTCTGCAGCTCTTCGTTGGTCATCTGCATATCCTCCTCAATAGCGTGGGCGGTACTCACGCGTGCACCGCCCCATGATTACTTAGTCGTCGACGAATCGTCGGTCGAACTCTTGGTGACGCCCTTCAGGCTGACGTTGTACGGCACGTCCTTGGGCATGGGGTTAACGGTGATGTCGGCGTCCTTCTTGTACTGCTCCAGCCACTCGCTGTACGCAGTGCTTGCCGCCTGCGTCTTCACCACGTTGGAGACGTACTTCTTGATGTCCTTGGGCACCTGGTTGATGTCATCGACCTGATTATCGACATGGAAGTAGTCGGTGCACTTGATGATGTGATAACCATAGGTCGACTCGACGACGTCGCTCACATCGCCCTTGTTGAGCCCCTCGAGCGCCGCCTGGTAGCTGTCGACGAAGGTAGTGAGCTTGTCCCAGCCAACATCGCCCTTCTTGTCCTTGGAGCCGGTGTCATCGGAGTACTGCTCCACGGCGTCCTCAAAGCTCAACTCGCCGGAGTTGATCTTGTCCAGGCACTCCTGCGCCTTGGCCTTGGCGGCAGCTTTGTCCTCGTCGGAAGCGTCAGAATCGACCTTGATCAGGATATTCGACGAACGACGGGCATCGTTGTAGTTGGACAGGTTCTCATTGATGTAATCGACAATCTCGCTGTCCTTGGGCTTGCTGGTGGGTGCCACGGCATCCTTGAGCTTCTGCTGCGCCAGGCTCTCCTTGAGCGAATCCTTGTAGGTGTCCTCGGTGTAGCCGTAGGTCTTAAGCGTCTTCTTAAAAGTCTTGGCGCCGCCCGCGCTCTTGCACGCGTCCTTCCAAGCCTTCTCGACCTCCTTGTCCGACACCGTCACGCCGTTTTCCTTCTGTGCCTGCTGAAGCAGAATCTGCTGCGCGTAGGAGTCGATGAGCTGCTTGCGGTACTTCTTGGGTGTGAGGTCGTTGTCGACCAGGTACTGTGCCCAGTCCTTGTCCTTGGTGTAGCCGTAGGACGTGCGCATGCTCATAATCTGCTTGGTCACGGTGTCCTCGGTGAGGTTGGTGCCGTTGATAGTGGCAGCAACACCGCCGGTCAGCTTGTAGCCCGAGGTGTCCTCGGCCTGCGACATAAGGCCGGAGCACGCCATCGCCGAGACGGAAAGCAGCATCGCCAGCACGCCGATGACCACCAGGACGATCTTGACGGTCTTAGACACGTACGTCTTGCGCTGCTTCTTGCGAGAGCTGGAGGCAGCGCGGGCCCGCTGCTCGGGCGTCGGCGCGGCCTCGGAGTTCTTTTTCTTGTTTGCCATAGTTGGCCTTTCGCATAACGAATCGAACAAACGCCATTGTGTCACAACGCGGCCCCCGCGGCACGCTTGGTGCATTGGGGACAGGTTAATCTGCACCATTTTGGTGCAAAGGGGACAGATGTGGCACTTGGCACTTGGGGACGTTCTTTATATGCCGGCACTTGGGGACCGTCCCTTACTGCCAGCAGAGACGATATGAGCAGGACATAAAAACATTGAGAGCCCCTGCTGCATGAAAG
>CATXWM010000056.1 GCA_958403205.1 uncultured Collinsella sp. | reverse complement strand
GCGATGAGCTCCTCGTTGGTCTCGCCGGGAAGGTGCAGGATCTCCTTGGCCACGTAAGCGTAACGCTCGGCAGCACGGGGATCCTTGGAGTTCCACTGGATGACCTTGCCCAGGTACATGGCGTTAGCGGCACCGTGGATGATGTGGCCGTTCTCGAAGGCAGCACCGGTCTTGTGAGCCATGGAGTGAACGATGCCGAGCAGGCCCGAGGAGAAGGCGATACCGGCGATGCACTGAGCCTCGTGCATGTGCTGACGGGCCTCATGGTCGCCAGCATAGGACTTGGGCAGCCACTCGACGATCTCGCGGATGCCGTGCAGAGCGTTGGCGTCGGTGAACATAGAGGCGCAGGTGGAAACGTAGGCCTCCATGCAGTGGGTCAGAGCATCCATGCCGGTGTGAGCGCACAGCTTGGCGGGCATGGTGTAGGTGAGCTCGGGGTCGACGATGGCGACATCAGGGGTGATGTTGAAGTCGGCCAGCGGGTACTTGATGCCCTTGGCGTAGTCGGTAATGACGGAGAAGGCAGTAACCTCGGTAGCGGTACCGGAGGTGGAGGAAATGGCGCAGAAGTGAGCCTTCTGACGCAGCTCGGGGAAGCTGAACGGCTGGATGATGTTATCGAAGGACTCCTCGGGATACTCGTAGAAGACCCACATGGCCTTAGCGGCATCGATGGGCGAGCCGCCACCGATGGCGATAATCCAGTCGGGCTCGAACTCGCGCATGGCCTCGGCGCCCTTCATGACCGTCTCGATGGACGGATCGGACTCGACGCCCTCGAACAGCTTGACCTCGAAGCCGCCCTCTTTGAGGTCGGCCTCAACGTCCTGCAGGAACCCGCCGCGGCGCATAGAGCTGCCGCCAGAAACGATGATGGCCTTCTTGCCCTTGAGGTTCTTCACCTCGTGGCGAGCGCCCTCACCAAAGTACAGATCGCGAGGATTGGTAAAACGTCCCATACTGTGCCTCCTAAACAAGCCCCTCTTAGACTTGCGTATATAACGGAGCACCCAATTGGCTCCGTTAGGACCGGTTTGCGCGTTGCCGGCGATGACAATGCGCGATGTCTAAACGTCTCAACGCTCAGACAAACACTATTTTACCGTTCTGGTTGGTCAGTTATTCACCTAAAGCCACCAATGATGAAACGTTTTTTCTATCCCTGAAGACCCTTGTGCGGCATTCATACTCCCAAGCTGGGCAAACGTTTTATCAAGGTTGGCTACATATCCCGGGCAGGACGGTGCCCCTCCAAAATATGCACCGTTCGCCGCCAAAAATCGACCGTTTGCGGCACCGTGATACCACTCGGTCGTCCAAGGTGCCGACATTTGTGCGACATCCGTCTTCGTGGTGCAAAGGTGCAAGTCCAAGTGCGGCACCCCCGGTGTGCCACATGCGGGTAAACTAGAACCTTATATAGAGATATTTGAACCCTAACCGCAGCAAAGGAGGCTCCATGGCATTCGATCCCATTCAAGAGGATTGCCATCGCCTCGTTCTTGAGGCCTTGCGCCGCGATAATATCCCGCTCACCGACGCTACCGCCGTAGAGCGTCTGATGGAACAATTCACCCGCAACCCCGCACTGCTCATCGTGCACGACCGCGACCGCGCCGGGCATCTGATTGCCAAGGTGGTCGAGGCTGTCGACTACCGCATCCCCTTTATCCCTGACGACACCCAGGCCGAGCAAGAAGAGGCAGCTGCCGAGAACATGCTCCGCGAGGCGGCCGCACTCGATCCGCCCAACTGGGATGCCCAGCGCATGCTGACGGCAATCACCGCCGAATCCAACGAGGAATACGTACAGTACCTGGTGTCCAAGTGCGATGAGGTCGAGCACGACCTAGCGCTCAAAATCGCCTCGGCCCAGGACCCCTACGAGCGCGAGGCCGCAGGCGACCTTACGCGCCGCCCCTATCTGCGCTGGCTTGCCGCCTTGGCATCGCGTGCCCTCATTAGCGGCCGCTACCGCATGTCGCTCGAAGCCGCAAATCGCAGCTTGGACTTTGCGCCCAACGACCCCGCTGGTGTCCGCCACACCGCGATGCTCGCCATGGCAAAGCTCGAATACCCCGCCGAGGAGCTCAAGCGCTTTCGCTCCGCTCACTCCGTGCCGTACCTCGCCAACACGCCGCTGCGCCGTCGTCCCAAGGACGCGGAGCGCGACTTGGACCCATGGACGCTCATCGCGCTGATGAGCGCTGCCTGGCGCGAGCTGGACTACGAGGGCGCCGAGCACTACCTGCGTATCCTTGCGCGTTCGTGCCCCCACGCCGCCGAGGCGCTCTACTTCCAAACCGAGTTTCCCGATGGCGTCTATGCCCGCGTCAACGTGGGCGTGGGCTCGACCGACGAGCTTGTCCTTGCATTGTCCGAGGCGACGCCGGTACTGCAGGAGGGTCTGGGCGCCCCCGACAACGCCAGCTTTGCCGCCTGGGTCGCCACCAACGACATCGTGCGCTCCCAAATCGACGAGCGCATCCTGCGCGCAGCCGAGCAGGGTTTGCCGTTTAAGGGAGGAGACCTCTAATGGATCCGAGCGTCTACACCCCCGCCTACCTGGAGCGCACCTATCTGGCGTCGCACCCCGAGCTCACCGATGCAGCACGCGAGCTTGTCCATAACGACATTAGCGCGAATCCCCAAAAGTACGCGCAGTCCGAGCATGCCCAGGCGCTGCTGTCCTATGCCGGTGTTCATCGCCACCTGCTCGACGAGCTCCATCGCATCGAGGACATGGGCAGCGACGAAGAGTTCGAGCAGACGCGCAATCGCCTGTTCGACGACATGCGCGATGAGCTGCTCAAGATTGTCCGCGTCGATGCGTATGTCCTCGACGCGCAGCTGCTCGCCATCATTTTGGCGGACACGCCCGTTGACGCCTGCCTGGGTGACCTGATGAAGCTCGAGGCGACCACGGCCGATTACCTGCAGCAAAGCGTGCCCGGGTTCGATATGGAGGCCCCACACTACTGGGCCAATAATGTTTTGGCCGACGGTGTCACCGCAGCAGACCTTACCGTGAGCGAGCCGGCTCTTATCGGGTGGCTTCACACGCTCGAGGCCATCTCGCAGCTGTGCATGGCAAGCGCCCGCTACCGCGCTGCTGCCAACTACGCCCGCCGTGTTCTTAAGGCAGAAGGCTATCCCACCCGAGCCGCAGGCACCGTGCTACTCGCCCTCGCTCGCTTGGAAGACGAGGACGGCTTTTTTGCCCTGGCCCACCAGCTCGAGGAGCAGATGGGGGCCGATACCCTTGAGAACTCCCCCTGGTACCTGCTCGCCCGCACGATTCTGCTGTTCAAAACAAACAAGATGCGCCCGGCGACACGCGCGCTGCGTGAGTTTGCCAACCGCTGCGAGGGCGGCGCGTTCTTCTTGCTGAACCCCATGTACCAGACGCCGTACCTTCCCTGCCGACCCGAGCCGCGCAACCCCTGGGATCTCTCGCACCAGGCGGTTTGGGAAGCCGACGGCATCATCTCGGATACCCCCGACTTTGCCCCCTGGGCCAATGCCTGCGAAGACGTTTCGCAGCTTGCCCAGGAGTTTGCGCGCCGCTACGGCTTTTAACGGCGCAAACGCCACGACCATGTCATTCACGTTAGGAACGGCTTCATGAATCTCCGCTCATCTCTTGCCTGCACCTCGAGCGATATCGCTCGCTGGGGACTGCGCTCTGTCCTCAAACGCCAGGGCGGCGTACTCCCCGGCCGTATCGCCATGAAGATCGACCCCGAGCTGCTAAGCGACCTCGCAGGCCTTGTCGACCGCAGCGTGGTAATCACCGGCACCAACGGCAAGACCACCACCTCCAACCTCATCGCCGACGCCGTTGCCGCCAGCGGCCCCACCGTGGTATGCAACCGCGCCGGCAACAACATGGAGCCGGGCGTGGTGGGTGCACTGCTCGAGGCGCGCAGCGGCCTCAAGCGAGCCGGCGGCAAGCGCGTGGGCGTTTTTGAATGCGATGAGCTTTACACCGTACGCGTTCTGCCCAAGCTCAAGCCGACGTACTTTGTGCTGCTCAACCTGTTCCGCGACCAGCTAGATCGCTATGGCGAGATCGATCACACCCAGGAGGTCATCGCCCATGCGTTGGAGCTTTCGCCGGCAACAACGCTCATCTACAACGCAGACGACCCGCTGTGTGCCGCGATCGCCGCACGCGTTCCCAATGCAAGCATCGCCTTTGGCATCGACGGCGCCACCAACACCGAGTACGACCGTATTAGCGACTCGCGCTTTTGCTCACAGTGCAACGCGCCGCTGGAGTATGACTACGTGCAATACGGCCAGCTTGGCGCATACCATTGCCCCTCGTGCGGTTGGGCACGCCCCGCACTGGTCCGCCGTGTGACGGGCGTGAAGCTCGGCTGCGACGGCTACGGCTTCGACCTGGTCTTTGGATCTGCGCCCGACGCGGCTGCCGTACACATCGCCACACGCTACAACGGTCTGTACATGGTCTATAACGTTGCCGCCGCCTTCTTTGCCGCACGCGAGTTGGGCGTGGACACGGCGTTTCTACAGCCTACGCTCGATGCCTACGTCCCCGCCGGCGGACGTATGGGCCGCTGGGAGATCGCCGGCCGTACCGTCGAGGCAAACCTGGCCAAAAATCCCGTGGGCTTCGATCGCCAGATCCAGTCCATTAAAACGGCAGGCGGCAGGCTCTGCGCCTTCTTCCTGAACGACAACGACGCCGACGGCCACGATGTCTCGTGGATCTACGACGTCGACTTCGAGCGCATCGCCGACACACCGGGTCTTGTCGCCTTTGCCGGAGGCACGCGTGCGCACGACATGCAGGTACGCCTCAAGTACGCCGGCATCGATGCCGCGATTATCTCGGACGTCGCGCAGGCAATTGGCGCCGTTGCGGATGAAGCCGCAGGCGACACTTTCTATGCCGTCGCCAACTACACGGCCTTCCCGCCGCTGGTCAAAGAACTCGATGGGCTGAAGGGTGCCGATGCAGCCACGGTTGCTGCCCGCGCTGCAACGTGTGCCGATGGCAGTGCCGTCCCCGTCGGCATCGCGCCAGTCGAGCTTTCGCGCCCGCTACGCATCGTCTACCTGTATCCCGATGCCCTCAACCTCTATGGCGACGGCGGCAACGTCATCGCCCTCGAGCGCCGCTGCGCTTGGCGCGGCATTCCCGCGCGCGTGGACGAGGTCCGCATGGGCGAGACGCTCGATCTCACCGACGCTGACATCGTCATGATGGGCGGTGGCTCCGACCGCGATCAGCTAGCTGTGGCACACGAGCTGCTCGCTCAAAAAGACAAGGTCGCAGCCTATGTTGAGGATGGCGGCTCGCTGCTCGCTATCTGCGGCAGCTATCAGCTACTCGGCCGTTCGTACTATATGGGCGAGAATCGCATCGAGGGCCTGGGCGTCATTGCCGCCGAAACCGTGCGCGGCTCCGACCGCCTGATCGGCAACGTCGCCGTCAAGACCGACCTGGCACCCGAGCCCTTTGTGGGATTTGAGAACCACGGCGGCCGCACCCTGCTCGATGCAGAGGCCACGCCGCTCGGAACGTCCGTCGTCACGGGTACCGGCAACAACGGCGACGATGGCTTTGAGGGCCTCATCTACAAGGGCGTCATCGGCACATACCTACACGGACCGGCACTACCCAAGAACCCCGAGCTCGCTGATTGGCTCATCGCCCACGCCCTCGAGCGCCGTGGCGACGCACAGGCCGCCGCCCTGCTGCCGCTCAAGCCCCTCGACGACGCTTACGAGCACGCCGCCCACGACGCCGCGATGAAGCTCCTCCCCTAACGCCCCGCCACCACAAAGGGGACAGGCCCCTTTGTGGTGGTTTTGATCTGCCACGGTAGTTTGTCTCAATCTGTAACATCTAGACCGTTAAAAGTCGTCTTACTGTTACAGATTGAGATGTTCGTCCCGACGCCCGCCGTCTGTCTCGATCTGTAACAGATAGAGCCGATTTGCCTGCCCAGATGTTACAGATCGAGATGTTTGAAGATCGGGACAGAGGGTCAGCTCCTGTGTGGTGGTTTTCCAGTTTGCCAACGATATGTGAACAGATAAAAAAGTCTGCTATACTCTTTCCCGCTGTCCCCATCGTCTAGCGGCCAAGGACGCCACCCTTTCAAGGTGGATATCGCGGGTTCGAATCCCGCTGGGGGCACCACAGAATCTTAGAAGCCCGTTACCAATTCGGTAGCGGGCTTTTTGTTACCGAAATGCCGGGATTCGAACTCGCCAGGGTGCGGAGCTGAGGAAACGCGAAGCGTTTTCCAGCGCAGCACGCAAGGAGCGGAGCGACGCAGCGGAAGCGGGCGGCGCCAGCCGCACGCGGACATCCCGCTGGGGGCACCATTTAAATCGAGAAGCCCGTTGCCCTTGAACTGCGCCCCAAATCTTGGACGCCCTAAATAGCGACTAGGCCGCAAGGGCCTGATTCCGGAACTCCTCCGGGGTCAGGCCCTTCAATCTTACCTGCCTCCGGCTCGTGTTCCAGTGGACTATGTATTCCTCCAGGTCGCGTTTGAAATCCTCGAACGTCTTCCACTCGCGGCCCCTGTAGAACTCGTCCTTGACGTGGCCGAAGAGCTGCTCGGTGGCGGCATTGTCGATGCAGTTCGCCTTCCTGGACATGCTCTGGACGATGCCGGCGGCCTCGAGCCTGGATGTGTATGAGGCGTGCTGGTACTGCCAGCCCCGGTCCGAGTGCATGGTCGGGGCGACGCCCTCGGGGATCTTGGACAGCAGCTCGTCGAGCATCCTCACCTGCTGGGCCATGTCGGGCGTGGTCGATATGTCGCTCGCCACGATCTCCTTGGTGCAGAAGTCCAGCGTCTGGGCCCAGTAGGCCTTGCCGCCAGCCACCTTGAACTCGGTGACGTCCGTCCCCAGCTTCTGCCACGGGGCCCCGGCGTCGAAATCCCTCGCGATCACGTTCTCGAACGTTCTGCCGACGACGCCCTTGTACGAGTTGTACCTGTGGTAGGCCGTCTCGCGTCTGATCCCGCAGCGGATCCCCATCTCGCGCATCATCTTGAGCACGGTCTTGTCGGCTATCACGGCCCCCTCTTCCGCCCTGAGGCACATCGCTATCTGCCGGTGCCCGCAGCCGTTGGCGGTGCGCGAGAAGATCTCGGCGGCCGCCTCCCGGAGCTCGGGGCGCGTGGGCCTCGGCGGGTGCGCGAGGGCGTAGTAGTAGGTCGACCTCTTGAGCTCGGCGCATGCGAGCAGGTGCCCGAGCGCGTGCCCCTCGGCGCGCAGGGCCGCGACCGCTTCGGCCTTCGCCCTGGTCAGAGCCCGTCCCTCTCGACCAGGGCGCGTAATTTTTTTAGGTAGGCCACCTCGGCCTCGAGCCTACGGCACCGCTCCTCGAGCTCCTCCTCGCGGGTCCGCGGCCTCGCCCTGGAACCGCTCGGCCGGCCCTTGGGCCTCGGGCGCAGGGCCTCCGCGCCGCCCTCGCGGTATAGCGCGCACCACTTCTTGAGCGGCGACATCGACATTATGCCGAACGCCGCCATCGCCTCGGTCTTCGTCATGCCGCCGTCGACGACGGCGGAGGCGGCGGCGACCTTCTGCTCGTATGTGTACCTGCCCTGCTTTCCGTCCATGCGCAGCAGCACCTCGCTCCCGAATGCGCGGTATATCTCCTGCCATCTTCTCACGGCTTCCGCGGGAAGCGAAAGGGCAATCGCGGCAGATTTATACCCGTGCCCGAGCTCGAAGAGCCCTATGGCCGCCTTCCTGGCCTCGACATCATGCTTCACCCTCAAATCAACGCGCATAAAGAAAGCCTCCCATTTCTCATGTCCAAGAAATGGGAGGCAGTTCAACCCGCGGCGACGGGCTTTTTTCTTCCCCAACGCCGGGATTCGAACCCCGAGGGCATTAAATCACACTGTCGTCCAAGGGCCTGTGGGCAAAAAATAGCAAATATGAGTACTGTTACCATTTTAGTTAGGTAGCGCGCACAGTCGTGGTGTAAGAAGCAAGGGAGGGCCATCGCCTAGAATC
>CATXWM010000055.1 GCA_958403205.1 uncultured Collinsella sp. | reverse complement strand
TTGCCTCTTGACAATGTCCTGCTCATATTAAAAGGAACGTCCCCAAGTGCCGGCAGTTTGGGACAGTCATTGTTGATGAGAATCGGGCGCAGCGCCAAAAGCCCCGCTCGGCGAGATGTCGAACGGAAAGGTGCCGCAGCGATTGAAGGCGGCGATGAACATGCGGATGGCGTTGGACGGCGTGGTGCCCACGAGCTGGGTTGCCGCCGCGAAGGCCGCCTTTTCCTCGGGCAAGACCTTCGCGACAACCGGGGTCATGTGTTCTGACATGGCGCTTCCTTTTTGAAACGACGGTGGTGCGGATGGATGCGGGCCACGCGGCTGGGCGACGGGCTGTGAAGGCAACCCGATTGGCCCACATCTGGAGTTTGTTCTACGGCGTTGGTATTACTTGGTATTCCTAAGTATTACCTCGCAGAAAGAATACCATACCCGACCCCATGGGGACGGAGAAAAAACGGATCAATTTATTGCTGAGTAAGTCTTTAGAGCGTGATGATGTCCGAGATATTGAGGGCCCGAGCGTCAGCGGAATCGTGCGTGGCAAGCAACAGCATACGGCCGTCGAGCAAGTCGAGCACGACCTCGGTGCATGCGTCGCGCGCAGCGATGTCTAGACCGGTAAAGGGCTCGTCCAGAATCACTGCGCCGCCCGGACACAGCAGGGCTCGGGCAATCTCGACGCGACGGCGCTGCCCGCCCGAGAGCTCGGCCACGCGGGCATGCGCGTCGATCCCCGGTACCAGCAGGCGCAACAAGGCAGCGGCACTCGAGGCATTCACGCGTGCATCGGCGCACACCAGCACGTTATCCAAAGCAGAGGCGTCCTCAACCAGGCGCGTATCCTGAAACACCATCGAGCACGGCGCGCACTCCCCCGCTGTCAACGAAAGCAGCGTCGACTTGCCCACGCCTGAAGCGCCCATCACGCAGATACGCCCGCCCGCGGGCACGTTGAGCACCAGACCATCCAGCGCCGGAGCCCAGGGTGCCCGGTCGCCCACGGCGAGCGCAAGCTCCGCCGCAGCCCCGCCACCAGCAGAGCCGCCCGCACGCCCGCGCAGTCCATGCCCATGTGCCCGCACGGCCGCGCGCCACGCCACGGGTCCCGAAACCCGCAGCAGCCACACCAGCACGCGCTCACACGCCCACGAGGCGGCAACGACCAGCACGGTCCACGCCAGCAGATCAGCCGTCTCAATCAAAAGCTTTGCCTGATAGATGCGCTCACCCACGGTGCCCACCGCCATGCCGATCAGCTCCGCCGCCACGCCGGCCTTCCAGCTCATGCCAATCACGGCGCGGGAACACGAAAGCACAAACGGCAGGACCTCGCGCCAGGTGTGGGCGCAAAACAGACGCCAACCCCGCACGCCATGCAGACGAAACATCTGCTCCAGCGGCTTATCCACTTGCGCCAAGCCCTCGACCAGCGAAAAATACACGCCCGGAAGTGCCATCAAAAAGACCGCCGCAATGCTCACGCGCGCCGACCCCAACCAAATGAGCAGCAGGACCACCACGCAGGCAACCGGTGTCGCCTTAACAAACGAAAGCGCCGGCGCCACCAAGCGCGCAAACGCCCGCGAGCGCGACGAAATTCCGGCCAGCAGACCACCGCACACCGCGGCAAGCGCCAAACCGCCTAGAATCCGCGCACCCGAGCCCGCCAGAATCGCCCACGTGCTGGCATCGCACACCAGCCGCAGCAACGCCACCACGACAGCGCCCGGCCCCGGCAAAATCAACGGCTGCGCCACGAGACCCGCCACCAGCACCCACACGGCAAGCCAAAAGGCGGCGACGGCACCACCTGCCGCCACCGCCTTCATACGCTCTGTCATGTGTCGAGCAAACGCACGCACGGGCTACTCCATGTAGTAGAAATCACCAGCCGGGAGCTTGCCGCCCACGGCGCTCGCATCCGCATCGGCCAGCACCTGCAGGTACCCACCGAGCGCCGCCTTCATATCTTTCCCCGTCTGGCATACAAGCATGCACCCAGGAATTGCCTTTTCGGCAATCGCGGCGTTATCGACGATACCCGCATCGACCACGGCCTGTGCCCAGTCTGCCGGCGCCGCATTGACGGCCTTCGCGCTCGCCTCATGGCAGCGCAAGAATTCCGCCACGGCCTCGGGATGCTCCTCGGCAAAGGCACGGCGCACCACGGTCACGCCCGTCAGCAGGCGCGAACCCGTGTCACCTGCCAGCTCATCCCACACATCGGTCAGACTTACCGGAGCCGACAGCTTGCCTTCGCTCTTTGCGATGGCAGCGGTCTTGAACGGCTCGGGCAGCACGCCCACGGCAGACGGATCGGCAAGCAACGCCGACAGCACCTCGGTGGGCTCGCTCTTAAACTCAAGCGCCACCTGGCCGGTCAGGCCCGCGCGCTCCAACAGGTAGTTCATGACGTACTCCGGCGTGGTGCCCTTGCCCGTCATATAGACGGTACGACCCGCCAGATCGCCAAACGAGGCAACGTCCGCGTTACCCGTCACCACGCTCAGCACGCCCAGCGTGTTGATGTCGATGACCTGCACCGCGCCCTCGGTCTTGTTGTAGAGAACACTCGCCACGTTGGCCGGCACCAGGGCAATGTCGATATCGCCCTGAATCACCTTGGGCACGATCTCGTCGGCTGCGGCGCTGATCGCAAAGTCGAACTCGTTGTCCGTGGCACCTTCGGCCGCCTGGTCCATAAACTGCACCAGCCCAATCGACGTCGGACCCTTGAGCGAGGCGACGTGCACCTCGACGGGCTCCGCGGCGGTCGCCGCACCACCGGCAGCCGAGCCCGCGGCAGACCCGGCACCGGCAGCCCCGCCGCCACAGCCCGCGAGCGCAAGCGACAGGGCGCCCGCGGCAAGCGCCGAGGCAAACCCCCGGCGCGACAGCTCAACATTAAACGCGCGCATCGCTAGCACGCCCCCTCGTTGGGCATCGTCCATGCGTGATGGTCGGTATGCAGCAGCTCCTCGGCCAGCGGCGAGAGCGGCGCGCCCAAGAACTCGCGGTAGCACGCCTGGACATCGGGATTCTCGTGCGAGAAGCGAATCTCGGCGTTCGCATCGAGGCCCCAGAGCACCTGGCCACGCTCGGCCGCCAGCTCGCAGCCGTCGTGGATGGGCTGACCGCCGCCACCGACGCAGCCGCCGGGGCATGCCATAACCTCGACGAAGTCATAGCTCACGCGGCCGTCGCGAATCGCGTCGAGCAGACGTTCAGCGTTGCCCAGCCCGTGCACCACGGCGACGCGCACCTTGGTGCCCTCGATATCGGCCGCGGCTTCCTTCCAGCCGTCCAGGCCGCGCACGTCGGTAAAGAAGTCCGCATCGGGGTTCTTGCCCGTCACCAGGTAATAGGCCGAGCGCACGGCGGCCTCCATCACGCCGCCCGTGGCGCCAAAGATCACACCCGCGCCCGTGCCGAAACCCAGCGGCGTATCGAGCGGCTCCTCGGTAAGTGTGTCGACGCTCACGTGGCTCGCACGAATCATGCGCACCATCTCGCGCACCGTCAGCGCAACGTCCACATCGGGCGTGCCGTCCTCGCCCACCATGCTCGGCAGCGCGCACTCAGCCTTCTTGGCCGTACACGGCATCACGGACACCACAAACAGGCGCTCGGGCTCCACGCCCAGCACCTTGGCGTAGTAGGTCTTGGCAATAGCGCCGAACATCTGCTGCGGCGACTTGGACGTGGACAGGCTGTCGACAAACTCCGGATAGCGCGCCTTCACAAAGCGCACCCAACCCGGGCAGCAGCTCGTAAACATGGGCCAGCCGCGGCCGTCGCCTTCGCCCTTGGTGGCGGCGCCCAGGCGCTCGAGCAGCTCAGAGCCCTCCTCCATAATAGTGAGGTCGGCCGAGAAATCAGTATCGAACACGTACTCAAAGCCCACGCGGCGTAGCGCGCAAGCTAAGCGCTCAACAGTGGCCTCCTCGCGAGATATGCCGAGCTCCTCGCCCCAGGCGCTGCGCACGGCAGGCGCGATCTGCACCAGCACGATCTTGTCGGGATTAGCGAGCGCGTCAAACACGGTCTCGGTATCGTCGCGCTCGCGCAGCGCGCCCGTCGGGCAATGCGTAATGCACTGGCCGCACGCGACGCAATCGGTCTTGCCGATCGGCGCGCGCCCGCGGGTGCCCACGGCGGTATGCGTGGCGCGGTTGGTCAGGTCCCAAATCCCTAGGCCCTGCACGCTCTCGCATACCTTAATGCAGCGCATGCATTTGATGCACTTGTCGTTTTCGCGGATGATGGGGAAATCGAAATCCCAGCCCTCGCCCGCCAAATGCCTTTGATACGGCAGATAGAAAATGCCCAGGTCGTTGGCGATGGTCTGTAGGTTGCAGTTGCCGCTGCGCACGCAGCTCGTGCACTGCGAATCGTGCTGGGACAGCAGCAGCTGCACGTTGGTGCGGCGAGCCTCGCGGGCTTTGGGGCTGTTGGTGTGCACCACCATGCCGTCGAGCACGTAGTTGTTGCAGGCGGCGACCAGTTGATCACAGCCCTCGACCTCGACCACGCACACGCGGCAGCCGCCGATCTCGTTTAGATCGCGCAGGTAGCACAGGGTGGGAATCTGGATGCCGACGGACTTGGCCGCATCCAGGATCGTGGTATGCTCGGGCACCACGACTTCGCAGTTATCGATAGTGAGCTTGACCATGTTGAGTGCCCCGCTTTCGGTGTTGTCGCTGACAGTGGGGTTGTTGGGCTCTACCATTCCAGGTTCCTCCCTCCGCGGAACGCGCCAAAGCCAAAGTGGTCGCAACGCAGGCAGCGGCTTGCCTCCTGGCGTGCCTCCTCCTCGGTAAGGCCCTGCTCGACCAGATTCCAATCGTGGATGCGCTCGCCGGCCTCGCGCTCGCCCAGCTCGCAGCGACCGCACTCGTGCTTGCCCTTAAACTGGACGGTCGGCAGCTCCACGTCGAGCTTAATCTTGTGGTCGAAGCCCAGGTAGCGGTCGATATTTGCCGAAGCCACGCGGCCGGCGTTAATGGCACGGATGACAGTGGCGGGACCGGTCTGGCAGTCGCCGCCGCTAAAGAGGCCATCGAAGTCGGGCACGGCGCCGTCCGAATCGGTGACGACGCGACCCCACTTGCAGGCGATGCCCATGTCCTCAAACGACTTGGAGTCGATGTCCTGTCCAATGGCAACGAACACGCGCTCGCAGGGAATGACGCGCTCGGGCGTAGCGGCGGCACGCGGGGCCGGGCGCCCGCGGCGGGGCTCGCCGATAATCTGCGGCTGTACGCGCAGGCCGCTCACGCGACCGTCCTCGCCCGTCTCGATACCGAGCGGGGCCGTGAGCTCCAGAACCTCGCAACCCTCGGCCTGGGCACCGGCAATCTCGGCATCCTGAGCCGTCATATCGCAGATGCGGCGGCGGTAGACGATGCTTACCTTTTCGGCACCGCAGCGCACGGCGGAGCGCGCCACGTCCATGGCCACGTTGCCGCCGCCGATGACGCACACGCGCTGGCCGCTCAGGTCGGGCAGCTCGTCGTCGCCGATGGCGCGCAGCATCTTGACGGCCGACTCCACGCCGGGAGCCTCTTCGCCCGGAAGACCGAGCTTCTTATCGCTGTGGGCACCGATGGCCAGGTAGACGGCATCGAACTCGTCGCGCAGGCGAGCGAGCTCCTCGCCGTTCACGGAGTGGTCGAGTTCCACATCGATGCCGGCGCTCAAGATCCAGTCGATCTCGGCCTGCAAGCGCTCGCGCGGCAGACGATAGCTGGGGATGCCGTAGCGCAGCATGCCGCCCAGGTGGTGACGCTGCTCAAAGATGGTCACCTTATGACCCATCACGGCCAGGTAGTAGGCACAGGAAAGGCCAGCCGGGCCGCCGCCGATCACGGCGACGCGCTTACCGGTGTTGTCCACTACATGCGGCTTGTGGTCGTTGAGGTCACTGTGCTCAACGGCAAAACGCTTGAGGGCGAGGATGTTCATGGGATCATCGACCATGCCGCGGCGACAGTGCATCTCGCAGGGATGTTCGCACACCAGGCCGCAAACGAGCGGCAGCGGGTTGTTCTTGCGGATGACCTTGACGGCATCGGCATAGCGGCCGGCCTCGACCAGCGAAATGTAACCGGGAATGTCGACGTGCGCCGGGCAGCCCGAGACGCACGGGACGCGGGCCTCACGATCAAAGCCGCAGGAGTGCTCGCGAATGTGATGCTCAAAATCGTCGCGGAAGCCGCGAATGGCCGTGAGCGCCATGGCGCCGGCCTCGTAGCCGATGGCGCAATCGCTCGAAAGGTAGATGGTGCGGGCCGTGCGCTCAATCAGGTTGAGTGTGGACTCATCGGCGCGCCCTTCGAGCACATCGGCGAGCAGGTCGCTCAGCGCACTTAGGCCCACGCGGCAGGGCGTGCACTTGCCGCAGCTCTGGGTGGAGCACAGGTTGACGAGCGCTGCCGTAAACTCCACGGGACACGGGGCGAGCGAGCTCACCGCCAGACGACGTCCGAGCGCATCGTGCAGGTCGTCCATGACGGCCTGAGCGTGGCTGCGTTCCATTACATGCAGTCGAGCCATAAGATCCCCTCTCACATGGCAGCCCGGAGGCGAGGCCGGGCGAAGTTGCTACACGCACAACACTGACCTAAAAAGTTGTTAGGTCTCCACGCAGTTCGGCAGGCGGCATGAAATGTCACCCTCAGCGGTGAAATAGAACATTACCGCAGATAAATGCCATATTTGATAAAACGCGTTACCAAATGACAATGCCCCGTCCACGCAATCACGTGGACGGGGCATTGCTCTAGGTATGCGGCCAGCGACCCTGTTGCTTTTACTTAAGCTCGGGCCAGTAACCCTTGTTGGCCTCGATCATGTCGTCGAGAACCTCCTTGGCGACCTTCATCGACGGCACGGTCTTGTTGAGCGTAAAGGCCTTGAGCGCCTTCTCGTACGAACCCTCGATCGTAGCCTCGACCACGAGCTTCTCGGAGTTCAGCTGCTGCATCATGAGGCCCTGCTGGAACAGCGGAATGTTGTCGCGGCTGATGACCTCGGGGCCGTTCTTGCCAATGTAGGCAGGCAGCTCGACCATAGCGTCGTAGGGCATGTTGGGGATAGCGCCCTTGTTCTCGCAAATGACCAGGAAGCGCTGCTTGGTGTCGTTCTTCAGAGCGATGGCCAGATCGGCAATCCAGTCGCCGTGGCTGCCCGCATAGAACGTGCTCTCGTCGATCTCGCCGGTCTTCTCGTAGTGGTCGATGCCGTCGAAGAGATTCTTCTCGCGCGTCTCCTCAACCTCGTTAGCACGGGTGCGCTCGGGGTTGGAATGCTCGACGAACTCCTTCTGCTGCAGGTAGTAGTTCAGATACGTGTTGGGCAGGTACTCCGGGAAGCACTCCATGATCTCGTACTCGCCCTTCCAGACGTAGTACCAGCTGCCCTTGGTGTGGCGGTTCTGCTCGGGGTGCTCGTCGGTGGCCTCCTCGGGCTTCTTTGCCATGAGCGAGCCCATGCCCTTGAGGTAGGAATCGGGCAGCAGGATCTCATGCTCCTTGATGTACTCGCGCAGCTGCGGGAGCACCTCCTCGCCCTTGTGGCGAATCGAGGTGAACCAACCAAAGTGGTTGAGGCCAAAGTAATCGTACTCGACATCCTTCTTGTCGATATCGAGCGCGGCGCAAACCACGTCGATGATTGCGATCGGCATGTCGCAGATGTTGATGATGCGAGCGTTGGGACGCAGCACGCGGCAGCCCTCGGAGACGATGGCGGCAGGGTTGGAGTAGTTGAGAATCCAGTAGTCCTTCTTGGCGTACTTCTCAACGTCATCGATCAGCTCGACCATGGGGAAGATGGTGCGCATGCCGTAGGCAAGGCCGCCGCAACCGCAAGTCTCCTGACCCACGCAGCCGTGACGCAGCGGAATCTTCTCGTCCTGCTCGCGCATGGCGTAGCCGCCCACGCGCATCTGGGCAAACACGAAGCTCGCGTCGGTGAAAGCCGTCTTTTTGTCGGTGGTCACCGTAAGCTTGATGTCCAGGCCGAGGTCCTCGTGCAAAATCCAGTCCACGAGCACGCCAATCTTGCGCTGGCGCTCCTCGTTGATGTCGTACAGACGAATCTCGTCAACGTCGAGCTCGTCCTTGCGCAGGGCGATGGACTTGACGATGCCGGGGGTAAAGGTGGATCCGCCACCACACAGAGTAATGATCATTGTTTACTGCTCCTTCTCAATTGCGTTTTCGACCTTGTCGCGCATCTCGGCGACCTTCATGCCGAAGATGATCTG
>CATXWM010000054.1 GCA_958403205.1 uncultured Collinsella sp. | reverse complement strand
AAAGAATTGTTAGATTAAAAGTAACAGACCGGATGAAGATACGTGCGACGGGGGCGAGGCGAATGGCTGAGCGGTATCGATATGCGGGTTCAACGGTATCACATTGGCCACATAGATTTTTAACTTGCATTTCTACCCGCCCTTTTCGTAGAGTCGCCGATACGTGCTTAGCGCACCCTCGGCGCGTCCGGCAGGCTTTGCGAAATGGGATCCAGGAGACTTCGGCGCAGCATCATCTTGCGGAATGCTTCTAATGAGCCTCCCATCCTTCAAAAACAGAATCTCATCGCACAGCCTATCGACCGAATCCAAGATGTGGGATGACATGATGATGCACGTACCAGAATCGGCCAGCTTCCTGAGAATCTCGGAATGCAAGTCCACCCTGCTGGGGTCGAGCGCGTTCATGGGCTCATCTAATAGAAGGTACCGCGCGCCCGTCGCATACGCAATCGCCAGGGTAAGCTGCTGCTTCATGCCCTGGCTCAGAGTGCGGATCCTCATCTTCGCGAACTCGCCTATCTGCGTTTGTTCCACTATCTCTTCGATATCGCGAGCATGCGGCCACATATCGCAAACCATCTTGAGGTGATCTTCCGCACGCAATCCGGGATACAGCAGCGTCCCCTCACCAGGTGCATAGAAGATCATGGAACGGACCTCTCTCGCACCCGTACCCTGCACCTCATCCAGAACGATGCTCCCGTCCACGCGAGGACCCGGCAAACCTGCCATCGCACGCAGCAACGTCGTCTTTCCATGCCCGTTCGGAGCGACGAGACCGTAGACCGTACCCGGGGCAAACTCAGCGTTCACCGAATCTACGAGCACCTTCTTTCCATAAGAGATCGTCAGCGTTTGAAGGTCAATCATCGAGATCATCCCCTTTCGATCTTTGGAACACTCAGGCGCACCATCAACGGAGATACGGCGCCCAAGACCACCAGCAGAGCGCCCGATGCGCCGACGACCTCTCCAAAAGGCATCGCGTTCGTCCCTCGCCCAAGGAACCCAATCGTCCCCACCTGGGAAGCGGGATCAAACGAGGCGAATGGAGCCAGCAGCGCGACGCCCATGCCCACGCTTTCAACATGAGCGCTCGACGAACCCAACACCAAGAGAACCGCGCAAACCATTCCGGTGACAACGGGGCTGCGGCTAATCGCTGCTGTCAACGCAGCGACGACGGAAATCACGCCGTATGCCATGACCAGCAACGGAATACTGCACAACACCGCCTCCCCCACCATGGACGTTGTCGAAGCTCCCGCCCGAATGAGAGCGACGGGATACTCCGATCCACCCGCACCGTTCTTAATCACGGACACAACGACAGCGGGAACCATCGACACCAAAAGCAGCACCAAGCCAAGCAGGAGAGCCAGCGCAACAGCCGCCAGAAAACGCACATGCGCTGTTGCGGGGATCTGGAGAACCAGAAGGGAACGACACTGCAGGTGGGTGCACGCGAGCGATGTGACAACCACGGGCAACAGCAAAAATAAGGAGGGAAGCGCTGCCTGGAGA
This sequence comes from uncultured Collinsella sp., assembly GCA_958403205.1. GTDB lineage: Bacteria > Actinomycetota > Coriobacteriia > Coriobacteriales > Coriobacteriaceae > Collinsella. The sequence goes on along the minus strand of CATXWM010000054.1, from coordinate 6,862 downwards.
TACGAAAGGAGGATTAATGGGGGCATCTTCGTACTTAACTCGTAAACCTTGGGGTCCGGCAAGCTCGCGATCGACTCAAGCAGAAGGGCGCGCGCCTCCGCACGAGAAGGAGTCTCCGGCTCGATTCCGATCGATTGCAGGAGAGTCGCATCTGCCGCGCCCAGCTCACCTCGAGCGCGCTCGTACGTCGCAAGGCTTCGAAACCCCTCCGCAGGCATAGGCGCGTACACGAAACCCGAAAGAGCATCCCGCATGTCTTCCAGGGCCGCTTTGCCCTCGACGTCCATATTCGCAGCGTTCTGCTCTAGATACCGATCTATTGAACGGAGCTCCCCATCCCTATACCGAACAGCGGAAACGTTATCAGCGTCAGGAAACATCTCGACCAGAGCCGGGGCCAGCATCGTCGTCGACATTGCAATCGCGCATACGGCGAGGGTAGGAGAACGCAGGAGCAGTTTCCCCATCGTTCTTACGTATGCAACGGCGGAGGCACAAGCGCTCGAACGAGTTGCCGTTCTCGATGCAGTGAAGGAACCTCTCTCAAGACAAATCGGGGATATCGGGCACGCGCAGCCGCTCTTTCCAGCAACGCAAAGCAGGCTAATTGCCAGCACCTCGATCCCGATTGTGCATACGAGGGCAATCGCGGCACGCTCGAAGCAAAGTCCAGGCAGATTCACTATCTGCGTTGTCGGGTACGGGCTATAGGCGCCGGCGGTCAACTCAGTGTTCGCATACGTAAGGGGATTCAACAGGGCGAACTCACGTAAAGCGATGGATCTTCCGTAATACCCGGGAACCATCGTCACCCCCATCAGGGCACATACGAACACGATTCCAAGCGTAGGGTTATTGGCAATCTTCACGGCAAGGTGAACGACAAGCGAGATGAACGCTGCCACCAAGAATTGCAAGATGGCCGTCTGCGCGAACACCAGCCAAGCCGGTTTGATAACCGGAGTCGCATATTGAATGTAGCCTATCGGATAGAACGGCGAGCCCGGGCCATTCTTCACAAGCGCGGCGGGTATCCCTGGAAGATTGATGGCGAGGACGGCAAGCATTGCAAAAACACTCGCCCATACGCTCGATGCAACAAGTCTACCCAGCTCGCCCATCGGTGCCTGGATGATGAGCTTTTCACGTTTGTTAAGACGCGCGGCAAGGAACGAGACGGCAACGGCCGTTGCGACCCATAGCAAGTACTCCTTCGATCCGTCATAATAGGTGTACTCTCCATCCGATATCTGCAGAAACGGAAGTAGGGGAGAGAGCGGTGCCAAGATAAGACGTCCCGCGGCAAGAGGGTACAGAAGCGCGGGCATGCTTGATGAAGAGGTATAGACACCGTCCTCCCCCGCATTCACAAGCGCATCCGCATAGGATGCTGACAATTCCTGCTCAACACGGGTTATTCCCGACTCGAGGTATTCGACCCGTCCGTCGATGCCAGCCGCGCTCCTGAAGACGGGCAGAGCACAAAGAACCATCAACGCAACAACGACAACACAGAGCGACCTGGAGGAGAGAAGCGACCTAAAGATCGCCTTCGAGATTTTGAGCATATTCATCGCCAACCTTAACCTCATCCAGTCGGAACAGAGGGGCCGAACAAAATGCTCGGCCCTTCCTCGCATCTAGTAGGTGCTATAGACAAATTGCCATTTATCAGTTGTGCCAAGAACACCACAGGAGCACATTGCAGCGAGGCGGGATTCCCTATGATGCGCGGATCGGCGATAGCCATTTCGGTAGGAGATCGTCTTGTAAGAGATGTTGAACATCGAGATGCTGTGCCCGCTTACGCCGCGAGGACAGCTGTAGCTCCAGTAGGTATCGACGACGTCGTCCGTATACCCGAGGGGCTCAACGAGGGCACACTGGCTGCTCTCCTGGGAAGGAGGCATCGGGGTATCCGCAAAAGCGGGGGCTCCCGGCAGCAACAGACAAAGAGCGAGGCCGAGGAAAACCAAGAGCTTACACGACTTAACAGTACTGAACATAATCCTCTCCAATCTAGAGGGGTTTCGGTTGCAGCATGCTGTGATTACTTGACGGCAAAGTCAATTTAACATAAACTGTTAAAAAGTAACCTGAGTTTTTTAAATTCTTCGGAGGTTATTATGAGTTCCGACAATCGCACTCCCCGGCTTCATTCCTTCCGCATCGCATGTGCGATAGCCTCTGCGACCCTTTGCGCCACCGCCATCGCACAAGTGGCGTTCTCCTTAAAGCCAGCAATCGAAGTGCTCGACAACCCTGTAATTGCAGACTCCCCCGCGTATCCAGCCCTTGCGATCTCGACATTGGTCCCTGCCGTCATCGGTATCGCTACGACCATCCTCAGCGCCGTTCTCGTGTGGACGATCAAGAGCGGAGACCCCTTCAAGAAAGGGTCTGCGACATGCTTGAAGGTGCTCGGCATTCTCTTCGTTGTTCAAGCTGCCACCAGCCTCTACGCCGGCTCACTCAAAACCTCCGTTTCGATGTTTGGCGGCGAGGGGGCCGTCGGCGCCCAAGAGATCGCTTCATCATTCGATTGGACCTCTCTGGTTCTCGGCATCGTCCTGTTCATGCTTTCCCAGCTCTTCTTGTACGCCCGAGAGCTGTACCTCGACTCCGACGAGATTGCGTAAGGAAACGCCATGCCCGTAATTGTTCGCCTCGACAAGATCATGGCCGAGCGAAAGATTTCCTCGAACGAACTTGCCGAAAGGATTGGAACCACGCCCGTAAACCTGTCCCGTATTAAAAAAGGGCATATTCGCGGCATTCGCTTCAACACACTCGAGCAGCTATGCCTCGCCCTTCGTTGCCAACCCGGAGACCTTCTCGAAGTCATGAGCGAAGAGGATGCCCGAAAGGAGTTCGGACTCGATTGGTCCGCCGAGGATTAGAGGGCGGTCGTACTCGCCCTGCACACGGGGATGCGAATCGGCGAGGTCTGCGGCCTTCGGTGGTGCGATGTGGATTTCGAGACGGGCCTGATCTCGATCAGACACTCGGTGGCGTACGCGAAGGGAATGGGTTCGTTCATCAAGGACACCAAGACCCATGACGCCAGGGGTATCCCCATCGACCCGGTCGGCCTACTCCCCTTCCTGAAGGAGACCCACGAGATCGACTGCGGAAAGCTGCGCTTGCGCGGCCTTACCGGGGCGGTCGAGATCGGGGACTGCTACATCCTGTCGGAGCCGGGCGCGACCTTCGCGACGACAAGCTATATCCGCAGGGCGTTCAAGACGTTCTCGGAGACCAACGGCCTCATGGGCACCAACGACGAGCTGATCACGTTCCACGGCCTTCGCCACACGTTCGCAACGCAGTGGATCCGCCAAGGCGGCGATATCAAGGCGCTCCAATCGATCCTCGGCCACAAGGACGCCATGGCGACGCTCAACGTCTACGCCGACATCGAGCCCATCTCCAAAATCCATAACATGCTGCGCGCCACGCCGTGCCTTTGGCGCGGGCACCTCGGGCCGAGGGTCGATCCGGGTCCCATGTTCCAACAGAGGATCCAGGAGTCCATCGAGACGCTCCAGGCGTTCGGCTACGGCATCACCGAGCCGGACGACCGAAATATCGCCATACGCGACGTGAAGACGAACAGTTGGCTCTAGCTCACCGAGTACGCGGCAGTGCTGGGCCCATCCCAACTGAGGTCACGGTGGTCCGATAGGGGCGCCGCCCGCGGCATGCGCCGCGGAGCGGTATCCCCTACCGAAGGGCGGGGATGCCCTCCGCTTCCAGTTCGGAATCAGCCGTCGGAGGCGTTCGGCTGACTGCGGGAACGGCCTGTCCGCTCAATGTGTTCGGCTGAGATCGGAAATCAACCCAACACGAGCCGGACACGCGCCAGACGGCTCTTCCCCGTACGGCCTTCCCCCTTACGCTCATGTTGCAGGCATGTAACGCCGCAGCGAGCGCGCCTTTTTTGCGCCAGACAGGTACAATGATGAACACTGTACCGTAGCGGAGCGCCCCGCGCGCGCCGCAATCACGCGAAAGGGTTTCCCATGGCCGAGATCTCGTCCTCCCGTATCGTCATCACCGTCCTTGGCAAGAACCGCCCCGGCATCGTCGCCGGCGTCACCCGCGTCCTGGGCGAGGCCAACGTCGACATCCGCGACATCACGCAGTCCATTATCGAGGACATCTTCACCATGACCATGCTGGCCGATACCGCCGAGTCCAAGCTCGACTTCGCTGAGCTGCAGAAGGCCCTGGCCGAGGCCGGCGAGCTTTCGGGCGTCAACGTGTTCATCCAGCGCGAGGACGTCTTTAACTTTATGTACCGCCTGTAGCGAACAAGCCGCTGGGGATAGCCTGACGCGCGCATGCCCATGCAAGCCACCCCGATGCGGCCCGGAGAGGAGCGCGCATGGCCTACGACGCCAAGAAAATCTATTACCGCTTCGATGACCACTTGAGCCGACTGGTTCTGGATTACGAAGCAAGCCGCCAGATTTCGTCTGAGAGCGAAAGCCTCTACCACGGCCTGCCGACCGACCCTTATGACGAGGGCTTGTTCGAAGAGCACAATGTCAAGCGCGGCCTGCGCAATGCCGACGGCTCGGGCGTGGTCGCGGGCCTCACTCGTATCTCGGATGTGCACGGCTACAACAAGGTCGACGGAAAGGTCGTGCCCGATCAGGGCAAGCTCACGCTTCGCGGCTACAGCATCGAGGATCTGGTCAACAATGCCCAGGCCGAGAATCGCTACGGCTACGAAGAAGTCGCCTATCTGCTTATCACGGGCTCGCTGCCCAACAAGGAAGAGCTCGACGGCTTTTGCGAGCGCCTGGGCGCCTTTAGACATCTGAGCGACGAGTACGTTAAAGAGTTCCCTATGACCACGGTGTCGTCGAGCATCATGAACGTGCTCCAGCGCGCCGTACTGCTGCTCTACGCCTTCGATGCCGAACCAGACGTGATCACGCCTGAGCACGAAATCGACGTCGCCATTTCCATGCTCGCACGTCTCCCGCGCATCGCCGCCTTCGCACACATGGCCTCGGTCGCCAAGCTTCGCGGCTCCGAGGTTCACGTGCCGCACCCTACGCCCGGTCTCTCCACCGCCGAGACCATCCTACAGGTCCTGCGCGGCGGCATGGCGTTCACCCGCGATGAGGCGATGCTGCTCGACGTTATGCTCATGCTGCATGCCGAGCACGGCGGCGGCAACAACTCCACCTTCGCTTGCCGCGTGCTGTCGTCTTCGGCCACCGACCCGTATTCCGCCTACGCCGCGGCTATCGGCTCGCTCAAGGGCCCGCGCCACGGCGGCGCCAATGCCAAGGTCGTGTCTATGCACGAGGACATCCGCGCGCATGTCTCCAACTGGGAGGACGAGGACGAGGTCGCGGCCTACCTGGGCAAGATCCTCGACAAGCAGGCCTTCGACGGCACGGGCCTCATCTACGGCATGGGCCACGCCGTCTATACGCTCAGCGACCCGCGCGCCGAGGTCTGCCGCCGTTACGCGCGCTCACTGGCAGCCAAGAAGGACTTGGGCGAAGAGTTCGCACTCATCGAGCGCATCGAGCGCCTGGCACCCCAGGTCATGCGCGACCACGGCATGACCAAGCCCATCTGCGCCAACATCGACCTGTACACAGGCTTTATCTACAAGATGCTCGGCGTGCCCGAGACGCTTTTTACGCCGCTATTCGCCGTCGCCCGCATGGCCGGCTGGTCGGCACACCGCATGGAAGAGCTCTTCTGCGCGCACCGTATTATTCGCCCGGCCTATCGTCCGGTGATCGAGCCGCTGGAGTACAAGCCGCTCGCCGACCGCTAGGACGCGGACCGTTATAGAACTCGAGCGTGGCCAGGGACCCAAGCCCTCGGCCACGCTTTTTATGCCAGTAGAAAGGATCGCAACGAATGATTGTGTTTTCCGATATGGATGGGACGCTGCTGACGAGCGATAAGCAAATGAGCGATGCCACCTGGGCAATGCTCGACGAGCTCGCACGTCGTGGCATCGAGTTTGTTCCCTGCACGGGGCGTCCGCTGTCGGGCATCTTTGAGCCCATTCTCGCCCATCCCGCCGTGCGTTACGCGGTCTGTGCCAACGGCGCCAGCGTCTGGCAGCTCGACGAGGATACGCCCACCGACGCCTCGCGCGCCACGTGCATCTTGAGCCGTCCGCTCGACCGTGGCATTGCCCACCGCATCCACCGCATTGCCGCCGGCCACGATGTGACCTTCGATATCTTCGCGGATGGACAGTGCTTCCTCCCCCGCTCGCTATACGGGCGTCTGGATGAGTTCTGTGGCGGCGACCCCCACATCGCGGCTTCGCTCAAGCGCACACGAACACCGATCGACATGGATATCGACAGCAAGATCGACGAGGTCGAGACGCTCGAACGCATCGCCATGTACTGGCACGACCCGGCCGATCGCGACGCCATCGCAGCAGAGCTCGACACGCTCGGAGGCATTGAGGTCACGCGTTCGTACGCCATGAATATCGAGGTCATGGGTGAGGGCGCCACCAAGGGGACGGCCCTCACGTGGCTATGCGAGCACCTGGGCGAGCGTCTCGCCGACGCCTGGGCGTTCGGCGACAACATCAACGACATCCCCATGCTGCAGGCAGCGGGCCACGGCATGGCCATGATCAACGCCGAGTCCGAAGACCGCGAGGCCGCCGACGCCATCACCGAATACGACAACGACCACGACGGCGTCGCCCGCACCATCATGGCCGCCCTCGCTTAATCATTGGGGACGTTCTTAAACGACTAGTCGTTGGGGACACTCTTCGCAAAAAGCTGCAAGGACTGTCCCCCCACTGCCGGCAGAGACGATATGAGCAGGACATAAAAACATTGAGAGCCCCTGCTGC
>CATXWM010000053.1 GCA_958403205.1 uncultured Collinsella sp. | reverse complement strand
TCTCAATCTCCAAACATTCTGTCAAACCAAACCTAAAAACCACCAGATATAACAGAATGTCGCAGGTTCAAATCCTGTCAGCCCGACAACGAAAGTAATGTCCTCTGTAATCGGATAGATTGCGGAGGACATTTAGTTATATACGCGATCGCATCAGTCCCGAATGACGGTGCCGACAAGGCCGGAGACGATGGCCATAATCAGAGATCCGATTACGGACCACCAGAATCCATCGATAGTCACGCCGACGTCGAACATGCTTATGGCCAGCCAAGAGGCAAGCTCCATGAACAGCCAGTTGATGATCAACGCGATTAGTCCGAACGAGAGAACCGAAAATGGCAACGCGATGGTGTGCACGATCGGTTTGATTGACGCGTTGATCAATGCAAGGAACAATGCGAACGCGCCAATGCCGAGAATGGGCGGTTCGCCAACGGCGTGCATGCCGGGAAGCATTGTGACCATGACCCCGGCCGCAATGGTCAAAACCAACCAACGCGAAATGAAATGCTTCATGGCAGTATCGTATTACATTGCGTTGTCTTATGGAAAAAGAATTCATTTGTGGAATATGGTGGGAAGGAGCCATACGCGAGACCGGCACGGCGTTTTCCATGTGGTTTGGCTACCATGAACCATATGGAAGCAATTCATGAGAACCTGTGGTCGGCGCCGTTTGCCGGCAAGCCGCTCGACGCCACTGTTGTGGTGCCGGGCAGCAAATCCCTGTCGAACCGTTATCTCATTCTCGCGGCGCTCGGACATCGGCCCGTGCGATTGGTCGGTCTATTGCGTTCGCGCGACACCGAGTTGATGATGGACGCGTTGCGCGCGTTGGGAGTGCGCTGCGAAATCGACGAGCAGGTCGACACCACGGTTACGGTGGTGCCGCCGTCCGACGGCCGGTTCCACGGTGGTACGAAGGTGTTCTGCGGTCTTGCGGGAACGGTGATGCGCTTTGTGCCCGGCCTTGCCATGTTCGCGGACGGTCCTGTGGATTTCGACGGTGACGAGCAGGCGTACGCACGTCCGATGAAGCCCGTGTTGGACGGTCTTGAACAGTTGGGGGCATGTATCGAATACCACGGCGAGGAAGGTCGCCTGCCATTTACAATCACTCCACCACAAACGGTGAGCCAGTGCGTCAAGCCGAGCGTAGTCAGCATTGATTCATCGGGATCCTCGCAGTTCATTTCAGGACTACTGCTCATCGGCTCTCGAGTGCCAGGCGGTTTGGAACTGCATCACACGGGGGAGAAGACGCCGAGTTTGCCTCATATTCGCATGACCGTGGCCGATCTGCAAGGTTCCGGCGTGCGTGCCAACGCAGACGAACCCGCCCGCGTGTGGAACGTGCAGCCGGGAGCCGTGCAGTTGCCCGAAACCGTGACGGTCGAGCCTGACCTGTCGAATGCCGCCCCGTTCCTCGGCGCGGCACTGATCGCCGGCGGAACAGTTCGCGTGCCTCACTGGCCGGAATCCACCACCCAGCCGGGCGGCCTGCTTCCCGGATACTTGGAACGTATGGGTGCTGAAATCAGCTTCCCCGTGATCGACGGCGTCCGGTACTGCGAAGTGACCGGCAGCGGCCATATCAACGGTTTGGGTGATTTCGACCTGACCGCGGCAGGCGAGATCGCGCCATCGCTGGCCGCAATCCTGCTTTTCGCTGACAAGCCTACGCGCATGCTGGGCATCGGTCATCTGCGTGGCCATGAGACGAACCGCTTGGAAGCATTGGTTAACGAGATCACCAGAGTCGGGGGTGATGCCCGTGAGCTTCCCGACGGGCTGGAGATCGCGCCAGTGCCGGCAATGAATCTCAAGCCGGCTGAAATGGAAACATATGCGGACCATCGCATGGCGACGTTCGCTGCGATGCTGGGGCTGAAAATCAACGGCATCCAAGTCAAGAACATTGCGACCACCGCGAAAACGCTTCCCGATTTCGCAAATATGTGGACCAACATGCTGGCCTAGCAAGGATTGTCCAGGATAATCCGCAAATAATCCACGATATTGAAAACGGTACGGAAATGTCCTTCCTCCGCAAAAACAGAAGAAGGACATTCTACGTTTGCACAGGATCGTAATCATTCTGCGGATGCCGCTATGTCAAGCCACGATGGTTCTTAGCTTTCCTGACGCGGCTTGGCCTTGTCCGGCCCCAACATGGCAAAGGTAGTGGCGCTCGCAAACGTCATAATGCCTACGAAAACACGGAACCAATGGAAACCTGACACCGTACGTAAAGAGGTAAGCAGCGACGAGGCGTCCGACACCTTGAGAGGTGTTATCTGGATCGAGCCTAGAAGGCGGAAAACATGATGAAGCCCCCGGAAGTTTCGCACTTTCGGGGGCTTCAGGCTCTTGCCCAGTTCTGTCAGAGAATACTCTACTTTCGGCGGCACTTCGGCATAGACCTCACGGTGAACAAGCCTATTTGCCTCCATCCGCCAGCTGCTGGAGGATGTCGCACGGGCGGACAGCCTAGTATGGGATGCCCACAAATGGCTGTTCCAAACGTACGCCTGCAGTACGGTCATGTTTCGTGACAGGAAACACTTGGCAGCCTTTTACAGTTCTGACCCGGAATATCTCCGGGATGCCGCCGCAGAGAACGGAGAAATCAACTATTGGGAATGGGGCATTGAACTGATCCGCCCCGCGCGCAGCCTGAAATTATGGCTCACCCTGCAGACGTTGGTGACGGATCAGATTAGTGATATGGTGACCCACGGCATCGACCTAGCCCAACAGACGGAGTCCATGCTTCGGAACCAGCCGGAATGGGAAGTTGTAACGCCTACGCAGCTGGCCATTGTGAAATTTTGCTATGCGCCTCAGGGGCTCACACCCCCAGCAACAGGATGAACTATTTCTCGGCGCATGATGGAGGAAGGCTTTGCCTGCGTGCTGACCACCCAGCTGAAAGGCCGGACCGTTCTGCGGATCTGCCTGATCCACCCGGAGACAACGGAGGACGATATCTGCCATACGATACAGCGTATGTACCAATATGCCCGTGCGCTGAAAAAGGAACGTGTGTCGAACTTTTCTTGAATTATATGCCATAAAGTAACACAAAAAACAACAGATAGCCGCCACAATTCCGTAATGATTGATGCTCGACAGTCTCCTGAAAGAATGCTATAATAACGCGCGTAAAATTTGAGTGGACTTTTCCGGATTCGGTCATCTTTTTGCCACACAGCTATCTTGTGATAGCCGTGTGGCTTTTTTGTTGTCTGCATCCTGGAAAATCTGGCAGAACGGAGGATGGTACTTGTATGGAAAATGATTTTTGTCTCTTATCAAAACGCGCCGCAGCGTAAGGACCTATCAAGCAGAACCTGTACCCGCTGAGGCTCTGGACGCCGTACTGGAAGCGGGGACTTACGCGCCTACCGGCGGCGGACGTCAATCCCCTACCATTATTGCAATTACAGACCCAAATATAGACAGGAGATCGCAAAGTTAAACGCAGAAGTGATGGGGAGCAGCATAGACCCCTACTATGGTGCGCCTGTCGTGGTTTTGGCAGATGGCGGTGCAAGCACCTTTGCGGAGGATGGAAGCTGCCGGAAACCTTACGCGGTGTCGGGGCGGTTGCATTGGGGTATCCAGCCCAGGAAGCCACTCAACCCGCAGTACGCAAACAAAACTATATCGTTCGGATTTAATGATCCTGCTGTCCGGCGCAATTTTTTGCGCCGGACACTTTGTGGAGAGGAGGGAAAGTATGCAGACGAATAATAAAATGGCGGTCGCTCCTGTTGGAAAGCTCATCTGGCAAATGTCGATACCGCCGCTGATTTCCATGTTCCTGCAATATTCCTATAACCTGATAGACAGCGCGTTTGTGGCACGGTTGAGTGAGAATGCACTGATCGCTGTTTCTCTGGCATTCCCGATTACAACATTGATGAATGCAGCGTCTATCTGGATCGGTGTCGGCGTGAATGTGCTGATAGCAGGATATCTTGGACAGAAAAAGCAGGATGATGCAAATACAACCGTCACACATGGATTGTTACTGGCCTTTGGAATTGGTGCTTTGCTCAATCTTCTGGCATTACTGATTATGAAACCCTATTTTCGGGCATTCACCAATAATGAAGAAATTTATCAGCTGAGCATCGCCTATATGAGTGTGTGCTCCTTCATGCAAATTCCCAATATGGTGCATATCGCTATCCAGAAGATGATACAGGCCACCGGGAACATGGTCGCTCCCATGTGTTTTCAGATTGCGGGAGTGATTGTTAATTTTGTATTCGATCCCATCTTGATTTTTGGTATTGGTGTTTTTCCGGATATGGGCATCCGCGGCGCTGCGGTGGCTACTGTTGCGGGCTATTCATTATCCATGATTTTGGCATTTGCTTTGCTGCTGGGCAAAAAGCAGAAAGTGCAGGTAAAAATCAAAGGCTTTCATTTGCAAAAGCAGATGATCCGCCGTATTTTTGCCTTTGGCCTGCCATCTTTTATTATGAACGCCCTCAGTTCGTTTATAGTGACGTTCGTCAATCTGTTCCTGGTGGCGTATTCCGATACGGCGATTGCTTTCTTCGGCGCATACTTTAAGGTGCAGCAGTTGATCGTTATGACGGTAAACGGCTTGATCCAGGGCTGTTTGCCTGTCATGCGGTTTAACTACGGCGCAGGCAACAGCGAAAGGCTGCATTCCGCTTTCCGATACGGAACCGCTTTGGTCACTGGTATGATGATACTGGGGACATTGGCCGTCATCCTTTTTCCAGCACAGATTTTGGAATTGTTTACGGCGTCGGAAACCATGCGCTCCTTTGGGATATCCGCTATGCGGATTATGGCGGCAAGCTATCTGTTTTGCGGTCTCTCTACTATGATTTCCACCTATTTTCAGGCGACAGAAAAAGTAGGTTCCAGCATAGCGATTCAATTATGCAGACAACTGCTTTTCCTTGTTCCCGCCTTATGGTGTCTGGACAGATTGTTCCATCTGAACGGAATCTGGCTTGCATTTCCGGTTGCCGAAACTGCCACTTTGCTCGTTGCTCTTGTGATGATGGCACGGCATCGCCGCAAAAATATCTCATAACGTGTTCCAGAGAGGAAAAATGATGAACGACACTTTCATGAAAGAGAAACCGGTATTACCGCTGATTTTATCCATGTCATTGCCTATGGATGTTATCCATGCTAAATGCTCACTGCGTGAGTGGAACAAGCAGAAAAATATCACAACGGCGAAATCAACCGGGAAGACTATGACAAGTGGCGTTATAACTACCCGAAATATGATGAAACATCCGGCTATGTGAAAGTGCCGTCCCAGCAACTCAGCGATGCGCTGGTGGAGGCGTTCAAAGACCGGCTAAAGAATGACTAAATCTGAGTAAAACAAAAAGAGCTATCTGACTTCTCTAACAGAAATCAGATAGCTCTTTATTCTTGAATAATCTAAAATGTTGTCATTTTGTTGTCACGGGGCAATTCCGTAACGCAAAAGTCCAGCATTTTCAAGACTTTTTGGCCTTTCGGGTATTATTCCCACTCTTTCACGCCCGTTTGCTGTGGTGTCATTCCAGTCAACTCCAGTTGGGCTGTTGGGCTTGACTGTCTTGCCGCCGAATCCCGCCGCGTGACTTCGCGTAGGCGTTTGGGACAAATTCTGGGACAAAACCGCAAACTATTTCGAAACCACGAGCCCGCAGTTTCATTTTTGTCCCGGGGACAAAAACGGGTTGGTTTAGAGGCCCTGAAACGTCCGATATGAACGCCAAAACAGCCGACTATCCTCTTCGACACCCGTTTGGCAAAGTGAATCGTAGCCAGTGGCTTTAACGTCTTGCATTTCCGCGGGTCATGAGGGATGCACAAGAGCGATGACTGAAAGAATCGTCGCGGGTGGCTTTGTTTTCACCCTTATGAGCCGGCTCTAAGCACCTTAGGAACCGAGCGGGAAATCCGAGTTAGAGGATCCCGATCGTCGCCTTATTTCGGGCTGATCGAAAATCAGTTGGCAACCGAAAGCCAAGGTATAGAGATGGGCCGTACCTATGCGCACATATTTCGGTACGTTTCGTGCGGCATCGGCCATAACAAAACAAACCGCCGAACGATTCAGATTGCAGACGGCCAACTCGACGCGATAAATCCGCCCTATCATCTTCCCAACACCTGCCTCAGCGCCATCAGCGCCTCGCGAAATGGTGAGTTTTCCAGCGCTCTTTCGGGTGCCATTGCTCCGATTCGGCAGGCTCAGCCTCCGCTCGATCTTACGCATGTTTTTTTGGGAGGGCACGAATCGTCGCCCGCTACGGCGGCTTATACAGCCTCTCGGCATGGAGGGAAACGCCATGGTCACGCTCAACGTCTACGTCGACATCGAGCCGATGTCCAAGATACAGAACATGCTGCTCGTGTCGCCTGCCTTGCGCGGGAAGTCGAGTAGGCGGTCGCGGTAATATTCGTATTGCTGACGTCGCGCCTCGATTTCGGCGGGGAGGCCGTCGGTCAGCGATGCCGTGAGGGAGTCGAAGCGGTCGAGGATATCGACGACCTTCCGCTGGGTGGCGATGGATGGGGCGGGAATCTCGACTCTCGCTAAGTCCACAGGCGCGACTTCGATTACCTTTGCCCCTTTCGCCGCCTTTCGTTTGGATATCTGAAAGTCCTGAGCAGTAGCTAAATATGCTAGGTATCTCGGGATAATGCTTTCAGTCGCATACGTGCAAGAGTGTCCGCCGGTTGCAACCGGCTGTTCGCCTTCCCGCCAATGGTGTGCAGACATCTTCGATATTCTCGCTCGTTATGGCAAAAATCACGTCTTCAGGGTTTTCCTTTTTCGATTTAGCGTATTGCTCTTCAGATCATCGTGGTGTGCTCGTAGCCGCGCTCCACGAAGAGCCGCTCGGCAACGTCGAGAATCTTCTCGACCGTCTCCTCCGGGTACTTATTGCGTGCCACGGGCACCTCCGTCCTTGTTATCGCGATAAACGTACCATGAGTGGCGTGCGGGTCGAGAAGGGCTGGCGCCAAAAGAGCCCAACGGCCGTTATGGCTTCGTTAGAAACGCGCCCTACCATGGATGGTGAACCCGAAAGGTAAGGCGCGCGGGCACGGCGACTCGGCCCGCGCGCCCGGAAGAGAAAGGACGAACCCATGGGTTACATGCTCGAGACGCGCGGGCTCACCAAGCGCTTCGGCCGCGGCGACCAGGCGCAGGACGCCGTGGCCGACGTGAGCCTTCATATCCGCGAGGGCGAGGTGTACGGGCTGCTCGGCCCCAACGGCGCCGGCAAGTCGACAACGCTCAAGATGATCTGCGGGATGCTGCGGCCGACGGCCGGGGAGATCCTCTTTGCCGGGCACGCCTGGCGCCGCGAGGACCTCTACGCAATCGGCAGCCTCATCGAGGAGGCGCCGCTCTACCCCAACCTCACCGCGCGCGAGAACCTGCGCGTGCGCACCACGCTGCTGGGCCTTCCCGAGAGCCGCGTAGATGAGGTGCTCGCCGCCGTGGACCTCGCGGACACCGGGAAGAAGCGCGCCGGGCGCTTCTCGATGGGCATGCGGCAGCGCCTGGGGCTCGCGCTGGCGCTGATCGCTCGGCCACGCCTGCTCGTGCTCGACGAGCCCACCAACGGCCTCGACCCCATCGGCATCGAGGAGCTGCGCGACCAGATCCGCGGCTTCGCGGCGGCGGGTACGACGGTGATCGTCTCGAGCCACATCCTCTCCGAGGTGCAGCAGATGGCGGACACCATCGGCATCATCTACGGGGGGCGCCTCGCCTACGAGGATGCGCTTCGGCCCGGGCAGGACCTCGAGGAACTCTTCATGAGCGTCTGCCGGGAGGGGCGTCGAGCGCGCGGGGAGGTGGCGGCATGACGGGCGAGAAAGGCGGCCTGCTCGCGGGCCTGCGCGCCGAGGCCCTGAAGTCGCGCCACGCGGCACCGGTTCGCCTGGCCGTGCTCATGGCACTGCCGCTGCCGCTGCTCGGCGCGATGCCCTACCGGGGCGTGCAGATCTTCAGCGCGTGGAACTACTGGTACGCGCTCTTCCTGCCCGTGGCTCTCTCGCTCGTGGTGGCGTGCGTCGCGCGGGCGGACGCGCGCACGCGGATGCGGGGGCTTCTGGGCCTGGGCTTCCCGCTCGGGCGCGCCTGGTGGGCCAAGGCGCTCTGGTGCCTCGCGCTCTGCGCGCTCTCGAACCTCGTGGTCTTCGGCATCTACCTCGCGGGATCGGCGTTCTCCTCGCAGGGCCTCACGGCCGCGGGCACGCTCACGATGCTCCTCTGCGCGCTCGCCAACACGGTGACCGCGGCGTGGATGATCCCCGCAGGGCTCTTCCTCACGGCGCGGCTCGGCATGCTCGCGGGCATCTTCTGCCCGCTCGCCGCGCAGCTCGTGGGTGGGTTCGCCTGGTCGCTGGTGCCGCTGCCGCAGCTCTTTCCGCCGTCGGCGAGCATGGTCATCCCCACGAGCTTCATCCCCGTGCTGCCGAGCGGCGAGCCACTCGCGGCGGACATGGCGCTCGGCGGGGCGCTCACGGCGGACGGCATGCTCACACTGGCGGGCCTTGCGGTCTGCGCGCTCGCGTTCGCCGCGCTCACGGCGGCGGGCGCGGCCTGGTTCGCGCGCTCCGAGGAGAGGTGATGGCCATGACACGACTCTCCGACCCGACGCCGCGCATGACTCTCCCGCGGGCCCTGCTCTCCGAGGCCCTGCGCCTGGCGCGCTCCCCGCTCACGGCGGTGCACCTCGTCTGCGGCCTGGCAGCCGGTCTTGCCTGCGGCGAGTACTTCTCCGTAACCCGATGGGACCCGGCGCTGGGCGCGGACGCCTACGCCCAGTTCCTCGGCGCCCTCATGCCGCTCATGTCCGCCATCGTCTGCGGGCTCGCCGTGGACGAGGAGCGCGCTGCCGGGCGCCTCGCCAACCTCACGGCGGTCCCCTCGCGCGGGCGCGCCGTCGCGGCGAAGCTGCTCGCCCTTGCGGCGCTCGGCGCGGGCGCGCTGGCCGTGGCGCTCGGCGTGTTCGGGGCCGTGCTCGCCGTCGCCGGGCGCCTGCCGCTCGGGCCCGCTCCGCTTGCGGCCGCCTGGGCGGGCATCGTGCTGGGCAGCCTGCCCCTCTACGCGCTGGGGCTCGGCGTGGCCCTGCGCCTCGGCCGCAACGCCGCCATCGGCGCCGGCGCGGCGGGGATGCTCCTCGCGTTCTTCTCAGTGGGCGGACTTGCGCACGGCCTCATGACCGGCGAGCTCACCGGTGCCCTGGCGACGCCCCTGAGCTGGGTGCCGCTCGCCTGGCCCGCGCGCCTGGGGTCGCTCGGGGTGGAGGCCTTCATCGACGCCGCACGCGCGGCGGGCCCTCTCCTCACGACTGCGCTCGCTGGCCTCGTGCTCGCCCTGGCAGCCGCCGCCGTCCTTCTGGCCTGGTTCTGCCGCTTCGAGGACGGGAGGGCAGATGCGTAGGAAGCCGCTCGCCGCCGTGCTCGCCCTCCTCTCCGCAGCGCTCGTCCTGGGCGGGAATGCTCTGCTCGACGCCGGCTGGGGGTCGGCGCTGCGCTCGATCGCCGACCGCGTGCTGCCCAACCCTGAGATCGCCATGTGGGCGCCCGCGCCCGAGCCCGGCAGCCACGCGAGCTCCTACGCCGACGCCACCGGGGCGGGGGCGAACTACGTCTACTTGGTGGACGCGGCGGATGACAGGGGCAATGTCCGAGAGCTCCAGCTCATCTTCTTCGGACGGGAGTCGAACGGCGAGGGCTGGCTCGAGATCGAGGCGCGCGGCGGCTCGGGCGTGCGCTACCGCGCGTGCGATGCGGCCGAGGCGCCCGCGGCTGCGCGCGGGGCTCTAGACCGCTGAGCGCGGCGCTAGTACAATG
>CATXWM010000052.1 GCA_958403205.1 uncultured Collinsella sp. | reverse complement strand
GGGCCCGTGGGTTATACCCTAAGAGCAAACCACCCTTTTTAAGGGTGGTTCTGATGCCAACTTGTTCGTCCTGGACGTCGCTCGCTGTCCATCCTCTACCTGCGTCGTTGCCATGGTGCGGCACTTGTAGTCATTGGGGACGTTCTTAAATGACCAGGCGGCAGTTGGGGACACTCCTTGTGCCAGCGTTGCATCGAGTGCTTGGGAAACCGCGACCCGGTTTTTGGCCGAATAGTGGGTCGCATTTTCCGGATGGGGTGGGTTGCGGAAAGTGCGACCGGAATATTGTTCTGAAACGGGATGCGGTTTCCCTGATGCGCCTCAAACGGAAAGCGTATCCCATTCCGGAGCTCCAAAACGGGATGCGCTTTCCGCGCGGAAGAATTGCCGCAGCTGCGTTAAGCAGTGTCGCTCGTTACTCGCCCAGGATCAGCGCTGCGAGCTCGCCCTGGGTGTCCACCACGTAGTCGGCGCCGGCGGCTTCCAGCTCTGCGCGGCCGCGGAAGCCCCAGCTGACGCCCGCGCTCTTAAGGCCGGCGTTGTGACCGGTCAGGATATCGACATTGGAATCGCCTACGTAGAGCGTGGTCGACGGATCGGCGCCTAGCTCCTCCATCACATGCAGCGTGACGGGTGCTTCGGGCTTGGGCGGAAACGCATCGACACGGCCCTGTACCAGCGCAAAGCGTTCGGAACCAAAATACTTCTCGATAAGCGGAGCCGCCGAGACGTGGTCCTTGTTAGTGAGCACGGCAAGCTGCACGCCCGCGGCGCGCAGGCGGTCGAGCATCTCGATCGTACCGGCATAGGGGGCGGTGTGGTCCTCCTTGTGCTCGCCGTAGTAAGCCCTAAACTCGGCAAGCGTTTGCTCAAACATACGGCTGTCGCCCGCATACTCGGCAGGCATAAAGCGCTCAACCAGCTTGAGCATGCCGTTTCCCACCTTGTAGCGGTACTCGTCAACGGCAAACGTGGGCCAGCCGTGCGCCTCGCAGGTATGGTTGCCGGCGGCCGCCAGGTCCTCGAGCGTGTTGAGGATGGTGCCGTCCAGGTCAAAGATCACATGGGAAAAAGCTGCTGCCATGGGTGCTCCTGCCGCTTGAGTTGTAAAACGCACCCCATGATACTGGGCATGCGTGCCGGGCATGTTTGGAATCTGAATATCTTTAATAGCCCTGAGCCTTTGTCGTTAGCAAATTCTCGGCAGCTGCTCTCCTACGAGCATGTCGAGGATGCGGGTCGAACCCCAGCCGGTGCGCACGCGCACGGCGGGACGGGCGCCCTCGGCAAGCGGCAGCACGCGACCGATGACGGCGGCGTTCTCGCCGTAGTGGGCGGCGCGCATGGCGCTCAGTGCGGCATCGGCTTGCTCGGCCGGTACGACGGCGACCATCTTGCCCTCGTTTGCCACCTGCAGCACATCGTAGCCGAGCATCTCGCAGGCGGCCTGCACGTCGGGACGCACGGGCACGGCATCCTCGTCGACCTCCATGGCAACGCCGCTGGCCTGCGCAAACTCGTTGAGCGTCGAGGCCAGGCCACCGCGCGTGGGGTCGCGGAAGCAGCGTGTGTCGGGTGCTGCGGCAAGCACATCGGCAATCAGGTGGTTGAGCGGCGCGGCATCGCTTTCGATGGTGCTCGAAAACGCCAGACCCTCGCGTTGGCTCATGATGGCGATGCCGTGGTCGCCCAGCGTACCCGATACCAGGATGACATCGCCGGGCTGGCAGTTTGCGCCGCTGAGCGCCACGCCCGCAGGCACCTCGCCCACGCCGGCGGTATTGATGTAGACGCCGTCGGCCCCGCCGCGCTCGACCACCTTGGTGTCGCCCGTGATTATGGACACGCCCGCCTCGCGTGCCGTTTCGGCCATCGTCTGCACAATCTGGTGGAGCTTATCCATGGGATAGCCCTCTTCGAGGATAAAGCCGCACGATAGGTAGCGCACGTTGGCACCCGAGGTCGCGACGTCGTTGACGGTTCCGCACACGGCGAGGCGGCCGATGTTGCCACCGGGGAAGAACTGCGGCGAGACTACAAAGCTGTCGGTCGACATGGCGATGCGCCCGCTCGCGGGCAGCGCGGCGACGCCGGCGTCGTTGCCTTCGAGCAGCTCGGGCGAACCAAAGGCATCTAAAAAGACTTCATCGATGATGCGTTTCATCATCTGGCCGCCGGAGCCGTGACCCAGCAGGACGGTGCTATCGGTAACGCTATGGGACATATCGAAAACTCCAATCGTGGGTGGAATTATATGGGTGAGGCGCAGCGTCGACCGGTCCGCCGTTCGTTAGAACGGCGGAACCCATTAGCCTCGGTAGCGGAAATATGCTGCGCAGCTGCCCTCGGAGCTCACCATGCACGGGCCGACGGGGTGCTCGGGCGTGCAGGTGCGGCCAAAGAGCGGGCAGCTGCTCGGCGTAATGGCCCCGCGCAGCACGTCGCCGCAGCGGCACCCGCGCGGCTCGACTGTCGCCTCAACGGGCACATCAAAGCGGGTATGGGCATCAAAGCGCGAGAATTCGGGACGAATGGCGAGTCCCGAAGCCGCAATCGGCCCCAGCCCGCGCCACGTGGTGTCGCATGGCTCAAACACCTGCTCGACCAGCTGGCGCGCCACGGGATTGCCGTCGGCATTGACGCCGCGACGGTAGGCGTTGTCGATCGCGGGCTGCCCCTCAACAACCATCTGGACCAGCATGCAGATACCCTGCAAGATGTCGACCGGCTCAAATCCCGTTACCACGCCTGGAGTCTTAAACTCGTCGACCAAAAAGCCAAAGGGGGCCAAGCCCGTGATGGTGGCGACGTGGCCCGGCAGGATAAAGCCGTCGATGGCGGTCTCGGGGTCGTTGGCGATGGCGCGCAACGCCGGCGGCGTGGTCTTGTGGGCGCAATAGACCGAGAAGTTCAAAAGCCCGCGCGCCTCGGCCTCCAAGATGGCGGTGGCGATGGTGGGCGTCGTCGTCTCAAAGCCCACGCCCATAAAAATGACCGGGCGATCAGGGTTTTGCTCGGCAATGTCGAGCGCATCGAGCGGGGAGTACACAATGCGAATGTCACGCCCTGCCGCCTTTTGTGCAGCGAGCGAGGTGGACGATCCGGGCACGCGCATCATGTCGCCAAAGGTGGTGATGATGGCGCCGTCTATGTTGGCGAGCGCGATTGCGTGGTCGATGTCGCGGTTGGCGGTGACGCAGACGGGGCAGCCCGGGCCGCTCAGCAGCTTGAGCCCGGCCGGCATAATGGAGCGAAAGCCATAGCGCCCGATGCTCACGGTATGCGTGCCGCAGACTTCCATAAGGTTGATGGCGCGGTCGCCGGCAAGCTCATGAATGCGCTCGATGAGCTCGCGAGCCAGCTTGGGATCGCGGAATGCCGAGAAATCGATACCGGAGCGCGCCGGCTGCTCGGGCGCCACTAGTAAGCCTCCGCCGGGTTGGTGGTCAGCTGGTCTTCTTCGACCAGCTCGGACATGGCATTAACAAGCTCGAGCGTTTCCTGTGCCTCCTGCTCGTCGACAATCTGGATGCCAAAGCCGGCGTGTACGAGAATATAGTCGCCAACCTGCGCCGTCGGCACGAGTCGCAGCGACACGGGGCGCTCGATGCCCATCATGTCGACGGTGGCCTTGAGGTCGTCGTCGCGTTTGACTACTTTACCGGGAACGGCAAGGCACATATTGTTCCCCTTTTATACGCTTTGCGCTGGACGGGCGCTTGATAATCCATCAGTTGATGGTAGCGCTCACGGGGTTTGCGGGCAAACGCGTTACGCCTGTGAGACGGCTGGGCACAGCAGCGTGCGAGGGTGAGCTACTGCGATGCAATCTGCGCAAGACGAGCGCTTGCGACTGCCGCCTGACCGTAGGCGATGCAGCCGTCGTTAACGGGCACGGTTTGGGGAATCAAGACAGTGAGACCCATGCTTTTGAGCTCGCGGGTGAGGAGCTGGAGCAAAAGTCGGTTCATGAACACGCCGCCCGAGAGCGCGACGGTATCGATGCCTTCGCGCGCGCAGATTTCGCGTGCGATTCGTGCCGAAGAGCGCGCGATGGCGATATGGAAGTCGAGCGCGAGCCTGTAGGCGGGCGTTCCGGCTTCAATTCCTCCCAAAAGTGCCTCAAAGAGTGCTTTCTGGTCCAGAACATAGGGGCCGTCCAGCCACGATGGGCTAGATGCGAAATAGCCGGCGTTGTCGTCGGGAAAATGGGCGATTTCGTTGTCGAGCGCGCGCCAGGCGGCGGCTTCGAGTTCTATGGCGGGTTCGCCCTCGTAGGTCGCCTTGTCGCAGATGCCCAGAATCGCCGCCGCGGCATCAAAGAGACGCCCCATGCTGCTGGTACGCGGGCTGTTGATGCCGCGCTCGATCATGGTAGCTGTCACGCTGCGCGTTTGCTCGTCGAGGCTGTCCAAAAGCCGAGCGGCACCTGGGTGCTCGAGCAGGCCGAGCTCACTGAGCAGGGCAAAGGCGTTGCGGCGGGCGTCGCGCACGGAGGCCGCCCCACCGGGGAGCGCCCAAGTGCGCAAATGCGCGGCGTGCTCAAAGCCGCCAAGGCTGGCAACAAGAAACTCGCCGCCCCAAATGGTCCCATCGGTGCCGGCGCCGGTGCCGTCAAAGGCGATGCCAAGGACACGCGCGTCGGTTGTAAGCTGGCCCGCGGCGATGGCCTCGGCCATTACGCTCGCGATATGCGCATGATGGTGCTGCACCTCGACGAGCGGCAGATTGCATTTTCGCGCCTGCTCGCGCGCCCACTGGCCCGATAGATAGCTGGGGTGTAAATCGCAGGCCAAGGCGGCGGGCGCCAAGTCAAAGAGATCTTCCAAGCGCGTGCGCGCGGCGTTCCAGGCATCGAAGGTCCCGCCGTTTTCAACATCGCCGATATGCTGCGACACAAAACAGGTCGCCTCGCCGTTCGTCCCTTCACGCGTGAGCGTAATCGTGGCCTTTTGTTGCGGCCCGCAGGCGAGTACGCAGGACGGAGCGCCGTCGAGCGCCGGCAACGGCAGCGGCTGGGGTGCATATCCACGAGCGCGGCGAACGGGCATAACGGCGCCGTCGACCACGCGCACCACGGAATCGTCATAGCGCGAGAGAATCGCTCGATCGTTGCCGAGCAGCGCGTCGGCAATGCCGGCGGCAACGAGGCGCTCCCAGGCAAGATCGTCATCGGTCTCGATGGGCTCTTCGCTCAGGTTGCCGCTGGTCATGACGAGCGCGTGCATACCGTGTGACGCGGCAGCTGCAAGCAGAAGATGCTGAAGCGGGGTGTAGGGGAGCATAACGCCAAGCTCGGGCAGGTCGCGCGCGACGGACGGTGCGAGTACGAGGGCGTCGGAAGAATCGCCGTCGTTCCCGCAAACAGCCCGCCGGCGCAGCAGCACGATGGGGCGGATACTGCCGGCGAGCAGATCGCGTTCAGCATCGTCGATATGGCACAGGCGCCCGGCATCGGCAAGACTGCGCACCATGACGGCAAGCGGCTTATTGCTGCGACGCTTGCGACGGCGCAGCTCGGCCACCGCCTGCTCGTTGGCAGCGTCACAGGATAGATGGAATCCGCCCAGGCCCTTGATGGCGACGATGCCACCGCTGGCCAGCAGCTCAACGCAGCGCTCGATGATAGCGTCGCTGGCCTCGCGTGTGGTGCCGACGGCCGGTGTCGCGGACGAATTCCCGCACGCATCGCTGTTTACAGCCTCGCGCCACGTAATATGCGGCCCGCAATCAAAGCAGGCATCGGGTTGCGCGTGAAAACGCCGGTCGAGTGGGTCGGCATACTCCGCGGCACACTTGGGACACATGGGGAAACGGTCCATCGATGTGGCCGCTCGGTCATAAGGCAGCGATCGGATGATGGTAAAGCGTGGGCCGCAGTTGGTGCAGTTGATAAAGGGGTAGTGATAGCGTCGGTCGGCGGGATCGAACAACTCGCGCAGGCAATCGTCACAGGTGGCGATATCGGGCGAGACGAGCGTCGTGTGCGCGGTCTGGTCCTGCGACGCCACAATGTGAAAGCCCTGCTCATCGGCAGCGCTCCAGCCGCCAGGCTCCAAATCCGCAATATCGACTCGCTCAACGCGAGCTGCCGCAGGCGCATGCTCAGAAAGCGCGGCAACAAAAGCATCGAGCGCATCGGCCGGAGCGTGCGCCTCGATATGCACGCCGTCGCCCGCATTGAGCACCCATCCGCAAATGCCATGCGTCATGGCCTCGCGATACACAAACGGTCGCATGCCAACGCCCTGCACAATGCCCGTCACATGAATATGCACATGCCGCATGCGACACCCCTCATCAAAACCGACCAAAAAGGGACAGGTTTATTTTGGTAGGTAAAACTTCTAAACCTGCCAAAACAAACCTGTCCCTTTTTGGCAGGTGCGCTGCGGGAAATCCCGCTACAGCCCCAGGCTCTGCTTGGTGGCGGCGCACGTGAGCTCGCCGTGCTTAACGCCGCGCAGGCCCAGCAGACGGTCGGCTAGTTCGTAGACGCGCTCGCCGCGACCCTTGAGCGCCAGAATCTCCAAGCAGTTGTGGTGATCCAGATGCACGTGCATGGTCGATACGATCTCGTCGGTGTAGTCGTGCTGCACCTCGTCCAGACGGCGCGTCAGATCGCCGGTGTGATGGTCGTAGATCATGGTGAGCGACCCGATAACGTGCTCATCGGGCGTGCGCATCTGCTCCTTGGCGATCGAGGCGCGAATCAGGTCGCGCACGGCCTCGGATCGGTTGGCCACGTCGCCGCGGCGTGCGATCTGCTCGTCAAAACGGCGCAGCAGGTCGTCGGGTGCGGTAACCGAAAAACGGACCAGCTCGGAGCCGGAACCACTACAGTGGCAGCCCGCGTCACCGTCCGCCCCGTGCGGATGCTCGTGCTCGTACCCGCAGCCGTGCTCGTGTTCGGCCACCTTACACCAGCTTCACGGAGCCGACGGAGTTGTGGTCGGCCTCGATGGCTTCCTCGTAGCCCTCGAGCACGTCATGCGCCTCGTGCAGCGCGGCCATGGCGGCCTCGAGCTTGGCGCCGATGCGCTCCATGTCAAAATTCTCGGTCGCATGCAGCAACTGATGGCTCCACTCATGAGCGAGCTCGATAGTGTCGTCGACCTGTTTGACGCTCATGGCAAGCTGGCTCATGTTCATTCCAACATCATGCATGGGAAATCTCCTTTTGTACGGGTCTAATCAGTGGTTCAGATTCTACTACGGAGGGCTCCTGCGCCCGCCGCTGTATGCCAGCTGTCCTACGGTGCCAGTGAAGCAAGCGGCGCGACTACGACACCGTCTTCCCGTCGGTAGGCAGTTGCGGTTCCAGTGAGAACGAGCAAGAAGGACGCTTCGCCTTGGTGAGTCGCATCGATTTTAGATGCGAGTTTCTTGAGGTTTGCGGCGGCAGAATCGATGGGTTTTGAACCGAGTTTGATCTCGACCAGGGCATACCTTCCGTCGTCCAGAACGAGTACGGCATCGGCTTCAAGGTCGGTCTTGTCCCGATAGTGATAAACCTTGCCGCCAAGCAGGTCCATATAGGTGCGTAGGTCTCTAACGCACATGGATTCAAACAGAAGCCCAAATGTCTCAAAATCTTCCAGGAGCTTTTGAGGGGTTGCTCCAAGGGCTGCGACCGCAAGCGATGGGTCGCAGAAATGGCGCGTTGGGCTCGTTCGTACAGCAGTTTTTGAGCGAAGTCGCGGGGCCCATGCTTCGAGATCTTCGAAAACGCAGGCGCGGGTCAAAGCGTCGACATATTCAGAAACGGTATTTCTTGAGGGAGGTTCTCCTTGCATGTCAGCAGCGATTGTGGCGAGCGATGCCTCTGTCGAGATATTGCGAGCGTAGCTTCGAATAATCTGGGCCATCCAAGTCTTATTTCTCCGCAGTCCATCAATCTCGTCGATATCGGAATCAAGCAGTTCCGAGATGTAATCAGGGGCCATGGATAGCGCAATCCCATGGTTTGGCTCGGTAACCGCTTCAGGCCAACCTCCTCGGCAAAGTGAGTAGACGATACGTTCGATATCGAAGTCGACTATATCGGCAACATCGGTGTTTCCATCAAACAGGCTTGCCAGCGAAACTGATCCTGTTGACTCGCGTGATTCAAAAAGTGACATCGGGCGCATGTTTATACGTGCTATGCGGCCGACTCCTGAGTGTGCCGGCATTTCGCTTGCCCGAGGCGTTGCGGAGCCGGTGAGGATAAACCTGCCTCGTCCTTTGCCGCGGTCGATCGCGAACCTTACGGCGTCCCAAAGCTGTGGGGCCATTTGCCATTCATCGATGAGGCGTGGCTCATCTCCTTTGAGCAGGAGAGAGGGCTTCGAATCGGCAAGCTGGATGTAGCTCGGACCGTTATCTGGGTCTTGCATGTAGATGCTGCTTGCGGCTGCCTGTTCAGCCGTTGCGGTCTTGCCGCACCATTTTGGCCCTTTGATTTGGACAGCCCCAGAAGATTTTAGTTTTCTGGCGAGCACTTTGTCCGCGACTCGTGGTAAATAACCGTGTTGAATTGAACCCATGTCACCCTCCTTGCTAGTAGGGTATTATACCGTTGATTTGTGCAAGTTGGACGATTTAGATTGTGCAAGTAGGACGATTTAGATTGTGCAAGTTGGACATTATATCTAGTTAACATTCATGATGCCAAAAGAGAAGCCCTAGAGTCTCCAGGCCTTTGTCGTATAACGCATGATGTCAAGAATGTCGGCCTTGATGTTTGGCGGCAGGGCTTTGAAGAGCGATAGATATTCGTCTTCCTGAGCGGTAAAAAACGCAGGGCTTCCGTCTGGATCTTTGGTATAGCCAAGGATATCGTTGGGCGTGCATCCAAAGAGATCGCACAATGCAACAATGCGGTCCTCTCCTAGTTTTGCCCGACCTGTTTCCCATGCACTATATGTCGCCTTGCTAACGCCAAGACTGTCCGCAATTTGAAGCTGAGTAAGCCCTGACTTTTTGCGGATTCTGGCGAGTGCGGTATGTTTATTGGTCACATCCATGTCGCTCCCGTCTGATATCAAGAGCAACTTTGCATTTCGGTGCCGGTCAAATGTCTAACTGGATTGTCCTTAGGTGCAATAATTGACATAAAGACTAATTTGAATAAACTCAAAACCAATAAAAATAGACATCGAGGAATGGTGGCTATGGGGAGAGTTGTTGGAATCGATCTTGGGACGACCTATTCGGCCGTCGCTGTGTTGGGAGACGATGGACTTCCCGAAATACTGAAGAATGCGGACGGAGAACCGACTACACCTTCGGTTGTTTTATTCCAATCATTTGACGGAAAAGACGAGCCGCTTGTTGGAACGATGGCCAAGCATTCGGCGGCAAGTGATCCCGATAATGTTGTCCAGTTCGTTAAACGGCAGATGGGAAATCCGGATTGGAGATTCGACTCCGACTCGGGCGTTTCCTACTCTGCAGAAGAGGTTTCCTCCCTTATTATCAAAAAATTATTGCAAGATGCCGAGCAGGCACTTGGAGAAGAAGTATGCGGAGCCGTGATTACGGTTCCCGCATATTTTGATGATGCAAGAAGGACTGCGACAAAGCAGGCAGGTGTAATTGCGGGCACCAAAGTGCTTCGCGTGTTGAATGAACCGACGGCCGCAGCCCTTTCCTTTGGTCTCGATACCGAGAAGAACGGCGTCACGCTTGTCTATGATCTGAGCGGCGGAACGTTCGACGTGACGCTTCTTAAGATAGAGGACGGTTGCTTTACGGTTATCGGAACCGATGGCGATAGAAACCTGGGCGGATTCGATTTCGATAACGCTCTAATGTCGTTTGTGGCAGAAGAACTCTCGAAACAGGGTGCCGGTAATGTTCTCGATGATTATCTGATAAGTGCCGAGCTTCGAGAGAAATGCGAAATGGTTAAGCGCACTCTTTCGAACGTGCCAAAGGCAAACCTCCATATTTCGAAGAACGGAAAGCCTTATCGTGTGGCTATTTCTCGCGAAGATTTCGAGCGGGCGAGTAGGTCGCTCCTGAATCGAACGCAGGAGCTGGTCGAGGACGTGCTCGAGGACACCGGTTATTCATGGGGTCAGATCGATCATGTGGTCCTTGTTGGTGGCTCAACGCGTATGCTGTTAGCGCCGGGCGATTTTAGCCGCTAATAGTCAAACTATTTTGACCAATCC
>CATXWM010000051.1 GCA_958403205.1 uncultured Collinsella sp. | reverse complement strand
GCGTCATGCCGAAATGGCGCGAAGCACGCGATTGACAAAACTATAGAGACACGTCTAAGAACTTCGAAGTCACCGGCCTCGGAATTGCACCGCTCGGCAGCATCGAGGTCAATCGCGTTCACGATGCCTCAACCTGGCGTTATCGCATGAGCGACATCATCGACCAGCTCAACGAGGCGGGCACCGGTCTGCTCGTCACGGTTGACGAGGTGGACCCGACACTCGATGAGATGATTCAGCTCGCAGCGACGTATCAGCACTTTGTGACCGATGGGAAACGCGTCGCCCTGCTCATGGCGGGACTTCCCAACAACGTATCGACGCTACTGAACCACAAGACGGTCTCGTTCCTTCGCCGCGCCCAACAATATCATCTGGGTCGCATTGCCGACTATGACGTACGCGAGGCCTTGATTCGCACAATCCAGGAAAACGATCGCCTAGCAGATGCCGAGGGAATCGATAGAGCCGTTCGCTCGATCTCTGGTTTTCCCTTCCTATTGCAACTCGTAGGCTACCGTGCCTGGGATCTCACAAGCGATTCGAAGGAAATCTCGTCACGCGACTTTGACCTGGGAATCAAAATCGCGCGCGACGAGATGGACGACCGAATCCTCGCGGCAACCTATCGGGAACTCACTGCAGAGGACAAGCGATTCCTCATCGCCATGCTCGATGACGAAGAAGAGTCCACCACCGCCGACCTTATCGAGCGCCTTAAGCGTTCGCCGCAGCAGGTCTCCCGCTACCGACGCCGCATGATAGATGCCGGCATCATCGGAGAACGAGGACGAGGGCTCGTCGCATTTGAATTGCCATTCTTCCGTGACTATCTCGCGGCTCAATGCGTGAAATAGGCATCAATGAGGCAAAGAGGCTGTCCCTTTGCCTCATTGTCTATAGATAGCGACCGGTAATGCTCTTGGAGCAGGCTGCGATGTCGCCCGGCGTACCGGCGCAGACGATTTGCCCGCCCGCGTCGCCACCGCCTGGGCCCATGTCGATCACATAGTCGGCGTTACGGATAAGGTCGAGATCGTGTTCGATCACGATAACCGTGGCGCCCTTGGCAACGAGGCCGTCGAACACACTCAGCAACACCTGAACATCGAGCGGATGTAGGCCGATCGTGGGCTCGTCGAATACGAATACGGCATCGTCCTGCACACGTCCCATCTCGCTCGCGAGCTTAAGGCGTTGTGCCTCGCCGCCCGAGAGCGCCGGCGTGGGCTCACCGAGCGTGAGATAACCCAGGCCCAGGTCGTGCAAGGTCTGTAAGCGCGTCTGAACCTTCTTGAGTCCCACCGTGGCGTCGAGGGCCTCGTCCACACTCATGTCCATGAGCTGCGGCAACGTAAGCAGACTCCCGTCCTTGCCCTCGCGATGGATATGCGAAGCCGCGTCTGCATAACGCGAGCCACGACATGCCGGGCAGACGATCTCGACGTCGGGCAAAAACTGCACGTCGAGCGATATCGAGCCCGTGCCGTCACACGTAGGGCAGCGCAAGGCGCCGGTGTTGTAGCTAAAGGCGCCCGCCTTGTAACCGGCTGCCTTGGCCTCGGGCGTACGGGCGAAGGCGCGGCGCAGCTCATCATGGATGTCGGCATAGGTCGCCACCGTCGAGCGCACGTTGGCACCGATGGGCGTGGCGTCAATCAGGTTGGCACGCGCAATGCCTTCGGCATCGACCCAGCGCACGTGCCCCGGCAGGCGCTCGCCGGCTGCCTGCGCCTTGAGTGCCGGAATGAGCGTCTCGAGCACCAACGTCGTCTTACCCGAACCCGAAACGCCCGTCACCGCGACCAAGCGGCCGCGCGGGATATCGACTTCGAGCGGTTTTACGGTATGGATGGCATCGGTTGCCATGCGGATGTGGCCCTGGTCGAACATCTCCTCGTCAGTCACCTGCGGGCGCAAGCGCTTGGGGTCTGCGCGCAAAAACGGCGCGATGCGACTGCCCTGCGATTGCTCGACCTCGTCTACCGTACCGGCAGCGATCACGTTACCGCCGCCCGCTCCGGCAACGGGGCCCATCTCGACAAGATAGTCGGCTTCCGCCAGTACGCGCGTATCGTGGTCGACAACAACCACGGTGTTGCCGTCATCCACCAGATCGCGCATCACGCCCACCAGGCCGTCGACATTGGCAGGATGCAAGCCAATCGAGGGCTCGTCCAGTACATAAAGCACACCCGTCGATCGGTTGCGCACCACGCGGGCAAGCTGCACGCGCTGGCGCTCACCCGTGGAGAGCGTGGCACCGGCACGATCGAGTGAAAGGTAATCGAGACCCAGGTCGACCAGACGACGGGCCGCGCTCAAAAACGAATCGCATATATCCGTCGCCATGGGCCGCATCTCGGGCGGCAAAGATGCAGGCACCCCGCGCGCCCACTCAATCGCCTCGCCCAGCGTCATGGCCGCCGCCTGCGCCAGATTGATACCGCGCACCTGGGGCTGGCGCGCAGCCTCGGAGAGACGCGTGCCACCACAGTCACGGCATGGCCTCTCGCACAAAAAGCGAGCTACACGCTTAAGCCCCTTATCGTCCTTAACCTTGGCAAGCGCATTCTCGACGGTATAGACGGCGTTGTAGTAGGTAAAGTCGAGTGGCGTGGCGCCCTCACCGTTTTTGGGGACGTAGAGAATGTGCTTCTTAACCGCCGGACCATGAAACACGATGTCGCGCTCTTGAGGCGTGAGCTGGTTAAACGGCACGTCGGTGCGCACGCCCATCTCACCTGCCACCTGCTTCATCAGATCCCACATGAGCGTACCCCAGGGAAGCACCGCGCCCTCGTTGATAGTCTTTGACTCGTCGGGCACCAGGCTCGCCTCGTCCACCTCGCGCATGACACCGGTGCCGCCGCAGGTGGGACACGCACCGCCGCTGTTAAACGCAAGGTCCTCGGCGCTCGGCGCGTAGAACTCATGACCGCATGCAGGGCACGTGAGCGACAGGCCCGCAGCCACGTTAAGGCTCGGCTCCACACGCGCCCCGCAATGCGGGCACACGTGATGGGCGCAGCGGCTAAAGAGTAGACGCAGGCTATTGTTGAGCTCGGTCATGGTGCCAAAGGTGGAACGCACGCCCGGCACGCTGGGGCGCTGATGCAATGCGAGCGCCGCCGGCACGTGCAGCACCTCGTCCACCTGGGCGTGCTCGGCCTGCGTCAGACGACGGCGGGTATAGGTGCTGAGCGCCTCCAGATAGCGACGCGAGCCCTCGGCATAAAGAACCCCCAGCGCCAGCGAACTCTTGCCCGAGCCCGACACGCCGGCAATGCCCACGAGTTTTCCCAGCGGAATGTCGATATCGATGTCCTTGAGGTTATGGACGCGCGCGCCGCGTACCTCGATAGCCTGCGGGCTCATCTTCTGTTCCGTCACCTTTATCACCCTACTCATGCCATAAAACTCGATCGCGAATGTACGCGCCCAGCATGGGCACGGTAAACCGGACGAGGCCGTATCCGGCAGCCTCGATGACGCGCTCGCGAATCAGGCTTGCGCGATATTTACTCGCCCAACTCTGAGTACGGTCGCAGCGCTCAATGATATCCGCCATGCGCGTCGGCTCACCCTCGTCAGCAGCCATGGCCTCGATAAAGAGGCGCTGTGGACTGCGCAGCCCGTAATACAGAGGCGCGTCAACCGCTTCGTAGAACTCGGAGACGGCATCCGCATGGCCATCCTCGACATCGCGCCTTTCGATGACCTGCGAGCCACGCCGGACGGCAGAGCGCCACATGTAATATCCCACCAGCTGAACCATGTAGGGATGCCCCATGCTCTTGCGCGCCGCAAGGTCCGCCGTCTCCGCGTCAACGTAAAGACCAGCGTCTTTGACCGTCTGGATATACGAATCGCGCACCTCGGGCAAAGATATCGCCCCCAACGTACGCTGCTGGGCACGCCGCAAAAACGTCACGCTCGGCTCTTCGAGCAGATCGTCAACCATACTGGGCAAGCCGGCGAACGCCAGCGCAAGACCGCGCTGGTCGCTATCGGGCAAGCCCGTGGCATCCTGGTCTCCGAGCACCTGCTGATAGAGAACGGCAAGAGCCGCCAGTTCCTCGATAGACGCCGATTGCGCCTCGTCAATCGCAAACAGTATGCCCTTGCCTGGACCGAGCCTCTTGAGGCGCTCGTTGACCAGCCCTCGCAACGTCTCGCCCTTTGCCCGCGCCGCCTCGACCGACATCCGGCCAAACAACGGACCGAACTCCATTGACGTCACAACGAGTTTATTCGAGCGAAGCGCGTCGGCCAAGCGGTCGCATAAGCCAAGCGAAGCGGAATCGGAGACAACCGCCCATCCGCGCTCATTGGCTAGACGTTGCAGTTCCCGTAGGAGAACCGTCTTGCCACAGCCGCGGTTTCCCGTAATGAGCATGAGTCTACCCGGCGCTCCGGCGCCGTTATCGAGCCCTTCCTCGAAATCTTCGATGACCGACTCGCGGCCGATGAGTATCGGAGGCCGCTTGCCAGCCGTGGGCTTAAAGGGATTTGGATTCATGTCGGCCTCCTCGGATCGGTAAACCCTGGTAACAGTTATACCAACTTATACCGAGTTATACCAATAGCATACGATAAAGGAACTGACCTTCTATCACCTATGGCCGAAAAACTCGGCGTCTGCTTCTCGCCAGGGGCGAAAGGTGGCGGGATCGATCTTTACGTGCGCCGCGGCGGGTACGTCGCACCATTTGACCGTGTAACCGGCGCCGTGAGAGCAAAAGACCGAATCGGGCGTGTTGGGCAGATCGGCCTCGGGCTCGTAGGTGGCCGTCTCGATGACGCGTTCGGCATCATGGCAAGGCGCATAGCCGGCGAACTCCAGGTACAGATGCCCACGACCACTCGTGTAGGCAGCCACCTCCAGCGCGTAATCCTGCACCTCAGATGCCGGCACGCGACCCACAAGCTTCGCCCGGTCTCCCGCCATCGTCGGCGGCTCGTACTCGGCACCCATGCGCGTGGCATCCGAGAGCGCCCGGCCCACGCACTCCCCCGGCACCTCGAGCTCAAAGCGATACCACGGCTCCAACAGCACCGCCGCGCCGGCCTCACGCGCCTGCATGAGCCCCTGGCGAATCGCGCGGTACGTGGCCTGGCGAAAATCGCCGCCCTCGGTGTGTTTGGCATGCGCGCGGCCACCCGTGAGCGTAATGCGTACATCGGTGATGGGCGAGCCGGTCAGCGCGCCCAGATGATCGCGCTCCATGGCGTTGGTGAGCGCCAGACGCTGCCAGTTAAGATCGAGCTCGTCGGTCGAGGTCACGGTGCCAAACTGTACGCCCGAGCCCGCCGGCAACGGCTCCAGGCGCAGATGCACCTCGGCATAGTGGCGCAGTGGCTCAAAGTGGCCCACGCCCTCGACCGGCTGCGAAATGGTCTCCTTATAGAGGATGCCGCCGGGCTCAAACTCGACCGCAAGGCCAAAACGATCGGCCAACACCCGCTGCACGATCTCGAGTTGCACGGCGCCCATCAACTGCAGGTGAATCTGCCCCAGATGCGTATTCCAGCTTACGCCGAGCATGGGATCTTCGTCCGCCAGCTCAGTCAATGCTTTGAACACCGTATGGACATCATGTTCGCCCGGAAGCACCGTATAGGTAAGGACTGGCGCAATGACGGGCGCATCGCCCGCAGGCTCCGCGCCCAGGGCGTCCCCTGGGCGAACGTGCGCAAGACCCGTCACGGCACAAATACCGCCAGCAGCAACTTCTTGGGCAAGCTCATACTTCTCGCCGTTATAGATGCGCACCTGATCGACCTTCTGCTCCCATGCCTCGGCACCGGAACGTCCGTTAATCACCTGTTTGGCATGCAGCGTTCCGCCGGTCACCTTGACCCAAGCCAAGCGCTCGCCGCGATCCCCGCGGCTGACACGATAGACGCGCGCGGCAAACTCCGGGAGCCACGCCTGTTCACGCATCAGCGCGCATATGCCATCCAGCAGCTCGTCCACGCCTCGGTCCTTAAGCGCCGAGCCGGCAAAGCAGGGAAAGAGCTTGCGCTCGGCAACCATGCGTGACAGCGTCGCGACGGAAAGCTCACCCGCCTCAAGAAACTCCTCGAGCGCTTCTTCGTCTAACGCGGCAGCGTCCTCCTGAACGGCCCCGCCCGCCAACAGTTCGTTGGCATCCAAGCAGCCCTCGGAGAGACGTTGCCCAAGTTGTGTCAGCAAAACATCGCGGCCGGGATTCTCCAAATCGATCTTGTTGATGAAGATGAATGTCGGGATGTCATAACGTGCAAGCAGGCGCCACAGGGTTTCGGTGTGCCCCTGCACGCCGTCGTTGGCGCCCACAACCAAAATCGCATAGTCGAGTGCGCGCAGCGTGCGCTCCGCCTCGGCCGAAAAATCAACGTGGCCGGGCGCATCCACGAGCATGACGTGGGTATCGCCGTGGTCGAGTACAGCCTGCGACGAGAAGATCGTAATGCCACGCTCGCGCTCGATCGCGTTAGTGTCCAGATGCGAATCGCCATCGTCCACGCGGCCGCGCTTGCGAATGCGACCCGCGTTGAACAGCATGGCCTCGGCCAACGTGGTCTTGCCGGCATCGACATGCGCCAAGATTCCAACGACCGCTTGCTTCGACATGGCTCTCCTCTTATTACAAGCCCATCGCACGCGGCAACGGGCGTTCACGCTCCACACTGGATGATACAATTTACGGGCCGGCGGGCGAAGCGGGCCCTATCCCCCGACCGAGCTCATCGCCCCGCGTTGCCGCGCGGCGATTTTCGTAGGTTCGCGCCTTGCGAAAGCCGGCTTTCAAAACAGCGCAGTAATCGAAAATGGCCCCACCCGGAGCCATTTTTCATTCGAATTAAGGACTGGTACGCGCCCCTGCTCTTACGCCTCGCGCAGCCAATCGAACGCGACACGCGCCGTGCCGTCGGACACATAGACGATACCAGCGCGCTCAAAGCCGGCCTTTATGATGGCACCCTGCATGGGCAGGTTGTCCCGATGCGTGTCGATGCGCAGGTGGTCGGCACGCTCCTTGGCAAAGGCAAACATCGCAGCCGCGATACCGTGTACGGCGCCATCGGACGCCACACGGTGCAGCACGGCGTACGGAGTGTCGCTGCGCCATTGACCATCCTCAATTACGTCATAGCACCCGTCCGGGCCCGGTAAAAAGGCAAACGTCGCCACCACGCGGCCATCGACTTCGCACACATAGCTGCCACCGGCAGCGATATCCGCAGCCAGCTGCTCGGCAGAAGGCGTGCCCTCGGGCCACTGCGTGGCGTTGCCATGCGCGCGCATAAAGGCGCGGGCCGCGTCATAGATAGCCATGACGGCGGGAATGTCGGTATCGAGGGTTTTTCTGATCATCACGCGGCGACCTCACGTTTATTGGTATCACTTTGATTGAGCAATCATACCAACGTTTGGAGAGGGGCGCGATGCAGATGGGGAGCAAAAAGCGAGCCGCCTGGTCAAAGGCCAAAAGCGAGTTTTTGGGCGCTGCCACCGGCGGCGATATGAGCGACCTGTTTGCGCGCGAGGACGAGCGCCGCGACGCCCTGAACGCCGAGCGCGATGAGGCCTGGCGCTACAAGTCGTGCGAACGCAAAAACCGTTACGACACGCGCGCCGAGGCCGAGGCCGTTATGGCCGAATGCGAAAACCGCGGGCGACGTGGTTTGGCCTGCTACAAATGCGAATACTGCGGCGGATGGCACCTGACGTCGCACCCTTGGAAATAGACCCCGCATCGGCACGGCACTGACGGAGCGCCAGCCATCGCACGCAAGCTACGGGCGCGGCGGCACCAAAACGTCGTAGCGAACGGCCTTGCCCGCAAGTTGATAGCTCGGCTTAACGCCGGCAAGCAGTGGCCCCTTCACCGGCCGCTTGATAACGACCTTGCGCGGATGCACCGCAAGCGCGGCTTCGACCAACGTCTCCTCATCGGCGCACGGCTGTTCCAGATGATGCAAGAGTTGGAACTTCTTTTTAACCGCCGCGCTCTTGGTGCGCTCGGGAAACATGGGGTCCAGATACACCACGTCGGGAGCGGTGAGCTCGCCCCGCCCGATCAGCTCAGCTGCATGGCAAAGGCCGGCAATGCTGTCCTCACCCGCATGTAAGCGCATGCGCGACACGGCAGCCGCAAGCGCCGGATCATCTGCCGCGCGATCCAAGGCGTCCTTGAGGAGCGCCGCAATCACACAATCCTGCTCATACAGATCGACGGTAAAGCCCGCAGCAGCCAGCAGTAGCGAATCTTCGCCAAAGCCTGCCGTGGCGTCAATCGCCCACGGTTGCTCGGCACCTTTTATGCGTGCGGCCTTCACCAGCAGCTCTTGCTGCAAGCGACCCTGCTTGAGTCGTGAAAGCATGCGGCCAAAATCGGCACGCAGCTCCATCGTGCCGTCGGTGAGCGTGAGGCCCTCGGACTTCCCGGTCAACTCAAGCCCCGCGGCCCGAGCAACAGAAAAGGGATCGACGACGCCCATGGGTACTCCTTAGCAAGCAAAACGAATACGTGGGCGCCGTTCATGACGACACCCAACCGTCCGCTATTGTCCCACATGTGACATGGCCCACAGCATCCCAATGCAAAGCACCGCCATCAATCCCGTGCACACGGCAGCGATCACGGAATCACTCATGCGCCTTCCCAACGACCGCGGCTCACGCACTTGCCCTGCTCCGTACATCATGGCTTCTCCTTCGGTCCAGCTCTTACCATGGCCCC
Source organism: uncultured Collinsella sp. (assembly GCA_958403205.1). Classification (GTDB taxonomy): domain Bacteria; phylum Actinomycetota; class Coriobacteriia; order Coriobacteriales; family Coriobacteriaceae; genus Collinsella. Next base: position 1,670 of record CATXWM010000051.1, on the reverse strand, counting down.
ATCATCGCAGCGCCGCGCATACGCTGCCATCGATTTGACTTACGCCCAGCTTTCTTTTTTGAAAGGTTGGGGTTGGGCTGCGCGGGCTCAAAGCGCTTTCAGGCACATGCATCGCCGCGTTGAACTACAATGTGCTTCACCATATGTGCAGCACATGGGGTGCGCCAGGTTGGCGCACTCGTATCGAAAGGACCAGCCATGAGCAACGCCTGCAAATTACTCAAAATCCTATCGTTCTTCTTCTTTGTCGTCGGCATTCTAAGCGCAGGTATGGGTGCTACAGCGCTCTTTGCAGGCAGCGCGGCAGGCGATATCACGAGTGCCATGATCGTCTCTTGCGTCGTCGTCATCGTATTGGGCGTCGTCGAAATTGTGACCGCTGTCTTTGGCATCCGCGCGGCAAATAATCCCGCCAAGGCTGGCGTTGTCTGGATCTGGTCCATCGTCTGCCTAGCATGTTCGGTCATCAGTCTGCTCCTCTCCCTGCCCCTCTTGGGTGGGACCGGCTCAAGCATCCCCGATTTTACCGGCCTGATTGTCAGCATTATCTACTTTGTACTCGCCAACCGCGTCAAGAAAGAGGGCATGGACCGTTTGAGCTAAGCCGCATCCGTGTCAATCGCTCAGCGACTCTGGTATATACGCCAATAAAAAGGGCCGATCGCGTAGCAACGCGGTCGGCCCTTTACGTTTGCCTAGATAAAACCCACCAAAATAAACCTGTCCCTTTTTTGGCTGGTTGTTAGCTGTGGCGGTACTCGGCGATGATGAAGTCGATATCGGTTTGGAGCGTGTCCAGGTTTGCCAGGCGCTCTTTGTCGGCAGGGCGCGTGCGATAGTAGTACGGCGTCATCTGGAACACCGCCTCGATATCGGCCTGGGTCTGAAGCGTAATATTCGCAGACACCCGCTGCATTCCGACTAACTCGAGCTCGGTGGTCTTCGGCAGCTTCTCATCGTTAAGGTACGGCGTGTCGTAGAGCACCTCCTTAAGCCCAAAGAGATGACGGGCGCCCGGCACCACGGTGTAGAGCGAGCCCTCTGGCGCCAGCACGCGGGCAAATTCGCGCTCGTTAAAGGGAGCAAAGAGCTCGGTCACCATATCGAAGGCGCCATCGGCCACGGGGATATCCTTCATGTTGGCTACGAAATAGGCTGCATCGCCGCGCTTGGCGGCCAGGCGAACCATCTCTTTGCCCAAGTCGAAACCGTAAGCATCCACGCCCGGCACCGCGCCCATGGCGCTGGTGTAGTAGCCCTCACCGCAGCAAATATCGAGCAGCGTCATGGGATCTTTCGTAAACGCGGCGCGTCCAGACACCCGCTCGTGCACCAGCTCAACCATTGCATCGCGCAACGGCGCATAGTAGCCACGGTTTAGAAAGTCGCGACGACTGCGCGCCTGCGACTTGGGATCGCCCATGGAGTCGCCGCTCTTGGACGAACGTAGTAGATATAGATAGCCCTCGCGAGCTCGGTCAAACCGGTGTCCGCCCGCACATGCAGCACCACGCTCGTCGTCCACCAACGGCTCATGGCAAACGGGACACAACAACATGGCAACTCCTTAGCGCGAACAACACAACGCCCACCATTGTCGCACGCCTTCCCCGCCTAGTCATTGGGTGTTCCTATAGTTTTGTCAACCGTCGGGGCTACTCCCGGTAGGG
>CATXWM010000050.1 GCA_958403205.1 uncultured Collinsella sp. | reverse complement strand
AGCCGTGCAACGGAAAAGAGCCGCCCTTTCGGACGACTCAAACTGTAATGGGGATTAAATAATCATTTGGCTGCCCGCTGGCTAAGTGAGTAGACTTTTTTGGAAATGCCGAGCACCCAACATATTTGCCTCAATAAAACCGCAGGTCACAGACTTGTGCTCTGTTGGTGTGGTCGGGGATTCGGTAAAAGTCTACTCACTTAGTTTTGCGTGATGAATATTGTCCGCAACGAGACCCCAGACGGGGTGATTCCATCGCAAATTCCGGTGACCGGGCAGCTAATTAGGCGCCGTATGGGTTGCGGTCGCGTTCGATGCGTTGGCGGATGTGGGCGTACTCGATAATCAGCAGCACCAGGAGTAGGGCCATGATGGCTAGGTAGCTCACCACGGCGCCCATCAGACCCAGCAGCTTAATCAAGATCGCCGGCAGCACCACGCTTACGGCGAAGCAAATCAGGTAGATCTTGGTGACGTCGCCGGCATGGCGCAGCACCGTTATGATGGCGTAGATAAAGTCGATGGCCGCGGTGACGCCGCCGGCGACGACCATCAGCAGCGCCAGCGTACGGTAGCGCTCAAAGCTGAGGCCGTACATAAAGCTCATGAGGGGAATACCGGGACCTGCCATAAATGCGGCGCACACGCCGGTGATGACCACGATCAGCGCCATAACGGCAACAATAATCAGGTCAAAGCGACGACGCTTGCGAGGATTAGCCCAAATGCTCGACAAGCGCAGGAGCTGCGGTTTATAGATAAATCCAATGCTCAGCAAAATAGCCTGCGCCGGAAAGAACGGGGCATTAAAGTACAGCTGATATTTGTATGCCAGCGTGCCTTCCATCACAAACTTGGGCATGCTCTCAATTAGGTTGAACAGGAACAGTGCACCAAAGAGTGGAGCGCACTGGACAAACAGGTGGCCGACCTCGCGCAGGCTCACGCGGCGCGATTTTTCGGTCTCGAGCAGGGCGAGCGGCGCGGTGACCAGCACGAGCGAGACGATCGCGGTGACACCCATGGCCATGGCCGCGATGGGCATGCTGCGTGTGAGGAACAGCGCCACGCTAAAGACCGCGATGACGCCGACGGAGCGTAGCGTTTGGCTCATTCCAGCCAAGTAGAGTTTGTCGGCCTGCTGCAGGCGGCCTTCGTACACGTCGGCGACGCCGTCGATGACCTTATACAGGTAGACGCCCAGGCCGATCGTCGCCATCTGCGCATCATAGCCGCGGGCGCTGCTGTACATGAGGCCGCAGCCTAGGGCGAGCGCTCCACAAAGCCAGCGGTTGAGCTGGTAGGAGGCAAAGGACGTCTTTTCGTCGATGTCTGAGACCTGGAAATTGCGCACGCCGTAGTTGCACGCGATCATGATGAGCGTGCCGGTGACAAAGGCGATGGAGAATTTGCCTGCTTCTTCGGCGCCCACGAGCTGCGTGGACACGATGGTGAGCAGCGGAAACGCCAAGCCCCACATGGCGGTGCCGAGGGTATTCCAGAGATAGTCGCGGCGGGTGGCGTGCTCCTCGTATTCCGCTTCCTGCATGGAGAAGCCGCCGCCGTAGACGGCGCCGAGAAGACGGTTCCACCAAGCGTTGACCATGCGGTGGATGGGGCCGGGCTGGCGATCGCGCTCGCGGCGACGGCGCGTGGCCTGGCTACTGTCGGGACCGCCGGCGTTACGCTGGCTTAGCTCTTGGATGCGCGCGAGCTCTTCGGCCGTGTGGGAGGCGGGGAACAGGCCGTTCTCGATGCGGCCGCCCTGGGCCCTTGCGGTGCCGCTGCCCGCTACGGCGGAGTCGGCGACGCCATTGCGGCGGGCGATGGCGCGGCGAATGCTATCGAGGGGCGTGATGCTCAAAGCGGGGTCCTTTCTATTGCTGCGCTCTAGTATAGTCGCGGTGGTATCCATTCGTGTTTTTGAACAGGTTGTTCGATAATTTCGGCGGCGCCATTCGGTAGTCGGCACTTAGGGACGTTCCTTATGTGCCGGCACTTTGGGAACGTCCCTAAGTGCCGGCATCCGGGGACGCTCCTTGAATGTTGCCTGTTCAAGAGTGTCCCCAATGACTAGTCGTTTAAGAACGTCCCCAATGACTGGGCCGCTTGCCTGCGATTTTTGACCGTTGGGCGGGCTTGCCACCCTTGCCGCAAAAACGTTTTTGCATATCGGGTACAACGGGCTTTACGTGAGTAAAGTGCGCGCCGCGTCCACGTGCCGAGTTTTTAAAGGAGGCCCCATGCCTGGTGTTACCCCTGCAGAAGTTCTGTCCAATTTTGGCATTACGCTGGTCGAAGACCCCGCTGAGAACCAGCCCCGCCTGCTGGTTGACCTGCCGGCAGCCGAGCTCGTCGAGCATGCCATCCGCCGCAACGAAGGCCGCATGGCATCCAACGGCGCGCTGGTGATCGAGACGGGGGAGCGTACCGGACGTTCGCCCAACGACCGCTTTATCGTTGACACCCCCGATGTCCACGACAAGATTGCCTGGGGCGCCGTCAACCGCCCGCTGTCCGTCGAAAGCTACGAGGTCATCAAAGCCGGCATCGTCGACTATCTCAACGAGCGCGATGTGTTCGTCACCCGCGGCATGGCCGGCGCCGACCGCAACCACACGCGTCGACTGCTCGTTGCCTGCGAGCGTGCCAGCCAGGCACTCTTTATCAAGCAGATGCTCGCCCGCCCGCTCGCCCGCGAAATCGCGCGCACCGGCGAGCCCGACTTCTGCGTGCTCGCAGCGCCCGGTTACCAGTGCGACCCCGCCATCAAGGGCCTCAACTCCAGCGCCGCCGTGGTCATCAACTTCCAGGAGCGCGTGATTTTGGTCGCGGGTACCGGCTACTCCGGCGAGATCAAAAAGTCCATCTTCAGCGTTATGAATTACCTGCTGCCCGTCGAGGACGACGTGCTGCCCATGCACTGCTCGGCCAGCATGGATCCCGTCACGCACGAGACCGCCGTGTTCTTTGGCCTGTCTGGCACCGGCAAGACCACGCTTTCGGCCAATCCCACGCGCCTGCTGATCGGCGACGACGAGCACGGTTGGTCCGACATGGGTATCTTCAACATCGAGGGTGGCTGCTACGCAAAATGCGAGGGCCTGGACGCCTTCCACGAGCCCGAGATCTTCAACGCCGTCCGTTTTGGCGCCATTTGCGAAAACGTGGTGCTCGACGAGAACCGCAAGCCCAACTACGACGACATCTCGATCACGCACAACACGCGCGTGGCCTATCCCGTGGAGCACATTCCTAACGCGTGGACTAAGGGCATGGGCACCACTCCGAGTGTCGTGCTGTTCCTGACTTGCGACGCTTTTGGCGTGCTGCCACCCATCTCACGTCTGACGGCCGATGCCGCCATGTACCACTTTGTGACGGGCTTTACGGCTAAGATTCCCGGCACCGAGGTCGGCGTCACCGAGCCCACGCCCACGTTCTCTTCGCTGTTCGGCGAGCCGTTTATGCCGCTCGACCCCATGGTTTACGCCAAGATGCTCGGCGAGCGCATCGCCGACGGCCGCACGCGTGTGTACCTGGTCAACACCGGCTGGATCGGCGGCGGCTACGGCGTGGGTCATCGCATCGAGCTTGCCTACACGCGCTCACTGGTCGCTCGCGCCCTCGACGGTACCATCGAGGACAGCGAGTTCGTGCACGACGACATCTTTAACGTCGACATTCCCACGACGTGCCACGGCGTGCCCGATGGCATCCTGGTGCCGCGCCAATACTGGCAGAGCACCGCGCGCTATGACGAGGCCGCGCACAACCTGGCGGTGATGTTCGAGGAGAACTTCGAGAAGAAGTACTCGCACCTGCCCGAGTCCGTCAAAGCCGCCGGCCCGCACGCTCAAGTACACACCGACGCCCGTCATCGCGGCCGCGGGCTGCTGGGACTTCGCCACTAGCTTCGCCGTGAGTCCATATCCACCACAAAGGGGACAGGCACCTTTATGGTGGTTTTGCTCGCGTGGATGACTCGGGTTACAATACGCCTGACATATCGTCCCCTTCTCCGGATGGGGACAGCGCAAGCGTTCTTGTGACGGCACCGTAGGACTTTGAAGGTGGCCGTCGTGAGGGCGCTTTTTGTTTAGGCGCCCTCACTCGGGCGCGCACAATGAAGGGAGAGCGTATGAAGAGCTTTATTACCGAGGATTCATTCTGGGAGCTGTTTCCGCAGGCAGCGGTCGGTGTTGTGATCGTGGAGGGCATGAAGCCCACGGCTCAGATTCCTCAAGAGGACGTGGATGCGATTGCGGCGTTGCTCGACCGCGCCAATATCGATGCGGAGCGTCATCTGACCAGCGACACTATCAGCGAGAACGCACCGGTCAAGGCATGGCGCGAGGCCTATCGTCTGTTCAAGACCAAGAAAGGCGCGCGCTGCTCGATCGAGAACTTGCTCAAACGCGTGCTCAAAGGCAAGCCGGTGGGCCACATTACGCCCGCGGTGGATATTTACAACACGGTGTCGCTGACCTACGCGCTGCCCGTGGGAGGCGAGGACCTGCATGCGATCGAGGGAGACCTTCGCTTGAAGGTGACCGACGGTGGCGATGCGTTCTTGCCGCTTGGCGAGGAGGCGGACGATCCGACGCTGCCCGGCGAGCTCGCCTACATCGACGATGCGGGCGCTGTGTGCCGCTGCTGGAACTGGCGCGACGGCGTTCGCACGGCGCTGTCCGATGATTCGGCCGATGCGTTCCTGGCGATTGAGTGCGTGGAGCCCGAGCGGATGGGGGATTGCCAGGCCGCGATCGATCGCTTAGCCGAGCTGCTCGAGCGCTATCTGGGAGCGACGGTTGTCGTTAAGACGCTTGTGACCCGCGACAATCCCTGCGTGGAGCTGTAGCGACGCCTGCGGATCATGTTCGCCGGTCAAAACCACCACAAAGGTGCCTGTCCCCTTTGTGGTGGTTTTTATGTTGATGGGTTAACAAATGGGGTATTTGGGTACGGGTGTCGCCTTATGCGACTAAGATGTTTACCCGTAAGCATTATGCAAGCGAAAGGCGGTCGTCTCCCATGCAGCAGAACGACGAGACACGTTTCGAGGACTTTGTCGGACTGATCAGCGGGCTCTACAAGGAGATTCAGCGCATTAAGACATCCGAGGGCGCAAGGCTGGGCCTCAAGGGCTCCGACGTTATGTGCCTTTACTATCTTGAGCGCAGCAAGGACGGCCTGACTGGCGCTGACCTGGCTCGCATGGCAGGCGTGACCCGCGCCGCCGTCTCGCGTACGCTCGCGCATCTGGAGGAGGGCGGCTACGTCGAGGTCGACGATTCGGGCGATGCCGCCGTTAAGTATCGTGCTCCGGTGCGCCTGACCGCTCTGGGCGGCGAGAGCATGAGCGAAGCGGACCGCATCATTCGCGAGGTGCTCGATACCACCGGTAAGGCTATGGGTGTGGAGCAGCGCGAGCAGATGTATGCGTCGCTGCGCACGATTCTCAACACCCTGCGCGAGCTGTAGGGCCGCCAAGGCTTTTGCTTCCAATTAACAACTGCATAGTCCTGTTTGAGCGCGTATACCGTGCCGGGGCCTTGCTGTCAAAATTCCCTGCGCGGGACCTGCGCAAGAAAGGATTCGCTATGTCCGTCCGCATTATTACCGATTCCGCAAGCGATATGTCGCCGGTCGAGCACCCAGCACTGGCCGTTTTGCCGCTGTCCGTCACCTTTGGCACCGATGTGTACATGGATGGCATCGACATCGATCACCAGCGCTTTTACGAGATGCTCGTGGAGCGCGATGAGCTGCCCAAGACCGGCCAGGTCAACCCGTACGCGTTTTCGCAGGCGATTGCCAAGGTTCGTGAAGCCGGCGATGAGGCTGTGATTATTACCGTGGGCGCTAAGCTTTCGGGTACAAATCAGAGTGCCCGTACCGCACTTGCCGAGGCGCCGGGCGGCGACGTGTACGTGGTGGATAGCAATAACGTCACTCTGGGCGAGCGTGTCCTGGTCGAGTATGCCCTGCGCCTGGTGAACGAGGGCCGTAGTGCGGCCCAGATCGCGGCGGCCGTCGAGGCCGTCCGTGACCGCGTGGTCGTCATCGGCCTGCTCGAGACGCTGGAGTACCTGGTGCGCGGCGGTCGTCTGTCTGCTGCGGCCGGCGCCGTGGGCACGCTGCTCAACGTAAAGCCTGTGGTGGCTGTCGAGGACGGTCTGATCGTGCAGCTGGGCAAGGCGCGCGGTTCCAAGAACGGCCGCAACCTGCTGAACCAAAAGGTCGAAAAGGCGGGTGGCATCGACTTTTCCATGCCGCTGGCGCTCGGCTATACGGGTCTTTCGGATGCGGTGCTCAAGAAGTATATCGAGGACAGTGCCGCGTTGTGGGCCGGCCATGCCGAGGGTGAGCTGCCCATCCACACTATCGGCGCCACCATCGGCACCCACGTGGGCCCCGGCGCTGTAGCCGTAGCCTTCTTCCGCCCCGCCAACTAGCTTTCCGGTCAAAACCACCACAAAGGGGACAGGTACCTTTGTGGTGGTTTATGCTGGGTTCGGTTGAAAGGAGCACGCGATGGCGTCTGAGGGCTTTTTTGAACGGGTGTACGAGGTGGTCGAGCAGATCCCCGAGGGGATGGTCGCCACGTATGGTCAGGTGGCGCTGCTTGCCGGTCGACCACGAAGTGCGCGGTATGTGGGGTATGCCCTGCATAGCAATCCGCGCCCCGGCGAGATTCCCTGTCACCGCGTGGTGTTTGCCGACGGGCGCATATGCGAGGGTTTTGCTTTTGGCGGTCCCGATGCTCAACGTGAGCTTTTGCTAGGGGAGGGTGTGGCGTTTAAGGACGACATGCACGTCGACCTGGCCGTCTGTCGTTGGCCTGCCGGACTCTAACAGCTCTGCCGTGGCCATAACCACCACAAAGGTGCCTGTCCCCTTTGTGGTGGTTTTCTGTTGCAGGTTTACCGGGGCTAACTTATGGAGAAGCTATGGCGGCGAATATTGATGCTGCAAAGTAAACCACGGTGAACTATATTGTATTCAGCAACGGAGCAGGCAATAGGCGATGAAAAAGCCTGCCCTGTTGAGTTTGATTCGCATTCCTCCCCTCTGTGCGATTCAACGGTGTACTTCGGGAACGGGCCCGCCGGCAACTGACTGCCGGCGGGCCCGTTCCTGTTTATCGGGGGAGTGCAATGGGCGGAGCCGAAGCAGTCCGGCTCCGAAAAAGGCGGACGTCGTAGCGCCCGCCCTAAAGCAATCGAAAGCTCAAGCCAGCAAATCGGTCTAGTACACCATGCCCATGGCGTCCTGAACCTCTGCCAGGGTCTGATCGGCAATCTCGTTGGCGCGACGGTTGCCCTCGTGCAGGACGTCCTTCACATAGTCCAGATCGTTCTCGTAGCGCTGGCGACGCTCGCGGATCGGTGCGAAGTACTCGTTGACGGCCTCGGTCACGTACTTCTTGAGTTGGCCGGAGCCGCCCATGTCAATCTCCTCGGCAATCTCGACCTCGGAACGGCCGGTGCAGATGGCGGCCGTCGAAAGCAGGCCGGACACGCCGGGGCGGTTCTCGGGATCGAACGTGATCATGCGCTCGGAGTCGGTCTGGCTCTTCTTGATGCGCTTGGCCGTCTCCTCGGCGGTCATCGAGATGTTGATGGCGTTGCCGTAGCTCTTGCTCATCTTGCGACCGTCCAGGCCGGGTAGCAGCGGGGTCTCGGACAGCAGCGCGTCGACCTCGGGGAACACCTTGCCGTAGCGGTTGTTAAAGCGGCGGGCGATGGTGCGGGTGAGCTCGATGTGCGGCAGCTGGTCGCGGCCGACGGGCACCACATTGCCCTTGCAGAACAGGATGTCGCAGGCCTGGTGCACCGGGTAGGTGAGCAGAAGGCCGGTGAGCTCGTGCCCCGAGGCCTCCATCTCGGCCTTGACCGTGGGGTTGCGCGCCAGCTCGGCCTCGGACACCAGCGACAGGAACGGCAGCATGAGCTGGTTGGCGGCGGGCACGGCGGAGTGCGCGTAGATCATGGTCTTGTCGGGGTCGATGCCGCAGGCAAGGTAGTCCATGACCATGTTGTACACGTTGTCCTGGATGTGCTCGGTGGTGTCGCGGTCGGTGATGACCTGGTAGTCGGCGATGAGCACGTTGGTCTTGGCGCCCATGTTCTGCAGCTCCACGCGGCCCTTGAGGGTGCCAAAGTAGTGACCCAGGTGCAGACGGCCGGTGGGGCGGTCGCCGGTAAGCATGGTGAACTTCTCGGGCGTCTTGGCCAGGCCCTCGCGAATGGCGTTGCTCTTTTGCAGCGCGACTTCGTAGCTATTCTCGTTTGGCATGATTGCTCCTAACGTTCGTTCGCAGGTTTTGATGATAGCGTGTTTATTGGAGGGGCGGGGCGTAAGTAGGCGAGGGGCGGGAGAGGGGTGGCTTGTGCGATGGGCGCGGCGTGGCCGCGCTTGGCCAACGGTGCCTTGGCACATCCTCGGCAGCTTGCCCTAGAGCTTGTGGTGGCGCTCTTCTTTGCGCTCCTCGGCTGCCTGCTCCTCCTGCTTAAAAGCGGGGTCGTCGGGGGTGACCAGCTCATCTTCGTGCGTGCGCTTGTTGTAATGGTGGAGCAGCACGGGCTCAAATAGATGTAGATGCTTGGCGAAGGCCGCCGAGCCAATGGCGAGCACGGTAAAGATGAGCACGCGCATGGGCACCTCGACCTGGTTAATCGCGGCGGCGCCGGCCGAAAGCATGATGCACCAGGCATAGATGAGCAGCACGGCCTGTTTTTGGTTGTAGCCTTCTTGGATCAGGCGGTGGTGGATGTGGCCCTTGTCGGCCTGCCCGATGCTAATGTGGGCGCGCTTGCGGCGCACGATGGCGCTAAACGTGTCGATGATGGGCACGCCGGCAACGATGAGCGGGATGATAAGCGAGGTGAGCGCGGCGGTGCGGCTCACGTTGAGCAGCGAGATGGAGCCCAGCGCAAAGCCCAGAAGCAGCGACCCCGAGTCGCCCAAGAAGATGCTTGCGGGGTTGAAGTTGTAGCGCAAAAAGGCCAGACAGGCGCCAAAGAGCGCAATGGAGAGCGCGGCGGCGTCGATGCGGCCCGAGAGAACGGCCATCGAAAACATGGTGAACGAGGCGATGCCGCAGATGCCCGTGGCCAAGCCGTCGAGGCCGTCGATGAGGTTAATGATGTTGGTGAATGCCACCAGATAGATTACGGTGATGGGGTAGGCGAGCCATCCGAGCAGGATCTCGCCGGGGGCAAACGGGTTGACGATGACGCCGATTTTTAGGCCGCCGATACAGGCGATGAGCGCGGCGAGGACCTGTCCGGCCAGCTTTTGCTTGGGCTTGAGCTGGAAGACGTCGTCGATAGCGCCGGTCGCAAAGATGACGGTAAAGGAGAGCGCCAGCATGGGATAGCTAATGTGAAGGCGCGGGTGCGGCACCAAAACGGGCGGCCAACCCAGGTACCAGGTGCCTAGGATTTGCACAGTGCAGGCGACGACCAGGCCCAAAAACACCGCCGTTCCGCCCAAACGCGGGATGGGCTTGGTGTTGATGCGGCGCTTAGAAGGATAGTCGACGGCGTCGAGCTTGATTGCCAGGCGCTTGACCAGGGGTACCGTGAGGAAGGTCGTGATAAAGGCCGCCGCTGCCACGCATAGGTACGGTATGTAGCTCGGGGATGAAGCCATGAATCTAAAAACCGCCAAGCGTCGAAGGAAAAGGTCAGAAGAACGCCATGCGCAAAGGGCATAGCCGAACCATAATACTCGACCAAGGGGGGTGCATGGAATTGCACGCAGCGATAATCACGCGCTTACCAGATATTGGGATGTTGTCGATGGCTTGTCGGGATGCCGGCGGGGATCCATATGGACTGTAATGGTGATTTTCGGCAAAAGAAAACCACCCCCCACGTTACGAAAATGAACCCACCTAAAACAGGTGGGTGCCCTCATCGACTGTTCCAGCGTCCTTAACAACGAAGGATACCTGTACTAGGTACGACTGTGTGGGCTCCCTAAATAAACGCGACGGTTCACCCAGTTGCTCCGCGGGGGGCGGAATACCTACATCATAAAGCGGCACTTTATCGATTCCAGTCTTGACATTACAAAAATCGTGTCGGACGATTACGGCGCCTTAGGGACGGAGCCGTCTACGCGGTCTGGCCCTTTACGTTTGAGCTGCTGAATCGTTGTTTTGGAGCATGTTTTTATGCCGACGTCGTTGACCGAACTTTTTTCGCCCGCCTGCCATTTGTGTCCGCGCCGTTGCGGTGCGGCGCGCGATGAGGGCGCGCGCGGCGTATGCGGTACTAACGACACGCTCAAGGTGGCCCGCGCGGCGCTTCATATGTGGGAGGAGCCGCCTATCTCGGGCGAGGCCGGTTCGGGCACGATCTTCTTTAGCGGCTGCTCGCTCAAATGTATCTACTGCCAGAACCACGAGATCTCGACCGGCAATTTTGGCCTTGAGATTTCGCCCGAGCGCTTGGTCGAGATTATGTTGGAGCTGCAGGGCCAGGGTGCGAACAATATCAACCTGGTGACGGCTACACACTACGCGCACCTGCTGCCGGCTGCGATTGCCGCGGCACGGACGCGCGGGCTGGTCATCCCGATCGTCTACAACACGAGTGGTTACGAACGCGCGAGTGCCGTGGCGGCGCTGGGCGACCTGGTCGATGTGTGGCTTACCGACTTTAAATATGCCGATGCCGGGCTTGCGCAGTCGCTTTCTCATATTAAGGATTACCCGCGCGTGGCCGTGTCGGGTCTGGCCCAGATGTCGCGCGAGATCGATCGCCGTGGGGGAGAGCTGGTGGATGACGACGGGCTCATGAAGCGCGGCATCATCGTGCGCCACCTGGTGCTGCCGGGGCATGCGGATGACTCGTGCCGCGTGTTAGACCTGGTGTGGCAGACGGTGGGCGATGTGCCGATCTCGGTCATGAATCAGTACACGCCCAATGCACTTATGCGCGAGCAAGGCGGCGACCTGGCACGCGCCGTGACGCGCGAGGAGTACGAGCAGGTGCTCGACCATGCCGACGACCTGGGCTTTACGACAATGTTCTGGCAAGAGGGCGGCGCGGTAGACGAGAGCTTCATCCCCGCCTTCGACACCACCGGCGTTCTTACCAGCGCAAAGTAGTGCGTTCGTCGATGATTTTTCTGGGACGTGTCTCTATAGTTTTGTCAATCGCGTGCTTCGCGCCATTTCGGCAT
>CATXWM010000049.1 GCA_958403205.1 uncultured Collinsella sp. | reverse complement strand
GCACCGGCCTTGAGCGTCTTAAGCTCATCCGCCGTAAACTCATCCTTGGCGCCGTCGATGGTCTTGAGCAGGAAATCGCCGTAATTGCTGCCGTCCTCAATCATTGCCGAGTCTTTATTTGCCGCATTAAATACCTTTTCCCACAGCGCGTTATCACTCGAAAAGATCTCGTTCTCCTTCTGCATGAGTTTTGCATACAACTCGGCGGCCTCGTCGGCATTGGCCGGCTTCTGCGCAGTGAGTTCTGCGATCTTAGGATCGGAGCTCGCAGATTCGCTCGCATTGCCGCCGGGTGCCGAGCACGCCACAAGACACAAGGCCAGTACCGGCACCATAAACAGGGCCGCAATCTTAGAAAGCTTCATGGTCATTCCTCCGTTTTGTCGAAGCTTGTTTACTTTTTATCGGCGGTCAAGGGAAGCTTTTCCGCCGACACATCCAGGCCATAGCGATAGCTGATGGCATCGACGGGGCAGGCCCCGATGCACTTTCCGCACCGGATGCATTCGGTATGATTGGGCGCGCGGACCACATCAACGTCCATCTGACAAACCCTTGAACACTTGCCGCACGAGACGCATTTGCACGCGTCGACCTGAATCCCCAACAAGGACACCTTATTCATGAGCGCATAGAATGCGCCGAGTGGACAAATCCATTTGCAGAAGGGGCGGTAGAACAAAACGCTCAGCACTACCACGGCAATGAGAACGGCAAGTTTCCAAGTAAAGAGATGTCCCAACGCAGATCGAATGCCGGCGTTGGCAATGGCCAGCGGAATGGCACCCTCGAGTACGCCCTGCGGACAGATGTACTTACAAAAGAACGGGTCGCCCATGCCCACGTCGTTAACCACCAAGACGGGCAGCAGCACCACGGCAAACAGCAGCACAAGGTATTTGATATACGTAAGCGCCTTGAGCCTTTTTGTCGAAAGCTTTTTGCCGGGAATCTTGTGAAGCAACTCCTGCAGCCAGCCAAACGGGCACAGAAAGCCGCATACAAAGCGTCCCAGCAGCACGCCGAGCAAAATGAGCGTACCGGTGACGTAGTAAGAAAAGTTGAACTTGGATGAACCCACCACCGACTGGAACGACCCGATGGGGCACGCACCCGATGCCGCGGGGCACGAATAGCAATTAAGTCCAGGTACGCAGACTGTTTTTCCCGCGCCCTGATAGATGCCGCCTTTGGCAAAGTTTGGCAGGTGAATGTTGGTGACGAGCGTCGCCGCCGCCTGAATGAATCCGCGAAATCGGGCCAAAACATGCGACGCAGTGTTTTCTCTTTTATCCAATTCCGATACACTCCAAGCACAGCCTAATCGCTTTGGCCAGCACGGCATCCGCCTCGCCACGCATAACGCCAAAGCACACCATGGCAATTCCGACGATCAACAAAGCGATCTGTACCACGGGTTTTACCGCTTTGAACAACCTGACCACTCCTTTCGTTACGCGACCATTGGACCATATCGGCTATAAAATCCGTGTTAAGCGCGATTTGAAATGTGCAAGGAGACTGTTATGCGTATTTTGATCGTCGAGGACGAGCGGGCGCTGTGTGACGCAATCGCGCGCAGCTTGCGAAACTTGGCGTACAGCGTCGACTGCTGTCACGATGGACAGGAGGCGCTCGACCTGCTGGGCGTCGAAGTCTTTGACCTCGTGGTACTCGACCTCAACCTTCCCCGTATCGATGGCATGACCGTGCTCAGGGAACTTAGGAAAACCGACTGCGAGACCAAGGTGCTGATTCTGTCCGCGCGTGGCGAAGTATCCGATAAGGTCGCCGGACTCGATGCCGGCGCCAACGATTACCTCACCAAGCCGTTTCATCTGGACGAACTTGCGGCAAGGATCCGCAGCCTTACCCTCAGGCGCTTCGCACAAAGCGACATAGTATTAACCTGCGGAAAACTCAGCTTTGACACCAAGGCGCGCATCGCTTCCGTGGGCAGCGAGGCCTTATCTCTTACACGCAAGGAAACGGGAATCTTGGAATACCTGATGCTTAATCAGGGGCGACCGGTAAGCCAAGAGGAGCTTATCGAGCACGTTTGGGATAGCAGCGTGAACAGCTTTAGCAACGCAACCCGCGTTCACATCTCGTCACTCCGCAAAAAGTTGCGCGGCGCTTTGGGATACGACCCGATTCGCAATCGGATTGGAGAGGGCTACGTTATGGAGGATGGCGAATGAAAGGGCTTTCGCTGCAATGGCGCATAACGATTATGACGGCACTGCTCACGTGTGCGGCATGCGTGCTGACGAACTGCCTGGTCGGCTATACGGGCATGCGCTACATGGATGCCATCGGCAGTGACATCTCGGCCTTTAACGCAACCGGCGAAGATTCGCCCCAGGCGTTCGACCCAACGAAAACGACCCTCGATGACGAGGTCACGATCGTCGTAAACGACGCACAGGAGTCTTTTGGCACAACAGCCTGGTGCATCACGGCTGGAGTCACACTCCTTGGCGGCGTGCTGGCATACTTTGTGAGCGGCCGTGCACTCAAACCGCTACGGGCTTTTGCAGCCCAGGTTGAGCGCGTGCAGCCTGATAATCTAAGCGAAATCAGACTCAGTGAAGATGTGCCCACCGAGCTACAACGATGCAGCGCCTCTTTCAACGACATGATCGCCCGTCTTGGCGAAGGGTTCTCTGCACAGCGTCAGTTTACCGGCAACGCCGCACACGAGCTGCGCACCCCGCTCGCTCTTATGCAAGCACAGATTGAACTATTCATCTCCGAGCACTCCAGTTTGCAACCCGAAACAGCCGAGCTGCTCGGCCTGCTACAAGAACAAACCGAGCGCATGTCTCGAATGACCAAGGTATTACTCGAGATGAGTGAGCTCCGCAGCGTTCCTTGCGAGGACGATGTGGAGCTTGGCCCCTTGTCCGAAGAGGTCCTCACCGACCTTACGCCACTTGCCGAAAAAAGGGGCATAGCCCTCAATTGTGCTGGAGACGCTCTAGTAATCGGGAGCGACACGCTCCTCTATCGGCTGGTGTTTAACCTGGCCGAAAACGCTATCCGCTATAGCCGCACCGACTCGAGCGTTACCATCTCCATCTGCGACAACGACAGCCACGTGTTCCTGCGAGTCGAGGACCAGGGCCCGGGAATACCCAAGCAGTACCGTGAGAGCATCTTTCAGCCGTTCTTTCGTCTAGACAAATCCCGCAGCAGGGCATACGGCGGCGCAGGACTCGGGCTAGCGCTCGTTTGGGAGATTGCAGCGCTTCACGGTGGCGCTGTAGAGGTCGAAACAAGTTCCGAGAACGGGACCACCATGCTCGTAAGCCTTCCAAAACGATCCGCAGCGTCAACCGAACAGTAAAACGAAAGGGGTCCCGAGCAACAGGAGTACAATTGCTGCATTGTTGCCACCTGATGGGAGATGGAAGATGGACTGCGATGGCTACCTACGCGTTCCCATGCCGTTGATGTGCACCGCCTTTGTGCCAGGGCAGATTGACGCTGCGGTTGCAGGCATTTCCAACCCCGATTCGCGCGCCATCGCCACGGCAGAAGCGCTGTACTTTCGCGGACAGGCTACGCTCGCCGCCGAGACAGCACACCCCTATCTTGACGCCACCGACCCCGCACTGCGCTATTCCGCATGCTTTATCTGCGGATACGCCAGTCTGTCGCTCAACCGTATCGCCGACGCCCGCCGGTGCCTTGCTGGCATCCTCGATACGCCAGCCGACGAGGAATCACCCGCCATCCACGCCACGCATATCCTGTTCGCCTCGGCCGCGAGCGTCCTGCTGCACTTGCCTTCCCCGTATTCTGCCGAAGAGTTTTATCCGCTTGCGGCGCATCTACCCGAAGGTCTGCGCCTGTTCGCCAGCTACGTGATGGCGCATGCCCTGTACCTGCGCGGCGAATATGGCCGCAGTCTGGGCATGGCGGAAAACGCCCTGATCATGAAACAGGGGAGCTATCCGATCTCGGAACTATTCCTGCACCTGGCAGCTTCCATGGCATGCATGAGTCTCAAAGACGTCGACGCCGCAAAAACGCACTTCGGAGCCGCTTGGAACATTGCACGCCCCGACGGCCTTATCGAGCTCATTGGCGAGCACCACGGCCTTTTGCAGGGGCTCATCGAGGCATGCCTAAAATCGCAATACCCTGACGATTTCGCACGTATCATCGAGATTACGTATCGATTCAGCTACGGCTGGCGGCGCATCCACAACCCCGATTCGGGCGAGGACGTTGCCGACGATTTAACGACCACGGAGTTCACCATGGCCATGCTCGCCTGCCGCGGATGGACCAACGCCGAAATCGCACGCCACATGGGCGTGTCGCCAGGTACCGTTAAAAATCGACTGTCCAACGTGTATGCAAAGCTTGGCATCGGCACGCGCACCGAACTGGTCGCTCATATGCTGCGTTAGCGGCCAGACTGCCTAGCGCGGCACGTGCGCCCCGGAGCCCCGGCGCTTCGCTCGCTCAAATTGGACATTTTGGCCCTCGGACGGCACTACCGTGACAGGATGCCTTCTCGCAAAATTGGATTATTTCCACCGATACCTGCGGGATGGGAGCCAAAGATGCTTGATCGCCGTTCGTTACTTGTTGCCGGAGCGTCCTCGCTGGCGAGCATTATGTTGCCGCGCGTGCCGGGAAGCGCAAACGCCTTCATATTGCCGTTCGCCCCCGCCGAGGCATACGCCGACGAAGATGATCCCTTCAAGGTCTTGGTGCTCTCGCGCACCATGTTTGGTGTGGTCGTGGTCGACGTCGCCAACAAGAATACGCCCATCACGGGTGCCCAGGTCACGCTCACATCGCGCTATGCCGCAGGCAAGCAGCTCACCGCCACGACCGATGACGAAGGCACGGCCATCTTTGAGGTCGCGCCGCTTTCGGAAGGCTACGTGGACGAGGCAACGCTTCTCGACGCGTACGACTTTAACGGCGGCATTTCCATTAGCGTGGCGGGCTACCGTGATGTCGAGATTCCCCTCGCTCGCATTCTGGGCGGTACTGCCATTACCGCTCCCACGCGTCCGCTTTCCGACGGCGAGCCGTACTTCCGCCAGCTCACATTCGACGAATGGGACATCCAGTACGCTGAAGCCACGTTCATGGCATTGCCGAAGGACGACACGGCAAACGAGCAGCCCGATACGCACGACTTTACCGTGCAGGCACATCTGCCACAGGGTGGACAGGCAACGCTGCGCATCAACAAAGTGACGCCTGCCGCGGGCAGCTCAACCGAAACCGTCACGCAGATCGGCCAGATCAAGGCCAGCGCATCGGGCGCGGATAATCTGGCAACGTTCACACTCGAAGACACGTTCCTCGATGCAGTTTCGGGCCTTCTGGAGGAAGGGTGCAAGCTGCGCTTTATGCTCGACTACCAGGGCAAAACCTACACGTTCTCATCCCCTATGGCCGTTGTCACCGCGCCGGCCGCAAAGGCGGAATCGGGCTTGACCACCATCATTCCCACCACCATGGACCAAGAGATCACTCCGTTTGATTTCCCCGCGGCGTTTCCCGGTATCGGCGGCAATAAGTTCACGTGCTGGATGCCCACATTTCCCATTCTGTTCGATTTCTCGTTTGCTGGATACGTGCTGTTTGGCGGAGGGTACAAACCAGCTAGCTATATGAACGATTCGGGCAACCCTGATCCGGAATACTGGAAGAAATCGCCGCGCGAGTCGGGCGCCAAGCAAGCAAACCGCTACCTCGACGAGATGGAGGGGAAGTGGAACCAGTACAAGAGCATGAGTGCCGGATCGGGCACCGATCCAAGAAACACCAAGCTCCTTCGCCACCATTGCACGCCGCTGTTCACGATGGATATCGCCACACAGCTGTACGGCTCGCTCGCCTACGATTGGGTGGGCAAAACCTGGGGTAACAACAACGACCCCGCATACGGCAATATTAAGGCCCTCTTCCAGGTAAGAACCGACCTCAATTGGACCGAGCAGTTTACCCTAGGACCGGTGCCATTTTTCCTAAACGTCAATCCCTGGGTGCTGGCAAAACTGGCGCTCGCCGTGGGTGCCCACACGCACGGCAGCGGCGCGGCGTTTTTTAAAAACATTTCGCTCGACTATTCAAACACGTCGGGCTCGTTCACCATCCAGATCGGGCTTGCCGTCACCTTTGGCGCCGGCGTTGCAGGCGTCGCTTCGTCTGCCGTGCGCGGCGCCGCATCCCTCACGCTGTTCATTGGGTACGAGAAGGCAGATGGACACCAGCTTCCGCGACTGCGCGTAGGTGCAGACGTCGATGTCGACGTGATACTCCAGTTCGTAATGTTCAAGTGGACCACCAAGGCTTGGTCGGGGTCGTGGCCCACACTCATCGATTCGTGGAATATGTCGATGAACAATGGCGACCAGTATGTGCTCCAGCGCTCTGAGCTCGCATTGGGTGGAGATACGCCTTATACGCTGGATGTCTGCTTCGGCTCGGCCGGCAACATTGAGGCGGGCGGCGTGCCGCAATTTATCGCATCGGCCACCATCGTCACCAACGCCGAACTACTCGCACGCGCCGAGGTTAAGGCCACTGCCGTAAACGCCGCGCCTGTCGTGCGCGATTGGGAGCGGGCGGTCACGCGCATTGAGCTCGAGGCGGATGCAGAAAGCGACGACACGGGACAGATCGAGCATTTCGTCCACGTGCTGATGGAGAACGACGAAAACGCCGCGCCGATGTATGAGTACACCTACATCGGTCAGGCAACGAACACCGTTGCCGACCCGAACGCCAATTCTGCCGGCGTGTCGGAGGACGAGCGTGGCGGCGTAAAACCCTCGAGCGACAACGTGCTGTTTGCTGGCGTGCTCAGCGAAGCCCACATGAAGCTGGCAATGATTGCCGGCGTGGAATGCCTGTTCCGTATCGCCTCGGTGCGATACGGCGACAATGGTCGCTCGCGCCTGGTGGTACACACAAAGGCAAACGGAACGTGGTCCGCTCCCACGCCTGTGGACTTTCCCCTTGGGTTTGGCGAGGGCGACGTGGAGCGCGACGGCATATACGATTACGACTTCGACGTGGTGGAATATACGGACGGAAGAGGAAACCAGGACGCCTACGTGCTGCTGGTCTCGGGCGAGCGCCCCGCCGGTGACAACACCCTTTTCGATACGGCGAGCACATCCGGCATACTGTCCGTTGTGCGCCTGCGCATAAGCAACGACGGAGTTCGCGTGATATCGCACACGTCGTGGCGCAGCATCTCGCGCGGCCGCCTTCAGGAGGATGGCTACCATTGCCTGCAGTGCCCACGTATCACGGTGGGCAAGACACTTGTCGACGGGCGCCTGTCGGGCGCCTACCTCCACCGCCGCGGAACCACCGCAGAAAAGACGCTCGGCAGCGAGGCCGAGGTTGCGCTGGAGTGCTTTACCCTGTGGTCGGACGTTTCGGGCGACAGTCTCACGTTCCGTCAGGTCCTCCGCTTTCCGCAGGCACCGTCGAGCATCGAGCTGGGCACGCCCGAGAATATCAACGGCAAAATGGTGGTTCCCGTTGCATACGAGACCGCAGGCGGTTGTGGCTGCGCATCGTACGCCGTGATCGGCCAGTCCATTGCGGGCTGGGGCGTTATGTCACCAGATGCCACAGTACCCCACGCGGTGCCGTGGCCGCAGCACACGGGCTTTTTGGCTACCGTCAACGAGCAGCTGCAGCATATTACTTGGGCACGAGGCGCATCGGCATTTGCAACGCAGCCCGTGGGTGCCGCAGGCTGTGGCCCGGCATCGTTTAGCGTAAGCAACAACGGCAGGTGCGTGCTCTATGTAGAGAACACCGATGGCAAGGTGGGACAAACCTACGACGAAGAAGGCAACCCGGTAGCAGTGATGGGCAAGCACTTCCGCATCTTCGCCAGCACCTTGGCAGGCGATCTGTTCACGGAGCCGTTCGTGATGTGCGAGCTGGACCATCCCGTCGATCAGATAACGACATTTTTGACGTCGGGAGGCATGCTCTCCACGCTCGCCACGCACATTGTGAGCGCAGAGAAGAGCGAGGCAGAGCTGCACGGCATCGAAGTACCCTTGGTGGCGTGTGCCACTCCGACGGGCGCGGTCGCCACCTCGGGCGCAGTGGTGCCCGGAGCAGCAGGAGAATCCTTCATGGTCACGGTGCGAAACGACGGCAACACCTTGCTGACCGCTGGCACAATCGATCTGTACCGAGAGGGCTCCAGCCAGCCGTTCTCCAGCGCATCCATCGGGTTCGGAGCAAACGCACGCATGGCATCGATCTACGATCCGGAGCTTGCCGAGGATGCTTCGGCCAACGACATGGCACACGTGAAGTACGCGCTCGAAACGCTGGGCACACCTTTTGCAACGCACCCACTGGTAGCCGACAGTGGCAACGCCGTGCTGGCACCGGGTTGCACGGCACAGTTCCGCATGAGCTTCGCCATCCCCGAGAGTTGGAGCGATGAAGTGGGCAAACGTGTAACGCTATATGCGAAGGCGCGCAATCTGGTGGCGCTCGATCCCGTAACGCTCGAGGAAATTCGACCGGGCGCAAACTCGGCGCTGGGTGCCGTGCTGCACGAGCTTCATGTGCCCGACGCGGCATGCGAACGCTCAGAAGTTCAGGTCGGCGTATGCGACAACGCGGATACGACGGGGCTTCACGATGCACCGATGACGGCGGACGGCAGTGGCGGCTCGAGTGGAGGTGGCTCCGGCGGAAGCAGCTCCGGTAGCGGCAGTGGCTCCGGCAGTGGCAAGGACCACAGCAATAACAAGCGCTCCGGAAAAGCGGGCGCGCTTGCGGGCACGGGCGACGTCAACGCTCCCCTTACGGCAGCCGCTGCAGCACTCGCCGCGGCAGGCGCCGGCCTCGTCGCCTACAGCGCCCGCCGCACAGCACTCGAAAAAGACACCGCCGATGAGGTCAATTCTGATAAGCCTCACTAGCTCTCAGTTACCTTTGTGAGAGACGCCGACTCGGCTCATCGAACATCAAATGGGCTGGTTCTGGATACCCAGAGCCAGCCCATTACGCATTAGATATCGTCAGTGGAGTCGAGTTCTGCCTCGAGCTTGGCACGGCGTCTTTTCGCCGTGAAAAACGTTGCGCACAGGACAGCAAACGTGGCCGCGAAAATCGTCGCGCCGCAGAACACACCCGTGGCCAGGTTCGCCAACCAAAAGACGCTTTCGAGCGGCACGATCTGCGCCTCAGCGATACAGCGCATTGCGGCAATAACAAGCGCGAACGCGGCGCCGCTAAGACCGCTGAGAAGCAGGAAATATCCAACAGGAAGATACTCGGTTTGCCCAAAACGATTGGTATCGACATAGCCCTTCCGCGTTTGCAGTCCTGCGCAAATCAACATCACGAGAACGAGCCACAAATACATGGCTGCCTCGAACGGCGTTGCAAAGCCATGCGGCATTTCACTGGCGTCGCTGTGAACCCACGCAACCTGTCGAGCTATAAACTGGTAGAAAAAGATCATCAACATGCCAAACGAAAGCAGCACGAAACCAATCTTGTAGATCTTCGCGCTCTCAGCCTCCAGGCGCTCATCCTTTGGGCCGGCATATTCACGCCACTTTTGCACGAGTTTTAAATCTTCAAATTTCATAGCGAACTCCTAAAGAGCGTCAGGGTCGACGTCGCTCTCGTCTTCCCAAAACAAGTCGTTCAACGTAACGCGTAGCGCTTTACAGATTGCCACGCACAAATTGAGCGTGGGGTTGTAGCCGCCCGCCTCGATCAGGCCGATGGTCTGGCGCGTAACGCCCACGGCCTCGGCCAAGTCAGCTTGCGAAAGGCCAACCGCCGCGCGCGCCGCCTTCATGCGTAGGTTCTTTTTGCCCGGCATGGAGTTCCTTTCGTAGTAATGGACAGATATCCGTTGCAACATGACACATATATATTGCATCTATCAGCCAATGTCAACTATATCTGTCATTACGGAAACCATATCCGCCATCGCTATGCGGACATAGCAATTTCGATTCGCTATTCAAACTTACTCGGACAGAGCCGACTCGGTTTTGTCCGAGTAAACGAATCTCCATCGAACTCCGAACGATTGTTCGATGGATTTCGTGTTGGTTGGAATCGTCTGTGGGCTGGGCTATGCTACCTTGACTATCTATATGACTTAAACGCAGCAAAGGAGCACCGAGAGAGCGAGTATGGCAAAAAACACCGCAAACTATGGTAACGACAGTATCCGCCAGCTCAAGGACGAGGAGCGCGTACGCCTGCGCCCCGCCGTCATCTTTGGCTCGGACGGACTCGACGGCTGCGCGCATGCCGCCTTCGAGATCCTGTCCAACGCCGTTGACGAGGCGCGCCAGGGCTACGGCAAGCTCATCACCCTTACCGCCTTTCGCGATGGCTCCATTCAGGTAGAGGACAATGGCCGTGGTTGCCCGCTCGACTGGAACCCTTCCGAGAAGCGCTTTAACTGGGAGCTCGTCTTTTGCGAGCTCTACGCCGGCGGCAAATACAATAACAACCAGGGCGGCGACTACGACTTCTCGCTCGGCACCAATGGCCTGGGCTCGTGCGCGACCCAGTACGCTTCCGAGTACATGGACGTTACCGTCTGGCGTGACGGTAACAAGTACTCCTTACACTTTAAGAAGGGCAAGGTTGTCGGCGCCAAGAAGAAGGCACTCGAGATTGAGCCCAGCGACGAGAACCGCACCGGCACCACTATCAAGTGGCGCCCCGATCTTGAGGTCTTTACCTCGATTAGCATTCCCCACGATTGGTATCGCGAGACCATGCGCCGTCAGGCCGTGGTCAACGCCAACGTGACCTTCCGCCTGCGCATCGAGGGCGACGATGGCGAGTTTTCCGAAGAGGACTTTTGCTACCCCAAGGGCATCGAGGACTACGTGCTCGAGAAGGTCGGCACCGACTACCTTACCGAGCCCTTCTTTATCGAGGCCGACCGTCGCGGTCGCGATCGCGAGGACCTGCCCGACTACAACGTGAAGATTACCGCGTGCATGTGCTTCTCGCGCACCTTCATGATGCAGGAGTACTACCACAACTCATCGTGGCTCGAGAACGGCGGTTCGCCCGAGAAGGCCGCCCGCAGCGCTCTGACCAGCGCCATCGATGCCTACATCAAGCAACAGGGCAAGTACAACAAAAATGAGAGCGGCATTAAGTGGCAAGACGTCCAGGACTGCCTGGTGCTGGTGACCAACTGCTTCTCCACCCAGACGTCCTATGAAAACCAGACTAAGAAGGCCATCAACAACCGCTTTATCCAGCAGGCTATGACGGCCTTCTTTAAGGAGCGTCTCTCGACCTACTTGATCGAGAACAAAGACGCCGCCAACAAGATCATGGAGCAGGTGCTCATCAACAAGCGCTCGCGCGAGAACGCCGAAAAGACGCGCCAGAGCATCAAGACCAACCTGCAGCAGAAGACCGACATGGCCAACCGCGTGC
>CATXWM010000048.1 GCA_958403205.1 uncultured Collinsella sp. | reverse complement strand
AGGCCCGATTTTGCCTCTTGACAATGTCCTGCTCATATTAAAAGGAACGTCCCTAACTGCCGGTTGTGGGACAATACCGAGCGAACGAGATTGGACGTCTGGGAAAAGGGGTCGCGATGAACAGGTTGAGGACGCTTGCCGACGTACTGCGACAGGCCGGCTTTGCGCGCATCACGGGTCTGTTTCTTATCTTTTACCTGCTGTGCTCGACGGCTGTCTGGCTGTCCGAGCCCACGACCCTCACGTTTGGCGATGGTCTCTGGTTTAGCTTTGAGACGGTCTCGACGATCGGCTTTGGCGATATCCCCGCTGAAACGCCGGTTGCCCGCGGCATTACCGTTATCCTAAGCGTCATCAGTATCTTCTATATCGCCATGCTTACGGGCGTGGCGGTGAACTACTGCAATACGCTCATCAAGCTGCGCCAAAAGGACACCATGGCGCGCTTTATGGACGATCTTGAGCATTTGGAAGAACTCGACCGCGATGAGCTCGCCGATTTGTCGCGCCGTGTGCGCGAGTACCGTCGCCGGCAACGATAGAACGGGTGCCGCGCGTCACGACGAGGGGGATTGCATATGAACATCACGGTGTACCTGGGCGCGAGCGTCGGTAATGACCCGGCGTTTCTGCCTGCGGTACAGGAGCTGGGCAACTGGATTGGCACCAACGGCCACGCGCTGGTATACGGCGGCTCCAAGTCGGGCCTGATGGGCGCGCTTGCCGATAGCGTGCTCGATGCTGGCGGGCATGTGACGGGCGTTGAGCCGAGCTTTTTTATCGAGGCAGAGTTTCAACACGACGGTATTGACGACCTCATCGTGACGAGCGACATGGCCGAGCGCAAAGCCAAGATGATCGAGCTCGGTGATGCGTTCATTGCCTTTCCGGGCGGCACGGGCACGCTCGAGGAGATTGCCGAGGTCATGTCCGCCGTGTCGTTGGGGCATCTGAGTGCGCCGTGCATTCTGTACAACCTGGATGGGTACTACAACGACCTCAAAGCCCTGCTCGGGCACATGATTGATAAGGGGCTTTCGAGCTCGAGGCGCCAACTCGGCATCTACTTTGCCGACGATTTGCGCGAGATTGCCTCGATTATCAACGGATAAGTCTTGAGCCTGCCCCACTATGACTCCCAATGGTGCCGTTTGCGGCGCAGATGGTTGGCTCGTTCGGACAACGCTCGCTCTACAATAAAACGTATCTATGTCGACTTTGACCGCGGGAGGACCCGATGGATAACCTTGCCAAACCCACGAACCGAGCGCTGTTTTTGGTCAGCGTTGCCGTGACCGGTGCACTCGCGGGTGCCGCAGTCTGGCTATTCTTCTTTGCGATGGAGCACGGCATTGATTATTTGTGGACCGAGGTCCCGCATATGCTGGGTGTCTCTTCGCCCGAACTCGCCAGCGGCCCGTTTGGCTTTTTGCCGTACCCGTTTTTCGTTTGCCTGTTGGGCGGCTTGGTGATTGGCCTGTACGAAAAGATGACGGGCATCAAGACCGATGACCTCAACCAGGTGATGGCAAAGGTTAAGCAAGACGGGCGCTACCCGTACAACAACCTGGGCAAGCTTTCGCTCGCGGCATTGCTGCCGCTGCTGTTTGGTGGAAGTATTGGACCGGAGGCTGGTCTGACCGGCGTTATCGCAGGTCTGTGCAGCTGGGTCGGCGACCGTATGCGTCGCTTTGGCGCCGAGTTTAGGGAGCTCACGCTGCTGGGCACCCAGGCTGCCCTGACGGCGCTCTTTACCGCGCCCGTGTTTGGCTTTGTGGCGCCGCTTGCCGGAAGTGCTGACGGCCAGGGTGCCGGCGATGGCGAGGATTCCGAATCCGGTGAGATCAACATCAGGCTGCCCAAGGCGCAAAAGACCGTGGTTTACGGCATCGCGATTGCTGGCGGCCTGGGCACCTACCTGCTGCTCGGCCAGCTCATGGGCGGCGGCATGGGTATGCCGAGGTTCGAGGCTGCCGTGGTGGGCAACCTGGAGCTTACCTGGCTCATCCCCCTGGCACTGGTCGGTACCGTCTGCGGCTGGTTGTACTTTGTCTCTGAGCAAGCGAGCGAAGCGCTTGCTCATGCAATAGGGGCGCGCCCTGTCGTCAAAGCCATGCTGGCCGGTCTGGCACTCGCCATCTGCGGCACGGTCCTGCCCTACACCATGTTTGCCGGCGAGACGCAGGCCGACGTGCTCATGGAAACCTATCTGACCATTCCCGCCGGCGTGCTTATCGCGACCGGTCTTGTTAAGGCCATGCTGACGCCCGCCCTCATCAACCTTGGTTGGCGCGGCGGCCACTTCTTCCCGGTTATCTTCTCGGGCGTAAGCCTGGGTTATGGCCTTGCTATCCTCACCGGCGCCGATCCGGTCTTTTGCGTCGCCGTTTGCACGGCCTCGACGATGGGCGCCGTTATGCGTCAGCCCGTCATGGTCGTGGGCCTGCTGCTTATGTGTTTCCCGCTCAAGGGCATTGTCTGCATGATCATCGCCGCAGCCATTGCCGCCGGTATCCCACTGCCCAAGCCGCTGCGCAAGTAGTACGGTGGCGTACGCCGGGGATATGCCATTTGTCACGGATTTGCGGGGGGGGCGATCGCGTCCTTCGTGGATTGAGACTCGCGTGCCTACAGGTCGCGTACTCGATAAACCTTGGTGCTGACGGTGCAGCTGATTGCGCATAGCGCGAGGGCCAGCACGGCAATTCCTGCGCACAGACAGCCCAGAACGGCAGGATCGGGATTCGCTCCGGCAATCGACATGAGCCAGTTGCTGATGGGGTTGGAGGAACTCAGCATTGCCATGGTGCCGCAGCCAAACAGGGCAAACAGGCCAAGGGATAGGCGCAGCGCCTCCATGTGCCCAAATCGGAAGAACAGCGGCTGTGTCAAGAATACCATCATGAGGGAGATGAGCATCGATGCCGCCGAGGCGGTTGCGATTTCAAAGATCGTCTGGCATGTCGAAGGGATGCCCATGGGGTCGAAGAGCGGAAGGGCGAGGATGTTCAGAAGCGTAGCCGCGCATGCCATGACGACCGAGAAGACAACGATGCACAGGTAGCGTGCGCAGATAATGTCTTTGCGCGAGAAGGGCAGCGTTGCTCGATAACGCTCCCAGCCGTTTTGGTTATCGTAGCCAGCTAGCGAGTTCATGATTATGATGGGCGACATGGCGCTGACCGCACAGGCACCGGCGCTCATGCCGGAATCGCCGTCTGTCGCGTTGGCAAGGGTCAATACGACGAATATGAACAGGCCGACGCCCGCGATGCTCGGGGTGAGCGTGCGAACGATGGCGAGCTCGGACATAAAGGCGCGTTTCATTTCGAAGCCCCTTTCAGCATGAGGCGCAGATAGTCATCAATGGTTGCCCGATCGCAGGGAATCTCGGGAAAGGCCTCGAGCGTTTCGCGACGGTTGGGCACGAGCACGTCCACGCTATAGGCGTGGTGGACGGCACGGGCGCCTTCGACGCAAGCCATAAGCTCGGCGGCCTGTGCTTGGGTACAGTGGGCGATGCCGGCGCGGTCGGTAATGTCCTCGCGCGGCAGGTCAAAAATAATCGAGCCATTATCGATGCAGACGACGCGGTCGGCAGTGCGATCGAGGTCGGACGTAATGTGGCTCGAGAGCAGCACGCTGTGCTGGCCGTCGGCGACAAAGGCAAGCAGCTCATCAAGCAGTTCCTCGCGTGCCATGGGATCGAGGCCCGCGGTGGCTTCGTCCAAAACGAGCAGCTTGGCATTGTGACTGAGTGCACAGGCAAGCTGCAGTTTCATGCCCATGCCGCGGGAGAGGTCCTTGACCTTTGTCTTGGGATCCAAGCCAAATCGGTCGATGAGACTAGCGAAGGTGTCGTGGCTCCAGATGGGGCACGCCGGGCTTACGAGTGCCTCAACTTCGGTCACCTTGAGCGTGGAAGGGAAGGGGCACGTGTCCAGGACAAGACCGACGCGGGAGCGTAGATGGCGTTGCGACCCATCGGGCGCGTCGGCGCCACAGCGCTGCCCAAACAGGTGCACTTCGCCGGCATCGAGCTTTATAAGCCCGAGAGCAGCTCGAATCGTCGTTGTTTTGCCAGCACCGTTGGCACCAACAAAGCCGACGATCTGGCCAGGCTCCACGGCAAGCGTGACGTCGCGCAGCGAAAAGCGGTCGCTTACAGCGCGTGAGATGCCTTTGAGTTCAAGCAAGTTTTGCATGGTATAGCCTTTCTTGCAGATGGCTACTGCATGGTTTCGGGGGCTACCAGGTCGAGCATCTCGTGCAGTTTGTTGCGCGTGACGCCCAAGGCTTCGGCTTGGCTTGCCGCTTTCGCAAGCAGATCTTCGATATGGCAGAGCTGGTTTTCGCGCAAGAGTTCTTGGTTGCCCTCGGCGACAAAGCAGCCTTTGCCCTGCACGGTGCAGATAAACCCGAGTTGCTCCAGGTCGGCGTAGGCGCGCTTGGTGGTGATGACGCTCACGCCCAGGTCGCTCGCGAGTGCACGGATGCTGGGGAGTTTGGCTCCCGCAGCGAGTGTGCCCGAAAGGATCTGAGCTTTGACCTGCGAGGCTATTTGCTCGTAGATGGGCTTGTCGCTCGAATTGGATAGGATGATGTCCACAGCGGCTCCTTAGCTGTTGGGCTACACGTGTATATAACCGGTAAGCACAGTATATATACACTATGCACAGTTCTGCAAGAGGCAAATACCGATTGGCCCGGCTACCCAGGTCCCATCTGATGAATTTGTCCTGATAGGCGCCCTATGGCGGGATTTCGCGGCTACAATAGTGCGGTTACAACGACGTAATGCACTCAATGCAAGAAAGGATCCGCATGGCAAGCCTGTCGGATGAAATCTCGTCGCGCCGCACATTCGCGATCATCAGCCACCCGGACGCCGGTAAGACCACGCTTACCGAGAAGCTGCTGCTCTATACCGGCAGCATCCAGACTGCCGGCTCGGTCAAGGGCAAGAGCTCGGCCAAGCATGCCGTCTCGGACTGGATGGACATCGAGAAGGAGCGCGGCATCTCCGTCACCTCCTCGGTGCTGCAGTTCACCTACGACGGCGCCTGCGTCAATATCCTCGATACCCCCGGCCACCAGGACTTCTCGGAGGATACCTACCGTACCCTTATGGCCGCCGATGCTGCGGTCATGGTCATCGACGGCGCCAAGGGCGTCGAGGCCCAGACCAAGAAGCTCTTTAAGGTCTGCACGCTGCGCCACATTCCCATCTTCACCTTTGTGAACAAGCTCGACCACGAGGCCCGCGACCCGTTTGAGCTCATGGAAGAAATCGAGAATGTCCTGGGCATCAACACCTATCCCATGAACTGGCCGATCGGCAGCGGCCGCAATTTCCGCGGCGTGTTCGATCGTCAGACGCGTCGCGTTATCGCCTTTGAGGGCGACGGCCACGCCAACGCCACCAAGAAGGTCGCCGAGGTCGAGGCCGAGCTGGGCGATCCTTCCATGGACGAGCTTATTGGCGAAGAGAACCATAAGAACCTGATGGACGACATCGAGCTGCTCGATGGTGCCGGCGACGAGCTCGATTTGGATGCCGTGGCCTGCGGCAAGCTGAGCCCGGCGTTCTTTGGCTCGGCGCTCACCAACTTTGGCGTGGAGCCCTTCCTCAAGGAGTTCCTGCGTCTGGCCCCGACGCCGCGCGCCTATACCGATACACTCACCAGCGAGCCGGTCGATCCCTGCCGTGACGACTTTAGCGGCTTTGTGTTTAAGATCCAGGCCAACATGGACAAGAACCACCGCGACCGCATCGCCTTTGTGCGCATTTGCTCGGGCAAGTTCGAGCGCGGCATGGATGCCTTCCACGTGCAGGGCAACCGCAAACTCAAGCTTGCCACGGGCACGTCGATGATGGCCGATGACCGCGCCATCGTGGATGAGGCGTACGCGGGCGATATCGTGGGCCTGTTCGACCCGGGTATCTTTAGCATCGGCGACACCGTGTGCTCCGGCAAGCGCCACGTGCAGTATCCGCAGATCCCGACGTTTGCCCCCGAGATGTTCGCTCGCATTACGCAGGTCGATACGCTCAAGCGCAAGCAGTTCGTCAAGGGTATGGAGGAGCTTGCCCAGGAGGGCGCCATCCAGATCTTCCGCGAGCTGGGTGCCGGCATGGAAAGCGTCATCGTGGGCGTGGTCGGCGTGCTGCAGTTTGAGGTGCTCGAGCGCCGCCTCAAGGCTGAGTACCGTGTTGAGGTTCGTCGCCAGCCGCTGCCCTATACGGACATCCGCTGGATCCAGAACGACCCCGACACCATCGATATCCCGGGCCTTTCGCTCACGCGCGACACGTTGCGCGTCGAGGACATGCGCGGCGGTAAGCTGCTGTTGTTCACGAGCCCGTGGAACGTGGATTGGGCAACCGACCACAACCCCGACCTTATCCTGTCGGAGTTTGGCAACGTGGCCTTTTAACGCATCGGCTCGGTGGCCCTGCGGGGCTGCCGCGCCGTTTGCTTGCCTGATGCCGTGTGAGCGGCTATCATACCCACCGTCGTCTCAAGACCGGGGCGTCCGAGCAGTTCGGGTCCGATATCCTGCTCGTTAAACCTAAAACCAAAGGAGTACATAATGATCAAGAAGGTCATGGAGGACTACAAGGTCCTGTTGCGGAGCATTCCCGCGGCAACGGTTTCGCTGTTTTTCGTGAGCGTCATCATGATGAACCTGCTGGCCAACAAAGAACTCATCAGCCTACCGTATCTGGCGCTCGACTGTGGCTTTGTGGTGAGCTGGGTTTCGTTTTTGTGCCAGGACATGATTTGCAAGCGCTTTGGCGCCAAGGCATCCATCAAAATCTCTATCCTCGCGCTGCTGGTCAACCTGGCCGTGAGCCTGTGCTTTTGGGCATGCTCGCTCACGCCCGGCATGTGGGGCGCTTACTACGACACGGGTATGATCGAGGTCAATACTGCCCTTAACGCCACCATCGGTGGCACCTGGTACGTGGTGCTTGGCTCGTCGCTTGCCATGCTCGTTTCTGCCGTGGTTAACTCCACGCTCAACCAGTCGCTTGGCCGTATGCTCAAAAAGAATAACTTTGCGAGCTTTGCCTTCCGCTCCTATGTGTCTACGGGTGTTGGCCAGTTTATCGACAACCTGGTCTTTGCCATTGTAGTGAGCCACACGTTCTTTGGTTGGACCTGGGTGCAGGTCCTTATGTGCTCGCTGACGGGTGCTGTTGCCGAGCTGCTATGCGAGGTCTTCCTGAGCCCTGTGGGCTACAAGGTCGTGCGCGGCTGGGAGCGCGAGAATGTGGGCTCCGAGTACCTCGAGCGCCACGCAACCGCCTAAGGAGCAAGTATGCGGGTTTTGATCACGGGCGCTTCGGGCGGTATCGGAGCCGCATGCGTGCAGCGCTTTTTGGACGAGGGCCACGAGGTTGTGGGCTTTGATCTGCTGCCGGCGGCGGTCGAACACGAGCGCTACCGCCATCTGATCGTTGATGTCCGCGAGCCGGGCTCGTTTCCAGGCGACCTTGAACCCCAGGTGATCGTGAACGTTGCCGGTACGCAGGATTCGGCCGACGACATCGCCGCCAACCTGTATGGCACCATCAACGTGACCGAGCGCTACGCCTTTGCGGGGGAGGGGCTTGCCGCCAAGCCGGCGCCGGCTATCAAATCCGTGGTCAATGTGGGGTCGGCGAGCGGGCATACGGGATCGGAGTTTCCCGACTATGCCGCCAGCAAGGGCGGCGTTATCGCCTACACCAAGAACCTTGCAAACCGTCTGGCGCCGCAGGCTATCGCCAACAGTGTGGACCCGGGTGGCGTTATCACGCCGCTCAACCGTTGCGTGATGGAAGACGAACACCTGTGGAACCAGATTATGGAGCTCACGCCGCTTAAGCGCTGGGCCACCGCCCAAGAGATTGCCGAGTGGATCTACTTTGTGGGCGTGACCAACCGGTTTATGACCGGGCAGAGTCTGCTAATCGATGGCGGCGAGGCCGGCCGCACACAATTTATTTGGCCCGAATAGGAAACGCGCCCGATGGAAAGCCGTCGGGCGCGTTTTTGATGTATCGATTTTTAGCCAATGCAAGTCCAGTTGACGGGGGTCGAGCCGTGCTGTTCGAGTAGCCGATTGGCGGCAGAGAAGGGGCGCGACCCCATAAAAGCGGGGAGTTCTGCCGTGGCACGGTTGGCCGAAAGCGGCGAGGGGTGCGTAGAGGCCAGGCAGAACTTGCCGGTTGCCTTGCCCGCGCCGGTAGCGGCGAGCTTGCCTTCGACCATCTGCTGGGCAAAGCGGCCCCATGCCAAAAAGACTACCGGCTGGGGCAGCTGACAGCAGCGTTCGATAACGTAGTCGGTGAGCGTGCTCCAGCCCAGTTTGGCGTGCGAGTTGGCGGCATGCTCGCGCACGGTGAGCGTGGTGTTGAGGAGCAGGACGCCCTGCTGTGCCCATGGGGTTAGGTCTCCCGTGGCGGGAATGGGGCAACCCAGATCGGCTTTGAGTTCCTTATAGATGTTGCGCAGGCTCGGCGGCAACTTGGTTTGCGTCGCGGGGACCGAGAACGACAGCCCCATTGCCTGGTTGGGTCCGTGATAGGGGTCTTGACCCAAGATGACAACCTTGACCTGGTCGGCCGGCGTGTAGGCGAGGGCATTGAGGATGTCGTCTTGTGCCGGGTAGATAGTCTGCTCGGCACGCAAAAGGGCGATGCGCTCGAGCAGCTGGTTCGTAGTGTCACGTACCGGCTGCGGTGCATCGCCCAACCAAGTTGCTATGTTGAGGTCGCGGGTTGCGGTGTCCATGGGGCTCCTTTATGGCAGATGCTCTGTTGGCATCTATTGTAAAGGCGCACCGGTTGCCTTTATGCCACGGCTGTATGAAGAGCGGGGTCTACGAGACGTGCTCGGGCGCTCCTGCCATGCGAGCCTGTCCATGCGCGCGAAGGCGCGGAAGCTCGACGGTTGCCACCATGACGCCGGTGAGGATGAGGGCGGCGCCAAAGAAGGCGATGGGGCTCAGGACCTCGCCGACCAGGAAGAACGAGAAGACGGCGGAGCAGACTGGCTCGAGCGAGAAGGCGAAGCCGGTGGTCTCGGCGGGCACGTGGGACTGCACGAGCGTCTGGGTGATAAAACCGTAGGCAGAGCAGATGAGCGCGAGGGCAACGACGACCACGATCTCGCTGGGCGTACTGGGAAGCGTGAAACCGCCAAAGACGCATGCGGCAATGCCCGAGAACAGGCCGCCAAAGCCCAGCTGCCAAACGCCCAGAGCAAGCGGATCGACTTCTTCGACAAAGCGCTTGGCGACAATGATGTGTCCGGCGTAGACAAAGGCGGAGAGCAGCATGATGAGCGCGCCCGGGTTCAGGCTAGTAAAGTCGGCGCCCGAGAGCAGCAACATACCGCAGGTGACGATGGCGGTGCCGACGAGCACTTTGCGCTCGGGGGCGCGACGCAGCAGGGCGGCGTTGGCAAACGGCACGATCACGACCGTCAGGCTCTGCAAAAAGCCGGCGGTGGAGGCGGAGGTGAGGCTGGAGCCCAGGCACATGCAGGTGAGCTCGGTTGCCATAATGGCGCCGATGATGGCGGCACGGACCATAAGATCGCGGTTGATGCGCAACGCGCGCTTGTGGAAGAGCAGCAGGCAGGCCACAAAGGCGATGATGCAGCGTAGCGCGACGATACTCGTGGCGTTCATGCTGTCCATGCCGATCTTCATGAGAGGGTACGAAAAGCCCCATGCGACGGGAACGGAAAATGAGAGCGCGATTGCTTTTTTGCGATCCATGGGACTCCTTTTGTTACAGAACGGTTTCGTAAAAAGGATTCTGCTCCCAGATTTGGATGTAGTAAAGCGAATGTATCTTCAGTATGATTAAGAAATGCTAAAGTAGGCGCGAAAAGCGCTGACAAAACGTTTTACGGCTGCATTGATGTGGAGGCACGATGGCATCGCGGTATCAGATTGTTTGTATGGTGGTCGATTGCGGCAGCCTGAAACGTGCGGCGGACGAGCTGGGCTATACGCAAAGTGCGGTGAGTCAGGCCGTCAAGGCGCTCGAGCGCGAGCTGGGTACCACGCTTATCGAGCGCGGAAAGCAGGGCGTTTCGCTTACGCGCGACGGTAAACAATATCTGCCGTATCTGCGCCAAATCGTGACCGCTGAGGCCGAGCTCGAGGGCAAGCGCCAGGAGCTGCTGGGGCTTTCGTCGACCGATATTCGCATTGCGACGTTTACCAACGTGAGTCGTACCGTGCTGCCGCGTGTGATCCGCGACTTTGGAGCGCTGCACCCGGGCGTGCACTTTACCCTCAAGCAGGGCGATTACACGCGCAACGCCCAGTGGGTGCACGATGGCGTGGTTGATTTTTGTTTTACGGCGCGCGGATTTACCGCGGGGCTCGAGAAGCGCGTGGTCTATCACGATGAGTTGGTGGCGCTGTTGCCGGCCGCGCATCCGCTGACGGCAAAGGAAAAGGTGACGCTCGCCGACTTGGCGTCCGAGCCGTTTGTGCTGCTGGATGAGGGCGAACAGAGCCTGGTGCTCGATGCATTCGCGGCGCATGGGCTGTCGCCGCACGTGACGAGTGAGGTGACCGACGACTACACCATCATGGCGATGGTGGAGGAGGGCCTAGGTGTGAGCATGCTATATCGCCGTACCGTTGAGGGCATGCGGGCCGATATTCGCGTGCGGCCCATCGTGCACGCTCCTTCGCGCGACGTGGTGGCAGCCTGGCGCAGCTGGGACACCATGCCCATCGCCACGAGGCGCTTTATCGACTATATGAGCTCGCATATTGTCAATTAATGACTGGCGTGGCGTTGAGTGTGGTGTTTAGCGGGCTGTCGCTTTGGCTTGGGTGGCGCGATAGGTGCGTGCCGGGTGGCAAAGTAGTACCGCCACGACCATAAAGAACGCCGTGGTGCCCAGGCTGATGGGGTAGACCATCATGATGTTCGCAAAGGTGCGGAAGTGCGGGAACACGCAGAAAACCCAATAGAAGCGGATGCCGCAGACGCAGATCATGGTGATGAGGGCGGGCGTGAGCGAGATACCAAAGCCGCGCAGGTAACCCGACATGTTTTCGTAGAACATGCTAAAGGCGTACGCCGGGAAGATCGAACACACGCGGATATAGCCGATCGAGACGATGTTGGGGTCGCTGTTGAACAGCGACAAGATCTCGCGCCCCAGGCCGACAATAACGATGATCGTGGTGAGTGCAACGATACCGCCTTCGACCAGGCAGACCTTAAGCGTTTTGGTGCAGCGATCGATCTGGCGGGCACCGTGGTTTTGTCCCACAAAGGTGGTGCACGCCTGGCTAAAGCTGTTAAGCAGGTTGTAGCACACGTACTCCAGACTCATGGCGGCGCTCGATGCGGCCATGACTTCGGTGCCAAGGCTGTTGATGGCAGACTGGATGATGATGTTGGCGACGGCAAAGACAGCGCTTTGGATGCCGGCGGGCAGACCGATCTTGACGATGCGCCTGAGGGCGACGGGGTCGATAGCCAGGTCGCGCGGGGTGACGCGGACGACGGAGTCGGTCTTGAGCAGGCGGATAAAGAGCGTAGCGGCGCTGACGGTGTAGGCGATGGCGGTGGCGATGGCGACGCCCGCGACGCCCCAGTGGAGTACGGGGACAAAGATGAGGTCCAGGCCAATGTTGAGGACGGTGGACACGGCAAGCGCCTGCAGCGGCATGCGGGTGATGCCGACGGAGCGGAAAATCGCGGCCTCAAAGTTGTAGAGCAAAATCGAGGGCATGCTGAGCAAAAAGACACGTAGGTAGAGTGAAGCGAGCGGCATGGTCTCGGCGGGAACGTTGAGCGCGGCGAGCATGGGCTCGGCAAAGACCTCGCCCAGGGCGATGACGACAAAGCCCACGAGCGCCATTAAAATCGAGGTATGGACGGCGCGTTTGACCATGTTCTGATCGTTGCGGCCGATGGCGTTGGCGATGACCACGTTGGAGCCAAGCGACATGCCAATAAACAGGTTGAGCATAAGACTGGTAAGCGGAACATTGGAGCCGACCGCTGCCATGGCGAGGGTTCCCTGGTCGCCCGAGAAGTTACCGATGATGACCGTGGCGATGAGGTTCGACAGCTGCTCCAAGATGCTCGTGGCGGCCACGGGGAAGGCGAACAGGGGGATATTGCGCCACAGCGAGCCGGTGGTCATGTCAATGTGCTTAGATACGGTGTCAGCCATATGCTCTCAATCTCTAATATGCTCTTTCGTGCTTATTTGCGCAGATGATGATACTCCTAATGCAACCAGTCGGCACGTAGGGACGTTCCTTTTAATATGAGCAGGACATTGTCAAGAGGCAAAATCGGGCCT
>CATXWM010000047.1 GCA_958403205.1 uncultured Collinsella sp. | reverse complement strand
CGCCAGAGCATCAAGACCAACCTGCAGCAGAAGACCGACATGGCCAACCGCGTGCAGAAGTTCATCGACTGCCGCTCCAAAGATAAGAACCGTCGCGAGATCTACATCGTAGAGGGCGACTCGGCAGCAGGCGCCATTCGCACCTCGCGCGATGCCGAGTTCCAGGGCGTTATGCCCGTCCGCGGCAAAATCCTCAACTGCCTGAAGGAGGACTATCCACGCATCTTTAAGTCCGACATCATCATGGACCTCATGCGCGTGCTGGGCTGCGGCGTGGAGATCAAGGACAAGCGCATCAAAAACCTTGGTGCCTTTGACCTGGACAACCTCAACTGGAACAAGGTCATCATCTGTACGGACGCCGACGTCGACGGTTACCACATCCGCACGCTCGTGCTCACCATGCTTTACCGCCTGGTGCCCACACTTATCGACGAGGGTTACGTGTATATCGCCGAGTCGCCGCTCTACGAGATCAACTGCAAAGAGAAGACCTACTTTGCCTACACCGAGCTCGAGAAGAACGGCATCCTCAAGGAGATTGGCGACCAAAAGTGCTCCATCAACCGCTCCAAGGGTCTTGGCGAGAACGACCCGGACATGATGTGGCTCACCACCATGAACCCCGAGACGCGTCGCCTGATCAAGGTGGAGCCCGAGGACGTCACCAAGATGGAGACCATGTTTAACCTGTTGCTGGGCAACGACG
The DNA here is from genome assembly GCA_958403205.1 of uncultured Collinsella sp. GTDB lineage: Bacteria > Actinomycetota > Coriobacteriia > Coriobacteriales > Coriobacteriaceae > Collinsella. The sequence goes on along the minus strand of CATXWM010000047.1, from coordinate 11,737 downwards.
AAGCGGGCCGCAAGCGCCATATCTCCGAGCACGGCAAGGAATATCTGGACCAGCTGGACCTGCAATAGCAGCAAATCGATAACGACGGCCCATAAGAAGTTCAAGAGGAAATCGTGGCAAAGAAGAAGACGAAGAACCAGCCAAAGAAAAAGCAGGTCAACGCCGAGAACGTCATCGGCCTGCACTCCGAGGTCACCGACCAGCCGATCACGCAGACGCTCGAGGTCAACTACATGCCCTACGCCATGAGCGTCAACGTCTCGCGTGCATTCCCCGAGATCGACGGCTTTAAGCCCTCGCACCGCAAGCTGCTCTACACCATGTACAAGATGGGTCTGCTCAAGGGCGAGCGCCAGAAGAGCGCCAACATCGTGGGCCAGACCATGAAGCTCAATCCGCACGGCGACGCCGCGATCTACGAGACGATGGTGCGTCTGGCCACCGGCAACGAGGCACTGCTCGCCCCCTTCGTGGAGTCGAAGGGCAACTTTGGCAAGTACTATTCGGGCGACCTGAGCTACGCCGCCTCGCGTTATACCGAGGCCAAGCTCTCCCCCATCAGCGCCGAGATCTTTAAGGACATCGACAAGGACCCGGTCGACTTCGTTGACAGCTACGACGGCGCCATGAAGGAGCCGCGCCTGCTGCCCACCACGTTCCCCAATATTCTGGTTTCGGCCAACAAAGGCATCGGCGTCGCCATGGCGTCCGACATCTGCGGTTTCAACCTCAACGAGGTCTGCACCGCCACCATGCATTACCTGCAGGATCCCGACTGCGACCTGCTCGAGTATATGCCCATGCCCGACTTCTCGACCGGCGGCGAGATCATCTACCGCCGCGAGGAGATGGAGAAGATCATCGAGACCGGTCTTGGCAGCTTCCAGATCCGTTCCCGCTGGCGCTGGATTCCCGAAGAGCGCATCATCGAGGTCTACGAGATCCCCTACACCACCAAGACCGATATCATCATCGAGCGCATCGTCAAGCTCTCCAAGGAGGGCAAGGTCAAGGAGATTGCCGACATCCGCGACGAGACCGATCTTTCGGGCCTGCGCATCGCCATCGACCTTAAGCGCGGCGTCGACCCCGACAAGCTCATGGCCAAGCTCTATCGCTCGACCACGCTGCAGGATTCGTTCTCGTGCAACTTCAACGTGCTCGTCGACGGCTATCCCCGCGTTATGGGCGTGCGCCAGATTCTGCACGAGTGGGTCAAATGGCGTATTGAGTCCACGCGTCGCCGCATTAACTTTGACCTGGGCAAAAAGTCCGAGCGCCTGCACCTGCTGCACGGCCTCGAGGCAATCTTGCTCGACATCGACAAGGCCATCGCCATCATCCGTGGCACCAAGCTTGAAGCCGAGGTCGTGCCCAACCTTATGAAGGGTTTCGACATCGACGAGACCCAGGCCGAGTTTGTTGCCGAGCTCAAGCTCCGCAACATTAACGAAGAGTACATCCTCAACCGCACCAAGGACATCGCCAAGCTTGAGAGCGAGATTGCCGAGCTTGAGGAGATCCTCTCCAGCGAGGAGAACATCAAGAAGGTCATCAGCGACGAGCTGGCCGCGGTCAACAAGAAATATGTGATGCCGCGTCGCACGGGCAGGATCGAGCCCCATGAGGTTATCGAGGTAAGCTTGGAGCCCGAGGTCGAGGAGTACCCGGTGACCATCATGCTCTCGCGCGATGGCTACCTTAAGAAGATGACGGACCGCGTGCTCAAGAAGGCGACCACGCTCAAGTACAAGGACGGCGACAAACCCTTTATCGAGTTCCCGTCCTCCAACACCCACGAGCTGCTGGTCTTTACCAACAAGAGCCAGGTGTACAAATGCAAGGTTGCGGCGTTTGAGGACACCAAGTCGGCCCAGCTGGGCTCGTACCTGCCGACCGATCTTGAGATGGAACCCGACGAGAGCGTCATCTGGGTCATCGACCCCGAGGACTATAAGGCCGACGTGCTGTTTGTCTTTGAGAACGGCCGCGTGGTGCGTGTCGCACTTTCTGGATACGTCACCAAGACCAACCGCAAGCGCCTCAAGAACGCTATCTACGGCGGCAGCAAGCTGCTGTATGCCCAGGTGCTCAAGGAAGACCGCGACATCGCACTGGTCTCGAGCGACTATCGTTTGATGAACTTCAACACGTCGTTGCTCAAGACCAAGACGACCACCAACACGCAGGGCGTCCAGGCCTTTACGGCCAAGAAGGGCCGCTCGGTCACCACCGTCGGCACGACCGAGGAGATCCTTGGCGCCGGTGTCTCGGCCGAAAAGTTCACCGCACAGAGCCTCCCCTCCGCCGGTGCCCTTATGAAAGAAAACGACATGCCGAGCCTGTTTGACTAGGACGACGGCAACGAGATCGTTAGATACTTCGCAAAGCGACGAGGCCCGGAACGCAACGTCATTGCGCCCGGGACTCGTCGTTTTTCTTCTCAACTATTTTTTAACGCAGATAAATTGATTTCTGCTTATTTTTCTGCGTAAAAAATGTCAGCGCCACTGCTTCGATGCCCTTTGGTCAGTCGTTAGCAAAACTTGCAAAAGTTAGCAAAACTTGCAAAAATTAGCAAAACTTGCAAAGGAGCCACCATGGAGTACAGCAAGAACCCCTTTACCCCGACGTTCGGAAGCGTCCCTCCCTTTCTAGCGGGTCGCGAGCATATTCTGCGTGACATCAACCGTGGCTTTATCAACGGCCCGGGAGATCCCAACCTGTCGACCATTTTTACGGGCGCAAGGGGAACGGGCAAGACGGCGCTTCTCTCGCTCCTTTCAGAAACGGCGCTTGAACACGGTTGGATCGCAGCAAATGTCTCCGCCATGCCAGGCATGCTCGAAGATATTATCGAGCGAACCAAAGAAGCCGCAGATAGCTACCTCTCACAGCCTCATGCGCGCATAAACGGCGTTCAAATTGGTCCAGTGGGCATCGATTGGACATATGCTCAAGAGGTCCAGGGCAACTGGCGCACACGCATGAATGGCATCTTTAAGCAACTCGAAAAACATGACATCGGACTTCTCATTACCATCGATGAAGTCACCGTCGATCTCGAAGAAATGCTTCAATTTGCCTCTGTTTACCAGCACTTTGTACGCGAAGGTAAAAAAGTTGCCCTACTCATGGCAGGACTGCCCTACAAAGTATCGGCGTTGCTGCGTAACGATCCCGTCTCGTTCCTCAGGCGTTCCCAATATCATCAGTTAGGACGAATCACTGACGTTGAAATTGCAAACGCGTTTCGCAAAACCGTTGAGGCCGGAGGACGTTCAATCACACCAGAAGCGCTCGAGAATGCTGTGAAGGCCGTCGACGGATTCCCCTACATGATGCAGCTCGTCGGATATCGCACTTGGGATGTTTCGGAGAACTCGCCCCAAATCAGTGCATCCGATGTCCAGCAGGGTTCCCTACTCGCACGCATGGAGCTGCGTGATCGCATTCTCGAAACGACCTATCGAGAGCTTTCCGATAAAGACATTGAGTTTTTACTCGCGATGCTGCCCGATTCTGGCCCCAGCAGGGTCTCGGAGATAGCCAAACGCATGGGCGTCGCCAGCAACTACGCAAGCCAATACAAACGCCGCCTTCTCGAGGACGGCGTCATCGGGGAACGTGGGCGTGGTCTCGTTGGCTTTGACATCCCCGCATTCAGGGAGTTCCTGAGCGAGAAAGTCTCCTAGCACGCGGAGATTGTCCATAAGGACATCAACGCATGGCAATCAGTAATCCTCTTGGTAAGGACAGCAAGCATTTCCGCCAACGCTTATTGCCATGCGTTCTTCTTGTCCTTAGGCGAGCTTGCGAGCGAGCTCTCGCACCTCTTTCAACTTGGGCGACGATGCCATGCTGTCGCGCTCGGTCATACCGCTGATGGCGACAATGCCCTGGTCCTCCCACTTGCAGTACGCGCAGGTTGACTTGTACATAGCGATCGCCGCATCATAGACGCCCTCGCTGTGGCTATCGAGCAAAAGGGCCGTCTTGGTGAACGGGAAGCCCGTAGCACCAAAGGCGTACAGGCGGTCGACAGCGGCCTTCTCCTGCGCAGTGATATCAAACCAGTAGATAGGCGAAGCGAAGACAACCATATCGGCGCCTTTCAGCGACTCGACCACACCGGCCATGTCGTCCTTCTGCACGCAGGCACCCTCATGGGCAAAGCAGTACTGACATCCCAGACAACCAGCAATCTTCTTGCTGGCAACGCGGACGACTTCGACCGTATTGCCGCCCTCGCGCGCGGTCTCGGCAAAGGCCTCGACCATGATGTCGGTATTGGCACCCTTGCGCGGGCTACCACTCAATACAACGATATTCATAGAAATCTCCCTCCTTCATGCCGCAGGCGCGCGGCATATTTTTTGTTTTAACCAAAACGGATGGAGCTATTCAGTCGTCTGTAGATCGCATCTCTCGTTCGTGTTCTCTAAACACAATCTTATTGGCTGATAACTCCTCGGCCACCTTGATTCTCTCTCCGAGAATTGAACAGCAAATCGTTGCTCGCAAAGTATCGACTGTGGGAAAATTAGCTTGAACTTTCTCCCTGCTCGCATAAGCGTTCGCGTGAAAGAGCCTAGCCGCATCGGCCAGGCGCAATATAGATCCGCGGAAACCGGCCTACGAACAAGGAGCGTCTTATGTATGGACAGCATGTTGCACCGCAGACCCATAACAAACGGACTGGCCTGTCTATCCGCGACGTCAAGCGTCATGCAGACGCCAGAATCGCCGCCTTCGGAGTAAGCATTCTTGTGGCAGGACTGCTTTTGCTACCCTGCGCAGCACTGGCGACAGAAATGCCCGAAACCGATGTCGCAGCACCCATTACCTGCGACGAAGCCAACGCAGAAGGCAGCCTCACAGCTACCACCGTTGTCGACCATAACTATGACCTGGAGCTCCCTCCTGCCTTTATCTTGGTCCAGAATGAGGCGTTTGTATACGATTTCCCCGACAAACCCGAAGACTTCATCTACGGGCTTAACGACACCGTCCTTCTCTTCAAGATCGACACCGATACCGAAGGCCTTATAAAAACCGAGAACCCCAAAGAGGCCAGCGTCTCTATTGCCCTGACCATGATCGACAATCACGTTAGAGCAACCGTAGTCTTTACAGGCAGTTACGCCGACGACCAAATCCCTTACAGGCTGAACCTCAACAGCTCAGCCCACCTTGGCACACACGTTGATCGTGACTTCGACAGCGGGCAAGGGATTATGCACGAGACGCGGCACGATTACTACATCCGTTACATCTTCGACAGTGACGTGCACTTGATTGCAACCGATACGAGCGGTTCCAAACCCGATCCAAGTGTTAAGCCGATCCCAGAGGTCAAACCCGAACCGGAAACCAAGCCCGAGCCCACACCGCAGCCCAAGACAGAAAAGCCCACGGCAAATCCCGTTTCCACCAAGGCAGTAACGGCAGTTAAACCAGCCGGGACCACCCTGCCCGCGACGGGCGACAACAGTGCGATGGCAACCGCCCTGAGTGTTGCCGGTGGTGTAGTTGCAGCAGTTGGCATTTCTGCAACAAGGCGTCGCAACCACTAGCTAAAGCAAATACGCCATTCACACAGGCAAACAACCAAGCTCCAACGAAAACGGTCCAGTCATCCGACTGTGCCGCACTCCAGTAGTTCGTGGAAGATATCAAAGAGGTATCCCAGGCTCCCTTGAGCTGTGCGACAGACAGATCAGGTTTGGGAAGTAGAACGGCCCTTGCGCGAAGCGTGAATCGGGCAAGTCTGACGTTTATTCCCAGGGCCAAGCAGGGCCGGAGGTTTTATTGGCGGCTCTTACGGGCGTCGCGAGTTTTGGCGAGGACGTAGGCATCGGGGTCGTCTTTGAACCAGGGGCAACGGCGCTCGCCGGAGACCATATGGCGGTGGGGGCAGCCGCCCATGCACATGGGCAGAATGTGGTGCACGGATGATTGGGCGTCCGCAGGCTGAGTGAAGCCATAACAACACTTCGCGCATCGAGCAGTTTGAGCCGGCGTGCGCATGTCGGCGCCATACCGGAAAGGGAGGGCCTTCTTGTGGGGCGGACGACCCCATTGCAGTCTCCTTCCGCTCTAATCCTGCGGGAACGACAGCGGCCGTAGGAGTACCGCTACCGTACTCGTAGCGGTTCTCCGCCCCCTAAGCAGCGTGTCCGCTACGAAACGACCGTCTTGTAATAAGCGCCGAAGTCTGCGAGCGAGTCCATGATGGGCATCATCTGGCGGCCGAGCTCGGTAAGGCCATACTCAACGCGGGGAGGATTCTCGCCATAGTCATGGCGAAAGACCAGCCCATCATCCTCCATCTGCCGCAGGCTGTCGGTAAGCACCTTCTGAGAGATCCCCTCGAGGTCGCGGCGCAACTCGTTGAAACGCCAAGGGCGTACGCGCAAGTTACGTATAATGAGCAGCTTCCACTTGCCGCCAATGAGCGCTACCGCCGTTGCGACCGGACACTCCGGAAGTTCCTCTTTCGCCATCACGGGAGACCCAACCTCCTTGACCATACCGGTTTCACAAAAAAGTACGCAGTTACAAATATGTGCGTACTCGTATTTGCATGCGCCTTCGCGTTGAATATAACTCACGCAGGAGATGCCTGCAAGGTAAATCAACCCCAAGAGAGGAACCATTATGGCTAATTATGCAAAGACCCACATCGGTAATGAGAGCCGTGTCGAGCTGCACGAAGTGCTCGGGCTTACCGGGGCAGAGGTGAGTGTCAACAATCTTCCCGCCGGCGCTGACGTTCCGTTTGTCCATGCACACAAGGAAAACGAGGAAATCTATGGCGTGCTCGAAGGCGCCGGCTCGGTCACGATCGACAGTGAGGAAATCGAGCTTGCAGCCGGCGACTGGCTGCGCATTTCCCCCGCCGCACACCGCCAGTTCCGCGCCGCGTCCGACTCGGGCATCACATACGTCTGCATCCAGGTCAAGCAGGGATCCCTTGATGCCTTCACGGCCGACGACGCTATCATGTTCTAATTCGCGATCGGTGTGCAAGGGGCCGATACCGCTCGCATGCCCCCTTCGGAATAAGCGCTGAGCAGCTCCTGGGCGTGGGCGAACTCGGACCCTCGCCTCCAACCGAGCAGACGGTTGACCGCGAGATTTCCCTGGACGTTGTGGACGAAGAGCAGATAGGCGTCCTCGCGCGAAAGCCCGGTTTCCTCCATGATCTGGGGAACCATCTGCTCGGCGCCGCGCTCGACAACGCGCTGCGCCACCCGGGTGTACGCGTCGTCATCCGAGTAGAGCAGATAATAGTCATCGTTTGCCGGCGGGCGCTGGCAGAGGGTGCCCGCCTCCGCCCCCTCGATCGGCGGCGCCGCCGCCAGGGCCTCGTCGATAAGTGCGTCGAGCAGCGCGAACTTGTCCTCGTAGTGCAGATAGAACGTGCCGCGGTTGATATCGGCACGGCGGCAGATATCCGCCACCGTCATCTTCGCGAAGCCGACCTCGGCCAGCAGTGCAAAGAACGCTTCCCGTATGACCGAAAGCGTATAGCGTCGGCGACGATCGATCTTCCCCGATTCCATTGCCCCTCCAATTGCAACGCTCGACAATGCCCAGCAATCGTTCGTTTATCGACAGCGCATCGAAGCTGTTCATTGCTCTGACGCAAATCAACACAGATACTTTTTATAGACACCTGTTCATTGTAGTTGAAAGAGAGTATCAAGTGACTCTATACGAGCGGCTCGTTATCGAACTCACCAACCAATCGTTTTCCCATCAGGCCGCCTACCGCACCGGCGGCACGCCCTATGAGCTGAGTGTTCGCGAGCCCGAGCCCTACGACCAGCAAATCGAAACGTTTGCCCGCATGATCGATGAAGCCGATTGCGTGCTGGTGGGCGGGGCCTCCGGGCTCTCCGCGGCGGGCGGCGGCGACTTCTACTACGAGGACAACGCGACCTATCGCAGGCATTTCGGCAAATTCGCCGAGCGCTACGGTTTCAGGGGCGCTTTCGAGGGGTCGTTCTACCGCTGGCCCACTGCCGAGGCGCGCTGGGGATACCTCGCCACCTTCCTCGACACCACGCTCAACGCCCCGCTGCGCAAGCCCTACAAGGACCTCGACGCCATTCTCGCCGAAAAGGATTTCTTCGTACTCACCACCAACCAGGACACGCAGTTTGTGAAGCTCTACCCCTGGGAGAAGGTGGCCGAGATCCAAGGCGACCACCGCTTCTTCCAGTGCTCCCGCTGTTGCACCGACGAGGCGTGGGATGCGGTCGAGCTGGTCTCCCGCATGGTAGAGGCCATGGGAGACGGCTTAGAGGTTCCGACAGAACTCGTGCCGCGCTGCCCCCACTGCGGGGCCGAGGCGTTCCCCTGGGTTCGCGGCTACGGCAACTTCCTGCAGGGCGAGCTCTACGAAGAGCAGTACCGCAAGGTGTCCGACTGGCTCGACGTGCACGCACGGCAGAAGATTCTTTTCCTTGAACTGGGCGTAGGCCGCATGACGCCCGCGTTTATCCAGGAGCCGTTCTGGGCCCTCACCGCGCAGCTGCCGCAGGCTAGCTACATCGCCGTGAACAACAAGACGCAGTTTCTCCCCCGTGCGATCGAGGATCGGGGGCTCGCCGTTCGCGCCGATATCGCCGACGTGCTCGCCGACGTGCGCAAGACGCTGGGGAGGTAGCGCATGGAAACGGTAAAAGCGGTTCGTATCGGCCAGGCACTTGCCGAGGCGGATCTTGTCATCATCGGAGCCAGCAACGGGCTCGACATGGCAGAGGGGCTTAACCTCTTCTGCGCCGACGCCCATTTCCGAGAGGCGTACGGGGACCTCGCCCAGGCTGATGGCATCGGCTGCATACTGCAGGGACTCGCCTCTCCAGATGCAAACGTGCGACGCCGGTGGAGCGAACGGTTCCATCAAAAGGAGTACGTCGAATATGAGCCCAGCCCGCTCATGAACGGACTGCGGCATCTTACGGAGCACGCTGACGCCTTCGCGATCACGTGCAATATCGACGGACATTTTGCCCGCGCAGGATTCAGCGAGAACCGTATACTCGAGACGGAAGGGAGCATACGAACGTCAATCGACGAAATGCGTCTCGCTCATCCAGATGCCCTCGCCATGGCACAGCTCGAAGAGCTCGCACACCTTGTGCAAGCCCATCGCAACCACAAGGTTGCCATCCTCGAACTTGGTGTGGGGCTGCGCAACGGCGTCATAAAGCGCATGCTCGCTCAGATCGCGAACGCCTGCGAGCACGCCACCTACATCGTGTTCAACTACAGCCAGGCCATGGCGCCCGATGCATCGTGCGAGACGATTCTCGTTGACGGCGATATGACCCCGGCTTTCGAGGAGATTGCCCAATGCCGTCTCTAGAGAGGGAAGCGTATAGGCTTCGAAGCCTTATCGACGATGCCGACGCCATCATCGTCGGCATCGGCTCGGGCATGTCGAGCGCCGCCGGATTCAACCATTACAACCGCGCGGGCATGACACGCGCCGGAATGACGGACTGGCAGCAAGCCTTTGGCTTCAAGAGTCTTTTCGATGGATTCTACTACCTCTACCCCAGCCTCGAGCAGCAATGGGCCTACTACGCGCGATACATCGATTTCATGCTGCGCGAGCCGACATCGCAGCCCTATCTCGACCTGCAGGCTCTCATCGGCCATAAGGACTACTTCATCCTGAGCACCAACGTGGACACCCAGGTCGAAAAGACATTTCCCGCCGAGAGGGCCTGCAACTACCAGGGAAGCTTCGCGCACCTTCAGTGCAAGCAGCCATGCTGCGACGAGCTCTTCGACGCGGGCCCCTACGTCGAGCGCATGCTCGCGGGCATGGCGGGGTTCGAAGTCCGCAGCGAGGATGTCCCCCGATGCCCGCACTGCGGCTGGCAGCTTGTGCCGTGGGTGCGCGACGACACGTTTCTGCAGGGCGCGGCATGGCGCGAGAGTCTCGAACGATATGAGCGCTTCGTGCGCGAGCGCGGAGCTGGCCGCGTGCTGTTGCTGGAGCTTGGCGTGGGCGAGATGACCCCCGGTATCATCACGCTCCCGTTCTGGAGCATGACCTCAAAGCTGCCGGATGCGCACCTGCTGAGCGTGAACATCTCGGGCGATTCGGCTCCGCTGCAGCTTGGAAGCAAGGCAGAGGCGATCCAGGCAGACTTGGGTGCCTTGCTCTCGGCGGCGCGGGCCGACGACTAGTAGCGCGGCGAGGCGTCTTGCCGCAAACCGTCCTCGCTAAATGCATGACCGTTAATAAGCAAATACCAAGGCGCGCCTTATTTCAGGTATTCCTCAAAGAATGCCTTCAGCTTTCCAAACGGGATGATGTCCATCTGATCGTAAAGGTCGGTGTGGTTGGCACCGGGGATAATGAGCAATTCCTTGTTGTCCCCCGTCAGCTTGTTGTACGCGGTTTCGCTGAAATAGCGGGAGTGCGCCTTCTCACCATGCACCAGCAGCACGGCGGAGCGGATCTCGCCGGCGTACTGCAAGATCGGCATATTCAAAAACGACAGCGAAGACGTCACGTTCCAGCCGCCATTGGAGCCCAGGCTGCGGGGATGGTAGCCTCGCGGAGTCTTGTAGTAGTCGTAATAGTCCGCCACAAACTGCGGCGCGTCATCGGGCAGCTGATCGACCACGCCGCCCGCCAGCGCGTAGCTGTCATTTTTATAGTCCTCGGTGCGCTGCGCGTTCAGCGCTTTACGTTTTTCGAAGCGCGCCTGCTCGGAATCCTCGGCGTCAAAGTAGCCGTTTGCGGTCACGCGGGTCATATCGTACATGGTCATAGCCGCGGTGGCCTTGATGCGGGTATCGATGGCTGCGGCATTGATTGCCATGCCGCCCCAACCGCAGATGCCGATGATACCGATGCGCTCCGGGTCAACGCTATTCTGCACAGAGAGGAAATCCACCGCTGCGCAGAAATCCTCGGTGTTGATGTCCGGCGATGCCACATAGCGGGGCGCACCGCCGCTCTCGCCGGTATAGGATGGGTCGAAGGCAATCGCGAAAAAGCCCAGCTCCGCCATTTTCTGCGCATAAAGGCCGGACGTTTGCTCCTTCACCGCGCCAAACGGACCGCTGACGGCGATGGCAGGCAGCTTGCCCTCCATGTTCTTTGGCACGTAGACGTCAGCCACCAGCGTGATGCCGTATCGGTTGTGGAAAGTCGCCTTGCTGTGCTCAACCTTGTCGCTTTTGGGGAACACCTTGTCCCATTTCTGCGTCAGATTCAACTGTTCCATCTTCATGCCTCCTTGTTAGTCGCTGTAAGGTATTCCTCGTCGTCCACGGGCTCCAACCACTCGTTGGAGGTCTCCTCACCCGGAACCTCCAGCGCGAGATGGGAGAACCAGCTGTCGGGCGCCGCACCGTGCCAGTGCTTTACGCCCGCGGGAATATTCACTACATCGCCGGGGCACAGCTCCTGTGCCGGTTTGCCCCATTCCTGGTAAATTCCTCGACCAGCCACGCAGACGAGGATCTGCCCGCCGCCACTTTTGGCGCGATGGACGTGCCAGTTGTTGCGGCAGCCGGGCTCAAACGTCACGTTGTAGACGCCGAGCTGGTCGGTGGAAAGGGGCGCGAGGTAGCTTTGCCCGATAAAGTACTTCGCAAATGCATCGTTGGGGGCACCGATGGGAAAGGCCATCTCGTTTTGGTGTCGGGCCTTTGCGTCGGCGCCTTCGTCCTCGTCCGCCCAGACCTCCTTCGCCATGCG
>CATXWM010000046.1 GCA_958403205.1 uncultured Collinsella sp. | reverse complement strand
CGTACATGTACGGATGAATGTGGGAAGTGTTCGGATAAAGTTGCCAATCAAGGAATGTCAAGAGAATTGAGAATTCGCTACAAAACTGTCGGTTTTGTTGCTCAGATGTTCAGACAATCGTTACAATTTGTATCACTAAGCGTGCGCAATTACAGATTGCGCAGATACGTTTGATAGTGAAAGAGCAAGATCGCAGTCTCTTGGGGAGGAGACATCGATGAAAGCGAATTCAGAAAAAACTAAGCAGAGTAAAAAAGCGACGCGCCGTGTACTGGCAGGCGTTTTGTGCGGAGCCTCCGTGTTGAGCCTGGTACTGTCGCTCGTCATGCCTCCGATCTCGCAGGCCATCGCCAACGACGCCCAGACAGTTTCTACCGAGGAAACTGTGATGGGGGGGGGTTCCTCAAGTGAGTCCGCTGCTGTAGATAACACCAGCGAGGATGCCGAAAACCAGAATAGCGACGAGACCGATGCCGGCGAGGCTGGCTCTTCAAATAAGTGCTGAGCAGGCTCAGAGTGCGAATGCGGCTTCAGCGAGAGCGACGGCCACCGTGGGGCCGGGTATTTACGTTCCCACGTCTATCGGTATCGGCACGAATATCGGTTCCTCCACCCCCGATCCCGGCGTTGCCACATTCGTTGGAAGGGACATGTACGTAGGAGGCAAGCCTGCGGACCCCTCCTACCTCACACGCGACAACGTTGCAGGTTCATATGCCGTCGAGGCCGAGGGCCTTACCGTCGTGCAGGGTAAGCTTGCGCTCAATCCCCTCAAGGAGAGCTGGCCTTACACGGATGGTAATAACAATACGTCTGGCGCGGGATTTCGCTTCGGTACCGTTGGCTTTGGTGCGCAGTTTCGTCCTTCTGCGGGCAGCGTCGTTCTTGCGGTCGCGGGCTTGAGTAACGCGACCTCTATCAAAGAAATCCAGGTTGGTACAAGCGAGCCCGCATCGGCTTCCGTTGGCGCGTGGAACAAGGGTGCCTGGGTTGGTAGGCAAAAGAGCTCACATAACGCTGAAGCCATTGGCTACGACTATACCGCGGCAATCGCGGGAAACCGTACAACCTGGATGAACAACGCCGATCGCCAGTCTGTCGTGAAGATGCAGGGCGACTGGTCTGACGATGGCCTGTTCACGGGCAACGATGATGGCGCGAGCATCATGTCGAGCATCAACGGTAAGAATTACACCAATTTCCTGGATTCCGAAGTAAAGGCGAAGATCTCCACGCCCCTCGCAAAGCTTAAACCCACCGGGAGTTGTACGGTCGATGTTGCCGAGGAGAATTCCAACTACACCATTGCAAAGTACAACAAAGACAGTAGGGCGACGTACGGCCTCAAGTTCGACAACTCCATTAAGAAGTTTAACCGCAAGACGAGTTACACCGATGTAACCGGCAACAGCGTTTCCGGCGAGGTGACCCTTGTCAACAACGAGAAGCTCATCACGTTTACCGGCGATGCGGACGATAGCGGCAAGGGTTCTTCGCTTCAAGTCTTTAACCTGAAGGCGTCGGATCTTACCAACTCCTATAAAGACACGATCTACCGTGGCGTGGACTTCAGCTTCAATAAAATACCCGTGGGCGCCTCCGTGGTCGTCAACATCATCGATGAAGAGGGGACCCCGGTTGAGTTCAACACCGGCTGGCGCTTCTGGTGGAATGGTGAGGAAATCTCCCGTGGATACGAGAGCGGTAGCAACGACAAAACTAAGTCTGAGTACTCCATTGCCGCCCAGAGCATCCTGTGGAATTTCGCAACGGCCAAGCAGGTCACCATCCGAGGTGGTATGGCCCTTGAGGGCATTGGTGGTGACGAGAAGTGGACAGACGACGACCCGGCAGCCGCCATGTTGGGCAGTATCGTTGTTCCCAACGGCAGCTTCGAGGATCACGTGACCACCAACGGGCGTGTTTATGTTGGCGATGACTTCCAGATGTACAACCCCACGGTCGCGTGGAATTTCGGGGATATCGAGGGTGGCTCGGCTTCCGTCATCGATATGGATCAGGAGCGCCACAACTTCCCATGGTCCGGTACTTACACGCCCGACGGGTCTGCGGTTGCGTGGGGCAAGGTTGACGCTGCAGACGACACCACACCGCTCGCAGGTTCTGAGTGGGCGATTTACGCGAGCAAAAATGATGCGGAGAACGGTCGGGACCGCATCGTCTCTATTGTGGATAACGGCACGAATGACTCCGATTCTACCGTTGGCACCATTCAGTACGACTACCTGAACCAAAAGGCCACCATTGGCGACACGAGCGACACGAACTACTTCACGTACTACATTCGCGAGGTCAAGGCGCCGGAGGGCTACCAGAAGTCAGACACCATCTACTACGCCACTATGAACAATACTGGCGAGAAGCCGAACTATGTTCAGGGTTATGTGGATGAGAACGGGAACAACGTTTCGTTCGAGAATAACCCCAAAGGTGCCATTCCCAACACCAAGATTATTACCGGTACGGTGTCTTGGACTAAGGTTGAGGAAGGAGACAAGGGATACACTCCTTTGGCTGGTTCCGAGTGGAAGCTTGCGAAACTGGGTGCCGATGGTACGACCGAGGCGCAGTCTTGGACCGTGAGCGATCAGTCGGCTTCGAGCGAAACCACTTGGGCCGATACCGACGACACGAATGGCAAGTTCACATTGGCCGGTCTGCTGCCGGGCACGTACACGCTCACGGAGACCCAGGCTCCGTTTGGCTACGAACTGAACAAGAACACCTACAAGTTCACGGTGGACAGCACAAACGGCTCCATTACGTGGAAAGAGAACGAGCAGGCGAGCATCGTTAGTGGCACTACGTACATCTCCGACAAGTGCAGCGCTACGTCCGTGAAGATCCCGGTGACCAAATCCGTTCGCAATACGGACTGGCCGAAGGACGACGAAGGCAGCTATGTGCCGTTCGAGTTCAGCATTGTGGCTACGGGTGACTATGCAGCCAAAGCCCCCATGCCCGAAGCGCCCAAGATTTCTGTTGCCCCAAAGGCAGGGGAGACCGATGCCGCCAAGCTCAACAACATCACGGCGACCTTTGGCGCCATGACGTTCAACAAGTCGCACCTGTCCACTGAAGCAGGCACCAATAAAGATTACGCCAAGACCTACACCTACACGGTGAAGGAGGTCGCGCCTACCACCGGTGCCATCGATAAGCTCCGCTACTCCAAGGCCGAGTACCAGGTTGCCGTCACGGTGAAGGCCGTCATGAATGAGACCACTGGCAAGTACACCGGTCTTACCACCTCTACCACCGTTACGCAGATGAAGGACGACATGGGCAACACCCTTGGCAAGAACGGGCAGGGCGTCGCGGTTCAAACCTCCGCCGGTGCGGACCCAACCATCATTCCCGTCTCCACCTTCACCAACACCTACTCCACCACTCTGCCCCTTTCTGGTATGTCGGGCGTCACTCTGACGTACCTTGCCGGCGCGGCGGTGCTTTGCGCTGCTGCGGCCTGGATGCACATTCGTCGCAAGGCGAATGCGAAGGGAGGTGAGCGTCGTGAATAAGAAAGTTTGCTCCTTCCCGATCTTGTTTGCGTTGCTTGCCCTCGTGATCGGCACCTGCGCGGTTGTGTTCCCCGCATCCGCGCAGGCCGCGCCGACCTCGACCGGTTTTATCACGGTGAGCGGCACCGTGGCGAGCAGCTACGACGCCTATCAGATTTTTAGTGCCAACGTCGTCGACGGCGACAGCGACGCCAAGACCGCCACCGACCTCGCCTGGGCAAGCAACGCCGTGCGCGACGCCGCGCTGCCTGTGCTGCACAGCGCCGGCATGCCCAATTCCCAGACCACCGCGCAGGAAGCTGCCGAGTGGCTCAACACCGATTCTCACCTTACGAGCGCGCTGAGCGCACAGCTCGCTCGTTCACTCCAGAGCTCTGGCGCCTTGTTCGTGGCCCTTAACGCGGGCACGGCGGCCGAGCTGCCCTGCGGCTACTGGCTCATCGTCGCCAAAGACGACGCCATCGCCCAGGGCGAGGCCGGCACCGCGCCGATCATGGCCCTAGTGGGCGGCAGCGCCGTCACCGTCAAGCCCAAGGCCGCGACCCCCAAGGTGTCCAAGCACGTGCTGGAGGACAGCACCGCCGCCTGGCAGAAGGCCGCCGACGCCACGGTCGCCGACGACCTGTACTGGCGCCTCTCGGCCACGGTCCCGGCGGGTCTCACCGCCTACGACACCTATACGGTGCAGTTCGTCGACACCATGAGCGCGGGGCTCGACCCCTCCAAGGTCGCCGCGAGCATGCATGTTTACGTGGCGGCGGGCGCGGACGGCGGCTTTGGCGCCGTCTCGACCGACAAGGACGGCCGCGTCGGCACCGAGCCCGCGAAGGGCTGGACCGATATCACGGCCCAGTGCGCCACCAAGGTAGCGGCCGACGGCAAGACCTTCACCGTGCGCACCGGCGACCTTATCGCCGCGCTCGGCGGGGCCGACGCCTTCACCGCGGGCGCCCGCGTGGTCGCCGTGTACAACGCGCCGCTCAACAGCGCATGCAACCACGGCATCGCGAAGGGCAACCCCAACGAGGTCTACCTGCGCTATCCGCGCTCGCCCCTCGCCGAGCAGTCCGGCGACGCCGGCTTTACCCGCACGCCGAGCGATGATGCGTGCGCCTACACCTGGGATCTCGCGCTCACCAAGCGCGGCAGCGACGGCGACAAGCCGCTTGCTGGGGCGGTCCTGAGCATCGCCGACGACCGCGGTCGCACGCTGGCGGCCGACGGCACGTGGGATGCGGAGGGCAAGGCCGCCGTCACCACGGGCGAGGACGGCCGCGTGACCGTCTCGGGCGTGGACTCGGGCAAGCTGGAGGTCCGCGAGCTCAAGGCGCCCAAGGGCTACACCGCCTTTGAGGGCACGCGCTCCGTGACGGTCAAGGCCGAGGGCCTGGACGTCGACCAGGTGGCCGCCGCCAAGCCCAAGCTCACCATCACGGCCGAGTCGCCCCTGCGCGCCGACAGCGCGGACGGGTCGACGGGCAGCCTGGAGGCGTCGCTCATCAACACGCCCACCGGCACACCCCCTAGCATTACCACCGGAGGCTTTATGCCCTCGACTGGCGATATGGCAATGTACGCCGCGGCCGCTGCAGCGGTCGCCGGAGCCGCGCTCATCGTGGTCGCGCTCCTGGTCAAGCGGGGAGGTGGCAGCCATAAAGAGTAGCTGGCAGCCCCACAGAGAGCGGGGCGAGACGTAGCGAAGCAGATGCTTAGAAACAGACAGATGTTTTTAGATCAAATGAAATTCAAGCAGAAAGCAGAGGAAAAGAAGATGAGCATGAGCAAGAACATTGCACGCCTGGCAGTGACGGCAGGCCTCACCGCAGCCTTGAGCTTCGGCGGCGTGATGGCCCCGGTGACCATGGCGTTTGCTGAGGGCACTATGACGCTTCCGAATAACAGCATCACCATCACGCAGTCGGAGGGCAACGCATCCACTCAGTTCAAGGCATATCAGATCTTTAAGGCTGATGTCGTGGACGAGCCCGGCAAGACGGACAAGGTCGTTTCAAATGTTAAGTGGGCAATTAATAACGTTGAGACTCAGAATGCCATTATCGCGGCGATTAAAGCGGATTCGAAGTATGAGGCTTCTAATCCCAAGCTGCCTGATGAAACTACCGCCCAGGACGTGGCCGATTGGTTGACTAAGAACGTTACCGGCACTACTGCTGAGACTGTTGTTAATAAGGATCACCTTCTCAACAAGATTGCCGCTATTGTTAAAAACGACGTTGGAGCTACGGGCAGTTCGTTCTCGGCAGGCGATAGTTTCACTGTGCCTACCGATGATAAAAATTCCCCCAAGACGGGTTACTACCTGTTCCTGACCGATGAGTCTTCCCTTAGCACTTCCGAAGCGGCAAAGAAGAACACGGGTACCTCGCCCATTTTCGCCGTTGTCGGCGGTCGCAGCGTGACCGTTGCCGAGAAGACCAGCATTCCTACCGTCAAAAAGGAAGTTCGTGAGGGCGAGACATGGGGAAAGCGGAGTGACTCGCATATTGGCGAGGAGGTCGAATATAAACTGACTGGCTCCGTTGCGAGCAACATCGACACCTTCACCAAGTACGAATATACGTTCCATGATCATCTTTCAGCTGGACTGGAGGCTAGCGAGAACTCCGTTAAGGTGAAAATTGACGACACCGTTATCCAACCTACAAATGGCTACAAGGTAAATCTTGCGGACACTACGGACGCCTCTGGGCACCCCACTGGCGGTCACGACCTGACGATTTCCTTCTCTGATCTTAAGGCTGCTGCAACAAACGCAGGCGTGACGCTTAAGGGCGACTCTAAGGTCGTTGTGACCTATAACGCAAAACTGACCGGTGAGGCTGAATACACTGCCACCGGCAACACCAACGAGGTCAAGCTTGTCTATTCCAACAATCCCATGACTGGTGATAAGGGCACTTCTGAGTCGGATGAGGTCACTGACTACGTCTTCGGTCTCGATGTCACTAAGACCGCCTCGGATAATCCGAAAAAGAAACTTGTTGCCGGCTTTAAGGTCAAAATGACCAAGGAGGGTACCACTCCTGTTAATGGCGAAAAATGGCTGACGGAGACTGGTGGACTCACTGACGATTCAGGCAAAGCTGGAGTGTTTAAGACTAAAGAGACTGACAGCAAGGTCTTTATCCCTGGTCTTGTTGCAGGTGAGTACGAGATTACGGAGTGCGAGACGCCCGCGGGTTATAACTCCATTAGCTTTACCATTGTGGTGACGCCTACATACAATGAGACGACCGGCGAACTGACAGGACTCAGCGTAACCCCCAGCTCTAAGATGGTCACTTCTCAGCTCGGTGAAAAAGTTACCTCGACCAGGATTCCCATCACCATCGTGAACAAGAGGGGCTCCAACCTCCCGCTCACCGGTCTCAATGGCGTGACCTTCACTTGGATCGCTGGTGGCGCGGTGCTCGTCATCGGCGTGGCGCACCTCATCCGCAGCCGTAAGCAGGCTGAGGAGTCCGAGCAGGAGTAACGCTCGCTCACCCATCCCCTTTGGCAGGTGGGATGTGATGGCCATGAGACTTGCGGACACTCTTCTCGTCCATCGACGTTCTTGCTTTGCCATTCTCTTTTCGGGGCAGATTCCGCACTGGAGTCTGCCCCGTTTTTTGGGATAACGCAGCCAGCCTCCATCGTCCGATGCGGGCACGTTCGTCATCGCGTTTCTTAACTCGTATGAGGTTCGGTTTAAGGTCCGTAGGCGCACGCGCGGTGCGGACGGTAGAAGGCATTTGCGTCGAAAGCGCAAATAAGAATGCCCGGGGGTCGGATCCCGGGCATTTAACAAAAGCTGAAAACTAGGCCGCCCGCGCTCCCAAACATTTACGCGGGGTGCGTCGTTTTCTATTGACATTGTATCCCGAATCGCTCTGCCGATTCGGGACATTTTGAAAACGCAAGTATGGGCTTAGGCACGAACGGAATCTCGTTAATTCCAAAAATTATGTATAATTCCAATATAAACTGGAATCAAACGAAAACGATGGAAATGAACGAAGCGCTAATCTACTTACAAGAAGCACTAGGCCTCTCCGCCAAGACCAAAACTTGGCCTGGATCCGCACGCTTGCCACTGCATCTGCGGGCGATTGAGGTCCGCGCTGTTGACGCAAACGGTTTTTCGTTTTTGCTTGCAAGCTTGCCTACTGGCGTCGGGCTTCCCGAGGCTAAGAGAGTCTATAGTCAGCTAGCCTTGCGCGCGGAGACTCCTGTTGTCGTTTCATTTCCTGATGCCGATGCACGTCAGCGCAAAGCATTGGTCGCACAAGGGATTCCCTTTGTCTGCCCGGGTAGACAGGCTTTTCTTCCATTTATGGGCACAGCCTGCACGGAGAGGGGCGGTGCCTGGTTTCGCAATCACGCGACCAAGATGTCGCCCAACGCGCAGGCTGCAGCAATCTGGGGAGCAACCCAGGAGCCATATCGTCCCTATGACCTTTGTCGTGCGCTTGGGATCTCGGCAAGCCGTGCGAGTGAGGCCATAACCGAGCTTGTCGACAGGGGGCTCGCGAGGCGCGAGCGTCGCGAGCGGCGTGTCGTCGTGTTCCCTGTTGCCGTTGATCTTCTGCTCAGTGAGCACATGGCAGAGTTCTCCTCGCCTGTCTCGAAGGTCTTTTTTGCAAGGAAGACGCCGCAGATCGACTATCTTGTTGACGCCGGGGAGACGGCGCTCGCTGCGCGTTCGATGCTCGCTGCGCCGGGCATGGAACAAAAGGCCGTCTTAAGAAGTGCATGGCGTCAACTGAGCGACCTCGAAGTCGCAGACGGGGAGTTGCCGGATAACGAAACGGCGATGATCCAAGTGTGGCGCTATGCGCCCGTGTTTGCCGACTCCTCCCGTGTCGACGACATTTCGCTTGCGCTATCTTTGGCGGCAATCGACGATGAGCGAATTCAGCTTGAAGTCGATCGCATGTTTGGAAAGGAATATCCATGGCAAGAAGCGCTGTAGAAGGCCTCCAAGAATTTCAGCAGCATATGCAAGAAGCTGCAGGATCGTATGCCCTTATCGGCGGCACGGCATGCGACATTTTGCTCGCGGAGGCGGGACTTCCGTTTAGGATGACTCACGATTTTGATGTTGTAATTGTCGCCGACGACCGGTTGCCTCAGACGGCAGAAGCTATATGGACTTTGGTGCGTGATGGCGGCTACCGCTGCGGCTGGGGCGAAGGCAAAGGCTCATGTTTTTATCGGTTTACAGAGCCTAAGAGGCCGGGCTACCCCCATATGATCGAACTCTTCGCGAAGTGCCCCGACTTTCTAAAGGGTCGTGAGGGGATTGATGTGGCGCCCATTCACGTTGATGAAAACATAAGCAGTCTGTCGGCAATTTTGTTGGACGATGCTTACTACAGCTTGTTCCTTCAGGGAATTCGGACCGTAGGCGGCGTTTCGGTCCTGGGTACGGAATACATTGTCCCGTTCAAAGCGAAGGCGTATCTCGACCTAAAAGCTAGAAGGGAAGCGGGGGAGAACGTTGATTCGAGGAAGGTAAAAAAGCATAAACGCGATGCGCTGAGGCTTGCTCAGCTGCTCGGCGAGTCGGAAGGTGTCGACCTGGGCGGTGAACTGAAGGACGATATGCTTGCGTTTGTCAAAGATTGTGAGGTGGGCGACGTCAATCTGAAACAGATTGGGGTTGCGGGCGTAACGATGGCGCAGTTGCTCGAGACGATGAAAGCAACATATGGCTTGATTGGTTGAGTGGGGTTACGTGGCCCGGACGGTGCAGCCAAGCTGCGTTGTCCGGCGCGGGGCTCGCAATTCGGCTATTATTTGTTTAGACAATTTGAGTTGTAGAGGAGTGACCGGCGATGGTGCAGGGCGCCAAACATATGAAGAGCAATAACGCCGCGGACAACGGCGGCTCAAGCCCTCAGCCCAAACCTCAACCAAAGCCCAAGCGCCGCCGTAAGCGACTGCCGCGCTGGGCCGACCGTCTCATCACCATCGTCATCATCCTTATTGGCGTGGGCCTTATGACCTGGCCGTGGATCTTGGACCGGCTCGAGGCCTCGGGCGTGTTCAACCAGATCAGCACGGTGTCCAGCACCGTGGACGCGCTGTCTGCCGAGGAGCGCGAGCGCATCCTGCTCCAGGCGCGCTCCTTTAACGAGCAACTGGCGGGCGAGGCCACCGAGCTTCCCGCCGACCAGATTGAGCCCTACGCCCAGCAGCTCATCTTTGACCGAGACCCCATGATGAGCTGGGTCGAAATCCCTTCCATCGACGTGAGCATGCCCATCTACCACGGCACGAGCGAGGAAGTCCTTATGGCGGGCGTCGGCCACCTGGAGGGCACGAGCCTGCCGGTGGGCGGCACCTCGACGCATTGCGTGCTCACCGCGCACTCGGGCATGCGCAACCTGAGCATGTTCGACGACATCCACTCGCTGGAGCCCGGCGACCTGGTGCTGCTGCACACCATGAACAAGACGCTCGCCTACAAGATGGTGGACTCCGAGGTGGTGCTGCCTGAGGAGATTGAGTCGCTGACCATCGAGCCCGGCGCCGACAAGGTGACGCTCGTCACCTGCACGCCCTACGGCGTAAACGACCATCGCCTGCTGGTGCATTGCGTGCGCACCAAGTACAACAAGAAGGACGTCGACAAGCAAAAGTCGCTGGCCGGCCGCCACTGGGGCAAGCGCGAGTTTGCCGTGCTCATCGTGGTCGTAGCCATTGTGCTGTTACTGCTGGACATCGTGATCCACGCGGTCCGCAAGCGCCGCAAGGCCAAGGCCTCGGCATAGGACGTCGTTCAGAACCACCACAATTGGGACAGGCACTTTTGTGGTGGTCGGGACTTCCAAACCATCACAACATTCGATGAAAATTGCGATTTTGGCGAAAAGCGTCGAATGTTGTGATGGTCTTCGTTGTGGACGGCGCGGTTTTCGCTATGGACGGTGCGGTTTCGTTGCAGAACCGCCAGCCCGCCGCCTGTCAACCGCCGCCCTCGTTACGTTTTCGCTGCATTTGGGTAAAGCGCCTGCTCCAAGCCGGCGTTGCCCTGTATACTAGAGCGGTTTAACTGTTATGCGGAAGGGAGCGCCTATGGCACTCAGCGAGAAAGACGTGCGCGGCATCGCCGAGTACGCAAAGATCGCACTGACCGATGACGAGCTCACCCAGATGACGTCCTACATGAACGACGCCGTCCAGATGCTCGAGCCCGTCTTGCAATATGACTTGCCCGACGTGGAGCCCACGTTCCATCCCATCGGAAGCCTGTCCAACGTGATGGGCGATGACCTGCGCGAGCCCGAGCGCGATCTGCCGCTCGACGTCGCGCTCGAAAACGCCGGCAGCGTGCGCGACCGCTACTTCCGCGTGCCGTCCATTTTGGGAGAGGGGGAGAGCGAGTAATGGCGCTAAGCTTTGATTCCCTTACCGCTGCCCAGATTGCCGCGGGCGTTGCCGCCGGCGACCTTACCGCTACCGAGGTGGCCCAGGCCTCTCTTGCCGCCATCGAGGCGCGCGAGGGCGGGGTCCAGGCATTCCTGCAGGTGGCGCCCGAGCTTGCGCTCGAGGCCGCTGCGCGCGTGGATGCCGACCGCGCCGCAGGCAAGCCGCTGCCCCCGCTCGCGGGCGTGCCGCTGGCCATTAAGGACAACATGAACCTCGTGGGCACGCGCACCACCTGCGCTTCCCGCATGCTCGAGAACTACCGGAGCGTCTACACCGCCACCTGCGTCCAGCGCATGCTCGATGCCGGCTGCCTGCCCATGGGCAAGGCCAACATGGACGAGTTTGCCTTTGGTAGCTCTACCGAGAGCTCGGCCTTCCACCGCACCAACAACCCCTGGGATACCGAGCGCGTGCCTGGCGGCTCCTCGGGCGGCTCTGCTGCCGCCGTCGCCGCGGGCGAGGTCGCTCTCTCGCTGGGTTCGGACACCGGCGGCTCCATCCGTCAGCCGGCGTCGCTGTGCGGCGTGGTGGGCTTTAAGCCCACGTATGGCGCCGTGAGCCGTTACGGCGTGGTTGCCTTTGGCTCGTCGCTCGACCAGGTGGGCCCCTTTGGCCGCACGGTCGAGGACGTTGCGCTGGCCATGAACGCGCTTACCGGCGCGGGCCACGATCCGTACGACTGCACCAGCCAGGATTGTGCCGTCGACTTTACCGAGCACCTCAACGACAGCATCGAGGGAAAGCATGTGGGTATTATCCCCGCGTTTATGGAGGCCGAGGGCCTGACGCCCGAGGTCAAGGCTGCTGTTCAGCGCGCCGCCCAGGAGCTGCAGAACCAGGGTGCCGAGCTGGTCGAGGTCGACCTGCCGCACCTGGACGCCGCCATCGCCGCCTACTACGTCATCGGCCCGGCCGAGGCATTCTCCAACCTGGCCCGCTTCGACGGCATTCGCTACGGCTACCAGGAGGAGGGCTGCGCCAACTTGTCCGACCAGAGCTCGCTTTCGCGCGCCCACGGCTTTGGCGCCGAGGCCAAGCGCCGTCAGATGCTCGGCGCCTATCTGCTGAGCTCGGGCGTGTACGACAAGTACTACTACGCCGCGCAAAAGGCCCGCACGCTCATCACGCAGGACTACGACGCCGCGTATGCCAAGGTGGACACCATCCTCATGCCCGCCTCGCCGCGCACGGCCTTTAAGTTTGGCGAGATCAGCGACCCCACGCAGATGTACCTCTCCGACCTGTACACCATCTCGCTCAACATTTGCGGCAACGGTGGTATCTCGGTGCCGCTGGGCTTGGGCGAGGATACTCAGTTGCCCGTTTCTGCCCAGCTGGTGGGTCCGGCCTTTAAGGACCGTCAGCTGCTCACGTTTGCCCGCGCCCTGGAGCGCGGCTTTGCCGATGCCGCTACGGGTGCGCCCGCGCTTTCCGTCGCGCCCGATTTTGCCGGGAAGGGAGGCGAGCTGTAATGAAGGAGCTTTCCGAGGTCCTGCAGGATTGGGAGGCCGTGATCGGCCTGGAGATCCATACCGAGCTCACCGCACTCGATACCAAGATGTTCTGCAACTGCAAGCTCAGCCACGATGACGAGCCCAACGCCAACGTGTGCCCGGTGTGCCTGGGCCTGCCCGGCGCCCTGCCGGTGCCCAACAAGCGCGCTATCGAGAGCATCGTCAAGGCCGGTCTCGCCACCAACTGCGAGATTCAGCGTCACTCGATGTTCTACCGCAAGCACTACTTCTATCCCGACATGGCCAAGAACTTCC
>CATXWM010000045.1 GCA_958403205.1 uncultured Collinsella sp. | reverse complement strand
AAGCGGTCGGCGGGGCCATTGTGGCTCTTGACAGCGGATTGGGTCATATGAGCGAGCGGGTCGCATTTGAGGCAAGGTGACGTGAAACGAAAGGGCGCTGACCTTCTGGTCGCGCCCTTGAAGTTGAACGTCAGATTGCCCAAATGCGGACCGCGCAGCGTCGAGCCGTTACGCGGTTCGTAGAACCGCGTAACAAGTTAGTACATCTTTGCGCCGGCGGGGATGGAGGCGTCGAGCTGGATCAGGTTGAGGCGCTCCTCGCCCTCCTCCTCGTGGACAGCGCTGATCAGCATGCCGCAGCTGGGAATACCCATCATCTTGCGCGGAGGCAGGTTGGTGATGGCGAGCAAGGTCTTGCCAACCAGGTCCTCGGGCTCGTAATAAGCGTGAATACCGGAGAGGATGGTGCGGTCGGTGCCGGTGCCGTCGTCGAGCGTAAAGTTCAGCAGCTTCTTGGACTTCTTGACGGCCTCGCATGCCTTGACCTTCACAGCGCGGAAGTCGCTCTTGGAGAAGGTATCAAAGTCGACGAACTCCTCAAACAGCGGCTCAACGGCGATCTTGGAGTAATCGAGCGTGGGCTTAAGCGACTTAACGAATGGGCTCGCGGCGTTGCCGGCCTCGGCAGCCTTGGCGGCAGCGGCACCGGACTGGAAACCCTTCTCGGGCTTCATGTGCGGGAACAGCAGCACGTCGCGGATAGAAGCCTGGTTGGTAAGCAGCATGACCACGCGGTCGATACCAATGCCAATACCGCCCGCGGGAGGCATACCGTACTCGAGGGCGCGCACGTAGTCCTCGTCATACTCCATGGCCTCATCGTCGCCGCCGGCCTTCTCGGCCATCTGGGCGGCAAAGCGCTCGGCCTGGTCGACCGGGTCGTTGAGCTCGGAGAACGCGTTGGCGTACTCGTGGCCGGCAATAACCAGCTCAAAGCGGTGCGTCAGGCGCGGGTCGTCCTCAAAACGCTTGGCAAGCGGGCTGACCTCGATGGGGTAATCGCACACGAAGGTCGGGTTGACGATGGTGTCCTCGCCCAGCTCATCGTAGATCTCGGCGATAATCTTGCCGGCGGTCCACTCGGGCTTAATCTCCAGGCCCTTCTCGCGCGCGGCGGAAGCAAGCTCCTCGACCGGCGTGTCGATGGTGACCTGCTTGCCGAGCACATCGGAGACGATGTCGGTCATGGGACGGCTGGCCCACTCACCAGAAAGGTCGATGGTCTGGCCCTGGTACTCGATGACCTCGGGGTTGCCGATGGCCTTGTTGGCAGCCTTGATGACACCCTGGGCGAGTGCCTTCATGCCCTCGAGGTCGGAGAAGGCACGGTAGGCCTCCATCGTGGTGAACTCGGGGTTGTGGGTAAGGTCCATGCCCTCGTTACGGAAGATGCGGCCGATCTCGAACACGCGCTCAAAACCACCGACAATGCAGCGCTTGAGGTGCAGCTCGGTGGCAATACGCAGGTAGCACTCCTGATCGAGCGCGTTGAAGTGGGTAATGAACGGCTTGGCAGTAGCGCCGCCCTGGATGGTCTGCAGGATGGGGGTCTCGACCTCCATGTAGCCGTCGGACTCCATAAAGCGACGGAAGGTGGAGAGAATCTGCGAACGCTTACGGAAGGTCTCGCGAACGTCGTCGTTGGCGATCAGGTCGACATAGCGCTGGCGATAGCGGGTCTCCTTGTCGGAAAGACCGTGGAACTTCTCGGGCAGCGGACGAACGGCCTTGGCAAGCAGGGTCGCGCTCTTAGGAGCAACGGAAAGCTGGCCGCGCTGGGTGCGCACGACCACGCCGGTCACGCCCAGGATGTCGCCCAGGTCGAGGGCCTTGAGCGTATTCCAGGCAGCCTCGTCCATGTCGTTGATGCGGCAGAACAGTTGAATCTCGGCAGTCGCATCGCGCACGACGATGAACATGATCTTGCCCTGACCGCGCTTGGCGACCACACGGCCGGCGATCTTCACGACATCCTCGGTGTCCTCACCATCGGCAAGATCGGCGTGCTTAGTCTCGATATCGGCGACGTAGTCCTCAAGCTCAGAGTGCTCGGGATAGGGGTTCTGGCCCGCCTCGAACAGGGCGGCGCGCTTGGCCAGGCGGGTGGCGCGCTCGTCGTTGAGCGTCGATGCCTGATCGGCGGCGTTCTGGTTCTCTGCCATAAGTTAGCTCCTCAAACTAAAACGCTCCCCAGGATTCGGTCCCAGGGAGCGAAAACATACCTTTACGCGGGACCGTGGTCTAGCGTGCGATCTTGGCGATGGTGTAGACGCGAGTCTTGCCGGAAGGCGTAACGACCTCGACGGAGTCGCCCTCGCCGTGACCGATGATGGCGTGACCGACCGGAGACTCGTTGGAAATCTTGTGCTCGAGCGAGTTGGTCTCGGTGGTACCAACGAGCGTGACTTCCATGACCTCGCCGTTGGGATCAATCAGCGAAACGGTGGAACCGATGGAGACGGTCAGGTCGCCCGTGGTGGCAGCAACCTGAGCGTTGGCGAGGATGGCCTGGATCTCGGCAATACGAGCGGCGTTCTGGGCCTGCTTGTCCTTAGCGGCGTCGTACTCGGAGTTCTCCGAAAGGTCGCCGAACGCGCGGGCTTCCTTGATGTCCTCGACGATCTCCTTGGCGTAATCGCCCTCACGCCAAGCGAGCTCCTCGACGAGCTTCTGGCGGCCCTCAGCGGTCAGTACGATCTGGCTTGCGTCCATACGGATATCTCCCCAACTCTGATCAAACAATCAACTGTCAACAAAACGAAAAAGACCGGCTAGCCTGCGGGCAAGCCGGTCAGGTGCTCACCCCAAAGGGATGGGACTACTCTGCGTCCGCGTCGCTGTCCTCTGCCTGCTTCTTCTTGGCAGCAGCGAGCTTGGCCTCGAGCTCAGCGATCTCCTTGTCCTCCTCGGACTGCTCGACCACGACCTCCTCGGCCTGCTTGGTCTCGGCCTTATCGTCGCCCTCCATACCCTCACGGATATTCTTGACGGTAGAGCCGAGGGACTTGCCGAGCTTCGGCAGGTTCTTGGGCCCGAAGATAATCAGGACAACGACGAGAATAATGATGAGCTCAGGAGCCCTCAGTCCAAACATGTAGACCTCCACAATACAGCGAGACAAGCTCGAATGAGTATACCGCGGGTATCGCGGTATCACAACACTAGCTAAAAAAAGGGACCGCAAGAAGCGGTCCCTCCTCATGCTCTGGTCGGGTTGACTGGATTTGAACCAGCGACCCCTGCGTCCCGAACGCAGTGCTCTACCAAACTGAGCCACAACCCGTTAGCTCGACTATAGTAACAAAGATTTTCGCCGCGTGCTAGAGAAATTTTTATTTCTTTGAAGCGTCGATTTGAACCGTGTTGGGAATAAGCTCCGTCGCGCAGGCCCACCAGCCTTTTTGCTGGGCAGCGTCCGCAAGCCTTTCGGCCGTGGCGGCAGTGTCGCAAATGGCAAACGAACAGGCGCCCGATCCGCACACATCTACAGCAACGGTGCCGTCCTGTTTACGCAGCCAATCGAGAACCGTTTGAATCTGCGGCTCCATCTGTGCGGAAATGACACCTAGGTTGTTATGGATGAGCGCATATGCCGTCTCGGCATCACCAGCACGCAAGGCAGAAGCTATCGCGCCGGGCTTGTCCGCAGGCACCGGGGCCTCGTCAAAACGTCGATAGGCTTCAATTGTCGAAACGCTTGCCTCGCGCGGCTTAACCAGCACAACGGGCGTCGCGGGCAGCACGGAGTACTCAGTTGCCAGCACGTCTCCCCCGCCTACGTAGAACGCAGGGCTCGCGTGCAAAAAGAACGGGACGTCAGCACCAATGCCCCGCGCAATATCGTCGAGCGCTGGGTCGGT
This sequence comes from uncultured Collinsella sp., assembly GCA_958403205.1. Taxonomy (GTDB): domain Bacteria; phylum Actinomycetota; class Coriobacteriia; order Coriobacteriales; family Coriobacteriaceae; genus Collinsella. Next base: position 9,195 of record CATXWM010000045.1, on the reverse strand, counting down.
GCGATCAATGCCCCAGAGCTCCGCCAAGGCGACAATGACCGCGGCCGCATCCGTCGAGGGGCCGCCCAAGCCGGCGCACAATGGAATGCGCTTCTCAATCGTCACGCAGATGTTTGCCTCGCGACCATAATGCTCGGCCATAGCAACCGCAGCCCGATACGCCGTATTCTTTTGCATGGGAAAATCTGATGCCGGAACCGTCTGGACGGTCAGCGCCTGCACCGGCGTGACCGTCACGGTATCGGAAAGACCGACGGCTGCCATCAGGGAATCGACCCTGTGGTAGCCGCGGTCATCGCGCTCGGTATGAACCCCCAGGTAGAGGTTGATCTTTGCCGGCGCGGAAAGAGTCAGGGACCAATCGGTCACCGTTAATGCTCCTCGAGCTGATTGCCGAGCGGGGTAAAGATATGCTCGCCGCTCTCGGGGTCGAACAGCTCGACCTGGCCGGTGAGGACATCGATGTACTGGTAGGACTGACGCGACTTGCGGCCGCGACGCTCGTCAACCTCGACAATGAAGACGGCCGGGTGGACGCTCTTGATGGTGCCCATGCGTTCGACGACGCGGGTACGGCCCATGTTGGCCTTAACCTTGACGCGATCGCCCACCATATCGGTCAGCTTCTCGTGGATGTCGTCGACGTGATTGACTTCCATCTCTTCCATGAACAGGGCCTCCAGAAGGTGCAATTCAAAAAGGGGATAATACCCCTAAGATAGACAAAACTCTAATACTATAGCACCCTGTTGTGGCCATACGCAAGTAGCTAAATAAGCCCGGTCCCAAATACGTACCAGACGACAATCTCGTATGACCAGTTGTTACGCGGTTTGGTAAAACCGCGTAACCTAAAGGTTGTCGGTATCGAGGACGATGGTGAATGGGCCGTCGTTGACCAGGTCGACCTTCATGTCGGCGCCAAAGATACCGTGCGCCACATGCTCAACGTCCTCGTGCACAAGCGTCAGGAAGTACTCGTAGAGCTCGTTGGCAACATCGGGTGCGCCGGCATCCGTAAACGACGGACGGCGACCGTGGCGGCAGTCGGCGAACAGCGTGAACTGCGACACCACGAGCACCTCGCCGTCGACATCGGCAAGCGCCAGATTGGTCTTGCCGTTCTCGTCCTCGTTGATACGCAGCCCGCGGAGCTTGCCCCACAGCTTGTCGGCCTCGGCACGCGTATCGCCATGGCCCACACCCAGCAGCACCAGGTAGCCGCGTCCAATGCGGCCCACGCACTCGCCGTCGACCGTCACGCCGGCGTTGAGCACGCGCTGCACCACCGCACGCATGGCCTACTCCTCGCCCGTCAGCTTGGCGGACAGATGCTCGAGCGCGTGGAAACGATGGCTGATGGCGTTCTTCTCGTCAGCCGTCAGCTCGGCCATGGTCTTGCCCGGCGTGTCAACCGGCAGGAACAGCGGGTCGTAGCCAAAGCCGTGATCGCCGCGGCCCTCGTGTGCGATAACGCCCTCGCAGGCGCCCTCGCCATAGGTGACCAAACCGTCCGTGTCGATGAGCGCGACGACACTCATAAAGCGCGCGGTGCGGTCCTCGTCGGCCACGCCCTCCAGATTCACGAGAAGCTTGGCGTTGTTGGCGGCATCGTCTCCGTGCACGCCCGCATAGCGCGCGCTATACACACCGGGCTCACCGTCCAGCGCGTCGACGACCAAGCCCGAATCGTCGGCAATGGCCATAAGGCCCGTCTCCTCAACCGCGGCTTGGGCCTTGATGATGGCGTTCTCCAAAAACGTCGTGCCGTTTTCCTCGGGATCCTCAAAATCACCCAGCTGGCCGAGCGCCACAAAGCGCACCTCGGGCATGACCTTGCCCAAAATGGCCTCGATCTCGGTGAGCTTATGGGCGTTGCCCGTTGCCACGACGATGGTCGCCGCCGGGTCGAGGGTGTCGATGTCAATCTTCTCAAGTGCCATAACTGGCCTCCTTGTCTCTATAGCAAGCCGCGTGAGGGGCGTTTGGGCACTTGACCCCTCCCCTCTCAGGCGATCGGACCTTTCAACGCAGCATTTCAGCAGATAAAACCTACCAAAATAAACCTGTCCCTTTTTGGCAGGTTAGGCGATGGCTTGGCGCTGAAGCTCGATGAGCTCGGCGATACCCTTGTCGCCCAGGTCAAGCAGGGCGTTGAGGCGTTTGCGGTCGAAGGGCGCCTGCTCGCCGGTGCCCTGGAGCTCGATCATCTCGCCGGTGTCGGTGGCGACGAGGTTCATGTCGACCTCGGCGTGACTGTCCTCGGAATAATCGAGGTCAAGCAGCGTATTGCCGTCGACAACGCCCATGGAGATGGCAGCCACCTGGCCGATAAGCGGGATGCGCTCGATCTTGCCCGCCTCGACCCACATGGCGAGGGCGTCGTGCAGCGCCACCCAGGCGCCGGTGATGCTCGCTGTACGCGTGCCGCCATCGGCCTGAATCACATCGCAGTCAACGGTGACGGTGTACTCGCCGAGCGCCTTCATGTTGACGACGGTACGCAGGCTGCGGCCAATGAGGCGCTCGATCTCCATAGAGCGGCCCTTGCGGTTGGCGTGCTCGCGCTTGCAGCGCTTGCCGGTCGACGCCGGCAGCATGGCGTATTCCGCGGTCACCCAGCCGGCCTTAGCTCCCTTTCGCCAGCCCGGCACGCCCTCCTCGATAGTGGCGGCGCACAGCACGCGCGTGTCACCGAACTCGGTCAAACACGAGCCGTGGGCGTGCTTCATGACGCCACGGGTGAGCTTAACGGGGCGCAACTCGTTGGCGTCGCGACCGTTAGCGCGGTTGACCTGCATGTACTCCATAGAAATATCCTTTCGGCAAAAGATGTGGCGAAGGCCTTGACGGCTGCCTTATATCTATTTCAGCTCATCGATATCGATATGTTCGATGCTCTTGAGCGGCTGACCAAAGATAAAGCTACCCGCCACCGCAAACTCGGCAATGTTATCGGCCGTCGTGGCAAAACGATGCTGCGGCTCGGCGGCGTCGCCCGCCAGCTGCTCGCGGCGCGTGAGGATATCGGTCAGCTCGCGCGTGGTCTCCTCGGCGGAACTCACGACGCGCACCCCAGGCCCCAGCGCATGCCGGATAGGTCCCACCAACAGCGGAAAATGCGTACAGCCGAGCACCACGGTATCGATACCGTGGTCGCGCAGCGGCTCAACCGTGGCACCCACCAGCGCACGCACGGCAGGCGTATCGAAGATGTCCTCGTTCTCAAGCCACTGTTCCTGCAGATGTGCACCTGAGGCGAGCTCGTGTTCGACAACCTCAACAAAGCTCGAGGCAGGACAGCCGTATACATCGACGCCGGCATCCAGGTCCTGAATGGCGCGCGTGTAGGCGCCCGAGCGAATGGTGAGGTTGGTGGCGAGCACGCCCACGCGACGCGAGCGGGTGCTGTTGATCGCCGCACGGGCACCCGGCGCGATCACACCGATGACGGGAACGTCGAGCACCTGCTGGGCCAGACGCAAGGCCGCAGCGGTCGCCGTGTTGCAAGCGATGACCATAATCTTGACGTCGTGCTTCGAAAGCCAACGACCCGCCTGCAACGCAAACGAGCGCACCTCATCCTCGGTGCGGGTGCCGTAGGGGCAGCGCTTGGTGTCGCCAAAGTAGTAGACGGACTCGTGCGGCAGCGCCGTCGCAATCGCGCGCGCAACCGTCAGACCGCCCAAACCAGAATCGAACACGCCAATCGGGCGCGTGTCGCCTGCCGGATTCTCGATATCGGACATTACCTCACCAGTCTCTCTCGAAAAGACATGTCCAAGTGCAGCGACGCCGCGCTACGAACGCGCCGCGACCAGCAGCTCTGCCGTCGCCGCCCAACCGTCGACAATTTTGCCGCGCGTAACGAAAGCGTTCTCGCAAGCAGCCAGGAACTCGGGCGCGCCGGCGCTCGTCAGGCCATTCTCGACCAAGCAGAACGTGCCCACGTGATCGGCCATGTAGAAGTCGGACTCGGAGTCGCCGAGCGCGAGCGTCTCCTCGCGCTCGATCCCTAGGTGCTCGCAGAAGCGCGCAATGGCAACGCCCTTGTTGAGACCCGCCGGATTGATGTTGAAGGCGCGGCCGTCCTCGACGCGATCGAGTTCGAGCGTCGTCGGCTTGGACAGGTGAGTCAGATGGCCGTTGCAAGCCCAGATCAGACCGCAGCCGGCCTCGTCCAGGATGGCCTGGACCTCATCGTCGGGCACATCGCCGCGCATGCCGACGGTGACCTCACGGTATTTGTAACCGGTCGACATGTCGTTGTGGTACTCGATCTTGTGCGGCCAGCGGGCGAGGATCTTCTCGCACACGCCGGTCTGCTCGATCACCTGGTGCGGCGTGAGACCGCAAGAGGGGTCGTAGGGCATGTCGCCGGTCAGATACTCCCAATCGTTGGCTTTGAGATCGTACATGACCAGGCCGCCCATCTCGCCGATGTAGGAGTTGAGGCCGAGCACGCGCGCGTCCTCGTGGATCATGGTACGGTTGCGGCCCGAGGTGGGAACCACCTGAATACCAGCGCGAGCGAGCGCCACGACGGCCTCGACGAGTTTGGTCGAAGGGTTGCCGTCGTTGTCGCGCAGCACGCACGAGCCGGGTGCAAGCATCGTGGCATCCAGGTCGGTAAAGACGTACTTGACCTTGGCCAAGCGCTCGCGCATCTCGCCCGAAAGCTCGGCAACGGTCGGCAGGGTGTTGTGGGACATGGTTACTCCGTTTACGTAGAAGGGTTTGGACTTGGACGGCATGTTTTGATTGAGGGAACACGCTTATGGCGACAGCGCACTCAGGGCGCCGCCGCCATCATGGTTCATTAGTCAAACTGGGTAACATCGATCAAGCGATTGGCCAACGAAAGGTCGCTCTCGATGGGCACGAACTCGTCGCCCACGTGCATGAGCTCCTCGTCACCCTTTGCCAGCAGCAAGACAATGGTGGGAGCATCGGGGTTGACGTACTCCTCGCGCGCCGCCTTGAACGCCGCATGCACAGCGGCTTCGCGGTCGAGGATGATCTTGTTCGGCGTATCGTCGGGAACATGCTCGGCTAGCTCGCGACAGACCTTCATCGGGTCCTCGTGAGCTGGATCCTCGTTGGCAAAGATCATCAGGTCGGAATACGGTGCGGCCTCGCGCGGAAGCTGCTCGCGGCGCTCCTGCGCCTTGCCGCCGGCAGCGCCAAACAGCACAATGACGGGGCTAGCGGGAAACGCGCGCTTGACCGACGAGAAAAGCGAACGGAACGAAAGCTGGTTGTGCGCATAGTCGACGACGCAGATCACGCGACCGTCCTTCGACTCCACGACCTCCATACGGCCCGGCACACGCAGTTTGGAGAGGCCCTTCTTGATGGCATCGATACCGATGCCGATCTCGCGCGCAGCGGCGATAGCGACCAGCGCGTTTTCCACGTTAAAGTCTCCCGCGATACCCAGCAGGACCTTCTCCCCCGCCTCGGACTCGTCGGCACACAGGCCATGCAAGTTGAACTCGATGCTAAAGCCGACCATGCGTACGTCGCTCGCCCACAGGCTTGCCTCGGGATGCTCGACCCCAACGGTCACCAAGCGATCGGCCGTCGACGCTGCCTCCAGCACACGGTCGACCTCTTCGGTGCCCAGATTCACCACGGCGGTCTTTGCCTGGTCAAAGATCCTGAGTTTGCTCTCAAAATAATCCTCAAACGTGGGGTGTTCGATCGGCGAGATGTGGTCGCGGCCGATGTTGAGGAAGCACGCCACGTCAAACGGCAGATTCTCGACGCGTTGGTACTTGAGCGCCTGGCTCGAAACCTCCATGACCATGGACTGGCGACCGGACGTGCGACAGTTGGCGATATGGCGCCAGATCTCGGGGGCCTCGGGCGTGGTGTTGGTGCTCTCGTAGCACTCGATACCATCGTCGGTGTTCACCGAACCGATCATGCCGCAGGACTCGCCCGCCGCCTTGATGATGGACTGGAGCATAAAAGCGGCCGTGGTCTTTCCCTTGGTGCCGGTGATGCCCACGATCTTGACGTCGTGGTCGGGACGGTCATAGACCTCCGGCGGCAACAGGGCCATGGCCGTGCGAACGCTATCAACAACCAGCATCGCAGCACCGCTCTCCTTCGCCAGCGACTCCAGAGACTCGACCAGTGACTCCTCGCACACAAATGCGACGGCGCCCGCATCGAGCGCCATGCTCAAAAACGCGGGCTTAAAGGCAGCACCTTTACAGAAGAACACGTCACCTGCCGAGACCGCGCGCGAATCAAACGAGCAACCGGTCACGGCACGCTCGTCAACCTGCTCTGATGCGCGCAGCTCGCCGCACACATCGAGCAGCTTGGCAAGCGTATCGACCGTGGTCACGGTCGCGGAATCCGAATGGTGCATCTTTCACCTTTCTCAGCCATTTGGCAGGGACGGTTTTCATAGTAACTGAAACGTGCTCGCGCAAAAACGGCTCCCGGAGGAGCCGTTACGCGCAGGCATTCGTAGGCCGAGACTAGGCAGCCTGAACAGAAGGCTGGCCCTCGTCGATAAAGAAGCGCTTGTACCACACCAAGAACACGAGCGGCGTATAGATCTTGCGCTGGAAATCGCCCTTGCCCGCAAAGTGCAGATCGAGCAGGTGCATGAGCTCGTCGGTATTGAAGAACTCACTTGCCCACGGCGCGGTGAAGTACTCCTTGACATAGTCGTACCACTTTTGCTCGCGCAGCCAGTAGACAATCGGCACCGGGAAGCCCACCTTGGGACGGGTGGCCCACTCATCGGGCAGCGACTTGTTGGCAGCGTGGCGGAGTACCTGTTTGTTGCCGTTCTCGTTGATGCGGTAGCGGTCGGGAATGTGCTCGGCGAACTCCATGACTTTGCGGTCCAGGAAGGGCACGCGCAGCTCCAGCGAGTGTGCCATGCACATCTTGTCGGCCTTGAGCAGAATGTCGCCCGGGAGCCACATGTTCATGTCCAGGTACTGCTTCTTGACCAGCTCGGGCTGACCCTTCACGCGCGCATAGATGGGAGCGGCAAGCTCGAAGGCGCCATCGCCGGTGTTGTACTCGGGCTTGAGCACGCCGTCGACCTCGCGCTCCGGCCATACCAGAGCCTGTCCCAGGAACGACTTCTCGGGGATCTCGGCACCCTTGACCAGGAAGTTATGTCCCTTGAAGTACGGCATATGCAGCGCCAGGTTACCGAGCGCGCGACGGACGGGCAGCGGCACCATCTTTTTGTACTTGCGCACCGGGACCGTATCCTCGTAGTAGGCGTAGCCGCCAAAGAGTTCGTCGGCGCCTTCGCCCGAAAGCACCACGGTGACGTCCTTGCGGGCCATCTCGGCCAAGAACCACAGCGGCACGGAAGACAGGTTGGACTGCGGTTCGTCCATGTGATATTGGATGTCCTCGAGCGCACCGAAGAACTCGTCGGCGGTAATCATCTTGCGAACGTTTTCGACGCCGAGCTTATCGGAAAGCTCCTTGGCGTAGTTGGTCTCGTTAAAGTTCTTGTAGTCAAAGCCCACCGAGAAGGTCTTGTCGGGCATGAGGCAAGCGGCGATGTAGCTGGAGTCGACGCCACCGGAGAGGAACGACGCGACCTTGACGTCGGCGATGCGATGGGCCTCGACGCTCTCGTGCACGACCTCGTCCAGCTCGTCGACGTACTCCTCGAACGGCTTCTCGACGGCAGAGTAATCACAATCCCAGTAGCGCTCGATGTTCATCTTGCCGGTCGGGATATCGACGGTAAAGTAGTGCGCCGGCGGCAGCTTGTAGACACCCTCGAAGAAGGTCTCCTCGGTTGCCGAATACTGCAGCGTCATGTACGGACGCAGGGCCTTTTTGTTGACCGCCTTGTGGAAGTGCGGGTAGTCCAGGAAGCTCTTGATCTCGGAGCCAAAGAGCACGCCCGGAGCGCCGTCGCCCGCATCGGCCATGGGATAGTAGTAAAGCGGCTTGATGCCAAAGATGTCGCGGGCGCCAAAAAGCTTGTTCTTCTTTTTGTCCCAGATGACGAAGGCGTACATACCGCGCAGGCGATCGAGGACGGCCTCGCCCCACTCCTCGTAGCCGTGCAGGAGGCTCTCGGTGTCGGCGCCGCAGTGGAACTTGTAGCCCTTGGCCTCGAGCTCGGAACGGAGTTCTTGGAAGTTGTAGATCTCGCCGTTGAAGACAATGACGACGCTGCCGTCCTCATTGGCCATGGGCTGAGCGCCGGCCTCGGTCAGGTCGAGGATCGACAGGCGGCGGAAGCCCAGGGCAACGCGGCCGTCGATAAACTGACCGCCCATGTCGGGACCGCGATGGACGATGCGGTCCATCATCTTGGTGAGCACCTCGGATTGGTTATCCGTCCCACCGACAAAACCGACAAAACCGCACATATACTATCCCCTCTGCTGTTGCTGGGCGTCAAATCAAATCAGTAGCTTTTGAGTATACCCGAGGGCGTAAAGAGGGGCGGAATGTTCAGGCAATCTCAACTGAATCAGCTCCGCTGTGACACGCGCCAGTTACCTTTAATGGATATGAGGTGAATGGGGCGATTGTTTTGCTATACTCTCTCCTCACGGGCGATTGGCGCAACGGTTAGCGCAGGTGCTTTACACGCACAAGGCTGGGGGTTCGAATCCCTCATCGCCCACCACTGATTTGATAGGCTCCCAGCAATGGGAGCCTTTCTTTTTTGTGCCCGGTGCGTGGGATTCGAACCCGACAGGGTGCGGAGCTGAGGAAACGCGAAGCGTTTTCCAGCGCAGCACGCGAGGAGCGGAGCGACGAAGCGGGGCGCGGGCGGCGCCAGCCGCACGCGGACATCCCTCATCGCCCACCACTGAATTGGAAACGGTCCTCGCAAGGGGACCGTTTTTTGTTTGGGCCCAGCGCATGGGATTCGAACCCTAAGGACCCCTTATTTCAAGGTCCGTGGCCAAATAATGGCAAAAATGAGTAATGCTGCTTTGTTTGCAACATATAAAAAGATAGTATTTGCTTAAGTTACACAACATATGTCCATTATAAGGACTAATAGTCGGATCAAAATCGTGCATTCATCGCCATTTCGACTTGCCATCTGGCCTTATTAGTCCAAAATTGCTGCTACCAAATCGGTAACAGTACTCAAATTTGATGTTTTTTGGCCAGCAGGTGATCGCGCGAATTTTTGTGGTGTAAGAGGGAGGTCCGCGTCAGCGCCCCCTGCGC
>CATXWM010000044.1 GCA_958403205.1 uncultured Collinsella sp. | reverse complement strand
CAGGTGGTCTCGGTGGTCATGACGTCGACGCCGTTGCGGTAGTCGGTCGTCATGCTCGCGATACCGGGGCCCACAAACTCCATGACCTTGTTCTTGACGTAGCCCTTGGCAAAGACGGCACGGATGATGGCGAGCGCCACATCGTGCGGGCCGACGCCGGGGCGCGGGGCGCCCGTGAGGTAGATGGCAACGACGCCGGGATAGGCAACGTCGTAGGTGTCGCGCAGCAGCTGCTTTGCCAGCTCGCCGCCGCCCTCGCCCACGGCCATGGTGCCCAGGGCACCATAGCGGGTGTGCGAGTCGGAACCCAGGATCATCTTGCCGCAACCGGCGAAGTTCTCGCGCATAAAGGAGTGGATGACGGCGATGTGCGGCGGGACGAAGATGCCACCGTACTTCTTGGCCGCGGAAAGGCCAAAGACGTGGTCGTCCTCGTTGATGGTGCCACCCACGGCACACAGCGAGTTATGGCAGTTGGTGAGCACGTAAGGCAGCGGGAACTGCTCCATGCCCGAGGCACGCGCCGTCTGGATGATGCCGACAAAGGTGATGTCGTGGCTCGCCATGGCGTCGAAGCGAATCTTGAGCGCCTCGGGGTCGCCGGACGTGTTGTGTGCCTGAAGGATCGAATACGCGATGGTGCCGCGCTTAGCATCCTCGGGCGTCTGCGTAATACCGCGCTCGGCAGCCTCGGCCACAGGCACAACCTCGCTGCCGTTACGCAGGTAGATGCCGTCCTCGTACAGCTTGACCATACTGTCTCCCACTCTGCCCAAAAGATTTGGGCGCATAGCATACATTCGTTCAATATCGTGCCATAGAACGGTTGCGAGCGGGTTACGAATCTGCGCGTTCACTTTATCTCAGTAAAGCATAGAACGAGCCCCTTGCATCACTCTCTTGACAAGGAGTGTCCCAAAGTGCCAGCACAAAAGGAACGTCCCCAAGTGCCAAATGCCGCAAGAATGTCCCCTTTGACTAGTCATTTAAGAACGTCCCCAATGACTACCGCATCCGGAGCAAGGCAACGCCGCAGGTAGAGGACGGACAGCGAGCGACGTCCAGAGCGAACAAGTTGGCATGAAAAAGGCGAGGCATAGACCTTCTGGTCATGCCTCGCCTTTTGAATGACAAATTGTCGCTCTGGACGTCGCGCAGCGTCGAGCCGTTACGCCGTTCGGCAGAACGGCGTAACCTAGAGATCCCCTCCGGCGCCCAAAAGCTTGCGCATGACTTGCTCGGGGTTAACTGAGCCGTCGCGCGGGGCTAAGGCAGTGATCTTCTTCTGCATCTTGTATTCGTGCAGCTCGTCCTCGAGCTGGCGCACGCGGGCGCGGAGCTTTTCGTTCTCGCGCTCGCGCTCCTCGGCACGCTCCTTCATATCGAGAATGCGCACCACGCCGGCAAGGTTGATGCCCTCGTCAGTCAGCTGGTTGATGAGCTCCAGGCGCTCGATATCGGCACGCGAATACAGACGCGTGTTGCCGCCCGAGCGCTGGGGGTTCACCAGGCCCTTGGACTCGTAGACGCGCAGAGTCTGCGGATGCATGCCGGTCAGCTCGGCCGCCACGCTGATCATGTACAGCGGTTTGTTCCTATTGTCCTCGGCCATGCTACCTGACCCCTTTCCGTCTCGTTATCGTCCATCATAAGCCCGCGGGCGCGGGCGTGCGCCACGACCGCCCTAGTACGTCGCCTTGTAACGGTTGACCTTCTCGCGATAGTCGCGTGTGTCGGCCTCGCGCAGCTTGGTCATGGCATCGCGCTCGTCATCGGATAGGTTCGTGGGAACCTGCACCTTGATCTCGACAAGCAGTGCACCGGTGCGCCCGCGATGCTTAACGTCAGGCGCACCCATCTCTTTAAAGCGGAACTTCTTGCCCGTCTGGGTACCCGCGGGCACCTTTAGACGAACCGTCGCACCGCCGGGCGTCGGCACGTCAACCGTGCAGCCAAGCGACGCCTCATAGACCGAGACCGGTACCTCCATGGTCACGTCGGCACCTTTACGCTTAAACAGTGGATGCTCCTCCACGTGCGTGGTCACGACCAGGTCGCCGCGCTCGCCGCCGGCAACGCCATACTCGCCGCGACGCTTGTAGCGCAGCTTGCCACCGTCGACCGCGCCCGCAGGCACCGAGACCGTAATGGTCTGTTGCTCGCCCGTCGAGGGAATGCGGTAGGTGACCTTGTGCGTCACGCCGCGAAACGCGTCCTCGGCCGAAACATCGACGGTCAGCGACAGGTCGCCGCCCTTGCGAGCGCGGCTGCGACCCGCGCCGGCGCCGGCAGCGCCCGCAGCCCCGGCAAAGCCCGAGCCCCAATCGCTACCCCAGGCGCCGTTGCCGCTAAAGATGCTGTCGAAGATGTCGCCCCAGCCGCTGGCACCTGCGCCGGCACCGTAGCCGCCGCCATACGCGCCGCCTGCGCCCGGCATGCCGCCAAACATGAGCATCTGGTCGTACTCTTTGCGCTTCTTCTCGTCCGAAAGCGTCTCGTAGGCCTCGCTGATCTCCTTGAACTTGGCCTCGTCGCCGCCGGCATCGGGGTGATATTTTTGCGCGAGCTTGCGAAACGCGCTCTTGATCTCTTTGTCGGAGGCGCTCTTGGATACGCCCAGGATGTCATAGAAGGTTTTGCCTGCAGCCATCGTAGCTCCTCTCCTGTTACGTCCGCCGTCCATGCAGACGACGGCTCATGCTTTCATATGGCACTAGGTCAGAAAGGGCCCCGGGTGTTGCCCCGGGGCCCTTCTCAATTACTCCTCGGTGCTCTCGGCCGTATCGGCCGCAGCATCCTCGGGCGCCGCTTCGGGCTCCGGTGCGGGGCGCTTCTCGCCGCCGTAGGTCACCGTCACCATCGCGGAACGCAGAATACGATCTGCCATGCGGTAGCCCTTCTGGTACACGTCGTTGACGGTCTCGTCGTACTGCGATGCGTCCTCGACGCGACCCACAGCCTGGTGCTCGAGCGGATCGAACGCCTCGCCCTTGGGGTCGATGGGCTCAACGCCCTCGTGCGCGAACACGTCGAGCAGCTTGGCATGAACCGCGTCAACGCCATCGACGAACTGCTTAAAGTCGTCGGAAAGCTCTTGGCTGCGGGCATGGTCGATCGCGCGCTCGATATCGTCGATCACCGGCAACAGCGCGGTGACAAGCTTCTCGGTCGCGCGCTCGCGCTCGGCGATACGCTCATTGGCGGTGCGGCGACGGAAGTTCTCCCAGTCGGCCTGCAGACGGGCGGTGCGCTCGGTGGCGTCCTTTGCCTTGTCCTCGGCGGCCTTCTGAGCCTCTGCCGCAGCATCGAGCTCGTTGCGCACGTCGGCAAGCTCTTTCTGAGCCTGCTCGAACTTGAGCTTAAAGTCGTTGTCGGCGGCTTCCTCACCGGCGCGGATAGCGGCTTCCACCATCTCGTCCTCGGTCATCGTCGCCTCCTTGTTGGAATCCTCTACTTGGTTCTCGGCAGCCTCGGCGGCCGGGGCCTCGTTGGCCTCGGTATCGTCAACGGCCTCTACGGGAATCTTCACGTCCTTCTCCTCAGAGTCAACGGGGGCGGCACCAACGGCGGCCGCCTCCGTGCGAGCTTTACGAGCGGACATGATTACTTGTCCTCGTCGTCCACAACCTCGTAGTCGGCATCGACGACGTCATCGTCGGCAGGCTGGGCGCCGGCGGCACCGTCGGTCTGCTGCTGAGCGTCGGCGTAGACAACCTGAGCCAGCTCGTAGGCCACAGACTGCAGGGACTCGCCGGCGGCCTTGATGGCCTCGACGTCAGAGCCCTCGAGCGCCTTCTTGGCGTCGGCGATAGCGGCCTCGGCCTTGGACTTCACGTCGGCGGAAACCTTGTCGCCCAGCTCGTTGAGGGTCTGCTCGGTGGAGTAGCACAGGCTGTCGGTCTGGTTGCGGACCTCGACCTCTTCCTTCTGCTTCTTGTCCTCCTCGGCATGAGCCTCGGCGTCCTTGACCATACGATCGACTTCGTCGTCGGACAGAGCGGTGGAGCCGGAAATGGTGATCTGCTGCTCCTTGCCGGTGCCCTTGTCCTTAGCGGAGACCTTGACGATGCCGTTGGCGTCGATGTCGAAGGTGACCTCGATCTGCGGCACGCCGCGGCGGGCAGCCGGGATACCGGTCAGCTGGAACTTACCGAGCGACTTGTTGTCGCGGGCAAGCTCGCGCTCGCCCTGGAGCACGTTGATCTCGACGCTGGTCTGGTTGTCGGCAGCGGTGGAGTAGACCTCGGTCTTGGAGGTCGGGATCGTGGTGTTGCGGTCGATCATCTTGGTCATAATGCCGCCCATGGTCTCGACGCCCAGCGACAGCGGGGTAACGTCGAGCAGCAGGATGCCCTCGACGTCGCCGGTGAGCACGCCGCCCTGGACGGCAGCGCCGTCGGCAACGACCTCGTCGGGGTTCACGGACATGTTGGGCTGCTTGCCGGTCATGGTCTTGACGAGCTCCTGGACAGCGGGCATACGGGTGGAGCCGCCGACGAGGATGACCTCGGTCAGATCGGAGAGCTTAAGCTTGGCGTCGCGCAGGGCGTTGGTGACAGGTTGCTTGCAGCGCTCGAGCAGGTCGCGGGTGATCTTCTCGAACTCGGCGCGGGTCAGCGTGTAGTTGAGGTGCAGCGGACCGGACTGGTTCATGGTGATGAACGGCAGGTTGATGGTGGTCTGCTGGGCGGCGGAGAGCTCCTTCTTGGCGTTCTCGGCGGCCTCCTTCAGACGCTGCAGAGCCATGGGGTCCTGGCGCAGGTCGACACCGTTCTCCTGCTGGAACTTATCGGCCATCCAGTCGATGACGCGCTGATCCCAGTCGTCGCCGCCCAGGTGGTTGTCGCCCGAGGTGGACAGAACCTCAAACACGCCGTCGGCGAGGTCGAGGATGGAGACATCGAAGGTGCCGCCGCCCAGGTCGAAGACCAGGATGCGCTGGTCGGTGCCCTGCTTGTCCAGGCCATAGGCCAAAGCAGCAGCGGTCGGCTCGTTCACGATACGCTTGACGTTGAGGCCGGCGATCTTACCGGCATCCTTGGTGGCCTGACGCTGGGCGTCGTTGAAGTAGGCCGGGACGGTGATGACGGCGTCGGTGACGGTCTCGCCCAGATACTTCTCGGCGTCGGCCTTCATCTTGGCGAGCACCATGGCGCTCACCTGCTCGGCGGTGTAATCCTTGCCCTCGATGTCGACGACGGCACGGCCGCCCTGGCCCTCCTTGACCTCATACGGCACGGTCTTGATCTCGGAGGTGCACTCGGAGTACTTGCGGCCCATGAAGCGCTTGATGGAGAACACGGTGTTCTTGGGGTTGGTGACAGCCTGGTTCTTAGCGGCCTTACCCACGACGCGGTCGCCGTCGGCACGGAAGCCCACGACGGACGGGGTGGTGCGGTCGCCCTCGGCGTTCACGATAATGGTCGGAGAACCGCCCTCGAGGACGGCCATAGCGGAGTTGGTAGTACCAAGGTCGATACCAAGAATCTTGCCCATTAGAAATTCCCTCTCTCTTGTGCGTTCGCGCCGCCTCGGCGGTCTGCCGCGCGGTGTTTCGGCTTGTCTTTCAGGATGTAGTGTATCCCCTTATGGGCCGGAATATACAAAATCTAAGTCAATTCATATAAGATTTCTTATTGCCGAGAGTTTAGGTTCTTAAATGCGCAGGTAGATGCGCTGATTGAGTTCTCGGCAAATCTATCGAGAACTATGTAGAGATGGCTGAGGTTTGGGTCCGGGGGCGCCTGGGGCTGCCTTGCGGAAAGCTCATCCCGGTTTGAGCGTGGATTCCGGGTCGCAGTTTCCGTCTGAAGGCTCAACCGGAAACCGTATCCCGTTTTGAGAGCTGATACCGGCTCGCATTTTCCGCTAGCGGGCCTAACCGGAAACTGCAACCCGTTTTTCGACAAAATAATGGGATGCGGTTTCCGCAAGCACGCTCAATCGCCCTATATTTCAAGTCACCTTTAGCTAACATTTACGCAGCTCAACGGCCCCACCTGCGTGTTTTTTAGTAAACCTTGGCATACTCGGCGAACGGTATGAAGATGCCGGTCAGAGGGTATTGCAAACGGTCGCTCCCGTGGTATGTTTTTGCCCGAATCAAACCGGCGCGCATCGCCTGTAGCGTCGGTCAACAGAGAGGAAACTACCATGGCTCATCCCGTAATTGATGCCGACGAGTGCATCGCTTGTGGCGTTTGCGTCGACTCCTGCCCCGCTGGCGTTCTGGAGCTCCAGGACGTCGCTACCGTCGCTGACGAGGACTCCTGCGTCGCCTGTGGCGCTTGCCAGGACGCTTGCCCCGCTGGCGCGATCACCGAGATCGTCGAGGAGTAACAACTCCCCCACCTGCACACTCAAAAGTACACCGTGCACAAAAAAGGAGGCTTCCGCATCGCCGCGGAGGCCTCCTTTTGCATATGTGGGCAGTTGCGGTGGAATAGTTCCTGGCTCATTGCTTAGGTGCCGATTGTAGGAACTATTTCACCGCAACTTATAAAGACGGTGTCGGGCTAGGACAAATCATCCTCGTAGGGCATTAAATCGGCAAGGTAGCCCTTCTCCTTGAGCATCGCCTCGATCTCGTCGAGGGTCTGTTCGTCCTCCGCCGCAATGCGATGGAAGTGATAGCCGCTCGTCACCGTTAGCAGCGGAAAGCTCTTGCCACTCTCGATATCGCGCAGATAGCGCTCAACATCGCGACGGTTGCGGATGTCCAGGTCGGCCGTGATCTTGCCGTACACACGATGGTTGACGATCACGTTGAGCACGGCGCCACCCGCGTCGACGATACTCGTAAGCTCGTCGCCCGCCTGCTCCACACTGTGGCGCACCTTAACAAGACGCGTGGGCACGGCGGGGCTGCTGGGGGCCTCCTGCAGCACGTAGCCGCGATTGGTCGCCACGATATCGTGCCCATCGGCGCGCAGCAGGGCGATGTCCTGCACCACGATCTGGCGGCTCACACCCACCTCGCGGGCAAGCGCGCTGCCCGATACGGGCCCCTTGGCCCCCTCGAGCACGGCCATGATGGCACGGCGACGCTCGCGGGCGTTCATTATTTACCGTCCAGCAGACGCAGGTGCTTAAGCGAGAGGTCGAGGATCGGCGCGGAGTGCGTCAGGGCGCCCGAGCTAATAAAGTCAACGCCCAGGTCGGCGAGCGCGCGGATATTGCCGGCGTCCACGTTGCCCGAGCACTCGGTCTTGGCGCGGCCGGCGATAAGCTCAATCGCGTCAGCCATGTCGTCGTGGGTCATGTTGTCAAACATGATGATATCGGCACCGGCCTCCACGGCCTCGCGCACCATGTCCAGATTCTCGCACTCGATCTCGACCGTCGTGGTAAACGATGCATGGGCGCGCGCCATCTCGATCGCACGCGTCACGCCACCGGCGGCGTCGATATGGTTGTCCTTAAGCATGACGGCTGTCGACAGGTTGTAGCGGTGGTTGCTGCCGCCACCGATCTCGACCGCGGCCTTCTCGAAGACGCGCATGCCCGGCGTGGTCTTGCGTGTGTCGACAAGCACGGTCTTGGTACCCTCGAGCGCCGCTGCCATGTTGTGCGTGTAGGTAGCGATACCGCTCATACGCTGTAGATAGTTGAGCGCCACGCGCTCGCCCGAAAGCAGCACGCGCGCGTCGCCGCGCACCTGGCCCACGTGGTCGCCGGCGTGCACCTCGTCACCGTCGGCAACATCAAACAGCACCGAGCTCTGCGAATCCAGCAGCTCAAAGGTGCGAGCGAACACGTCCAGGCCCGCGATGATGCCGTCGGCCTTGGCGATAAGCTCCACCGTGGCGGGGCGCGCCGTGAGACACACGCTCGCCGTGCTCACGTCCTCGAACGTGATGTCCTCGCGCAGGGCCTGCAGAATCAGATCATCGGCGACGAGCTTCATGGTAATGGGATTCATGGTCTACTCCTCTGCGGCCTGCGTGCCGGCGGCACGGGCCAAATCATCGATTGCCAAGGTGTCGGCGCTTAGGGCGCGATGACGGCCATCGAGCGCGGGATCGCCCGCCTGCTCCACGGCCAGCGACTCGCCGGTACGCATGCGCCACGCGGCGCGACGACCCCAGACCAGCGCCTCGAGCAGGCTGTTTGATGCAAGGCGGTTCTTGCCGTGAACGCCGTTGCAAGCCGTCTCGCCCGCGGCGTAGAGCTCGGGCATCGAGGTGCGGCCGTCCTTGTCGACCCACACGCCGCCCATAAAGTAGTGCTGCGTCGGCGTAACGGGAATGGGCTCGTCCAAGATGTCGCGGCCGTCCTCCAGGCAGCGCGCGCGGATGTTGGCAAAGTGCCCGGTCACCACGTCGCGCTCGACGGGGGCAAAGCTCAGCCACTCGTGCTCGGTGCCGTCCTGCTTCATCTGCTCGCGAATAGCGGCGGCGACCACGTCGCGCGGCTGCAGCTCGTCGGTAAAGCGCTCGCCGGCGGCGTTGAGCAGAATCGCGCCCTCACCGCGGCAGCTCTCGCTGATCAGGAAGGTGCGACCCGGCTGCGGCGAGAACAATCCCGTGGGGTGAATCTGCACGTAGTCCAGGTGCTCCATCGTAATGCCGTGCTCCTGCGCGATGTAGCAGGCGTCGCCGGTGAGCTGCGGGAAGTTGGTGGAGTGATCGTACACGCCGCCGATGCCACCCGTCGCCCACAATGTATGGCGAGCATGAATCTCAAACGGTTCACCGGTATGCACGCCCTCGACGGCATGTGCCAGCTCGTCGGCGGGGCGGACCGAATCGCCCTCGTCCACGGCAACAGCGACGACACCAGTGCACACTGTGGCCCCATCGCGCTCGGCCGTCAGGATGTCGGTCATGGCCACGTGCTCAAGAATCTGCACGTTGTCCAGCTTGCGGACAGCCTGGAGCAGCTTGGTCGTAATCTCCTTGCCCGTAATGTCGGCATGGAAGGCGATACGCGGACGGCTGTGCGCGCCCTCGCGGGTAAAGTCGAGGCCGCCATCGGCCTTGCGCTCAAAGTCCACGCCCATCGCCAGCAGGTCGTTGATGACCGAGCGGCTCGAGCGAATCATGATGTCTACGCTCTCGCGGCGGTTCTCGTAGTGACCGGCGTGCATGGTGTCCTCAAAGAAGGCATCGTAGTCCGAGCCCTCGGGCAGCACGCAGATGCCGCCCTGCGCGAGCATCGAATCGCACTCGTCGACCGCGCCCTTGGAGAGCATGATCACGCGCGTGCTCGTCGGCAGATTGAGGGCAGCGTATAGGCCAGCCACGCCGCAGCCGGCAATGACGACGTCGCACTCCATGTCGGAGTATTGCTTGGTTTCCACAGGAATCCTCTCCCTTGTAATGTGACATAAGGGGCCGCCCCTCATGTCACATTGTTTTAGCGCGCTGCGTACTCGAGCATGCGGTCGAGCGTGAGCTTGGCCTGGTCGGCGGCCTCATCCGACACGCCGATCTTCACCTCGCCCTCGCCCGTCTCTAGGCAGCGTACGAGTTTTTCGAGCGTGATGAGATCCATGTTGACGCAGGTGGGTTGCACCGCGGGGAAGTAGAACTTTTTGCCGGTGCCCTGGCAGCGGCGCTCGAGCTCGTAGAGCACGCCGCGGACCGTCACGATGATGAACTCGCTGGCGTCCGACTCCTCGGCATACTTGATGATGCCGGCGGTGGAGCCGATGTAGTCGGCCTCGGACAGGACGTCGGCCTTGCACTCAGGATGCGCCAGCACGAGCGCGTCGGGATGGGCCTCCGCCGCGTCGACGATCTGCTCGACGGTGATGATGTGGTGGCGCGGGCAGTAGCCCTTGTTGAGCAGAACGTGCTTTTGCGGCACCTGCTCGGCTACGAAGCGACCGAGGTTTTGGTCGGGAATGAACAGGATATGCTGCTGCGGCAGCTCGGACACGATCTTAACGGCGTTGGAGCTGGTGACGCACACGTCGCTCCAGCTCTTGATCTCGACTGTGGAGTTGACGTAGCAGACCACAGCAAGGTCGTCACCGTACTCGGCGCGGGCGGCGTCGACCGTCTCGCGCTTGACCATGTGAGCCATGGGGCAATCCGCGCCCGGCTCGGGCAGCAGCACGGTCTTGGTGGGGTTGAGCAGCTTGGCACTCTCGCCCATAAACTCCACGCCGCACAGCACGATGGTCTGCTGCGGCAGGCTCTTGGCAAGCTTTGCCAGGTAGAAGCTGTCGCCGACGTAATCGGCAACAGCCTGGACCTCGGGCGCCACGTAATAGTGTGCCAGGATCACCGCATCGCGTTGGGTTTTTAGTTGCTGAATGGCCTCGACGAGCTCTGCGGGCACCAATGCCGCACGCTCCGTTGCCGTCGTTGCCGATGCCAGGCCGGCCGCAATGTCGCGTGCAAGCTCCGATGCATCCATGTTCGCGCTCTGTGCCATCAAGGCCCCTCTCTTTTGGCGAATCTTGGGGCTTTAGTATGACACCTAGGTTTACAGCTGACAAGACAGCTGTAAACCTAGGTGTAAAGTTGAAATAAAGATTCGATCTTGGGTCGGGTCCATTTTCGAACTGGCAAGCTGAGGATAGCTGAGCTCTCGATGGCGCAGGAGGCATCTTTCGCCACCGCAATACCGCTTGGCGCGAGTTGCACGCCGTGGGGCGCAAACGGTCCGCACCCCCGCAAGCGGCGCGTACCCGATGTGGCAAAATCGAACTACTTAAGGGGGCCGAATGCTCAAGATTATTGCCTGCGACGATGATGTCGCTTTTCTAGATAGACTGCACCGGATGATCGACCGTTGGTCGACCGAGACGGGCACGGCGGTCGATGTTGCGCTCGTCACGCGCGGCGAGGACCTGCTGGCCCGCCATGCCGCATCGCGCGCCGACATCATTCTGCTCGACATGATCATGCCGCTCGTCAACGGCATGGACACCGCACGCGAACTGCGCCAGGCCGACACCGCCGTGCGCCTGGTGTTTCTCACCTCGTCGCCCGAGTTCGCACTGGAGTCCTACGAGGTCCGTGCCTTCGACTATCTGCTCAAGCCCGTGACTTACGAACGCCTGGCGCAGTTACTCGACGAGCTTTCGAGCATGCGCCCGGCGGCAACCGACGAGCTCGTAATCAAAACTTCCTTTGGCTACCACGCCCTGCGCCTGTCCGACATCGAATATGCCGAGGCGCGCAACAAGCACGTGGCCTTCCACCTGCGCGACGGACGCGATATCGAGGCACTCGAGTCGTTCCGCAGCGTCGAGGACCGTTTGGCGCAAAATGCCACCTTCTTTAAATGCCACCGTAGCTACCAGGTCAACTTGCGCAACATCGACCACTTCGATCGCACAGACATCGTCATGCGCTCCGGCGCGTGCATTCCGCTGTCGCGCAGCAGCAAGCAGGGGTTCCAAGACGCCTACTTTGCGGTGCGCTTTGAGGGTGGAAGACACTGATGGTCTCCTCGGTCGAAATGATCCTTTGGGTAATTCACCACGCCACAACGCTACTCTTTGGCGTCTTTGCCTCGGCGGCGCTGTGCGGTATCGAAATCAATCGACGCCATGCACTCGAGTTGGTGGGGGTCGGAGTCGCAACCGGCGCTGCCTTTTCGATCGCCAATGCCGTCGGCGGCGAGCTTTTCGCCCGCCAGGTATATCCGCTCGTCGTGCATCTGCCGCTCGTCATCTATTTGTGCGCGCGCTACCGCCCGAGCCCGCTGCTTGCCGTGCTCGGCATTACGAGTGCCTATCTGAGCTGCCAGTTCAGCAATTGGATGGGCATCGCCGCATTTGCCGCAACCGATTCTCAGATCGCGTACTATCTGGCGCGCATCGCGACCACACTCGCCGTCTTTGCCGTCCTGTTGCATTGGGCCGGCGACATCGGTCCACGCTTGGCGATTAAAAGCACCACCGAGCTGGGCATCCTTTTAATCCTGCCGCTCGTCTATTACGTCTTTGACTATGCCACCAACGTCTACACCACGCTGTTCCACTCGGGCTCGGTGGTGACGGTTGAGTTTTTGGCATTTGCGCTCTGTGCCTTCTATCTTATGTTTCTTGCCGTTTACCTGCGCGAATACGAAGAAAAGGAAACCGCCGAGCGAGAGCGCTGGATGCTCGAAACCCGCGACAGCGCCGCCATCAAAGAGCTCGAGGCTTGGCGTCAATCTGGGCGCGAGCTGTCGATTCTGCGCCACGACATGCGCCACTTCCTACGCGGCCTGGCCGCTTTAATCGAGGAGGGACACACCGACGAGGCGCTCGATCGCATCGACGAACTCTGCGAAGCCGGCGACCGCACCGCCGTACGCCGCTTCTGCGCCAACGAGACCGTAAACATCGCGCTTTCGTCATTTAACTCGGATATCAATAGAAACGGCATTACCGCCAACCTGCGCGCCGCCGTACCCGAAACCATCCACGTAGGTGACGCCGACCTGTTTAGCGTGCTCTCAAATGCCTTGGAAAACGCTATCACCGCCGCAAGCGCCGCACCCCAAGGAAAGCGATTCGTCGACTTTGACCTGCGATTAGAGGACGGCCAGCTGCTGCTGTTAGTTTCCAACACGTTTGACCGCGCGCCGCGCATGGTCGACGGCATGCCCGTGACCCGGCATGCGGGCCACGGCTTTGGCACCAGGAGCATCAAACTTGCCGTGGAGCGCATGAACGGCAACTGCCAGTTCCGCATTAACGGCGATCGGTTTGAGCTGCGCGCCGTGATGTAGGGACGCGATAAGCCGGCGCCGCGCTCGACCCGTCAGGGCCGCCTTACCGGCGCCAATCCGCTACAGCGGTGCAGCCGCCGGGGTCAGCTGCTTGATGTATGCCCACATGCGCTGCTTGGCGGCTTTGTCAGTGAGCGCCGCCTCAAAACCGTCGAGCGCGAGCACGCGGCGACCCTGCACATGGGCGACCAAGCCGGGCTTGAGCATGGCGGTGTCGAAGTCATCGATCGCCACGAGCATATCGGCGTAGGTCTCGCGCATGGCGTCAGCCGCGTTGTTGTCGAGCAGTAGCACCGCCTCGGGGTCCAAAGCCTCAAGCGCCTCACGGAACAGCTCGCACGGCAGAGTCTCGCCCACCGCGACCGCTCCGTCACCCACGCCGGCGACGCTTGCCAGCACGCAAAAATCCTCGGGCGCGTAGCCGATGGCCCCAAGCGCCTTGCGCAACGCCGCGCCATCCGGGCCGGCGGCAAGCTCGCCACCCGAACGCTCGGCCTCGTCCAAATCGCCTTTGACTAGTACGATCGGCGAGCACGCGTTGCCCGCGATACGCACGCCGCGACCCGCGAGCGATGCGAGCTCCTGCTCGGCCGCCTGGGCGATGGCTTCTTTTTTCTGGCTTTGTGACGTGGGCATGCGCTCTCCAATCGTTTGCGTACCCACCATTATATAAAAGAGCCGCCCGCGAGTGGTTGCTTTGCGGGCGGCTGGGTATAAGCACGGTCGTACTGAGTTTTACGCGGCCGGACCGCGTCGCATTATGGAGGTCACCATGGCTGACATTAATCAGATTACCCCCGAGAACTTCGATTCCATCGTTAACGACAGTCTGCCCGTGCTGGTCGATTTTTGGGCACCGTGGTGCGGGCCCTGTCGATCCCTCTCGCCCATCGTTGACGAGGTTGCCGATGAGCTGGCGGGCAAGCTTGCCGTTGCCAAATGCAACGTCGACGACAACCAGGACCTGGCCATGAAGTATGGCGTCATAAGCATCCCCACGCTGGTTGTGTTTAAGAACGGCGAGGAGATTGACCGATCGGTTGGCGCTCTGCCCAAGGCGAGGCTGCAGGCGCTGCTGGAGAAGCATCTGTAATACGCTTGTTACATGTTGCCGTCTGCCTGCCGTCCATGAGCGCTTTTGCACCGCTCGCCGGACTTCTGGATGCACCGAGTGCAACCACGGATAGTATGGTAGTCACAAACAGCCCCCAGTGAACGGGTGCGGGTCAGACGGACTCGCACCCGTTTTCTTCATTTGCCTAGTCTTTGCCACAAGTTTTGTTATGGATTTAAAAACTCAGATCCGATAGCACGTTCGTAAGACTGGATCGTTTCGGCATTTGCGGTAGTGTCGAGAAAGTTGGTGTAAGGGCCCTTGCGGCCCCTGTGTCCGATATC
>CATXWM010000043.1 GCA_958403205.1 uncultured Collinsella sp. | reverse complement strand
AAGCCGAGGATGAAGAACGGCCAGGTCTCCTTGGTGGCCATCATGTTGATGACCATGGCGTAACCGACGGAAGCGACCATGCCGCCGCCGACAGCCATGCCGCCGGACAGCCAGTCGGGCATAGCGTTAAGCGCGTTGGTAACGGCCTCGGCCGGGATGACGCACAGAAGCACTGCCGGGATGGCGATACGAAGGCCCTGCATGAGGATGGCAGCATACTGCCAGCGCTCGATGCCGGAGAAGTCGCCCTTCTCGGCGCAACCGTCCATGGCGTGAGCGATAGCGGTAGCAATGGTACGGCAGATCATGGTCAGGAACAGACCAGCGACCGACAGCGGGACGGCGACGGCGATGGCCGCGGTAACGGCCTTGGCCGAATCAGTGGCGCCGCCGTTGAGGGCGAGCACCATGATGATCGAAGAAGCGACCGAGGCCAGAGCGGCGTCAGGCGCGACGGCGGCGCCGACGTTAGCCCAGCCAAGGGCCATCATCTGGAGCGAACCGCCCAGGAGGATGCCCTCCTGAAGGTGACCGGTTACGAGACCGATAAGCGTGCATGCCACGAGCGGCTGATGGAACTGGAACTCATCCAGAATGCCTTCCATACCGGCAAGCAACGCGACAATCGCAACAAGAAGAATAGTGATTGCAGACATGTATCGGACCCTCCTTTACTATGCTTGAGCGGCCAGTTCGGCCTTAGCTTTCTTCAACATGGCGTCGAGATCCTCGGAAGCATCCGAAGGAACCTTGCGGACCTCGAACTTGACGCCCTTGGCCTTGAGGGCCTCGAGGGTCTTAACGTCGTCATCGCCCATAGCGACGGCGTTGGTGACGACGACCTTGCCCTTGGAGTGAGCCATGGAACCGATGTTGACTTCCTTGATGTCGACGCCGGCCTCGATGGCCTTGAGCAGATCCTGCGGGTTCTCGAAGAGCAGCATGGCCTTGGTGCCACCAAAGCGCGTGTCCTTGACGACCTCGGCCATCTTCTTGATGGGAACGACGTTGGCATGGACTCCCGGAGGGGCAGCCTGCTCGATCATGGTCTTGCGGAGCTCGTCGTGAGCAACGCCGTCGGAAACCACGATGATGCGGTTGGGGTTGATCTGCTTGGTCCACGTGGTGGCCACCTGACCATGAAGCAGACGGGTGTCGATACGGACGTGGGCGATCTTGATGTGCCCGTCGCCGATGACCGTTCCCGGAGGGATGGCGCCTGCAGGAGCAGCGGCGGCCGTAGCCGGCTTCTTCTCCTCGGGCTCCAGAGACTCGGGCTTGACGCGCACGCCAGCCTTAGCCTCAGTCACGAGATGTTTTGCGATCGCATGTGCAGTGTTCTTTGCATCAAAGCGCTGCGAATATGCCTCGATGAGCATAGGCAGGTTGACACCGGTGACGATAGCCCAGGAATCATGGCCCTCGATGAGCCCGCTAATCTGGTTGAACGGCGTGCCGCCCCACAGATCAACGAGGAAGAGCACCTGCTCCTGGTCCTCGAAGGAAGCGATTGCTTCCTCGACCTTAGCACGGAAGTCGTCGGGGCCCATGCTCGGCTCGAGCGAGACCACGGCCACAGACGGCTGATCGCCAAAGACCATCGAGCCCGTCTGCTTGATTCCAGCTGCCAAGTCCCCGTGGCTAGCAAGAACAATACTTACCATCACATAACCTCCTTTTTGTCTACGTAATTCCTACACGACATGAAAGGAGTATACCTGTTTGGTTTGTGGAATTATAGCTAAATTCGTAAAAGGTTGCATTATTTGTTTAAACGTCTAAGTTTGTTACAAGTTGATTACGTTACTGCTTTTTGACTCATTACCCGCCAAGGCGTCGCTCATCAAGCCACGCATTTTACAGATACAAGCAGACTGTTCATTAATATCGATTTTAGGCAAGCGCGAATGCGCTTGTACTGCCGCTACATTGTTCAAACAGGTATGACTTGACTATTTACGCGACTTATGATCTACGAAACCACTCAAAAAAGTTGCGGTGGAATAGTTCTTGTTTAAGAGCCAGAAGGCTGGATTTAGGAACTATTTCACCGCAACTTATAGGGGATTCTAGGCGATGTGGAGAGGGTTGGCGGCATCGACGGCATCGGGGGCGTCGGAGGGGTCATCGGGGACAGCGCCTGCCGGGTCCTCGTCGGGGGTCTCGATCTGCTTAATCATGACCTCCTGGCCCTGCAGCAGGTATGTCTCGCCGCTGCCGCAATGGGGGCAGGTCTTGCCGTGCTCGACCGTCGCGTAGTCGCGGCCGCATGCCTCGCAATGCGTCACGGCCTCGACGGGCTCCACAATAAGCTCCGCGCCCTGCGTGATGGGCTTTTTATCTGCCGCCCAGCGCCAAGCGTCGAGCAGGAGATCGGGAACGACGCCCGAGACCTCGCCCAACAGCAACGTTACGCTCGAAACGCGACGCACGCCATGAGCGCGCGCTACATTCTCGACATCGCGAATGATGTGGTAAACAATCCCCAATTCATGCAAGGTAGAAACCTTTCAACAACGGTTGATGCGATGCAAACTCAAAGCAAGGGGACGGCGAAATCTAGTCTGCGCCGTCCCCTTACCCGCCATGGTTACCTATTTACGACCGAACTTGATTTTGATTGCACGCTTTAAAGCATACTTGCCCAGGCTCGGGAGCTTTTGCTCGTATTTGACCATCGTGGAGCACTCGGGGCGATCGCGATCCAGGCGGATGGCATCGAACGCGCACTTGGTGGTGCACAGGCCGCAGCCGATGCACTTGTTGGGATCGACGATCGAGGCACCGCAGCCCAGGCAGCGGGCGGTCTCGGCGCGCACCTGCTCCTCGGTAAAGGTCTCGACGTACTCGCTAAACGGCGCAGCCTTCTCGCGCTCGCGGTCGACATGCGCCACCTCGCGGCTCGCGTTGTCGTAGCTCTCGATCACGACATCGTCGCGGTCGAGCGCGGTGTAGCGACGCTGATTGCGGCCGATGGTGAGCGTGGATCCCGGCTGCACAAAGCGATGGATGGACACGGCGGCCTCGTGACCGGCGGCGATGGCGTCGATGGCAAAGCTCGGACCGGTGTAGACGTCGCCGCCCACAAAGATGTCGGGCTCGGCGGTCTGATAGGTCTGGGGATCGGCAAGGACGCCCTGGCCGCGGCCGAGCTCCACCTTGGAGCCAGCCAGCAGGTCGCCCCATACAATAGACTGGCCGATTGACATGACGACACGGTCGGCATCGACACGGCGCAGATCGTTCTCGTCGTATTCGGGCGCAAACCGGCCCTCGTCGTCAAAGACGCGCGTGCAGCGCTTGAAGGTGATACCGCACACACGACCGGCCTCGTCCAGGTGAACCTCCTTGGGGCCCCAGCCGCAGGTGATGTGGGCGCCGTCCTCAACGGCCTCGCGACGCTCCTCCTCGCTGGCGGGCATCTGGGCCTCGCTCTCCAGGCAGAACATCTCAACGTGCTCGGAGCCCAGACGGCAGGCGTTGCGCGCGACATCGATAGCAACGTTGCCGCCGCCCACCACGATGGTGCGGCCGGGCAGCGTGTCGATCTTGCCACTGTTGACATCGTGCAAAAAGTCGACGGCTACGGTCACGTCCTCGGCATCCTCACCCGGAATACCGGCGAGGCGGCCGCCCTGGCAGCCAATGGCAACATAAAAGGCCTTAAAGCCCTGCTCGCGCAGCTCGTCGAGCGTCACATCACGACCGACCTCCACGCCATAGCGGAACTCGGCACCCATCAGGCGAATGACCTCGACCTCGGCCTCGATAACGTCCTTCTGCAGCTTAAAGCTGGGAATGCCATAGGTGAGCATGCCGCCCGGGCGCTCATTTTTCTCGAACACGACGGGCTTGTAGCCCTTCTCGGCCAGATAGAAGGCGCAGGACAGACCGGCCGGGCCGGCACCGATGATGGCGATCTTCTGATCGAAGCCGCCAGCGCGTGTCGGCGTCACCACGGGCGGGACATAGCGGGTCGCGGCATCCAGATCGCGCTGGGCGATAAACTTCTTGACCTCGTCGATGGCCACGGCCTCGTCCACGCGACCGCGGGTGCAGGCATCCTCGCAGCGGCGATTGCACACACGGCCGCAGATAGCGGGCAGCGGGTTCTCGCGCTTAATGAGTGCTAGGGCCTCGCCATAGCGACCCTGAGCCGCGAGCTTCAAATAGCCCTGAACGGCAACGTGCGCGGGGCAGGCCGTCTTGCAGGGAGCGGTGCCGGACTCATGCGTCTCGATGCGGTTGTCGTTGCGGTAGTTGGGCGACCACTTGGTGTGGTCCCACTTGGTGGCATCGGGCAGCTCCTGGCGCGGATACTCGGGCACCTGTCCGCCGGCCTTTTTGCTGCAGAGCTTCTGGCCCAGCTTGGCGGCGCCGGCCGGACACACCTCAACGCAGCGACCGCAGGCTACGCACTTGTCCTTCTCGACCTTGGCGACATAGGCCGAGCGCGACAGGTTGGGCGTGTTGAACAGCTGCGAGGTGCGCAGGGCGTAGCACACGTTGACGTTGCAGTTGCAGATGGCGAAGATCTTGTTCTCGCCGTCGATATTGGTGATCTGGTGCACAAAGCCGTTGTCCTCGGCCTGGCGCAGGATGTCGTAAACCTCGTCGCGGGTCACGTAATGGCCACGATCGGTTTCGACCACGTAGTCGGCCATATCACCCACGGCGATACACCAATCGGCCGGGTCGTCGGCGCAGCCCTCACCCATCACGCGACGGCTCGCGCGGCAGCTGCAGGTGCTAGCGGCATATTTGCCATCGTATTTGTCGAGCCAATGCTCGATATGCTCGATCGGCACCGAGGTGCTCGAAGCATCGATAGCCTTCTCGACCGGAATGACATGCATGCCGATACCGGCGCCTCCGGGCGGCACCATCGGCGTGGCCTTGGACAGCGGTCCCTTGGACGCCTGCTCAAAGAACTTGGCATAGACCGGGTGCTCCTCGAGCTGGCTCACGCGCATGTTGAGGAACTCAGCGGAACCCGGCACCAGCATGGGCAGCACCCACTGCTTGGCGCGCTCGGGATTTTCCCAGTTGTACTCGAGCAGACCCGTGTAGCTCATGTCGTCGAGCATCTTCTCGATCTGGGCCTCAGGCATGCCGGTGAGCTTGACCATCTCGGGCAGCGTGTAGGGACGGCGCATCTTCATCTTGCAGAGCACTTCGGCCTGCTCGTCGGTCGCGGCCTCGGCAAACGACCAGTACTCGTAGCCCAGCAGCTCGTCGCGATGCAGCAGGCGGTTGGTGCAGTGCTCGCACAGCTTGACGATGGCCTCACGCGGATGCTCCGGCAGCGGCGGCACGAACTCCGAACCGATGTCGGGCTCGGTGTAGCTAATCCCCGGTCCGTTGAGAATCATGGTTGTCCCTTCTCTTGCCACAGCCCGGCGGGACCGCGGCGCCCCTCTTTTTTTGCAGGCCGGTCATGCCCCCATGCCGTTCACCCGCCATTGTTGACATTGTGTCAAAAATAGTATTGACGAACCGTCAACAATATTCAAGACTGTTAGGCGAACGGTCAGGCAAAAGAGGATGAAAGGCGGCAAAAACATGGGCAACAACACAGCAGATACCTCTGTGGTCGATGCCGTTCCCGCATCCGATAGCGCGGCAAAGCGTCTGACGGGCGACGAACGCCGTCGCGAGATCCTCGATGCCGTGCGTACTGTAAGCTCCGAGCTGGGCGTGTCCCACCTATCGGTATCGGCCGTGACCAAGCGAGCCGGCTGCACGCGCTCGCTGTTTTACCACTACTTCGCCGACATGGACGCCGCCGTCACCGCCGTCATGGACGAGGCGATCGACGGCTTTATCTCCGAACTCGAGCAGTGGAACGCCGGCCGCACCGTCGGCGATATCGAGGGCGCGCTCGACACCGTCGCCCCGCTCTTTAAGCGCCTGGTCGCCAGCGGCCGCGAACTGCCGAGTACGCTCACCTCAAGCAGCGGCGCGCTCTACGGCGGCTTTTTGCACAACGTGGTTCAGCGCGTGGCGCAGTATATCTGCGACACCACCGTGGTGGACTTTGTCGCCCATCATGAGCTACGCATCGACCATGTCTACGAGACGTTCTACACCCTCATCATGGGGTTGTTGATGTATATCCGCACGCACCCCGATGTGCCCGACGAGACGGTCAAGGAAATCATCGCCTCGACACTCCACATCGAGGGCTATACCGCCAAGTATCCGGAGCGCAAGCCCCAGAACTGACGACATTTGGCCAAACTGCCCGCGATCAGAAGAGGGGCCGCGGGCGTGTGAAAGGAGAGCAGCATGCTGTTCGATGTTTGGGGTAGCGATACCCTTATCCACTGGGCCGGCTGGGCCATGGTCTTTATCGGCCTGATCGTGCTCAACGAGGTCGGCCGCCGCACCAAGCTGGGCGCGGCCATCATCTTTGGCGTGGCTCCGCTGGCCATGACCATCTATTGCGTCGCCATCGCCATCGGCGTCTCGCAGGGTGCCGAGTGGGCGCTCACCAACCCTACCCATGTGTACCAGAACAGCTGGTTCCACTACGCCAAGGTATACGCGGCGCTGGCCGGTTGCTGGGGCTTCATTGCCATTAAGTACCAGTGGGGCAAGATCGGCAAGGCGCATTGGTTCCGCGCGTGGCCGTTTGTGATCGTCGCCATCAACATCATGATCGCCGTCGTGTCCGACTTCGAGAGCGCCTATCACTTCTTTGTCCTGGGCCAGTCCACTTGGGTCACCTCCGAAGGTGCCACGCAGCTGGCCGGCTGGAACAACGTGTTCAACGGCATCGCCGGTATCATCAACATCTTCTGCATGACCGGTTGGTGGAGTGTCTACGCCTCCGAGGATCAGACCGACATGCTGTGGCCCGATATGACCTGGGTCTACATCATCGCCTACGATATCTGGAACTTCTGCTACACCTACAACTGCCTGCCCACCCACTCCTGGTTCTGCGGCTTTGCGCTGCTGCTGGCGCCCACTGTCGCCGCCTTTATCTGGAACAAGGGCGGCTGGATCCAGAACCGCGCCTTTACGCTGGCCATTTGGTGCATGTTTGCCCAGGTGTTCCCGTACTTCCAGGAGGAGTCCATCTTTGTGACCCACTCCACGCTCGACCCCGGCGCCGCTACCGCGGTCTCGATCGCCGCACTGGTCGCCAACGTCGCCGCGATCATCTACATCGCCTACCGTGCCAAGAAGCTCGGCCGCAATCCCTACAAGCAGGATGTCTTTGAGGGCACCAGCGATTGGGAGAAGGCTACCGCTCGCCGCGCCAAGGTGGATTACGCACACGCCGAGTAACGCGCCTGGCGCAGACATCGCTTGAGCACGAAGCAGCATAGCCGGCTCCGCGCAACTCAACGCATTGTAGAGCCCCCGGAATGTGATTCGTTCGCGTTCCGGGGGCCTTTTGCCGCCGCGAGGATGCGGCCGAACGATGCGCTCAGGTTAAATCGGATCTTATATTTCGCACGCGCTTTATATGGCTCCATTTTTGGGTACAGTGTTGTCCCGATATTGAGCTTGGGGGATGTATGAATGATGAGACGATGGGCCAAGAGGATGCGGCCCAAGATGCAGAAGCTTGCGCTGAGGCCTTGGAGAGCTTAGACCGGATTTCACTCGATGAGATTGCGTTTGACGATTCGGGCGTTGATGTGCAGGATGAGCCGGAAACCGAGGCGCAATCCGATGGTCAGGATGCAGGCGACGTTGAGCCTGCCGAGGATGAGGCAGATCACGAAGGCACCGAAAGCGAGGCCGGCAACCAGCCCGAATCCGACACGGGCGAGGAAACCGTCTTGCTCGACAGCTTGCCGGCCGAGGATTCGCTGACTCGCGAGCTTCCTGGCCTGGGTTCCGCACCAGCCGTGGACGAGACCATCGCCATGGGCGATATACCCCTGCCGTCCGTTCCCTCGGCACGCGAGGCCGAGGTCCGCCATCGCAAGATGTCGCCCAAGCGCCGCAATCTGATGGTCGCCGGTGTCGTGGCCGTCGCGCTCGTCGCCGGCGGTGCAGGCTATGCTGCCTGGAACGGATATCAGCAAGAGCAGGCTGCCGCTGTCGCCGCCAATGCCCACACGATGATGTCGGTGCAGATTGGCGTGCATGCCGCGGGCCTCGACTGTTCCACTGGCTCCAAGATTCCCGTACAGGTAAGCGGTCAGGATTCTGACGGCTCCTCCGTGAGCGAAACGCTCTATGTTGACGAGCACGGCCGCGGCATCAAACTGCTGCCCGGCGATTACACGCTCTCCATCGCTGCCTCCCCCATCGCGGCCGACGGCACCATCTATACCGTCCCGACCACCAAGACGCAGGTCACCGTTAAGAGCGATGGACAGGATTTAAGTGCCCAGGCCACCTTTAAGCTCAAGGTGCCTTCGGCCGACACGGTGACTGACGACCAGATCGATGCCGCCGCCAAGTATGCCGAGGAGGGCGGTGCGAGCTCCGCCGCGGCTGCCAAAGTGCTCCAGCAGGCAGCAACCGCGCGGCGCGACGCCGCCGTCAATGCCGTGAGCGCGCAAAAGGCACAGGCGTCCCGTGATGCTGACGCTCGCCACAAGGCAACCGACCTCTACCAGCTCGATATTCCCGTCGAGTGGTACGGCAAGGTCGCAACTTGGCAAAACGGAAGCACGCTGTGCATCTATCTGGGCGACGACGCCAATACGCCGCTCGTGACGCTCGTCGCCGTGCGCGATGGCGAGACCTTTACGCCCGATGACGGCGATACGGTTTTGGGCACGGTCAGCCTGGGCAACGGTTATACCGTCTATGCCAGCGGCCCCGTCTATCCGTACGTGGTGCCCCAGACTATCAACGGGCGCACCCAGAATCCCGTGTCGACCTACCCCATGGACACGGCCATTGAGCTTGTCGAGCTGACGACCGGCAACCGCTATACGTATAGCCAGATCAAGAACGACCTGGTTGGCAAAGACGGCAACGCAGACGCCGCGACCAAACTCGAGACCGACTACCTCGCGCAGATCCTGCTGCCGAGTATCAAAGCCCAGGACTAGCCGGCCCGAAGACAGCCGCCCAACGCAGTTGCGGTGAAATAGGGATTGCTTTTGCTGGTCAAACCGCAAAACAGTCCCTATTTCACCGCAACTTTTTGGTGGCACTCAGCGCCACGGATCGGCTTCGAACATCGGCTCGCGCTCGGGGCGGCGATCGCTGTAGGGATCGTAGCCGTCGTCGTCCTCGTTCTCGGCACGGATGTAGGGGTCGCGCGGCTTGGGTGCCGGCTTAGGCACAGGCTTGGGTGCGGCGGGTGCGGTATCGGTCGCCGGCGCGCTTGTCTTGATCTCGTCTTTCATCTGCATAGCTCCTTGCATCGCATCCGTTCAACACCATCGATTGTCGCACGAAAAAGGGCGGCGACCCAATTGGATCCGCCGCCCTTGGCGTTTAGAGACGACTGGCAGATTTTAAGGCATGGCCCAAAATCTACTCGGCGTCGGGAACCTCGTAGGTGGCCGCCGGCGTGTTATCGCACACGACGGTAAAGCCGCCGTCCTTGTCGACATCGACCGTCACCTGATCGCCCTCACGCACCGTGCCGTCGATGATGGCCGCCGCGATGGCATCGACAACCTCGCGCTGAACCAGACGCTTGAGCGGACGGGCACCAAAGACCGGATCCAGGCCGCCCACGGCGAGCAACTGCTTGGCCGCCGGGGTGATGGCAAGCGTCATGCGCTCCTTGGCCAGACGCGCACGGACGTCGGCGAGCTGGATGTCGACGATCTTCTCGATCTGCGCCATGCCGAGCGGATGGAACACCACGATATCGTCGATACGGTTGAGGAACTCGGGGCGGAAGGTCTGAGCCATGGCCGCGTCGACCTGATGGCGCATCTCCTCCTCGTCCTTGCCCGAAAGCTCGGCGATAGCCTTGGAGCCCACATTAGACGTCATGATGATGATCGTGTTCTTGAAGGACACCTGGCGACCCTGACCATCGGTCAGACGGCCGTCATCGAGCACCTGCAACAGCACGTTGAATACATCCGGGTGAGCCTTCTCCATCTCGTCGAGCAAGATCACGGAGTACGGACGACGGCGAACGGCCTCAGTGAGCTGGCCGCCCTCATCATAGCCCACGTATCCCGGGGGCGCACCGATCAGACGCTGGACGCTGAACTTCTCCATGTACTCGGACATGTCGATACGCACGAGTGCGCGCTCGTCGTCGAACAGGCACTCGGCCAGCGCCTTGGCGAGCTCGGTCTTGCCCACGCCGGTGGGGCCCAGGAAGAAGAAGCTGCCGATGGGCTTGTCCGGATCGGAGAGGCCCGCACGGCTGCGGCGCACGGCTGCGGCGACAGCGGAGACGGCCTCGTCCTGGCCGATGACACGCTTATGCAGCTCGCCCTCCAGGCCCTTGAGCTTGTCGAGCTCGCCCTGCATCATCTTGGACACGGGCACGCCGGTCCAGGCGCTCACGACCTCGGCGATCTCATCGGAGGTCACCTGCTCGTTGAGGCCCTCGCCGTCCTGCTGCTTTTGCGCCTCGAGCGCGGCCTCGGAATCCTGAATCTGCTGCTGCAGGCCCGGAATCACGGAGTAGCGCAGCTCGGACGCACGACCCAGGTCGCCGTTGCGCGTCGCGCGCTCCTCTTCGCTCTTGGCCTCGTCAAGCTGGCCCTTAAGCTCCTGCACGTGGTCGATGGCGTTCTTCTGGTTGAGCCAGCCGGCCTTTTGCACGTTGAGCTTTTCCTGAACCTCGGCAATCTCCTGGCGCAGGGCCTCCAGACGCTCCTTGGAGGCGTCGTCAGTCTCCTTCATGAGCGCCTGTTCCTCGATCTGCAGCTGGGTGAGCTGACGCGTGGTGGCGTCGATCTCGACCGGCATGCTGTCGAGCTCCATGCGCAGGCGGCTTGCGGCCTCGTCGACCAGGTCGATGGCCTTGTCGGGCAGGAAGCGATCGGCGATGTAGCGATCGGAGAGGTCGGCAGCTGCCACGAGCGCGCTATCGGTGATGTGCACGCCGTGGAAGATCTCGTACTTCTCCTTGAGACCACGCAGGATCGAGATGGTGTCCTCGACGGTGGGCTCGCTCACCATCACGGTCTGGAAACGACGGGCAAGTGCCGCGTCCTTCTCGATGTACTTGCGGTATTCGTCGAGCGTGGTCGCGCCAATTGCATGCAGGTCGCCACGGGCGAGCGCCGGCTTGAGGATGTTGCCGGCGTCCATGGAGCCCTCGGTGGCACCCGCGCCCACGATGGTGTGGAGCTCATCGATGAACAGGATGACCTTGCCTTCGGACTTTTGGACTTCCTTGAGTACAGCCTTCAAGCGGTCCTCGAACTCGCCGCGGTACTTGGCACCGGCGACCAGCGCGCTCATGTCGAGCTCGATGAGGTCGCGGTCGCGCAGGGTGCTCGGCACGTCGCCGGCCACGATACGCTGGGCAATGCCCTCGACGATGGCCGTCTTGCCGACGCCCGGCTCACCGATGAGCACGGGGTTGTTCTTGGTACGACGGGACAGGACCTGGATGGTGCGGCGAATCTCATCGGTACGGCCGATGACCGGGTCGAGCTTACCGGCGCGGGCAAGGTCGCAGATATTGCGGCCGTACTGCTCCAGCGCCTCAAACTGCGTCTTGTCCTCGGCGGACGTCACGCGGTCATCGCCGCGCAGCTCCTCGTAGACTTGCTCGATGCGCTCCTTGGTGACGCCTGCGTCGCGCAGAACGCGGCCGGCCTCGCCCTTGTCCTCGGCAAGTGCCATCAGCAGATGCTCGGTCACCACAAAGCTGTCGCCCATCTTGGTGGCCTTCTTCTCGGCCTTCTCGATGACGCGGACGAGCTCGTTGGACAGGCCCATCTGCTGGCCCTCGCCCGAAACCTTGGGCGAGTGGTCGATGGCATCTTGCGTGGAGCGTGCGAGCTGAGCCGGGTCGGCACCGATGCGCTCGATGATCACGGAGATATTGCGCTCGCCGGCACCGAGCAGGGCGGACAGCAGGTGAATCGGCTCCACCGCGCCGGCCTGCGCATCGGCAGCCGTGCTCATGGCGGTCTGCAACGCCTCGCGCGACGTCATTGCTAGCTTATCGATTCTCATGGAATCACCTCTCTTGGGGTGGCCGCCCTACGGGGCGGCTTCACGTTGTTCGAGAAGTATTGTTGCCAGCTTTGTACGATCTTATACACAAATCTAAGTCTCTATATATAAGATTTTCTGAGTGATTGAGAGATAGGGGTAAAGATGTCGGCCCGCCGCCGCACAGGTGCGCTACCGTCTCAATCTGTAACATCTATCGACCGTTTCTGGCTCCAGATGTTACAGATCGAGACGAAATGACCAACGGCGCCCGTTTGTCTCAATCTGTAACATCTACTCGGCAAATAGAGCCCTATCTGTTACAAATCGAGACGAACAGAAGACACCCGAATCGAAAATCTAAATCTGTAACACCAAGCCCACTTTTAGCGGCCAAGATGTTACAAGTCGAGACAAACCGTGAACTGCCACAAAGGTGCCTGCCCCCTTTGTGGCGGTTTTCGACAAAAAGAAGCCGCCCCGATAACAGAGGCGGCATCAAGCAAGCCCATTTATTAGCGTCCCTCAAGACCCAACGAGAACGCAGGAATGTAGCCCGGGGCCACCCTTTGCCGAACGCGACCCTCGCGAAGCGCGTGAGCGGGCGGGAAAGGGTGGCCCCGGGCGGACAATTAAGTGCGTTACTCGGCAGCGGCCTTGAACTTGTTGTAGTTGATCAGGCAGCCAGCCTTGACGATGGCACGCTCCTCTGCCGTCATATCGGCAATGTAGAGCTCAATCTGCTCGACTGCACCATCGGCGCGCACCACGTAGGCGGCGATGCCCTTCAGGTCGCCATCGAGCGCGGCGCGGATACCCGGCACAAAGACGTAGTCGCCCACCTCAAAGCTGGGCTCGGCCTCCATCTGGAAGGGCACCATGCCCCAGTTCATCACGTTGGAGCGATAGCGCTTGGTGGCGTACTCGTGGACGATGTTGGCCAGGCCGCCAATTACGCGCTGGCAGCTCGCGGCCTGCTCGCGGGCAGAACCGTCACCGGGCTTCTTGGAATAGAGCATGGAGCCGTACTCAGTCGCCTTGGCATCGGCCGCGACACCCGCGCCGGTCAGCGCCTCAAACACGCTGGCAAGCTCGGCATCGAGTGCCGCCAGGTCGCCCGCTGCCTCGCCGGCAACGCGGCGCTTTTCCACCGCGTCGACCTCCTTGGAGCGGCCCACGTAGGCAGGGTCGCGACGGCTGAGCGTAAACTCGGCCAGACCCAGCGGGTTGGAGCGGAAGGAGCTCGTCTCGCCCGAGGGAATGAGCTCGTCGGTCGTGGTGACCGGGTCCATGATCTTGGAGCACACCTTGAGCAGGATGTCGTCGCCGAGAGGCTCCATCGCGGGCCACGGCTTGATGTTGGGACCCTCGACCAGCTCGTCGGCAGGCTCCGCCTTGCCAAAGCCCCAGTACACGCGCTTCTTGTACGGCGCGTCGTCAAAGGTGTACTCGCAGGCCTCGTCCCAAGTCTCCTCGGGCAGGTCGGTCGCCGGCGTCAGGACGCCGCCGTTGGCAGCCGTCGCCGCAATGGAGCGGGCGTCCATCAGGGCCACGGCGCTCAGCTGACCGTTGCCCGGCTTGGAACCCTCGCGATTGGGGAAGTTGCGCGTGGTGTGGCGGATCGAAAGGCCGTTGTTGGCGGGCGTGTCGCCGGCGCCGAAGCACGGGCCGCAGAATGCCGTGCGCACGATCGCGCCGGCCTCCATAAGGTCGTAGATATAGCCGCGGCGTGTAAGCTCGAGCGCCACGGGCTGGCTCGTGGGATAGACCGACAGCGAGAACTCGCCGCAGCCGGTGTTGGCGCCCTTGAGCACGCGAGCAGCCTGGACCACGGAGTCGTAGTTGCCGCCCGAGCAGCCGGCGATAACGCCCTGCTGCACGTGCAGCTTGCCATCGACGATCTTGTCGAGCAGGCTGAAGTGCGTCTTGCCCTCGCCGATCTTGGCGGCCTCAAGCTCAACCTCATGCAGGATGTCCTCGAGGTTCTCGTTGAGCTCGTCAATCTCAAAGCCGTTGGAAGGATGGAACGGCAGCGCGATCATGGGCTTGATGCTCGACAGATCGACCTCGACGCAGCCGTCGTAGTAGGCAACATCGGCGGGCTGGAGCTCGCGGTAGTCGTCGCCGCGGCCGTGCATGGCCAAAAACGCGTGTGTGTCCTCGTCGGTAGCCCAGATGCTCGACAGACAGGTGGTCTCGGTGGTCATGACGTCGACGCCGTTGCGGTAGTCGGTCGTCATGC
>CATXWM010000042.1 GCA_958403205.1 uncultured Collinsella sp. | reverse complement strand
GATTCTAGGCGATGGCCCTCCCTTGCTTCTTACACCACGACTGTGCGCGCTACCCCGGAGCCAAAACAGCCGCTGCAGAAGCAGTTCGGAAAAGGTCCTCAGCGGAAACTGCATCCCAGTTTTTAGACGAAAAACGGGATATGGTTTCTGGTTGGCCTAGATAATCGTCAGATTTAGCTGAGCGTCTGCCCCTATGTTTCCAAATGAATACGGTGTGAGCTGCGGACAAGGATTTTCCCCGCAAGCACTCTAGTATGCTAAAGTACCCAAAAGACCGGCGGAGCTATGCCGGTCTTCTGTTCTATACGAAACACAGCATGAGGAGGCTCACCAGATGACGGCCACACCGTGGGGATTCCGGGACATATTGCCCGAGGAGGCTCAGGCGCGCGAGGAGATCGCATATACGGTGAAGGGCTGCTTTAGGGAGCATCATTACCTGCCGGTCGAGACGCCACTGCTCGAGGACAAGGGTTCGCTCGAGGAGGGCGGCCGCATTGCGGACACGCCGTTTAAGCTCTTTGACGATGATGGCCGCCTGCTGGTGGTCCGTCCCGACAACACATTGCCGATCGTGCGCTTGGTTTCGACCCGCATGCGCGCGGCCGACCTGCCCCTACGCCTTCGCTACGAGGCGCCGGTGGTTCGCGAGTGCCAGCGCAATGCCGGTGGCTCGCGCCAGTTTACACAGCTGGGCTTTGAGCTTATCGGTGCGGGCGATACCGCGGGCGATGTCGAGATCGTCTCGCTCGTGGCCGAGGCCGTGCGTAAGCTGGCACTGCCCGATGCGCGCATTATCGCAGGTAGCGTGCGTCCGTTTAAGGAACTGCTCGCGGCGTGCGAGGATCGCGAGCTGGCCGCTGAGGCCCTGCGCTGCGTGCACGCCAACGACTTTGTGGGCCTCGATGCCCGCGTGGCGGCAAGCACCGAGTCCGATGCCGTCAAGGCCGCCATTAGCGAGCTGCCGCGTCTGCACGGCGGTGCCGAGGTGCTCGACCGCGTGGACGCGCTGCTGGAGGCTGCCGGTATCGTCGCGCTGCTGACGCGCGAGCTGCGTGCCCTGGTTGAGGGCCTGGCACCCGAGGACGCCCAGGTGCTGTCGTTCGACTTCTCTATCATGAACTCTTTCGATTACTACACGGGCCTGGTCTTTAAGGCTTATGCCGGTGGACTGCCCGATCCGGTCGGTTCGGGCGGACGCTATGACTCCATCTTCACCGGCGCGTTTGGCGACGGTATCGAGGTGCCGGCGGCGGGCTTCGCCTTTTCGCTCGAGCGCCTGGAGGCCGCGCGCACCTCGGCCGAGGATGCCGCTTCCGATGGCGATCACGCCGCGGGCCGTGGCGCCGAGGGTCCGCTGCGCATTGCCGTGCCCAAGGGCTCGCTCAAGGCCGACACGCTCGACGTGCTTGAGTCCGCGGGCTTGGATGTCTCTGAGCTGCGCGATCCCGGTCGTCATCTCATCGTGCGCGGTCGCGACACGCGTGCCGGCGAGGGCGCGGTCGGCGATATCGAGTTTGTCATCGTGCGTCCCAGCGATGCGCCCGCCTTTGTGGGCTGCGGCGGCGCCGACTGTGGCATCTGCGGTTGGGACTCGCTTATCGAGGCCGACCTCAACCTGCTGCAGCTGGTCGATCTGGGCTACGGCCTGTGCACGTTTATCGAGGCGGAGCCTGCATGGCGCGCCGGCCAGGCCGAGCGCAACTACGCCCGCCGCGGGTCGCTTCGTGTGGCCACCAAGTACCCGCGCATCGCGAGTGCCTGGTATGCCGAGCGCGGCGTGAATGCCGATATCGTCTCGCTGCACGGTAACATCGAGCTGGGCCCCATCGTCGGTATGACCGATCGAATCGTGGACATTACCGCCACGGGCGCCACGCTGCGCGATAACGACCTGGTTATTACCGGTCGCATTATGGACTGCACGGCCCGCTTCTTTGTCAACCCGGGTGCCGCTCGCCTGGATCCGCGCGTGCGCAACCTGGCAGATCGCCTGGCCGCGGCCGTGAAGGACAAGCATTTTGAGCCCGTCGCGGGCTCGGCACAATAGTGCGAGCACGCACGGGCGTCCCAACGTCTGGGCTGCGGGCCGATTGGCGCCGCCGCCCGGCCTCTCGTTTTTTCAAACGCAACCTCGACCGATAGGGGATACCGATATGAAGACCATCAAGCTTGCTCCCGATGAGCGCCTCGTTACCAACCAGCTCAACCGCAAGGGCGTGCTGCCGCAAAACATCGTCGACGCCGTCCGCGATATCGTGGCCAACGTGCGTGCCAACGGCGATGCCGCGGTGCGCGATTACTGTCAGCGTTTTGACGGTGTCGAGCTGCAGAGCTTCCGCCTGCCGCAAGAGCAGATCGATGCCGCGCTCGAAGGTCTTGATCCGGCCTTTGTTGCCGCGCTCGAGAAGGCCGCGCGCCAGATTCGCGAATTCCACCAGCGCGAGGTCGAGCAGAGCTGGTTTACCACGCGCCCGGACGGCACGATGCTCGGCGTTAAGGTGACCCCGCTCGCGGCGGCCGGCATCTACGTGCCGGGCGGTCGCGCGCAGTATCCCTCCACGGTGCTCATGAATGCCATTCCCGCCAAGGTTGCCGGCGTCAAGCGCGTGGTCATGGTGACCCCGCCGCAGAAAGATGGCCTGATCAGCCCGTATACGCTCGCCGCGGCAAAGCTCGGCGGCGTGGACGAGATCTATATGGTGGGTGGCGCTCAGGCCGTGGCCGCGCTGGCGTACGGCACCGAGACCATTCCGCGCGTCGACAAAATCACCGGCCCGGGCAACGCTTTTGTTGCCGCTGCCAAACAGATTGTCTCGGGCGACGTGGGCATCGACATGGTCGCCGGCCCGTCCGAGGTCTGCGTGCTGGCCGATGCTACGGCCAAGCCCATGGTAGTCGCGGCAGACCTGATGGCCCAGGCCGAGCACGATCCGCTGGCAGCCTGCTATCTGGTGACCTGCGACGAGCAGTTTGCGCGCGAGGTCGAGGCGGGTATCGACATCCTGGTGGCGCAGTCGCCGCGTGCCGAGATCACGCGTGCCTCGCTCGATAACGAAGGCACCATCGTGGTGGCCGCCGACATGGCTGCCGCCGTCGAGGCCGTGAACACCGTGGCGCCCGAGCACCTTGAGCTGCACTGCAAGGACGCGATGGGCCTGCTCGGCGGCATTCGCAACGCCGGCGCCATCTTTGTGGGCGCTTGGAGCTCCGAGCCGCTCGGCGATTACGTTGCCGGTCCCAACCACACGCTGCCGACTGGCGGCACGGCCATGTTCTCCAACCCGCTTTCGGTCGAAGAGTTCGTTAAGCGCTCGAGCATCATTTGCTATACACCCGAGGGCCTGCTCTCCGACGCTCCCGCCACACAGCGTCTGGCCGAGGCCGAGGGCCTGTGGGCGCACGCGCTATCCGCTGCTCTGCGTCGCCGTGTGCTGGAACAGGGCGAGGATGCCGTGAGTGCCGAGTCTCTGGCCGCGGCCGACCTGACCAAGGTCGCTTGGCCGGGTGACGCCGTGGCGACGGTTGCCGAGGGCGTTGACCTGGCGGCTGCGGGCGCGGATGGCGTTGGCGCGACCGGCGAGGAGGCCTAACATGGCCGAACTCACGCCGCGCATGAAGGAGCTCGTCCAGCCCTACCTGGCCGGCATTGAGCCCTATGATCCCAACTTTACGCCCACGCGCATCAACCTTTCGGCCAACGAGAACACCTATCCCGTGCCGGCCGGCGTGCGCGAGGCGATTGATGCAGCCCTGGCTGCCACGCCGCTCAACCGTTATCCCGACCCCATGTCCAACGACCTGCGCGATGAGCTTGCTGCTTGGCATGGCGTGACGCGCGAGAATATCTGCGTGGGCAACGGCGGTGACGAGCTGCTCTATAACTACTTGCTGGCGTTTGGCGGCGCGGGGCGGACCCTGCTCAACTGCCCGCCGTGCTTTAGCGAGTATGCGTTCTTTGCGTCGCTGTGCCAGACCGAGGTGCGCGACGTGTGGCGCGACCCGGCGACCTTTGAGCTCGACCAGGCGGCGGTGCTTGCGGCGGCTCCCGAGTGCAATCTGGCGATCGTGACCTCGCCCAACAATCCCACGGGTGACGTGGCGCCGCTCGACTTTGTTGCGGCTCTGTGCGATGCCTGCCCCGGCATGGTGATGGCCGACGAGGCCTACGTGGAGTTTGCCGACGATTCGTTTGGCGCGGCCACCACGGCGCAGGGGCTTATCGCCGAGCATCCCAACCTGGCGATTCTGCATACGCTGTCCAAGGCGTTTGGCGCCGCCGGCACGCGTCTGGGCTATGTGATCGCGGTGCCCGAGGTCATCGATGTGTTTGCGGCGATTCGCCAAATCTACTCGGTTAACGTGCTGAGCCAGGCCGCCGCGCTTGCCTGCGTGCGTGCCCGCGATGCGTACGCGCCCGTGGTGGCACAGGTTGCATCCGAGCGCGAGCGCGAGCTGTGCGCCCTACGCGCAATGGCTGCCGAGGGCTTGCCCGTGGAGGCGTGGCCGAGCGCGGCGAACTTTGTGCTCGTGCGCACGCCGCATGCCACGCGCGTGCGCGAGCGCCTGCGCGACGAGTATTCAATTTTAGTGCGCGACTTTAGTTACGCGCCGGGGCTCGCGGACTGTCTGCGCATTACCGTAGGCACCCCGCAGGAAAACGACGAGGTGCTGGCCGCGTTTGCCGCGCTGGTGAAGGAGGAGATGTAGATGGACCGCTATGCCGAGGTGACCCGCAAGACGGGGGAGACCGACATTGTCGTAAAGCTCGACCTGGACGGATGCGGCGTGTGTGATATCTCGACCGGCGTACCGTTTTTCGACCACATGCTCAACGCTTTTGGCCGCCATGGCCTGTTCGATTTGACGGTGCACGCGGTGGGCGACGTCGAAGTCGATGCGCATCATACCGTCGAGGACACGGGCATTGTGCTGGGCGAGGCGTTTTGCCAGGCGCTGGGCGACAAGGCGGGCATTACGCGCTTTGCCGACGCGGCGATCGCCATGGACGAGACGCTTGTGATGGCTGCTGTTGATATTTCGGGCCGCGGGCAGGCCTACTGCGAGCTGCCCGTGCCGACTGAGCGCGTGGGCAGCTTCGATACCGAGCTGGCCGTCGAGTTCTTCTATGCCTTTGCGCGCGATGCCAAACTCACGTTGCACGTGCGCGAGCTGGCAGGCGGCAACTCGCATCACATTATCGAGGCCGCCTTTAAGGCCGTGGGCCGCACGATGCGCCGCGCCTGCGAGCTCGATCCCCGCGTGCAAGGCATCCCCAGCACCAAGGGTTCACTGTAACCGCAACAAAGGCAAAAACCACTACGAAGGTGCCTGTCCCCTTTGTGGTGGTTTTGGACGATGAGATAAGGGAGGGGTCGCGTGGGCGAACCGAAGATCGTGGTGGTCGACTACCACAAGGGCAACTTGTCGAGCGTTGCGCGCGGGCTTGCGCGCGCCGGTGCCGCCGCCTGCACGTCGGACGATCCGGAGCAGATCCGCAACGCCGACGGCCTGGTCATCCCGGGCGTGGGCGCGTTTTATGACGCGATTGCCTTTATGCGCCAAAGCGGCGAGGCGGCGGCCGTGCTCGACGCCGTTGCCGCCGGAACTCCGTTGCTCGGCATCTGCCTGGGCCTTCAGTTGTTTTTTGAGCGCGGCAACGAGGGCGTTCCTGCGA
Organism: uncultured Collinsella sp.; assembly: GCA_958403205.1. GTDB lineage: Bacteria > Actinomycetota > Coriobacteriia > Coriobacteriales > Coriobacteriaceae > Collinsella. The sequence continues at coordinate 9,538 of CATXWM010000042.1, read as the reverse complement.
GCGAGAGCGCGGTCGCCGACGGCAACGCCTCCGAGCGGGCCGGTGCCCTCTGGGTCGATGGCCTGGGTATTATGCGCGGTTCGTGCACGCGCCTGGAGTCGAGCCGCCTGAAGGTGCCGCACGTGGGCTGGGACCAGGTGCACATGACGCCCGCCGGTGCGGCCGATCCGCTGCTTACTGGTTTTGCCGAGGGTGCCAACATGTACTTCACCCACGGCTACGCGGTGGCCGACGATGCCGATGCCGCCGATGTGCTGGCGCGCACGCACTATACGCGGAGCTTCCCGTGCATCGTGCGCCATGGCAACGTGTGGGGTTGCCAGTTCCATCCCGAGAAATCCTCCGCGCTGGGTCAGCGCATCCTTAAGAACTTCGTCAACATCGTCGAGGAGGCCGGCCGATGATCCTGTTTCCCGCAATCGATCTGATCGGCGGCAAGGTCGTGCGCCTGGAGCGCGGCGACCGGAGTCGCTGCAAGGTATATTCCGACGACCCCGTGGCCGTTGCTCGCTCGTTTGCCGAGCAGGGCGCAAGCTGGGTGCACGTCGTCGACCTGTCCGCTGCCTTTGGCGAGGACGAGGACACATGCGCTGCCAACTCGGCGGCGATTAAGGCCATCTGCGGCGTCAACGGTCTGTCCGTGGACGTGGGCGGCGGCGTCCGCTCGCTCGCGCGCATCGACGAGTTGGCCGGCTACGGTGCGCGCCGCATCGCGCTAGGCACGGTGCTCGTGACCGAGCCGGGTTTTGCCGAGGTGGCGGCCCAAGGCTTTGGCGAGCTGTTGGTGGCAGATATTGCCGCACGCGACGGCCAGGTCAAGGTGAATGGCTGGCGTGACGGCGCGGGCGTGGCGCTCGACGACGCCGTGGCGCAGCTTTCCGAGCTGGGTTTTAAGCATCTGGTGTATACCGACATTGCGCGCGATGGCATGCAGACGGGCATCGATGTGGCGGCGTATCGCCATGTGGCCGAGGTCGCGGGCTTTCCCGTCGTGGCATCGGGTGGCATCTCGACGCTCGACGACATCCGCGCGCTGGCCGCAGTGGGTGAGGGCGCGATTGAAGGTGCCATTACCGGTCGCGCGCTCTACGAGGGCAACTTTACGCTGGTACAGGCGCTGACCGCCGCCCGAGGGGAGGAGTAGCCCATGCTTACCAAACGTGTGATTCCCTGCCTGGACGTCAAGGACGGCCGTGTGGTCAAGGGCGTCAACTTTGTGAGCTTGCGCGATGCGGGCGATCCGGTGGAGCTGGCGCGCGCCTACGACCGCGAGGGTGCGGACGAGGTCGTCTTTCTGGACATTACCGCCACGAGCGATAACCGTGCGACGACTATCGAGATGGCGGCGCATGCGGCCGAGGAGCTCGCCATTCCCTATACCGTGGGCGGCGGCTTTCGCGACCTGGCGGGCATGCGCACCATGGTTGCCGCCGGTGCTGACAAGGTGTCGCTTAACTCTGCCGCCGTGCGCGACCCGTCGCTGATTAGCCAGGCTGCCGCGGCGTTTGGTAGCCAGGCCGTGGTCGTGGCGATCGATGCCAAGCGCGTCGGTTTGCCCGGCGCATCTGGTGCCGACAAGTGGGAGGTCTTCACGGCGGGCGGCCGCAACGCCACGGGCATCGACGCGGTGGCGTGGGCCGAGGAGGCGGCTCGCCGCGGCGCCGGCGAGATCCTGCTGACCAGCATGGACCGCGACGGCACCAAGGCTGGCTTTGACCTGGCGCTCACCCGCGCCGTGGCGCGCGCGGTGCCGATTCCGGTGATTGCGAGCGGCGGCGTGGGCACGCTCGAACATTTTGCCGAGGGCGTGATCGAGGGCGAGGCCGATGCCGTGCTGGCGGCGAGCGTCTTTCACTTTGGGACGTTCAGCATTCGCCAGGTGAAGGAGTATATGGCCAGTCAAGGCATCCCCGTGAGATTGGATTTTTAAATGGAGCAAGTGACAACTGCGTCCGAGCTTAAATACGACGCCCGTGGGTTGATTCCTTGTGTGGTTCAGCAGTATGACACCGGCGAGGTGCTTATGGTTGCCTGGATGAACGAGGAGTCGGTGGGGCTGACGCTCAAGACCGGCACCACGTGGTTTTGGAGCCGCAGCCGCCAGGAGCTCTGGAACAAGGGCGCGACGAGCGGCAACATGCAGGCGGTCAAGGAGCTTTGGGCCGACTGCGATAGCGATACGCTGCTGGTCAAGGTCGACTCGCCGGGCCCGGCCTGCCATACCGGCAACCGTACCTGCTTCTTTAAGAAACTCGCGTAGGGCGGGCGCTCGATTAGACGCTCGGCCACCAGAAAGGATTGAACCATGGGTGTGCGCACCGCAAACGTTCAGGATGGAAATATCGGTGAGACGCTGACAGGTCTGGCCGAGGTGATTCACGGTCGTCGTGATGCATCGCCGCAGGAGAGCTATACCGCGCGTCTGCTGACCGACGTCGAGGATGAGCTGCTCAAGAAGCTTGCCGAGGAGGCGAGCGAGGTCATCATGGCCTGCAAGGATAACGATCACGACCACATTCGCTACGAGGCCGGCGACCTGGTCTACCACCTGCTCGTGACGCTCGAGCGCTACGGCATCACCCTCGACGAACTGGCCGGCGAACTCAACGCCCGCCGCCACTAGTCATTGGGGACGTTCTTAAACGACTAGTCGTTTGGGACAGTCTTTGTTGGTGTAACGGGGTCATGGAAGTTGCGGTGAAATAGGGACTGTTTAAGCGCTTCATCAGGCAAAACAATCCCTATTCCACCGCAACTTATGAAGGGATGGCTAGTCGAGGGGTGTGGGTTCCCATTCGCCGGTGGGGTGGGGGATGTCGAAGGTTCGATAACCGCAGTCGTAGGCGTGGGCCTGGGCCTCGCGGATGCTCCAGCAGATATCGCAGGCGCGGTGCGCGTCCGAGCCAAAGGTGATCGGCACTTCGGCATGGGCAAAGCAGCGCAAAAGACCGGTTGCGGGGTAGTAGTCGTCCAAGCCCTTACGCGGTGCGGCCGTCGAGACCTCAACGCGGCGGCCCGTATCGTGCGCGCACTCGGCTATCTGCTGCCAAAACGGTGCGGGGTCAAAGTCGGGCGCAAAGCCTTCCTTCGAAAAGCGCATGACCAGGTCGGGGTGAGCCATTACATCAAAGTTGAGCGGGCTCTCGCAGGCGCGGCACCAGTCGTCGACGTAGCGCTCCCACACGCCGCGTACCCCCAGGTTTTCCCAAACGTGCAGGTTGGTGTCGTCGTCGATCCAACCGCAAAGGGAATCGGGTGTATCGGGACGAGCGACGTTTTCCGTTCCCGCCGTACCCGCGGCGCCGGCCATGATATCGCCTGGGTTGCCAATCCAATGCACGCTGCCCAGGCGCACGACGGCGCCCTGGGACCAGCGCTCAACCAAAGGCTCGCAGCCCTCGTACCAATCGCATTCAAAGCCATAGATAAGCTCGAGCTCCGACGCGATCTGCGCGGCAAGCTTGCGGGCATCCTCAAAAGCCAGACGATGTGCCGGCAGGTCGCCCTCAGTAACCTGCACTTCGCAGTTGGCATCCATGCTGGCGGGCAGTGTGAGATGGTCGGTCGAGACCATGATCCGGCAGCCAGCGGCCGCGGCAGCGCGGACGTTTTCCTCAAACGAGGCATGTCCGTCCGAAAACGAGGTGTGGGTGTGGCATTCGACCAGCGGGCAAGCAGACATGGCAGCTCCTTTGCGTCAAGCGAATCCGCTTCATTGTAATGGCGCAGCTCTCAACACGCCGGACACGCCGGGGGTCGAAATCGATTGGAAAGGCTGCGCGACGCGCGGTGCGGCCTCGCTTGCGCTCTCAAAACATGTACATCAGCCTCCAAAAGCTGCAGAAAATGACATGTTTGGAGGCTGATGTACATGTTTGGATAGGAGCGAGGGCGGCGACGGACGAAAGTCACGCCTGTGCCACGTCCGATGTGCTAGCGTTTGGATGAACAAAACGAGCCCGCGCGGAAAGGATCCGGACCGTATGCAATGCGATAGCACATCCCCGCTGTCCCGCGAGACCGATGCGCCCGAGACCATCGTCAAGCTGGAATGCGACATCGACGACGCGTCGCCCGAGGTGCTCGCCTACGCTGCCGACCGCCTGCGCGAGGCGGGTGCGCGCGAGGTGCATTGGCTGCCCCTCTATTGCAAGAAAGGCCGTCCCAGTTGGCAGCTACAGGTAATCTGTGCTCACGAGGATATCGAGCGCCTGCAGACGATTATCTTTTTGGAAACCACGACCAACGGCATTCGTCGCCAGGTCATGGAGCGCGTTTGCCTGCCACGCCGCTTTGAGCGCGTAACGACGCTATGGGGCGAGGTGTCCGTCAAGGTGGCAACCCTGCCCGACGGCAGCGAGCGTGCAGCGCCCGAGTACGAGGACTGCGCCCGTCTCGCCCGCGAGCACAATGTGCCGCTCCAGCGCGTGATGCAGGCGGCACAAGCCGTGGCACTGCGATTTGAATAACGCGGCTGGTGGCGACATCCTGCGCCCAGCCATATCAACCCCATTCGAAAGGATCTCCCCATGAAATACCTCATCGCCTCCGACATCCACGGCTCGGCATATTGGGCCGAGCGCCTGGTTGCCGCCATCGAGTCCCAGCAGCCCGACCGCATCGTGCTGCTGGGCGACCTGCTCTATCACGGTCCGCGCAACGACCTGCCGCGCGATTACGCCCCCAAGCGCGTGATCCCGCTGCTCAACGCCCTGGCCGACCGCATCATCGCGGTACGCGGCAACTGCGATGCCGAGGTCGACCAGATGGTCCTCGACTTTCCCGTCATGGCCGACTACGCCACGCTGTTCGACGAGACCGGCCACGAGCTGTTCCTGACGCACGGCCATGTCTTTGGCGCCGGCATGCACAACAGCGTCGACCACGCGCCCGCGCTGCCCAAGGGCTCCGCGCTCGTCTACGGCCACACGCACATCAAGGTCAACGAGGAAAGTGCCGCGCACCCGGGCCTGTGGCTCTTCAACCCCGGCAGCGTGAGCATTCCCAAGGACGGCACGCACAGCTACGGCATCTACGAGGGCGGTGCGTTCCGCCACGTGATCCTGGAGGAGGAATAACCATGGCGCAGCACATGGCTCAGCAAAATGCCGAGGGCTCGCGCGATCTGTCCACGCTGATAGACGCGTCGGCCGAGCTGCAGCATCTGGTGCAGACCATCTGGCGTCTGCGTCAGCCCGATGGCTGCCCGTGGGATCGCGAACAGACACACCGCAGCATCGGCAAGAACATGATCGAGGAGGCCTACGAGGCACTCGACTGCATCGAGGCGGACGACGCGGTTCACCTACGCGAGGAGCTGGGCGACGTGCTCATGCAGGTCGTGCTGCATGCGCAGATCGCGGCGGATGCCGGCGAGTTTACGCTGGCCGACGTGGCGCGCGATATCGACGCCAAACTCATTCGCCGTCATCCGCACGTGTTTGGCGATGCGGATGCCGACAGCTCCGACGAGGTACTCAAGATTTGGGACGAGGTCAAGCTTGCCGAGAGGGCTGCCAAGGACAAGGCCGTGGCGGCAGGCGAGGCTGCGCCCGAGGGCCTGCTCGACGGCGTGCCCACGCATCTGCCGGCGCTGATGCAGGCTCAGAAGGTGTCGCGCAAGGCGGCTGCCGTGGGCTTTGAATGGGAGACGGTCCAGGATGTGTGGGACGAGGTCGCCGAGGAGCGTGCCGAGTTTGAGGCCGAGGCTCCCGGCTCGCCCGAGCGCGAAATGGAGTTTGGCGACCTGCTCTTTGCCCTGGTCAACGTCGCGCGCAAGGAGGGCATTGACGCCGAGAGCGCCCTTCGTGCCAGCACGGCAAAGTTCCGCCGTCGCTGGGCCACGATGGAGCAGATGGCGGCCGATGCTCACGTGGATCTTGCCGAGCTTTCGACTCACGGCCTCAACGACCTGTGGGATGCCGCAAAGGCGGAGGAGTAAGACTGCGGGAACGACGGGCTGACACGCTTCATCGTTCCCGCTAAATTTTTCGAAAATCAAGTGTATCCCTCGGCTAACTTAGGGCATAATGCAAAAAGTGCGACATGGCTAACTTACGGAGGCGCACCGACGGTGCACGGTCAGCCGGTCGCTTGCATCCACTACGTTTCCAAGTGAGAGGGAGACAACATGAGCGATATTTTGGACGTCTACGGTCGCGAGGTGCTCGACAGCCGCGGCAATCCCACCGTCGAGGTCGAGGTCGTGCTCGAGGACGGCAGCTTTGGCCGCGCGATGGTGCCTTCGGGTGCTTCGACCGGCGCCTTTGAGGCCTGCGAGCTGCGCGATGGCGACAAGGGCCGCTACCTGGGCAAGGGCGTTTCGCAGGCCGTCGAGCACGTCAACAACGAGTGCGCTAACGCCGTCGTGGGCCTCGACGCTTTCGATCAGCGCGCCGTCGATGCCGCGCTGATTGCCGCGGACGGTACCCCCAACAAGACCAAGCTCGGTGCCAACGCCATCCTGGGCGTGTCGCTGGCCGTCGCCCGCGCCGCTGCCGAGTCGGCGGGCCTGTCGCTGTACCAGTATCTGGGCGGCGTCAATGCCCACCTGCTGCCCACGCCCATGATGAACATCCTCAACGGCGGTGTGCATGCCGACAATAACGTCGACTTTCAGGAGTTCATGATCATGCCGGTGGGCGCCCCGAGCTTTGCCGAGGGCCTGCGTTGGTGCGCCGAGGTCTACCACACCCTCAAGGACGTGCTGCACGAGGCCGGCCTGGGCGGCGGCGTGGGCGACGAGGGCGGCTTTGCCCCCAACCTTAAGACCAATGCCGAGCCGTTCGAGTACATCACCAAGGCCGTCGAGAAGGCTGGCTTTAAGCCCGGCGTCGACTTTATGTACGCCATGGATCCGGCGTCCACCGAGTTCTACAACGCTGAGACCGGTATGTACGAGCTCAAGGGCGAGGGCGTTGAGTACACGAGCGCCCAGATGGTCGATTACTGGGAGAAGCTCGTCGACACCTATCCCATCATCTCCATCGAGGACGGCATGGCCGAGGAGGACTGGGACGGCTGGGTCGAGCTTACCCGCCGCATTGGCAATAAGGTGCAGCTCGTAGGCGACGACCTGTTCGTCACCAACACCGAGCGCCTCAAGAAGGGCATCGAGCTGGGTGCCGCCAACGCGATCCTGGTCAAGGTCAACCAGATCGGTACGCTCACCGAGTCGCTCGAGGCCATCGAGACCGCCAAGGAGGCCGGCTACGCCTGCATCGTGAGCCACCGCTCCGGCGAGACCGAGGACTCCACGATCGCCGACCTGGTCGTGGGCGTCAACGCCGGCCAGATCAAGTCGGGCGCTCCGTGCCGCAGCGATCGCATCGCCAAGTACAACCAGCTCATCCGCATCGAGGACGAGCTCGAGGGCAGTGCGCGCTACGCCGGCAAGGCCGCGTTCTACAACATTCGCTAGGCAAACGGCGTGCGCGGGGCGGGGCTGACTCGGATTCGCCTCGCTCCCGCCGGGCGCTGTTGAGCACCATTGGGCGCTGGGTCATATGGTCCAGCGCCTTTTTTATGTCGAGCAAGGGCCGCCGAAGGCGTTGCGCGCGCTCGTGCTATAACTAAAAGACTTAGCGCAAACAAACCTCAACCGCACAAGGCGCACATGGATCAGATTTACGACAACAGGTACTATTCCGCCGGTTCGCGTGAGCCGTCACCTCGCCGTGCGCGCACGGTGCAGCTCGGTGGGTCCGCCTACGCCGGCGCCGACCGCTCCATACAGCGCCCGACAAGTACCTCGCGCCCCAATGCTCAAGTGAATACTTCGACAGATGGACCAGTGCGCCCGGCACGTTCGTCGCACGCTCAGCGCTCGTCGGCTCAAACGCACGATAGGTCGAGCAGGCCCTCGAACCGTCTTTCGGGCTCGGACTTTATGCACTACGCCAACGACAATGCGGTGGTCAAGGCGATCTACGACTTTACCCACGGTCCTCAGCGAGGGCTATTCATCGGCATCGTCGTTGCCCTGGTGCTCGTGAGCCTGTATTTCCCCGTGCGCGACCTGTACGTGGCAAAGCGTTCGAGCGATATCTTGGCCAAGCAGGTCGAGATTCGCCAGCAATACAATGATGAGCTGCAAAAAAGCGTCGACAAGCTGCTCTCGGAGGAGGGTATCAAGGACGCGGCATCCGAGGACCTGGGCCTGGTGATGCCCGGCGAAAAGAGGATTGAAGTGCAGGGCCTGGACGGCGATTCGGATGCCTCGTCGAGCCAGAAGTCGTCGAACGCCAAGAAGGCCAGCGAAGTTGCCAAGGAAATCGAAGAAGTCGGTAAGGACGCGCCGTGGTACATCCAAGCGCTCGACATGCTGTTTGGGTTTAACGGCGTCGAGGGCCAGACGGTCGTGTCCAATGGCAAATAGCGCCCGGAGGGGAGCCCGCAATGACAAATTGCAAACGCTATAAGGTAGCCGCGATCGACCTGGGAACGGTGTCGTCGCGACTGGTGTTGGCCCAGGTCGAGGGCGGAGCGATTGTGGAATCGTCCAAGCATACCGATATTACCGATCTGGGCGAGGGCGTCGATGCGACGGGCCGCTTTTGCGAGGCGGCGGTCGAGCGCGTGCTTGCCGCATGCCGCATGTTTGTGGACGAGGCGCGTGCCTTTGGGGCTGTGTGCATCTGCACCACGTGCACGAGTGCCGCGCGCGATGCGTCCAATGCTGCCCTGCTGCTGGACGGCTTGCGCGAGCTGGGGCTCGAACCGCAGGTGATTCCGGGCGAGGTCGAGGCGCGCCTGACGTTTTTTGGCGTGGCGCATGACTTTGCCGGCGAGCGCATCATCGTAGCGGATTCGGGCGGCGGGTCGACGGAGCTTGCGACGGGCGTATACGCTCCGGAGCGCGGGGTCTTTGCGCTGGAGGGCACGCGTTCGCTGGACATTGGCTGTCGTCGTGTGACGGAGCGCTTCTTCTCCGCGTTGCCGCCTGCGGACGGCGAGCTTGCGGTTGCCGCCGCGTGGGCGGGCGAGCAGTTCTCCTCCTATTTTGAGGGCCTGCCCAGCGACTTTGAGCGTGCCGAGCGCCTCGTTGCGGTGGGCGGTACCGTCACCACGCTCGTGGCGCTGGTCCACGAACTGGAGCCGTACGACTCGAACTTTGTGCACCTGCGCGAGCTTTCGCTGGAGCAGATCTCGGCCGCCATCGATCGTATGTCTACGCTGGGTGTGGAGGGTATCGCTGCGCTGCCGGGCGTGCAGCCCAAGCGCGCGGGCGTGATTCTGGCTGGCGCCGTGGTGATCCGCGAGCTCATGCGAGCCGGCGGCTACAAGACGCTCACCGTAAGCGAGAACAGCCTACTCGCCGGTATGGCCGCCACCATCAACGAGACTCTCGACGGCGCGACCCCCACCATCGGCTGGACTCCCAGCCTCAGCGCCTTCTAAAGAAGTTGCGGTGAAATACGGACTAAAATCGCCCTTTCGGGCACCAAACAGTCCCTATTCCACCGCAACTCAACAGCCGGCACCTGGGGACGTTCCTTTTAATATGAGCAGGACATTGTCAAGAGGCAAAATCGGGCCT
>CATXWM010000041.1 GCA_958403205.1 uncultured Collinsella sp. | reverse complement strand
CGTAGCGGGTGGTTTAAAGCTGGCCGCTGCGCGGCCAGCGGACTAAAGTCTTGAACAAAAAGGGACGATAACCCCAAGGTTATCGTCCCTTTCTCGTTAGGTCACCTGAGCTCGACTAATCGCGCGTCAGCTTACGGTGAATACGATGCGGCTGGGCTGCGTCCTCGCCCAGGCGCTCGATGCGGTTGGCCTGATAGGCCTCAAAGTTGCCCTCGAACCAATACCAGTTGCCCGGATTCTCGTCGGTGCCCTCCCACGCCAGAATGTGCGTGGCGACGCGGTCCAGGAACATGCGGTCGTGGCTAATGACCACCGAGCAGCCCGGGAACTCGAGCAGCGCCGCTTCGAGCGAGGACAGCGTCTCGACGTCGAGATCGTTCGTGGGCTCGTCGAGGAGCAGCAGGTTGCCGCCCTGCTTGAGCGTGAGTGCCAGGTTCAGACGGTTACGCTCGCCACCGGAGAGTACGCCAGCGCGCTTCTGCTGGTCCTGGCCCTTAAAGCCAAAGCTCGCCACATAAGCGCGGCTGGGGACCTCGGTCTCGCCCACCATCATGTGGTCCAGGCCATCCGAGACGACCTCCCACAGGTTCTTATCGGGGTCGATGCCGGAACGGTTCTGGTCGACATAGGAGATCTTGACGGTCTCGCCCACCTCGAGCTCGCCCGAAGTCAGCGGCTCCAGGCCCACGATGGTCTTGAACAGCGTGGTCTTGCCCACACCGTTGGGGCCGATGACACCCACGATACCGTTGCGCGGCAGGGTGAACGATAGGTCGTCGATGAGCACACGGCCATCGAACTCCTTGTGCAGGTGATGAGCCTCGAGCACCTTGTTGCCCAGACGCGGGCCCACGGGGATGCGGATGTCGGTCCAGTCGAGCTTCTGGCTTGCGCGGGCCTCGGCCTCCATCTCCTCGTAACGAGCCAGACGGGCCTTGTTCTTGGCCTGGCGAGCCTTGGGCGAGCTGCGTACCCACTCGAGCTCGGCCTCCATGCGCTTGGCGAGCTTGGCGTCGCGGTTGCCCTGCGCCTCGATACGGGCGGCCTTGGTCTCCAGATACGTGGAGTAGTTGCCCTTGTAGGGATAAAGGTGACCGCGGTCGACCTCGCAGATCCACTCGGCAACGTTATCCAGGAAGTAGCGATCGTGCGTGACGGCAAGCACCGCGCCCTGGTAGTTGTGCAGGAAGTGCTCGAGCCACAGGATCGATTCGGCGTCCAGGTGGTTCGTGGGCTCGTCGAGCAGCAGCAGGTCGGGAGCCTCGAGCAGCAGCTTGCACAGGGCCACGCGACGGCGCTCGCCGCCGGAAAGTACGTTGACCGGCATGTCGGAATCGGGCAGCTGCAGGGCGTCCATGGCCTGGCCGAGCTTGGAATCGATATCCCAGCCGTCGGCGGCGTCGATCTCGTCCTGGAGCTTGCCCATCTCGGCCATGAGGGCGTCCATGTCGCAATCCGGGTCGCACATCTCCTCGCCGATCTTATTGAAGCGATCGACCTTGGCGATCATATCGCCAAACGCCATGCGCACGTTCTCGATGACGGTCTTGTCGTCGTCGAGCGGCGGCTCCTGCTGCAGGATGCCCACAGTGTAGCCGGGAGTGAGCCTGGCATCGCCGTTGGAGACCTCCTCGATGCCGGCCATGATCTTGAGCAGGGTCGACTTGCCCATGCCGTTGGGACCCACGACGCCGATCTTGGCACCGGGGTAGAAGCTCAGGGTCACGTCGTCAAGGATTACCTTGTCGCCATGGGCCTTGCGAGCCTGATACATCTGGTAGATAAACTCCGCCATATGTCTGTTCTATCCTTTCTACCTGCTGTTTCCCTATTCTTGATTCGCTTTAGTGGAAACGAAATGAGGGAACCAGCTCTGAAACGTAACGAAAAAGGGGCATGGTTGCCCACACCCCCTAATACTACCTGGGAAAAGTCCCCCGGAACATACTATGAACTGCGTACGCTAGTTTTCCGCAACCTTAACGAGCGGCTCGCTGCGATTTGCGCCACAACAGATACGAGTAGACGTAGACGGCTCCAACCGAACCAAACGCCAGAACCGCAATCACCGCGGCGACGACTTCACTCGAAAGCACGCTGCCTGCCACGCCCATCACAATCAGGCCAATACCCAGCACCATAAAGCAGGCGCCGCCAAAACGCTGAGTACGGCGCCAGTTCTCGGGATCGGCAAGCGCCCAGGGTGTCTTGATACCGAGCGTATAGTTCTGCTTCACACGCGGCAAGTAGTTGCCTACGCCGATGAATAGCAAACCGACAACACCGGAAATCAGCACGTTAACCGAACCGACCGACGGCACCACGCCCCAGACCGTAAGCTCTCCCAGCCAGCTTATGGCGCACATGAACAAGGTGAAGGCGATTACGAAGCCCTGGTAGAACTTGCCCGAGGTTCGATATGCCTCACCTTTGGGGTCGATGCGCGGCACCATGCGGAACATTGCGAGAAGCGCCAGAGGCAGCACGCCGAGCGCGGAGGCCATCCAGCTAGGACCCCAACCGTCGACGGCACCGTTCGCGCCCCAGTGCGTGGGAATCTGCGCAGGCAAGCTCGGCATCACCATGAGGTGCGCTACAACATTAATAGCGCAGACCACAACAAGCATGGCCCACACGCGCGACGATACCCCCGTGGCGTGAATGCCCTTGTTTTCGTTATTCATCCTTATCACCTTCCGTGTTTGTAAAGCCCATAAACCAACCGATCAAGTCCTGCATGACGGTGGTGTTTAAGCTGTAAACGATGTTTTGGCCATGACGTTCGTCGGTCACCAACCCGGCGTTTTTGAGCGTTGCCAAGTGATGGCTCAACGACGGCTTGCTGATGTCAAAATGCTCGGCAAGCTCCCCGGCCGTGCAATTGCCCTCGCGCAGCAGTTCCAAAATGTGACGCCGTGTAGGATCGGCCAGCGCCTTAAAACCCTCTCCCGGCATAAGACCTCCTCTCATCATCTCTCATGACGTGCACACTATACTCAATATTTAGATGTTTGTCTAACTATCTAATCGCAATGCTTCAAACCACATCAAAGCAAACGCCATCGCAACCTATGGGCGATTACCTATAATGGCGATAGCTAAAACACGACCTGCTTCCCCATCGGAGGATATTTATGACCGAAACCACAGCCGCAACTCCCATCGAGACACGCGACACCAAGCTCGAGATTATCATGGGCCGCGAGGCACTCGATAAGCTCGCCGATGCTACGGTGCTAGTGCTCGGCTGCGGAGGCGTGGGCTCCAACTGCTGCGAGGCACTCGCCCGCGGCGGCATCGGTCATTTCGTCATTCTGGATAAGGACATCATCGCGCCCAGCAATATCAATCGCCAGGCCATCGCCTTTCACAGCACCGTCGGCAAGCGCAAAGTCGACGTCATGGAGGCTATGATTCACGACATCAACCCTACCGCTACCGTCATCAAGCGCACCGAATACCTGCTGAGCGACAACATCGATGATTTCTTCGCGAGCGTTTTGGAGCAGACGGACGGCAAGCTCGACTACGTCGTCGACGCCATCGACACCATCTCGGCCAAGCTCACCATTGCCAAATATGCTCAGGACCACGACATTCGTTCGGTTAGCTCCATGGGCGGGGCCAACAAGCTCCATCCCGAGTGCCTCCGCTTTGCCGACATTTTCGATACGGTACGTGACCCCATGAGCCGCATCATGCGCAAAGAATGCAAGAAGCGCGGAATCAAGAGCCTGCATGTACTGTTTAGCTGCGAGGAATCGGTTAAGACACAGCCCCGCGACCCTTCCAACATCCACGAGCGCACCGAGCTGGGAACCGCCAGCTTTATGCCGCCCATCATGGGCCAGATGATTGCCGGCGAGGTTATCCGCCAGATCAGTGGGCGCGGCACCGAGCGCGTGCGCTCCGATGGCCAACGTCTGGACTAGCGGAGCGCACCGAGATGGAGCCCCGGTTATTTGATGCACACTGCCATCTTGATTTAATGGCTCACCCGGACGCCGTTGCCGATGAGGCGACGGCGCTGGGCTTGGGTCTATTTGACTGCGGCGTCAATCCGCGCGACTTTTCGGCCGCAAACGAGCGCGCCTGTCGCCAACCAGGCATCATCGCCGGCGTTGGGCTTCACCCCTGGTGGCTCGCCGATGGCCACTGCGGTTTTGTCGAAGTCAATCTGCTTTGCGAAGTTGCTGCCCAAGAACGCTACATCGGCGAAGTCGGACTCGACTTTTCCGCGCGCTTTGCTGGAAGTGAGCCGCTACAAATACAGGCACTTAACCGGCTCTGCGATGCGCTCGTGCAGCATCCTCTTACTGGGCGCGTGATATCAATTCACGCCGTTCGTTCGGCAGGAGCCGTACTGGACGTCCTCGAATCGCATGGACTACTCATCCCAAACCCCGACTCCCCCGTTATCATCTTCCACTGGTTTAGCGGTACTTCGGACGAACTCGTCCGCGCGCGTAATGCGGGCTGTTATTTTTCCGTCAACGAACGCATGCTCGCATCTAAACGAGGACGCGAATACGTACGACAAATTCCACTCGATCGTTTACTGCTCGAGACCGATGCACCAGCGGAGGCAAACGCAGAAATAAGCGCACAGTCACTCATCAGATCGCTCGAAAGCGCCTCAGAACACGTCGCCTCGCTCAAAAACTGTGACGCAAAGCGCATCGAGTCGGTAGTTTTAGCAAATGCGCACTCTGTTTTTGACCTTCGCTAACCCCTGTGGGCAAAATGCCAAGGGACATGCGAATCGCACAACGCAGTCCCTATTGGTAGGCAGTACAATTCGGCAGCATTACACCAATTCGTGCATGAGATCACGGTTGCGTGCATACAATTCGTCAAAGATATGACGACGCGATGCATATAACTCGTGGGCAGCCATATCGGGCACGATTGTTTGCGCAACGCCAAGGACTTGGGCGAGCTCATCCCATGATGCATAGGCGCCACCTGCGAGAGCTGCCATGATGGCATCACCGAAGCATGCGCCCACCGTAACCTTGGCAACCGAGACCTCGCGCCCGCATACGTCGGCGATAGCCTACATCCAAACTGGATTCTTGTTTCCACCTCCGACAAGCATAATGCGCCCAATTGGCAGTCTATGCTCTCGCTCGATAATGTCGACATGGGATGCAACGGTATACGCGACGCCTTCCAAGGCGGCGCGAACCATATGGGCTCGCGTATGCCTTCCGGTCAGGCCAAAGAAGACGCCACGCGCCTCGGGATCGTTGAGCGGAGTACGCTCCCCCGCAAAGTACGGCAGACACAGGAGCCCATCGGCACCCGGCGCCACATCGGCGGCATCATGCGCCATAACCGAATAGGCATCGGGGCCACCGTGGTCCTCGGCCTCTACGGCGTCGCGATACAGCTCTTGGCGCAGCCACGATGTGAGCGCACCCGCCGTATTGGTCCCCGCGCAGATCCCGTAAGTTCCGGGAATGATAAACGTCCCCGGCCACAGGCGGGCATCATCGATCATATGATCAGCTAGGTAGATGAAATACGCCGTACTCCCCAACTGAACCATCATATCGCCGGGACGGAATACACCCGTCGAAATGGCCTCGGCACCAGAGTCGCCCGTTCCCACTAAGACAGGTGTCCCTGCCGCGAGCCCCGTCGCCTCTGCCGCACGCTGCGTAATCACCCCGGCAGTATCGGTAGCCGACATTACCTCCGCCATCTGGTCAGGCCGGCAGAAACGAGCACATTCCCGAGCATCAACCTTCCAAGTGAAGCGGTCGTATAGGGGAAGAAAATCCTCCGCCAAATAACGGTCCACCGTAAAACGCCCCGTCAACTTTGCGCATAGAAACGACGACGCCGTCAGGAACTTCGCGGCACGTTCGTGCACCTCGGGCATATTCTCCTTAAACCACAAGATCTTGGGAGCAATATCTGACGAACAGGGATCGTGCCCGAAAAGCTCGCGTGCGCGGTCTGACCCATATTCGGAAAGAAGCTCGTCAATCTGCGGCTTCGAACGTGCATCGACTCCATACAAAATCGCGGGCGCCAGCGCGTTGCACTCGGTATCGACCGGCACACAGTCGCAACCCAATGCGGAAAGGCCCACGCATCCGATCTGTGCCGCGTTAACCCCCGATCGCGCCACCAGCTCGCGCGACAAGCGGCAAAAATCGCCCCACCAAACTGCCTCCGCATCATGCTGGTACCATCCGTCACACGGGTTGTCCGTCTCATGTCCACAAGAGGCTTGGCAAACGATGTTGCATCGATCATCGATTAAAACGCCTTTAGAGGCGCTTGTCCCAATATCAATACCCAGATAGAGCGCCATAGGTGCCTACTCCCCTCGCGCCGTACGAGCGGCAGCCATAAAACGAGCTACCCGCTCAACATCAACCGGGGCATCCAGATTTCCGTCGCGCTTTAAGCAGGTGCCGACAAACGCGCCATCGTAGTGAGCAAATACGTCAGCCACGGTATTGTCGCGACAACCGGTGCCACATACCACGGGTACTTCGCCAACACGCTCGCGGACTTCATCGGCAAGCTCGCCCGAAGCGCCACGACCGGCAGCCGAACCGCCGATGACCATTGCATCCGGAAGGCAATTAAAGAGAAGTGAATCGGCAATGTCCGCAGTCGTGCGGTCGTTGAGATAAACCTCCCCCTCGCTCGTGATGAAGTGAAAAAGCTTGAGGTCGTCCAAGCGCAGCGCCGCCTTGCGACGCATGGTGTGAGCGAAATCTCGGTTAATCAGCCCAAGATCACCGGCCCAGGCACCGCAAAAATTGCAGCGTGTGAACTGCGCGTCGACGGCAGCGCACAGCTCGATTGTGGCATCACCATCGTAAATAGCCTCAGCTCCCCAAGGGGTCGACAGATCATGGGATAGAGCCCCGATTACATAGCCCATCGATGCAAGGGTTGAGGGAGAAACGTGCTGCTCATAGGGCATCGAGAGCTCATTGGTAATCAAAATGCCATCGACACCGCCCTGCTGCAACGCCTCGAGATCGCGCTTGGCAGCTTCCACGACCTGCGACACGCTTCCGCCCGGGTAATACAGTGGATCGCCCGGCAGAGGACGCAGGTGCAGCATTCCGATAACCGGCTTTTCGGTCTTGAACATCGAGGTTAGAAACGACATAACGTGCTCCTTCATAGAGTTATTGCAGGGACGTTACTCCCCCAGCACCTCGACGTACACTTTTCGCTTCTGCGGACCGTCAAACTCCGCAAGATAGATGTTCTGGGCACTTCCGCACACGATGTGGCCATCTTGGACGGGAAAGAAGCAACTGTTTCCACAAATCATGCTCTTGATATGCCCACAGGAGTTGTTGCCGGTGGCTCCATAGCTCGGCAGGAAGTGTGCATGCGCATAGGGGGCATCGAGTGGGGCGATGCGATCAAGCGTTTCCATAAGATCCGTCTCCACGCAGGGCAGCCCCTCGTTTACCACGATTCCACAGGTCGTATGCGACAAAATAATCGCTGCCAAGCCATTGGTCACCGAGCTGCGTTCGATGGCAGCGTGCACGTCTTCGGTAATATCGATGAACTGGTCCGGAGCAGTCGATAGATAGCTCAATGTCTCGAGCGTCACCATGTTTACTCATCCCCTTCAAGAAAACGCAGGGCATTACCCCAGTAGAGCCTTTCTCGCGCATCGTCGCGCATGGGCACGGTATCGAGCGCCCGCTTGAGTTTGAATGCACGGAAGCGCGGCGTATTGCTGGCGAACATCACTTGATGCGATAGTGCGCGCTCATACCACAGCGGCCCCATATCGACCGTGAAAAGACGCTGCATCATCTCCTCGGGCGAATCGATGTAAGTGATAGAGGTGTCCGTGTAGCAGTTGGGATACTTGAGCAGCATCGCCACGGTCTCGCGCACCCAGGGCCAGCCAAAGTGGGTCAAACTAAAACGCACATTTGGATGCGTTGCGATTGTGTGCTCAAATGCAAGCGGGTTACTGCGCGAGAGCTCTGCGCCCGGCTCCCAAGACATACCGGCATGGAAAACCACCGGCTTGTTATAGCGCTCGCACAGCTCGTAAAGCGGCTCAGCCACAGCATCATCGGGGTCAAAACCCTGCTTTGCCGGATGCAGACAAAGCCCCTTTGCCCCCAGCTCGGTAAAGGCGCGCTCCAATTCGCCTGCGGCACTGCTCACCCGCGGATCTACGCTCGCAAATCCCCACAGACGATCGGGATGCGCGGCAACCAGCATGGCAATCTGGTCATTGGTGCCAAAATGCCCTCCGCATGCCGTGGTTACATCGAGCGGCATGAGCAAGCTCTTCTGCACATCGCAGACGTCCATCTCAACTTGAAGCTCGTCCCAATCCATGGGACCCATATGCCCCATACCAAATTCTCGTGACCAAAAACCGAATCCATCAGGCTCATCACCCGGTGTACAGATCTCGCCGTAGAGCATGGGCTGAACCAACATGTCGATAACCATTTCGTACTCCTTTCCAGGCATTTGACCCTAGTACGGCTCAAACGAACCAATCACTCGGGACGACAGCTCAGCGCCCGCCTTCATACACGCCGGAATATCAAGGCCATCGATCACGCCCTTGGTAAACCCGGCAATATACGAGTCGCCGGCACCCACGGTATTAACGACCTTCTCCGCCGGTACGATCCCGCACTCATAGAAGCGCTCACCGTCATAGGCAATGCTTCCCTTCTCGCCAAGCGTGGCAACCGCAACGCGCGGTCCCAATTCCTGCACGTGGCGTACCCAGTCTCGTAGCTCCGGAGTGTCCTCTTCAAACGACATAAATGCGTAGTCAACGTAGGGAAAATGATTCTCACATGCATATTCGGGATCCTGGCTGAACACCGAGAAGTCCATAACCACCGTCTTGCCCGCATCGTGCCATTCGGGCAGGAGGTCCAAACAATTGCCAAACAGGTCGGTATGAATGATGTCATGCTCTAGGATAAACGCCCGGTCATCTTCATTCGGTCGATATGTCTCCATTACGCCATCGATTGCCTCGAGATGCACGCGATCGACGCCGTCTTTCAATGCCATGAGCATCACCGAGGTGTCGCCATCCTCCACCCGCAGATGTGAGATATCGAGCCCCTCAGCGGCCAGCGCCTCTCTCATCTTGTCTCCGTACTCGTCCTTGCCGACAACCGACACGGCGGATACCGAAACGCCCATTCGTGCAAGATGGATACCCCAGTCAATGCCATTACCAGTCGGATAGAACACGCCGATGTTTTGATAGACGTCCGCACAGCAAAAACCAGCCGCGCACGCTTTAATACCCATGGTCTTCTCCAATGTTCAAAAGGGGACCCACCACATGGCGAGCCCCCTTTTCGCGTTTCGCTTATTGTTTTGCATCGGCTGTCCAAGGCCTCATAGCCAGACCGCCGTACGCTTTCTTAAGCTATTCGACGATTGGCGCTCCGTGGCCCCAAGAACCTTCCATACCGCACACGGTCGAGGCAAACCCGGCAGCAAAGTCGAGCGCGCGTTCGATGGCCTCGGCGCCATCCTCACCACGCTTGGCGGAATCGAGATAGCACATCAAAAACGAGGTGAGGAACGAGTCGCCCGCCCCCATGGTGTCCTTCATGTCCGTTACCGGTTTAGCCAGCTGGCGGTAATAGCGCTCGCCGTCGTAAGCAATGCAGCCCTCGGCGCCCGCCGTAGCCGACACAAAACGCGGACCCAGGCCCTTCACCCATGCCAGACGTTCGCGAATCTCGTCCTCACTCGCGGCATCCGCCGCACTAAAGAAAGCGAAATCGACGTAGGGCGCAATCTGCTCGTAGTACTCGTCGGTGGAGTCGTCCGAAAAGTCAAAAGAGACCGTGACGCCCGCAGCCTTCAACTTGGGCAGCTCGCGCTCGGTGAAGCAATAGTTGCCCGAATGAACCACATCGAACTGCTTCATGTACGCAAGGTCAAAGCGATCGAGGACATAGCGCGCATCGCCACGGATACCGCCCTCGTTGGAGCCAAGGAAGACACGGTCACCGTCAACGACGGTCACGCGAGCCGCTCCGTTCTCGCCAATCATCTGCTCGCACTTGTCAAGCTCGATACCCTCATCCTCGAGGCTTGCAATGACATGCTCAGCAGCGGCATCATTGCCAAAAATGCCCATGTATGCGGAGCGTGCGGCACCGCATTTCTTGGCATAAACGGCGAAGTTTACCGCGTTGCCGCCAGGATACATGGTGTGGATATGCTCGTAGCGATCGACGACGTTGTCGCCAAATCCGAGCGCGTTAACGTTAAATGCCATGGTATTTACCCTTCTAGTACTCGACAACGCCCATGTAGCGACGGAAATCGGGATCGTGATCAAACACCTTGCCGCGTGCGGCACGCAGCTCGCAGTTCATGGCGTAGAACAGCACCGGGTCCAGATAGGCACGGACGCTCGCCGGCACGGCTTCCATACCGTACTCCTTGGCATCGAGCACCATCAGCGTATCGGTATGCGTCTTAAGGAACGCCAGGGCGCGCTCGTCCATAGCACGGCACTCGCTGGAGCCCATCTGCAGGAAGTAAAAAACGCCATCCTGAGTAGCCTCGAAGGGGCCGTGGAAGTACTCGGCAGAGTGGATGTAGCTACAGTGCTGCCACTGCATCTCCATAAGAGAGCAGATAGCGAAACCGTAGGTCTGGCTAAAGTTGGGACCGCTGCCCAGAATGTAGAAGAACTCGTGCTCCTGGCAAAGCTTGGCAAAGCGATCGCCCAGCTCGGCATTTACCTTCTCGCGTGCCGGGGGAAGAATCTTATCCATCTCGGCGATACCGGCATACATATCGGCAAGATCGGCGTAGCCCTCCTGCTGATCGAGCAGCTCGGCCGCAAGCGACAGCGAAATGCCAGCGGGGACCTCGGCCTGCGGCACGCCCTCGCCCCACGGGTAGACCCACGTGGTCCACTTGCCGGAGTCGATCTTGGATCCAGCGTTGTCGGTCTGGGCGATCACCGTAGCGCCGGCAGCAAGGGCAATCTCGCAGCCCTCGACGACCTCGGGGGTGTTGCCACTGTGGCTACAAGCGATGACCAGGGACTTCTCGCCCAGACGACGCGGACGCATAATGTCGAATTCACGCGCGGTATAGATATACGAAGTAAAGGTGGTTGCCTCGCGCTGCAGAAGCTCATGGGCCGGGATCAAATCGATCATGGAGCCACCGCAAGCAATCCAGTAGACGCTGTCGAACTTGCCCTTCTCGGCAATTGCCTCTTTGATCAGATCGTGTGCGTTCATATCCAGTTCCTTTCTTGTTTGGCCGCAATCAATGACGTTGGCTGCGTGGCCGATAGTTGTTTTAGTCAATCAGATATTTCTCGAATGCGGCCATGTTCTTGGCATCTGCCGCCGCCGGATCATCGTAGTAACGACCGTCCGTGATTTCCTGGCCCAGCATGCCGTCGAAACCATGGGCGTTGAGCGTGGCGACGAAGGCGTCCATATCGTGCTTGCCATCGCCCCACACCAGATGGCCATACGGGTCACCGTCGATAAAGTGCATCTCGTGAATTGCCCCATCACCAAAGGCGGCAAACCAGTCCTCGAGCGTCTCGCCTGCAACGCCCATCGCGGTTGTATCAACCATGGGCTGTAAGTACGGGCTCGCGACCTCGTCAATCATGCGCTTCGCATCGGAAACCGTCGTCACAAGGTTGCTCTCCTCGGGACGCAGACTTTCCATCGTAAGCACCAGACCGTGCTCGCCGGCATACTCCGCCAGAAGGGACAAGTGCTCGCGGCTGCGCTTCCAGGCTTCCTCGCGGTCCTCGTCCCAGTCGCCCCAGCCCGAGTTGATGGACATGCGGTCGCACCCAAGTACCTCGGCAAGCTCAATGCCGTGCTTAAAGTACGCCAAGCTGCGCTGTTCATGCAGCGGTTTGCGTGCGCAGTACTGCCAAGGATAGACAACATTCTCGGGACACAGAGTACGATACCTAAGCCCACGGTCTGCAGCCTTTTTCGCCAGGACCTCAGCTTCAAAGTAGCCCGTGTGGTCGAGCGTCACATGCGGCTCCGCACACCACAGCTCAATGGACTCAAAGCCCAAACGCTGCTGCACATCAAGGAAGTAATCGAGCGACCACATGATGTAGTGGATATTCATGCCCGCAATCTGTTCGCGGTGCAGCGTCGGTTTGGATTCAGACATCTTATGCCTCCTTATTTCGATCGAACACGATTTGTCCGTCCGACATCGTCATGTCAACCGCAAGATCGCGTGCGTCGCGATAATCGAGGTCGAACACATCCCGATCGAGCACGCAGATATCGGCAAGCTTGCCAACCTCGAGCGTACCCAGCTCGTCTTCGCGCATCAGGTCGTACGCGCCCCCGGCAGTCCAAGCGCGCAAGAGCTCGACAAGCGTCAGCGTGTTGACCTCATTCACGGGCAGTCCGTCGGCGAAGAATCCGCCGCACGCGCTGTAGATTGACTCGCCCAGGCTCGGAATCAGCAGCGGCAAATCCGTGCCGCAGCACACTGTGCATCCGGAATCTTCCATGCCGCGGCGATTCCAGCTGTGCAAAAGTCGCGTCTCGCCAATTTGTCGACGCATCATCGACAGGCAATCCTCGCGCCGGTCCAGCGTCAGAATCTGCGGATAGACCTCGCAAATTCCACCTAACTTGCCAAACTCGACAAGGTCGGTCGGGTCAGAGTTCTCGAGATCGGTAATCGCATGGCGGCGAAGCATCCGTCCATGCTCGTCTCGAGGCAGCGAGGCATAGAGCGCCACGGTGCGACGAACGGCGCCATCGCCCTGGCAATGCAAGGAATATCGGAAGCCGTCAGCATCAATTGCACGCAGCTCGTTCTCAATCAGATCCCACTCTGGCTCCTCGACGACCGTCTTGCCGGCAGCGCCCGCATCGGCCGAGTCCTCATAGGGGTCTATCATCTCGGCAAGCCCCGCCCATACGCCGCGATCGGTCATACGGTTGAAGCCAGAAAAACGAACGAACGGTCCCCGGAAGCGCTCTCGCGCCTCGCGGGCATATGCCAGATTTGCACCGGCGCCCACCGGCTGCGACATCATAGAGACGCGAACCGTCAGCTCACCAGATTCCTCACGGCGAGCCATTTCGTCGGCAAAGCCGTAGTAGTCATCAAACGCCATTTCCTTGATGGCGGTAACGCCACGCTCGTTAAGCATGCTCATGTAGTCCGAATACCCGGCACGCACCTCGGGCAGCGCGAGGAAATCGCTCATCATGCGCCAGATCTTCTCGGCATAGCACGCCTGGGGTGTAAAGCCGTATCGCGCACTGGCGGCAGCATTGAGAACGCAGGTCTCCGCTCCCGGTGTAAAGCAGACGACAGGGATATCGCCAAAACAATCGTCAAACACAGCTGCCGTATTTGCGTTCTCGGCATCCGATGCCAACGTTTCGGGTAGGTTGTGGCCAAAAACCGCCGCGCAATCCGGATGATCTTCTTTCCACGCACGCAAGAGCGACACAGCCTCTTTGGCATCATCGATGCCGGACAGATCAGTCCCCAACGTCCGCAGCGCCCAACCTGTATAGAAGGTATGCACATCGATCAGGCCGGGCATGACGGTGCGGTCGCCCAGGTCAACTACCTCGTCCGCCTGGGTCAAATACGAAGCTACCTCACACTTGGTGCCAACAGCCTCAATTCGATTGCCACGGACCGCTACGAAACCTTCAAACGGCAGGTCCCCCGTACCGGTAAAGACGCTCTTAGACGTCAGGACCGTCAAACGATCAGACATCACAACCACCTACACCGGAAGCATGCCAGAGATTGCCGTTACAATCACGCCAAAGACGACCATGAAAATGAAGAACTTCCAAATGGTCTTCCACCATTGGCCAAACGAAATCCTAGCCACGGCAAGACCGGCGACCGTCATGCCCGCCACGGGGCTGATGGTGTTGATGGTCTGGTTGGCAAACTGGAGCGCGGTGACGGCCGCCTCGGGATTGAGGCCCATGAGCTCGGTCAGGGGGCCCATAACGGGCATGGTGAGCGCCGCCAGGCCAGAACTCGAGGGAACCAGCAAAGAGAGCAGGCCAAGGACGATATACATAAACGTGGTGTAGACGGCGGCGGGTGCACCGGCGAGCGCGGTAGCGAGCGCCTGGAGGATGGTGTCGATGATCATGCCGCCCTCGGCGATGACCAGAATACCGCGAGCGATACCGATAACGATGGCAGCGTACGCAAAGTCGGCGAGACCCTTAACGAACTCCTCTGCGATTGTCTGCTGGTCAAGACCGCCCAGGATACCGGCAAGCAAGCCCATGCCAAGGAACACGGCGGAAATCTCATTCATGTACCAGCCCTGGGTAACAAGACCCCAGACGATAATGCCCATACCGCAAGCAAAATCGATAAGCACGAGCTTCTGACGGATAGTGAACTCTTCCTCGATGGAGGCATCGGTCACGGAAAACTCAATACGCTTGAGCTTATCGTCCTCGTACACAATGGACGACTCGGGGTTTTTCTTGACGCGCATGGCGTAGCGCATGGCCCATGCGATACCGACGGCAGTGAAGATGACCCAAGAAATGGCGCGCAGCCACAGTTGCGGATTACCCTCGATGCCAATGATGCCTTGGGCGATCAAAACATTAAACGGGTCGATGGTCGAAGCACAATATCCCAGGTTAGGACCAAGGAAGCAGATGATGAATGCCGTCATCGAGTCATAACCGATACCCATCATGATGGGAATGAAGATGGCATAGAACGGCAGGGCTTCCTCAGACATACCAAACGTAGTGCCGCAAATGGACAGCAATGTCATCGTGATGGGAATGATGAGGATGTCCTTGTTCTTAAGCTTTTTAATCACACGGCTCATGCCGGCATTCAAAGCGTTGGTCTTGGTGATGATCGCGAACGATCCGCCAATCAATAAGACGAACGCAACGACGTCGGCAGCCTCTTGGATACCCTTGGTGGGCGCTTGCAGGACCGCGAAGATATCCTGACCCAGATTGATGGTCTCGCCGGTCTCGGAATCGGTGTAGTTCTTATCGACCTGTTCATAGGTTCCAGCAACGGCGACTTCACGCTCGCCCGCCGCTGTCGAAATCGTCTTGCGCTGATACTGACCAGAGGGAACGATCCAAGTCAGGACCGCAAAGACAACGATCAGCAAGAACATGATCGTATAGACATGCGGTAATTTGAACTTAAAACGTCTGTTTGTCTTCTTCGCCTTCGTATCTGACATAGATACCTCCAAAGAACTCGAGACTGCATCGCATCTCGCTTCAACGTTTGCACAATGCAAACGTTCTATGACGTCCCATAGATTACCAGCAGCTTTTTCCTTCATCAAGATAATTTCAAACTGATTGCCGCAACGCGGTTGAACCTTGATTGGCAACTTTATCCGAACACTTCCCACATTCATCCGTACATGTACGG
>CATXWM010000040.1 GCA_958403205.1 uncultured Collinsella sp. | reverse complement strand
GCCCCTCGGGCGGCGCGGTGGCCACCATCGCGGTCCCCCTGTGCGGGGCCTGACGACTCAGGCCCTCACACCGGCGTGGCTCGCAACCAAACGTTTCCCGGACAATAATACCCGTTGCGGGGATCGCCCTGGCTAGTCGCCGCCCCATGTGCATGAGCATGTCGGCGATGCGAGTCGCCATCTCGTCCGCCGCTGGACGGATGTTGGCGACCCAGGACGCAAGGCCGGCCTGATCGGATGCCTCCGCCTCAAGCACGTCGCAGTTCGCGGTCACCGCCATGAGCGGGGTGACGAGGCCGTGCGAGACGGTGCAAACGAACGCGCGCTCCCGCTGCCGCCCACGCCACGGTGAGCCCCCAAAAGCCGAAGCGATCGGCGTCACTCGCTTCGCTAAATCAACTTTATGGGATGATGGATCACGGTCTTGAGCTTCTCCGGCGCGCACTTGCGCGGGTCGGAGAGGTAAATCTCGCGATGCAGACAGACTTCGAAGAAGTCGGGGGCGTAGCCCCGTTCCGCTGCAAATGTGCGCATGGCGTCTATGGTCGCCGGCTCGTCGTCGTAAGGCCCGGTATGCATGCACTGAACGCAAAGACCTTCGTCGCCCCTCAGCAGCTCGACCGCTGAGAAGTCCAGCTTCTTCTTGGCAGCGGCTTCCGAGACGGCCCAGCCAAAGTCCTCGCGAGTGACGAAATCGGGCAGGCGGATGCATGAGATGAAGTTGAAGTCGTCCTTCCGCGCGTAATCGATCCCGCCATCGGTGTGGTCTTGCCACCAGAAGTCCTCGAGCGGAGGCACGACGAAGTCGAAATAGCCCTCGATCTCTCGCGGGCCCTTTTTCGACATCTTGATGGTATATGCGACGCCGTTGAGCATCGGCAACGCGTTCTGCTACGTGCCGCCTTCGGCATTGGGATCGCCCTTGCCCCGCACGGCAATGTAGCTCATAGACGGAACGATCAGGATGCTCGGCTTGTCAGGCGGTTTGCCCGTGATGTTGTAGCGCACCGTAGACGCTGATGGTAACGGCTATGCACGGGCACGGGCGCGCCACCGCACTTCACAGCTTGTTTCTCAAGTATTTGGGACGCACACGCGGCGTTCAAAAATGCGGAGCGACTCCGCATGGCTCGAGACTGAGCCGAGGTGCCCTACTTCTCGCCCTCCAGCAGCCCCACGATGCGGTCGATGTCGACGGCAAAGCGGGGCCTTCCCTCGCGCTCATAGAGGTCAAGGTACGCCTGGCACTCGGAGACAATGCGCTTGGTGTTGCCATCGATGATGCGCTGGAGCGTCTCGTAGTAGGCCGAGCCCTCGGTCCTGAAGCGGCGCTGGTAGGCCTTGGTTATGGGGAACATCTTGATGTAGTGGATGCCGTGGCGGCAGCCGGGGCGCGTCGTGGGGCGGGGTGGCAACACAAAGTACTGGTCTTTGGGCACGTTGGGGGCGATGTTGGAACGCAGCGGCACGGCGAAGTCCCTGCGCTTCCCGCGGAAACGCAGCCTCACCACCACGATGCAGGGGCGATTGTGCTTAAGCATGAGTTCGCGGTCGCCCTCGACGAGGTCGAAGAAGTCCTGGGAGATGGATACGATCTTCATCGGTTACGCCCCCTTCATACGAAGCGGGGCCCGCATCGCTGCAGGCCCCTACAGGTGGGCGATATTCTACGCCTTGCGGCACCCCGTCGCCCACGGAGGTTAAACGTACACGTAAGCCGTACTCTGAAAGCCGCGGCTTCCGGCGAGTAGTTTATACCACGAAAGGTCGATTTCAATGCGCATAGCTCGCAAAATAACACTCGCTGGGCCGTCACCCCTGGCAGTTACCCTCCAATCTTCATTGGAGTCAGCTGGTCAATTCATATAGTTATGGGGGTTTATCCTAAAGGAAATCAAATTTATGCCCCCATAACTAAGGAATTTTCTATTCCCACTCGATGGTCGCGGGCGGCTTGGACGTGATGTCGTAGCACACGCGGTTGGCACCGGGGACCTCGGCAACGATGCGGCCGGAGATGCGGGCCAGCACGTCGTAGGGCAGTTTGGCCCAGTCGGCGGTCATGGCATCGCTGGACTCGACGGCGCGCAGGATGATTGGGCGCTGGTAGGTACGCTCGTCACCCATGACACCGACGGACTTAATGTCGGGCAGAACCGCAAAGTACTGCCAGCAGCTGTGCTCGGAGTTGCGCTCGCCGGTCTGCTCAAACAGGCGCTGATTGTAGGCATCCAGCTCCTCACGCACGATAGCGTCGGCATTCTTGAGGATCTCGAGCTTCTCCTTATCGACCGCACCGATGATGCGGATGGCCAGACCCGGACCCGGGAAAGGCTGACGGAACACGATGTGACCCGGCAGGCCCAGCGCCAGACCAAGTGCACGGACCTC
Source organism: uncultured Collinsella sp. (assembly GCA_958403205.1). GTDB lineage: Bacteria > Actinomycetota > Coriobacteriia > Coriobacteriales > Coriobacteriaceae > Collinsella. The sequence continues at coordinate 14,553 of CATXWM010000040.1, read as the reverse complement.
GTCCTTAAAGAAGTGGTCGAGCGGCTCGATAAGGTCGAAGTGCACGCCCTCGGGGAACGGGATCAGGTTGTGGTGGCTCTTGATGGTGGCCGTCTTGCCGCCCGTCTTGCGAGCGCCGGACTCGATGATGTCGGGGTAGATGGTGCCCTGAGCCAGGTACTTGACCGGCTTGCCATCGGTCTCGAGCTGCTGCGCCACGGCGAAGAACTCTTTCCAGAACTGCGTACCGATGATGCGGCGCTTCTCCTCGGGCTCGGTCACCCCGGCCAGAAGCTCGGCATAACGGTCCTCGGCGTGGACGTGGATAAAGTCGACGTCAAACTGCTTGGTGAAGACCTCCTCCACCTGCTCGGGCTCGCCCTTGCGCAGCAGGCCGTGGTTGATGAAGACGCAGGTCATCTGCTTACCTACGGCGCGAGCACCCAGCGCAGCCACGACGGAGGAGTCGACGCCGCCGGACAGGGCCAGAATCACGCGGTCGTCGCCGACCTTCTCGCGGAACTCGGCCGTCATGGTCTCGACCAGGTTGTCCATGCTCCAGTTGGGCTCCAGGCCGCAGATCTCAAACAGGAAGTTGCTCAGCAGCTGCTGACCATACTCGGAGTGCTTGACCTCGGGGTGGAACTGCGTGGTGAAGATCTTGCGCTCGGGGCACTCCATGGCAGCAACCGGGCACACGTCGGTGCTGGCGGTAACGGTAAAGCCCTCGGGCACCTCGGAAACGGCGTCGCGGTGGCTCATCCACACGGTCTGCTCCATGGGCGTGGAGTTAAAGAGCTTGGCGCCGGCCGTACGCGTAATGGTGGCGCGGCCGTACTCGCCCACCTCGGAGTGGCCGACCTTGCCGCCGAGCGTCACGGCCGTGATCTGATGGCCGTAGCAAAAGCCCAGGACGGGAAGGCCCAGGTCAAAGATGGCAGGGTCGATGGACGGAGCGTCCTCGGCGTACACGGAGGCCGGGCCGCCAGAAAGGATGAGCGCAGAGGCGTTCATATCGCGAATCTCGTCGGCCGAGATGTCGCAGGGGACAATCTCAGAATACACGTTGAGGTCGCGGACGCGACGGGCAATGAGCTGACCGTACTGCGCACCAAAGTCGAGTACGAGGACCTTTGCGGAAGCCTTTTGATCCATGGTTCCCCCTCTTGTTGGCGGGGAGCCGGTGCCCACCCGCGTGAATGAACGAAAATAACTTTCATAGTGTACACGTTATATGGGGTTTATCGCCCCTCGCAGCCATCAGCGCACGGCAAACGCACGACCTGGCCCCTATTTGACGGCGATTGAAGTGTTACCAAACGTTCCAGATGATGTAATACGTTTGAACATTGGACGCCCTGTGCCACAATACTGCCGAACGACTCCGCCTCTGCGGCGGCAAATACGATAGGAATACCAGCATGAAGCGCATCCTTCTCATCGCCACGGGCGGCACCATCGCATCGACCGAGGACGGCAACGGCCTCTCCCCCGCCTTGACCGGTGAGGAGCTCGCCCAGAGCGTCCCCGAGATCTCGGGCCTCTGCGAGCTCAACGTCGTGCAGCCCATGAACATCGACAGCACCAATATGCGCCCGAGCGACTGGATGCGTATCCGCGACGTCATCGTCGAGGGTTATGCCGACCACGACGGCTTCGTGATTCTGCACGGCACCGACACCATGAGCTACACCGCAGCAGCGCTTTCCTACCTGATTCAGGACAGCCCCAAGCCCATCGTGCTCACCGGCTCGCAAAAGCCCATGGGCAATCCCTTTACCGACGCCAAGCTCAACCTGTACCAGAGCCTGCTCTATGCGCTCGACGAGCACTCGCACGACGTCTCGATCGTGTTTGGCGGCGTCGCCATTGCCGGCACGCGCGCCCGCAAGCAGCGCACCATGAGCTTTAACGCGTTCATTAGCGTAAACTATCCGCCCATTGCCTATATCCGCAACGACCGCATCGTGCGCAATGGGCTTCACGGCACGCATCAGGGCGAAAACCCGGTGCGTTTCTACGACAGCATCGATCCGCGCGTATTTGTACTCAAGCTTACGCCCGGCGTAAACCCGGGCATCCTCGACGCCCTTGCCGATAGCTACGATGCTGTAATCCTTGAGACCTTTGGCATTGGCGGTATCCCCGAGTTTGGTGAGTCGGGCGAGTCGTTCCAAGAGGCTATTTTCCGCTGGGTCGATTCGGGCCGCACTGTCGTTATGACCACGCAGGTCCCCGAAGAGGGCCTCGATCTAGGCGTTTATGAGGTCGGCCGTGCTTACGCCGATCATCCGGGTATTCTGCGCGGCGACGACATGACCACCGAGACGCTCGTGGCCAAGACCATGTGGGCACTCGGCCAGTCACGCGATGCCGCCGAGATCCAGCGCCTGTTCTACAGCCAAGTCAACCACGACCGCATCCCGATGGCGTAATTCCTAAGGCAGTTCCACTTATCGCAGCCTCAAACGACAGGTGGTCCCCCTCGGGCCGTGCAAAAATCGGAGTATTCTGCAATTTCTCCGCCGGAGGCATAGAATCGGCCGATTGTTAGACGGACTTTTAGGGCGAAGAGGCCATCTAGTAAATATTTATTCCACATTTTTATTAAGGGTGTGGATTAGCTACTGTCAAAAAGGCAAAGCCAGCCGCTCGAGCTACCATCTACGGCTGAACAGGTACTGAATACTCGCGATTTTGCACATCGCAACCAGGGGGACCCGCCCAAAGAGCGTCAATTAGCAGCGGGGAACGCCCTATTCGATACCCTCGAGAAGCTCTGACACCGTCATGCCGAGTGCGGGTGCGATCTTAAATAGAACCTTGAGCGTGAAATTTGCCGTCCCATCTTCGATTCGGTCGAGGTAGGGTCGGCTGATTCCTGTCGCCACACAAAAATCAACCTTGGAGATACCAAGGTCTCTGCGTGTCTCTTCGACCCGCCTGCCAAGAATCTGTTTCGCACGTTCGTCCATGCAGCCGAGTTTGAAATGGAGCCGAACATAAACGTAAACTATAGTTTACGTTTTGCCGAATACACAGGAGTTTTCTATGTCGGGTTCTTCGGTCCGTATGTACCGAGCCACACTTCGCACAAACAGCGTACCGCCCAAGCTCGTCGTCGTTGAAGCAGAATGCCTTTCGCCCGATGAGCGCACAGCATTTGCATTGCTATCAAGTCGCGTCGCCGCCGTTTTGGTCCCTTGCCCGGCGCAAGGTGAACTTGCCATCCAATGCCAAGCGCACAGCTGCTCGCTCAAGCAGGCTGCCGTAATCGCAACCAGTCAACGTGGCCTGCCCCTTCTCCTGGAAGCCGGTATCGCACTTGCCCTTCGGGGCGCCGGATACGAAAACGAGGCCGCCGCCGACATGGTCTTTAAACCACGATCGAGCGGCGGCCTCGCAGCAGCCATTGAATATGCGTGCAGGCTCGTTGCCTAAAAGGACAAGCTAGAAACCAAAGCCAAAGCCCGTTCCAGTAATCGCCGAATACATAAAGTAGACGTTGATTGCGTTGAGGAACACGCCCGTGATGCAGCCGTTACGCAGGTAGCGCTCGCACACGATGCGCGCCATGGCGGCGGAGTCATCATTGTTCTTTGCCTGGCGTCCCGCCGTAAAGTACGTCGCCACACTCAGCAGCAGATTGAGCACCGGCAGTGCCAGCAGCTCGTAGCTCTTACCCCAGCGCGTCACCTCGGCGGCTGCGTTAAACTTCGTTGCCACCTCGGGGCCAATGTTGGGGATAACACACGCTGCAACCACCAGCGGAATCACCGCAAGTACGAGCAGCGCAATACCCATGTAGCCAGCTTTTTTGCCATATTTAAACATGCGCGTCGTCCTTACACGTTAAAGCGGAAGTGCACGACGTCGCCATCGGCCATGACATAGTCCTTGCCCTCAATGCGCAGCTTGCCGGCGGCCTTGGCGCCCTGCTCGCCGCCGAGCTCGATGTAGTCGTCGTAGCCAATAACCTCGGCCTTAATAAAGCCGCGTTCAAAATCGGTGTGGATGACGCCGGCAGCCTGCGGGGCGGTCGCGCCCTGACGAACCGTCCAGGCCTTGACCTCCATCTCGCCGGCCGTAAAGAACGACTGCAGACCGAGCAGCTTATAGGCCGCCTGCGCGAGCACGTCCAGACCGGGCTGCTCCAGGCCCAGGCTCTCCAGGTAGTCGGCGGCGTCCTCGGGGTCGAGCTCGGAAAGCTCGGCTTCGATCTTGGCGCAGATGGGCAACGGCTTGACGCCATCGATGGGCGCCAGGTCGTCGTTGAGCATATCCTCGTCCACGTTGGCCACATACAGGATGGGCTTCATGGTGAGCAGGAACAGGCCCTTGGCAGCGGCACGCTCCTCGTCGGTCATCTCCATGGACGCGGCGCGCTTGCCTTCGTTGAGCCAGGCAAGCAGGCGCTTGGCCACCTCGAACTTGGGCATGAGCTCCTTGTCGCGCTTGGCCTCCTTCTCGAGCTTAGGCAGCTGCTTCTCGAGCGTGCCCATATCGGCCAGGATGAGCTCGGTCATGATGGTATCGGCATCGCCGGCGGGATCGACGAACTCGCCCGTGCGGCCCACCTCACGCATGACGTTGGGGTCCTTAAAGTAGCGCACGACCTCGCAGATGGCATCGGTCTCGCGAATGTTGGCCAAGAACTGGTTGCCCAGGCCCTCGCCTTCGTTGGCACCCTTCACCAGGCCAGCGATGTCGACAAACTCGACCGTAGCCGGCACAATGCGGCCCGGGTTGACGATGTCGGCAAGCTTTTGCAGGCGGCTATCGGGCACATCGACGATACCCACGTTGGGGTCGATCGTGGCAAACGGGTAGTTGGCGGCAAGGCCGGTCTTTTTGGTAAGCGCGGTGAACAGCGTCGACTTGCCCACGTTGGGCAGGCCCACGATACCGATGGAAAGGGACACGACAGCTCCTTTTGGTACAGGTACTTCAAACTTCATAAGTATAGCGCCGCCGCAGCATCCGGGCGAATCCGGACACCGCGGCGGCGCAAATGAAGCAGAGATGCGTGAGAGTTCGAGACAGCAGTCCTTACTTAAGCTCGGGCCAGAAATCCTTGTTGGCCTCGATGAGCTCGTCCAGGATCTGCTTAGCAACGCTCGCCGAAGGAATGGTCTTGGAGAGCGTGAGTGCCTGCCAGAGCTTCTGGTAGCTGCCCTCGACCCAAGCCTGGACAACGAGCTTCTCGACGGAAACCTGCTGCTCCATCAGGCCCTTCTGGAACTGTGGGATCGGGCCCTGGCAAATCTTCTCAAAGCCGTTGGAACCGACGATGCAAGGCACCTCGACCATGGCCGTCGGGTCGAAGTTGGGCACAGCACCATCGTTGGGGACGATCAGCAGGAAGCGCTCGAGCGTGTTCTCGGCCAGCGCGCAGGCAAGGTCGACGATGTAGTTGGCATGCACATCCGGCTCAAAGCCGCCGTCCTTGGCAGTACCCTTGGCGATGATGTCGCGGCAAGCGCCAAAGACCTTCTTCTCGCGGCCGTCCATAACCTCATTGGCGCGAGTGTAGTTGGGGTCAGACGTCTCGACGACATAGTCCGGGTACAGGTAATACTTGAGGTAGGTATTGGGAATCGTCTCGGGATCGACAGCATAGACATCCTTGGCCTTGCCGAAGGTGTGAATCCAGCTCTCCTCGACATGCTGCTCCTTACCGGCCTCGTGCTCGATGCCGTCCAGGTAGCCGTTCTTAGCCATGTGCTCCTTAATCTGCGGCATGAGGTCGTTGCCGTCCTTGTCGTAGATCTTGCTCCACCAACCAAAGTGGTTGAGGCCGTAGTAGCTATACTGCAGCTCGCGACGATCCTTGATGCCGCACATACGGCTCATCTTGTCCATGAGGTCGATCGGCATGTCGCAGATGTTGATGATGCGACTGTTGGGACGCAGCACGCGGCACGCCTCGGCGACGATGGCCGCGGGGTTGGAGTAGTTGAGCATCCAGGCGTTGGGGCTGTACTTCTCCATGTAGTCGAGGATCTCGATGACACCACCGATGGAGCGCATGCCGTAGGCGATACCGCCGGCACCGCAGGTCTCTTGGCCAACGCAGCCGTACTTGAGAGGAATCTTCTCGTCGAGCTCGCGCATGGCGTACAGGCCAACGCGGATGTGAGCAAGGACGAAGTCGGTCCCGGTGAATGCGGTCTCGGGGTCGGTGGTGTAGCTAAACTCAACCTCGGGGGCGTTCTCGTGGAAGTAGATCTCGCAGGCCTTGGCCACGGTCTCCTGGCGCTCGGCGTTGTTGTCGTAGAAGGTCACCTTGTTGACCGGGAAGCGGTCGCGCTCCTCGAGCAGCATCAGGGCAATGCCCGGGGTAAAGGTGGAGCCACCGCCGGCAATGGTCACGGCATAGTTCTTCTTGGACATGATGTCCTCCTCATTCTGGCCGCTTGCTCAATCCGTCCCCGCACGCGGCCTTGCGCGGTTTGGAATTGTTACCTAGAAGTGGAGTTTTTTATCTCTAGAATCGGCCTTGCGGTGCATACCGGCTCTGCAAGGCCGATTGTTTCGATGGACGATGGTTTACAGAAGACTCTCGAACTTCAGAAGACTCTCGAACTTCTCGCGAACCTGCGGGACGGTAAGGCCGATGATGACCTGGATTGACTGACCTTGGACCACCAAGCCATGCGTACCGATCGCCTTGAAGGAAGCCTCGGGTGCAACGACGCTCTTGTCCTTGACGTTAACGCGCAGACGGGTAGCGCAGTTAGTTACATCGATGATGTTATCCGTGCCACCGAGCAGATCGAGGATGTTCTCGGCAAGCACCAAGCGCTCATCATCTTTACTCTGGGCGACCGATTTGCCAGCAGCACCGCTCTGCTTTTGCTTGTAGTCGGCCTTGGACTTGAGCTCGACCTCAACATCGTCATCCTCGCGACCGGGGGTCTTAAAGTCGAACTTGACGATCAGGAAACGGAAGACCACGACCCAAAGAGCGGTAAAGCACAGACCGACAAGGATGGAGATGGCGTACTGCAGACCGTGTGCGGCCCAAAGGGGCAGCCAGTCCCACGAGAGCATCGAGATGATGCCGCCGTCGAAGATGCCAACGACGCCAAGGAGGTTTTGAGCCATGCAGCCAAGCGCTCCGAGCACGCAGTGGACGACGAACAGGCCGGGCGCGATGAACAGGAAGGTGAAGTCAAGCGGCTCGGTAATACCGCAAAGCATAGCGGTAAGGGTGACGGGAATGAGCAGAGCCTTGACGCGCTGCTTGCGCTCGGGTTTGGCGGTCATATAGAACGCAATGGCGACGCCAAGCGAGCCGAAGACTTTAGTCCAACCAGGGCAGGTATAGGCAGCCCAGGGTGCGGCATCCTTAAGAGCAATGCTCGGATCGGCAGCCAGTTGGGGCAGGATGTTGGCCCAAGCAGCAAAGATGCCGCCGTTGACCGCCGCGTTGTCATAATAGAACGGCGTATAGATAAAGTGGTGCAGGCCTGTAGGGATCAACACGCGCTCGAAGAAAGCAAAGACGCCCACGCCAAACGTACCGGCGGAAAGGATGAATCCCTGGAAGGCGGAGATAGCAGCCTGAACATGCGGCCACACCAGGCAGGCGATAAGAGCGACCGGAACCATAACGAAGAAACCGATCATATAGATGAACACGGAGCCCGAGAACACGCCCAGCCACTCAGGGAGTTCGGTGTCGAAGTACTTGTTGTGAAGCATCGTGGCGATACCAGAAATGATAAGCGCGCCCATGATGCCCATATCAAGCGTTTTGATGCTTGCGATAGTGGCAAGACCAGTACCGCTGCCCGCCTCGACAGAGTAGTCGACCCCAAAGACAGGGCCCCACTGCCCCAAGATTGTGCTTACAAAGTAGTTGAAGGTAAGGTAGATGGCCAAAGCCTCCATGCAGCAGCGAGCGTTCTGCTTGTTCGCGAGCGAGATTGGCAACGCTACGCAAAACAGCAACGGCATCTGGTTAAAGAGCGTCCAACCACCCTGGAGCAGCACATTCCAGCAATCAAACCAAAGATGGCCCGCAGTGGCCATCTCGCCAAAGATCGCCTCGGTGGTAAACAACGTACCCAGGCCGACGACGATTCCGGAAAATGCGAAAAGAATTGCAGGCGTGTACATTGCACCGCCGAAACGTTGTATCTTTTGCATCATGACGGGGAATCCCCCTCTCTTCATTCGGAGCGACTGCGGTTTTGGCTTCACTCGAGACCGCAGACGCGCCGTTTGCGTGTACCTCGTGCAATAGGACGGGTGGGCCCGCTTCCCTGACTTCTTGCGCTTCCATTTTTATCATATCACTTATCTAGATAAGTTAGCGTAAATACTACGGTCGGTAAACGGTCGATTATTGGCCGTAAACGGTATAACTCCAGTATTTCGCCTGCTAAATCTGACATAGCTGATGGCTGCAATCTATATTTCTTTTCAACTTGTCTAGATGTGCTTGTCTATATCTATAGACATGCCTATACTTCATTACAACATTCACCGCCACGTTAAGGAGTCACCATGAAAAGCGCGGTCTTCTATGGAAAGCACGATCTCAGGGTCGAGGATTCGACAAAACCGGCCGTGGGCAAGCGTGACGTTCTGATCAACGTCAAAGCTTGCGGCGTCTGCGGCACCGACGTGCATATCTATGAAGGCGACAAGGGCGCAGCCGACGTTACCCCGCCCACAATCCTTGGTCATGAGTTTGCGGGCGTTGTCGAGGCCGTGGGCAGCGACGTCGCCGACTTTAAACCGGGCGATCGCGTGTGCATCGACCCAAACCATCCCTGCGGCTGCTGCGAACCCTGCCGTGACGGAATCAACCACTACTGCGAGCATATGACCGGCTACGGCACCACCGTTAACGGCGGCTTTGCCGAGTACTGCTCCGTCGATATGCAGCAAGTCTACAAGTTGGGCGATCACACCAGCTTTGAGCAGGGTGCTATGACCGAGCCCGTCGCCTGCTGCCTGCACGGCATCGATATGTGCAACATCAAGCCCGGCAGCACAGTTGTCGTTATCGGCGGTGGCATGATCGGTCTGCTCATGATGCAGCTTGCTAAAAACGCCGGCGCCACCAAAGTCGTTTTGCTCGAGCCTGTCGAAGGCAAGCGCGAGGTTGCGCTCAAACTCGGCGCCGACCTGGCAATTGATTCCATCCACGAGGACGTCCCGGCCCGCCTGAAGCAGGAGGGCGTCGGCAACGTCGATGTCGTTATCGAGTGTGTTGGCAAGCCCGTCACCATCGAGCAGGCCATCCAGATCGCCGGCCACAAGGCTACGGTCATGATGTTCGGCCTCACCAAGCCCGATGAGACAATCACCGTCAAGCCCTTCGAGGTCTTCCAGAAGGAGCTTGTGCTTACCTCGTCCTACATCAACCCTTATACGCAGCGTCGCGCGCTCGAGCTCATCGACTCTGGCAGGCTCGACGTATCCTCGATGGTCGCCAAGGTGGCTTCCCTCGACGAACTCGGCGCCATCCTGTCAGACCCAGCTCTGCGTGCCATGGGTAAATATATAATCGACCCCAGCAAGTAAATCAATCGACACCTGCGCGAGCAGTCCTCATCCGCCGCTCGCGCACTCAGCTCTAGGAGACCGTCATGGCGCGAGCCATCTTCCAAACCATTTATGACAACGTGAAGCAGTCGATTGACGACGGCACATACGCCTATCTAAGCTATCTGCCTTCGGAGACTGAACTCACGCAGCTGTTTGGCTGTTCGCGCATGACGGTCCGTCGCGCCATCTCGATGCTTGCGGCAGATGGCTACGTGCTCCCCCAGCAAGGCAAAGGCATGCGCGTCATTCGCAACATCAGTGACGAGACGAGTCGTGGCGGCGGCGGACTCGAGACCTTTAAGGAAATCGCAGCCAGCCGAGGCTTTGAGCTCAAAACGGTTACCACTGTCTTTGAGCTCCTCGTCTGCAACAAGGCGCTCTCCAAGATTACCGGGTTTCCCGAAGGCTGTGAGCTCACACGTGCCAAACGCATCCGTTATGCAGACGGACGGGCCGTGTGCTCCGACGACTCCTATTACCTAAGCTCACAGGTACCGGGGCTGACACCCGAGATTGTCAACGACTCGATCTATCGTTACCTCGAAGAAGGCCTTGGCATTAAGATTGCCACGGGCAAACGCGATGTAACAATTGAGCATCCCACGCCCGAAGATGCGCGCGTGCTCGATCTCGACGACTTTAACGCACTCGCCGTTGTACGCGGACAGACCTACAACGCCGACGGCATCCTTATGGAATACACCGAGACAAAGCAGGTTCCCAGCTTCTTTTTACTCCACGAAACAGTCACCCGCCGCAATAACGGCAGCGAGACCCATCAGAGCAGTATGAGCTAACCATCTATTAGTTGCGGTGGAATAGTTCCTAGAATGGCCAGCTTAAGGGCAAAACAGGAACTATTCCACCGCAACTTTTTTGGCCGGTGGGGCAGTACCTGTCCCACCGGCCATCATTTACGCTCTTTTAGCTAGTCCGCGAGTTTCTCCACCTGATCGAGCATCTTGTCCAGCTTGGCCTTTGCCTCGGCCTTGACCTTCTCAGCTTCTTCGTGAGCCTTCGCCTTCTGGGCGGCCTTTTCCTCGGCCTCGGGATCGACAACGACCAGGTTGGATGCATCATGCTCAACCAACTTAAGCGCATGCTCGGGACACACCTTGACGCAGGCTCCGCAACCCAGGCAATACGTGGACTCCAACGCAAAGCGGCCGCTTCCCACCAAATCGCAGGCGAACGTGGGGCATACATTGACGCACTCGCCGCACGACGTGCACTTGTCAAAATCGCACTCCGGCGTACTCACCTGCATGTTCTGGGCAAGCTCGGGGTGGTTTTGCAGCGTCGAGAGCACCAGCTGCCGCCCATGCGTGAGCGAACGGCGACGCTTGGTTGTCGTGGTGCCGCACATGGTGTTGAGCGTGCGCTCCAACTGGGTAATCTGATGGCGATGGGCCTTGAGCTTTTGCGTCACCGAGGCCAGCGCCGCCGTCGCCGGGTTGAGCTTGGTCACCGTCAGGCCCGTCGTGCGGGCGATCTTTTCCATGTACTCCTTGCGCTCGTACTCGCGAAGCTTATGGCACTTGAGGCTCTTGGGGTCAACCTCCAGGCCCATACCCGTGCCAGACCACTCCTCGGCCTTCGCAATTGCTTCGCCCAGAATATCCTCACCGCCGGTGTTGCGGCATTTATCGCACACGCCCAACGGCAGGTACACACTCACGTTGGGATAGTCCGCCAGTACCGAGAACCAGGTCTCGGCCGTAATATCGCCCACGCAGGCGACGACGACCTCGTTCTCGCGCGGCATGCGCTTGAGGGCGCGCGTGCAAGTGACGTAGGCGGTCTCGTGGCTCGTTGCCGCCGAGACAATGTCGTCATACAGGTTTTTGGGCGCCAGGCGCGGCGAGATGATCGCCTCGGTCGGACAGGCAGCGGCGCACAGGCCGCACTTGCGACAGGAGTCGAGGATCTCAATGGCGTCTTCCTCGACCTCGATAGCGTTGACCGGGCACACGTCCATGCACGCGGTGCAGCCGCTCTTTTCGTTTTTGCAGGTCAGGCACGGAATGGTATTGCCGCGCGGGCGCTCCTTGTAGTCGGCAGGATTCCACTGCGGCGCCGACGGATCGAGTGCATCGGTCACGCCGCCAAGCGGGTTTTTAAGAAAATCGAAACCCTTGCTGATCTCGATAATGTCATCAAACAGATCGTGTTCCTGCGCCATGCGCGGCCCCTCCCTGAGCAGTGCAAACAAGCAAGAGATAATGATACGCTATCGGCCCACGCCTCGGGCAAATTACACGCGGCTCATCTTTGCGGCAAATAGTCCATGGCCTATCGCTGCCTCGATTGCACAAGGTCGATCAAGCGCCAAGCTATGCCTCGCGCATGAGCTGCACGAGCTTTTGTCTGGTCATCTTGGCCTGTTCGTTAGCCATATTGCGCTCGTTCTTAAAAGTTGCGTCCGCAACGCTCATCAGGTCGGCATCCGAAATCTCGCCAAGGCCCAGCTCTTCGAGCGTCGTCGGCAGACCGACGCGCTGGCAAAACTCGAGCACTTGATCAAGCTCGGGCGCACGCTCCAGGAGCAGCTGCACCACCAAGCCAAATGCCACGGTCTCACCATGCATGGCCTTGCACTCGGGCAGGATCGTCAACCCGTTGGCGATGGCATGCGCCAACGCCAAGCCACCGCTCTCAAAGCCGACGCCCGAGAGCAGAATATTGCACTCAATCAGGCGCTCAACTGCCGGCGATGTACGGCCCTTTTTGAGATCGCGCTTGGCAGCGACGCCGCACTCCATGAGTGTGTCATAGCAGGCACGAGCCGCAACCAAGGCCAAGTGCCCCGGCGCGCCACCGTGCTCGTTGGCGCCGTGCGCCGCGGCGCACGAACGCGCCTCGAAGTACGTTGCCAGCGCATCGCCCATGCCAGCGACCGTCATACGCAGTGGGGCCGCCGCGACCACGTTGGTATCGACCACGACCAGGTCTGGATTCTTCTCGAGCATCAGGTAGTGGTCGAACGACCCATCCTCGTGATACAACACCGAAATCGCGCTGCACGGACCGTCCATCGAAGCTGCCGTGGGGCATACGCACAACGGCAGCTCGGCATAAAACGCAACGGCCTTGGCGATATCGAGCATCTTGCCGCCGCCAATACCCACCACCATGTCGCAATACTCAGCCCGGGCTTCCTTAGCCATTTTTACAACGGCCTCTTCCGTACACGGACCGTTATAGATCTTAAAGAATGGCTCGCTTAGATCTTCGTCCAGAAATCCATCGACGATCTGCCTGCACAGCCGATCCTCGGTGCCCTGGTCAAACAAGACATAGGCAGCGCAGCCCAACCATGACAAATACCTGCCCTGGCGCGAAAGCTCACCCGGCCCCTGAACATACCGACCGGGACCGCCATAAACCATGGGAAGCGCCATACGAGAATCCGCCCTTTCATCAACAACAGTTGGTGCAAAGCAACCTGACCCCTTTGCACCATAGCAAAAAGGGGCAAAGCCATCTGCTGGCTTTGCCCCTTCCTTAGCTTGATTTACTCATCCATGAGATAGTAGTGGCCCAGCGCGTCGGCACCCAGGATGGCGTTTGCGACCATCTCGGGCGTCACCTCAAACGGCATGTTGCACATGGTGTCCTCGGGCGCGCACGCGGCCTCGGCAACAATCATGGCCTTCTCGCGCGTAACCTCGGCAACGCCCAGCTCCTTCATCGTGACCGGCAGGCCCAGCTCAATGCAGAAGCCCAAGACTTCCTCAAGCTTCTCAGTCGGAGCATCCTCGAGTACCAGCTGGACGATAGTGCCAAAGGCGACCTTCTCGCCGTGATACATGCTGTGGCACTCGGGCAGCATCGTCAGGCCATTGTGGATGGCATGAGCAGCAGCGAGGCCCGAGCTCTCAAAGCCAATGCCCGAAAGCAGCGTGTTGGCCTCAATGATGTGCTCGACGGCAGGCGTGAGCGCACCCTTCTCCAGCGCAACCTTGGCCTTCACGCCATCGGCCATAAGCGTCTCGTAGCAGAGCTTGGCGAGCGCCAGGCCGGCCATTCCGCCTTTGCCGCCGGCACAAGTACCACCGTCGGCATCGTGCGTCGCCTGGGCCTCGAAGTAGGTTGCGAGCGCATCGCCCATACCGGAAACCGTCAGGCGCACCGGGCTCGCCGCGATAACCGTCGTATCCATCAGGACGATATTGGGGTTTGCCTTAAGGAAGAGGTACTTATCGAACTGGCCGTCATCGGTGTAAAGCACCGAAAGTGCCGAGCACGGTGCATCGGTCGAGGCAATGGTGGGGCAAATGATAACCGGGGACTCCAGGTAATAGGCGACGGCCTTCGCGGTGTCGAGGATCTTGCCGCCACCGACGCCGACGATGATGTCGCAACCGTTGTCGCGAGCGAGCGCAACCAGGCGATCGACCTCGCCCTTGGAGCACTCGCCGTTAAAGTCCTCAAACAGCAGCTCGGCCTTGGCCTCGGCAAAGCCGCCCTCGATCTTGGCACCGACGCGCTTCTTGCCCGAAGGCGTCACGATGACGAGGGCCTTAGCGCCGAGCGGCTCGACATAGGAGCCGAGCTTGGCGAGCTCGTCCGGACCCTGGATGTACTTGCTGGGGCTATTGAAAATTGCAGCCATAACTATCCCATTCTCTAAAAAAGAAAGGGGCTCCGTACGGATACGTGCGGAGCCCCTCGTTACGATAACAAGAGTCGATTAGAAATCGATGTCGGTGTCGTAGTAGCAGGCCTTGAGGATCTTCTCGAAGTCGGCAGCCTTGGTCTCACGCGGGTTCTCGGGCGTGCAGGCGTCCTGCTCGGCGTTCGCGGCGATCTCGGGCAGCTTGGCGAGGAACTCCTCCTCGGAAACCATCTGCGGGTTCTCGGCGTCGACCTTCACGCCACCATTCGCGTAATCCTTGATGGACTGCGGAATGTTGAGCTGGTCGTTGAGGTCGCGAATCTTCTGGACGAGCGCAGCGATGAGCTCCTCGTTGGTCTCGCCGGGAAGGTGCAGGATCTCCTTGGCCACGT
>CATXWM010000039.1 GCA_958403205.1 uncultured Collinsella sp. | reverse complement strand
AGTCCTACATGAAGAAGGGCCAGGCCATCGTCGACGCCAACCACAAGGCCATCGATGCCGGCGCTACCGCCTTCCGCAAGTTCGAGGTTCCGGCCGACTGGGCAACTGCCGAGGATGCCGCTCCCGTCGAGCTCTCCGAGGAGACCAAGTCCGCTATCGCCCAGCAGGTCAAGAACCTGCTCGAGCCCATCGATCGCATGGATGGCGACAGCCTGCCCGTTTCCGCCTTTGTCGATTGCGCTGACGGCCAGTTTGAGCTGGGCGCCTCCGCATACGAGAAGCGCGGCGTCGCCGTGGTCGTTCCTCACTGGGACGAGACCAAGTGCATCCAGTGCAACCAGTGCGCCTATGTGTGCCCGCATGCCACCATCCGTCCGTTCGCGATGACCGAGGACGAGGCTGCCGCCGCGCCCGAGGCTACCCGCACGCTCGACGCCATGGGCCCCAAGGCCAAGGGCATGAAGTTCACCATGGCCGTGTCCCCGCTCGACTGCATGGGCTGCACCAACTGCGTCAAGGTCTGCCCCAAGGGCGCCCTCGAGATGGTTCCCACCGAGCAGGAGATGGATCAGCAGCCCGTTTGGGACTATATGGTCGAGAACGTCTCCGAGAAGAAGGAGCTCATCGCGGCCAACGTCAAGGGCAGCCAGTTTAAGCAGCCCTACCTGGAGTTCTCCGGCTCCTGCGCCGGCTGCGCCGAGACCGCCTATGCACGTCTGGTGACCCAGGTTGCCGGCGACCGCATGTTCATCTCCAACGCCACCGGCTGCTCCTCCATTTGGGGCAACCCCGCTGCCACCGCTCCTTACTGCAAGGACAAGGACGGTCACGGCCCGGCGTGGAATAACTCCCTGTTCGAGGACAATGCCGAGCACGGTCTGGGCATGGCCGTCGGTTACGAGGCCGTCCAGAAGAAGCTGATCGCCGCTACCCAGGACATCATCGCTGCCGATGGCCCGTCCGATGAGCTCAAGGCTGCCGGCCAGGCTTGGATCGACTCCGTCAACGACGCCGAGGCTTCCAAGACCGCTGCCGCTGCCTACGTTGCCGAGCTCGAGAAGTGCGGCTGCGACGCTTCCAAGGCGATCCTCGCCGACAAGGCTTACCTCACCAAGAAGTCCTTCTGGATCTTCGGCGGCGACGGTTGGGCCTACGACATCGGCTTCGGTGGCCTGGACCACGTCCTGGCTTCCGGCCACAACGTCAACGTCTTCGTCTTCGACACCGAGGTTTACTCCAACACCGGTGGTCAGGCCTCCAAGGCCTCGAACCTGGGCCAGGTCGCTCAGTTCGCCGCTGCCGGTAAGGTGACCAAGAAGAAGTCCCTGGCCGAGATTGCCATGAGCTACGGCTACGTCTACGTGGCGCAGGTCGCCATGGGCGCCAACCCGGCTCAGACCCTCAAGGCCATCCACGAGGCCGAGGCCTACGACGGCCCGTCCCTCATCATCGGCTACAGCCCCTGCGAGATGCACTCCATCAAGAAGGGCGGCATGCAGAACTGCCAGGCCGAGATGAAGAAGGCTGTCGAGTGCGGTTATTGGAACCTCTTC
This sequence comes from uncultured Collinsella sp., assembly GCA_958403205.1. Classification (GTDB taxonomy): domain Bacteria; phylum Actinomycetota; class Coriobacteriia; order Coriobacteriales; family Coriobacteriaceae; genus Collinsella. Next base: position 15,426 of record CATXWM010000039.1, on the reverse strand, counting down.
CGCTTCAACCCCGAGGCTGCTGCCGGCAAGAAGTTCTCGCTCGATTCCAAGGAGCCCGCGGGCGGTTATCAGGAGTTCCTGATGAACGAGGCCCGTTACGCTTCGCTGACGCGTTCCTTCCCCGAGCGCGCCGAGGAGCTCTTCAAGGAGAACGAGCAGGCCGCCATGGACCGCTACGCTCACCTGCTGAAGCTCAAGACGGTGTACAACGAGGCCTAGGTCTCCCACCGCAGGATCTGAGGGCTAACCTTCGCGGACGTCCTCGGACATGAAAGAACCCCCGCTGCGCACTACGTGCGGCGGGGGTTCTTTCGTCTTGCGGAGTGTCCGCGAAGGTTAGCCCTCAGATCCTGCTACGACTACGTCCTCGGATTGTGGGGGCTGATGAAGGACGTGGCTGGTGGGACCTTTTGTCCCCTTCGCTGTTTCGCGGCTTTGCCGCGAAAGCTCGCGCCACTTTGGGGATGGATGGAGGGCGTGGCTGTTGTCGCCTTCTATCCCCGTGCTTTGGGGGCTGGGTGCCCTTTCGGAGCCCCTCTTTATTCCTATTGCTGGATGAAAAGCCCCTTGTTTTTGCAGGGATGCATACTCGTCCTATAAGTGCATAGAATCTCGTATAGTGCGAGTAAGATTTAGCGCTTTCTGTTTGGTGTTTAGCAAAGATATAGTTTGCATAATCCAGTCTAATTCTTGCTCCATTAAAATAAAGTCGCACGTAAATGGCGTAAACATATCTGAGCTGGGGTTCTGTACGCTGAGCGGATAAAAACGACCGTTCACCGTTCAACTATTTTCAAAATGAATAAAATGAGCGATAAAGAGAATATAAACCTTAATAAACTCGCGTATTGCACGGGCGCGGGTTATTAATGGGTTGTAGGCCTTTTACAGAAAGGATTCCAGCAATGTCTAAGCCTCTTGGCAAGCCCGATCGTATCGTCGTCGCCCTTGGCGGCAACGCCCTCGGCAACAACCCCGTTGAGCAGATCGAGGCCGTGAGCAACACCGCTCACGCTCTCCTCGGCCTGATCGAGCAGGGCAACGAGATCATCATCACCCACGGCAACGGCCCGCAGGTCGGCATGATCCAGAACGCCTTCGCCGCTGCCCACGACGCCATCGGCACCCCCGAGATGCCGCTGCCCGAGTGCGGCGCCATGTCCCAGGGCTACATCGGTTATCATCTGCAGCAGGGCATTGGCCGCGAGATGCACAAGCGCTATAAGCGTTGGCACGCCGCAACCGTCGTCACCCAGATCGAGTGCGACCCGGACGATCCCGCGTTCAAGAACCCGACCAAGCCGATCGGCCCCTTCTATACCGAGGAGCAGGCCAAGGAGTTCATGGCCGAGGATCCTTCCAAGGTCTTCGTCGAGGATTCCGGCCGCGGCTGGCGTCGCGTCGTCGCTTCCCCCGATCCCAAGAAGATCGTCGAGGCCGACTCCATCCTCAACCTGCTCGACAACGAGTTCATCGTCATCGCCTGCGGTGGCGGCGGCATCCCCGTCGTCCGCGACTACGAGAACAAGGGCTGCTACAAGGGCGTTCCCGCCGTCATCGACAAGGACCTGGGCGGCGAGCTGCTGGCTGAGGACTGCGACGCCGACGTTCTGTTCCTGCTGACCGCCGTTGAGCATGTCGCCATCAACTTTGGCAAGCCCAACCAGGAGGAGCTCGAGGACATCACCGCCGACGAGGCCGAGCGCCTGGCCGACGAGGGTCAGTTCGGCAAGGGTTCCATGGAGCCCAAGGTCCGCGCTGCCATCAAGTTCGCCCGCTCCCGCAAGGGCCGCACCTGCATCATCGGCGCCCTGGACAAGGCCGCCGAGACCATGGCCGGCCTCTCCGGTACCCGCATCCACGAGTAGCCTCTACTCCATTGCCTCTCTCGTGGGCGCCGGGCAAGGCGCCCACAAACTAGCCTCTCTTCATGAGCCCCGCAGTCCGCTCCGACTGCGGGGCTTTTGCTATTCACCTAGTCATTGGGAACCCGGCACTTGGGGACGTTCCTTTCCTGCCGGCAGCTTGGGACAGTCCTTAAAGGCTGTCCCCAACGACCACTCATTTAAGTCTGTCCCCAATGACTAGTAGTAGGCCCACATGGCTTCGACTTCGTTGAGGACCTCTACGACGCCCCAGCGGCGGACGCTGCGGCTGGCCGAGTTGGGGTCGTAGACGCCAATCTGGTCGGCGTCGTCAATACCGTAAAGCACAATGTAGTGGCCCACGTTGGTAAAGGTGCCCGGCCGAACGGCGGCGATGATGGGCGCTCCCGAACGCAGCGCCTGAGTCATCGAGTCGCGATCGTTATGGAGCTCCGTTCCGTTAAGTCCCAACTGCCACGCGCCGCTCGTCATAAACGACCATTCGGTTGCACCAGTGGGGGCGTAATTGCCCGCCTCAGAAAGCGCGCACATATCGACGGGGGTCATATCGGTGCGTCCCGTCTTAAAGATATAGACCATGGTGAGGCACGTAGGCCCGCAGGCATTTTGGCGAATGGTGCCGCCGGCGTAAGACAGCTCCGACCACGCAGGGTCGATCTGATAGATATGGGGCATCGTGCCGGCTTGCCATTGCGGGCGCGGGGTCGAAAAGGCGAAAGAATAACCGGGCGCGACGGGGGCCTTGAGCAGCTTGTCCTCGGCGGTGGGCTCGAGACCGGCCGAGCCGTGGGACATACAGGAGCTCATAAACACAAAGACCAGACAGGTGAGGATAGAGCACAGTGCGAGGCGAAGTCGACGAGCCGGCAGGGCGGGGGCATTCACGTGCGATGTCGAGCGGTAGGGCTTGCCGTCGCGTCCACCTTGGGGATGCGAAAAGAAGCGGTTGATATGGATGCCGGGCTGACGTGCGCCGTTGCGGCGCAGTTGCGGAACCTCGGCTTGATGCTGTCGAGTGCGCGCGCCTAAGCGGCTGTCTTGCTGCGCGCTTGTGCCCGTGCGCGGACGGCCACTTTGCCGTGTTTTGCTTGCCTGCTGCCGAGACGAAGGCCTGGGTTGCTCTTGAGGACGTTGCGGATTGCTGCTTGTGGCACTTCCGGGCGTCGGCGTGGTACGGCCAGCAAGGCGAACGCTTTGTCGCCGTTGATCACCGTCGTTGTATCCGTATGCCATTCGTACCGCCTTGTCTCATGTATAACCTGTCCATCCTACAAAAAAGATGTGCAACAAATGGGTCCGCGCGTCAAAAGCTCGGTAAACGGTATGAAAGGCGCAAAACACACGGCCTCAAAAACATCTCTATATGCGTCCGATGAGCGTACGCCCGTCGGACGGGCGGCAACAATGAGCGGCAAACCGTGCCGTTCGTCCCAAAAACGGCGCCGCTCGTTTTGCAGTTCTGCCTTCGGTCGAGCTACAAGCGGAGCTGCTGCGCCAAGGCCGTATCTTAAAGCCACGAAATAAAAGAGCGCGGCGAAACGGACCGCGCAAGGGGTGACGCCAAGGGGCGTCAAAAAGGAAAGGAGGGGAACAATGGCGGACAAGAACGCAGAAGTTGCAGTCGAGGATAACGGCGGCATGAAGAAAACGCTTTCGCTCTGGAACTTCTTCACCATCGGTTTCGGTGCCATTATCGGTACCGGTTGGGTTCTGCAGGTCGGCGACTGGATGGTCGTGGGCGGCGGTCCCGTTCCCGCTATGATCGCATTCCTCTTGGGTGCAATCTTCCTCGTGCCCGTCGGAGCTGTTTTCGGTGAGCTCACGGCTGCTATCCCCATCTCGGGCGGCATCGTCGAGTATGTCGATCGTAGCTTTGGCCGTACGCTGAGCTACATCACCGGTTGGCTTTTGGCCCTGGGCAACGGCATCCTGTGCCCGTGGGAGGCCATCGCCATTTCGACCCTCGTGTCCGAGATGTTCGGCAGCCTGCCCGGCCTTGAGTGGCTGCGCGCCGTCAAGCTCTACACCATCCTGGGCGCCGACGTTTACCTGTTCCCGACGCTGATTGCGCTCGGCTTTGCGGTCTACGTCATCTTCCTCAACTTCCGCGGTGCCAGCTCGGCCGCCAAGCTCCAGGCCTTCCTGACCAAGGCCCTGCTCTGCGGCATGCTGCTCGCCATGGGCGTCTCGCTGTTCACCGGCTCGCCGGACAATGCCATGCCTGTGTTCTCCCAGGTCGCCGGCGCTGGCGGCGGCAAGGCCGCTACCGAGAGCACCAGCCTGTTCGCCGGCATCGTGTCGGTCTTGGTTCTGACTCCGTTCTTCTACGCCGGTTTCGACACCATTCCTCAGCAGGCTGAGGAAGCAGCCGAGGGCCTCAACTGGAACAAGTTCGGCAAGATCATCTCCCTGGCCCTGCTGGCCGCCGGCGGTTTCTACATGGTTTGCATCTACTCGTTCGGCACCATCCTCGACTGGCATGAGTTTGTTAAGAGCCCGGTTCCCGCGCTTGCCTGTCTCAAGGGCATCAACATGCTCCTGTACCTGGCCATGCTCGTCATCGCCACGCTTGGACCCATGGGCCCGATGAACTCCTTCTACGGCGCCACGAGCCGCATCATGCTCGCCATGGGCCGCAAGGGCCAACTGCCCGAGAAATTCGCCGAGGTCGACCCCAAGTCCGGCGCTCCCAAGCTTGCCTGCGTCGTTCTGGGCGTTATCACCGTCATCGGTCCGTTCCTGGGCAAGAACATGCTCATCCCCCTGACCAACGTGTCGGCTCTCGCCTTCATCTTCTCCTGCGGCATGGTCGCCCTCGCCTGCCTGCGCATGCGCTTCACCGAGCCCGACCTGCCTCGTCCCTACGAGGTGCCCGGCGGCAAGTTTGGCATCGGCCTCGCTATCGCCGCCTGCGCCATCATCATCGGCCTGCTCGTGATTCCGTTCTCTCCCGCCTCCCTCAACATGGTGGAGTGGAGCATCGTGATCGGCTGGTTGGCTATTGGCCTGGCCCTCATGGCTTTCACCAATTCCCGTAAAAAGTAACGCCTGGCCGGGGCGGATCGGGTGCGCGGGACCCTCTCTCCCGCGCACCGAACCCGGTACCACTTGGGTAGCTTTGTGAGGCCAAACCCAACACGGCCTCGCCCACTATATGGATCCATAAGGAGGAACCATGTCCACTAAGTATGCAATCGTTGGCGGCAAGCTCATCGACGGTACCGGTGCCGAGCCGGTCGAGAACTCCCTCGTTCTCGTCGACGACAACGGCAAGATCGAGTACGCCGGCACTATGCAGGACCTTCCCGAGGGCGTTGAGGTCATCGACGCCGCCGGCAAGACCGTCCTTCCCGGCCTGATCGACACTCACCTGCACTTCTCGGGCAACCTGACCGACGATGACACCGATTGGGTCATGCAGCCGCTCCTCGAGAAGCAGGCCGTCGCCGTCAAGCAGGCCTACGACTGCCTCACCCACGGCCTCACCACCGTCTGCGAGATCGGCCGCTTTGGTATCCAGATCCGTGACTGCATCGACAAGGGCGTCTTCAAGGGCCCGCGCGTTCTGGCCACCGGCCTTGGCTTCTGCCGCGTTGCCGGCCACGGCGACTCGCACCACTGCAGCCAGGAGCTCAACAAGGAATCGCACCCCTGGGGCGATCAGGTCGACGGTCCCTGGGATCTGCGCAAGGCCGTCCGTCGTCGCCTGCGTGAGAACCCCGATGCCATCAAGATCTGGGCTACCGGTGGCGGCATCTGGCGCTGGGACTCCGGCCGCGACCAGCACTACTGCTCCGAGGAGATTCAGGCCGTGGTCGAAGAGGCAAAGATGGTCGGTATCCCCGTGTGGAGCCACTGCTACAACAACCACGCCGCTGCCTACGATTCCGTCCGCTTTGGCTGCGAGCAGCTGATTCACGGTTTCGATATCGATGAGCGCACCATGGACCTCATGGCCGAGCAGGGCACCTTCTTCACCCCGACGATCGCCTTCCTGCCCACCTGGTACGCCACCTATCCGCCCGTCTACGTCCCCGAGCTGCACGACAAGTACGAGGGCACCCTGGTCGAGAAGGAGCTGCAGCGCAACTACGACTGCCTGCGCGAGGCCAAGAAGCGTGGCGTCGTCATGACGATCGGCTCCGACTCCTTCTCCTTCGTCACCCCGTACGGCACCTGCTCCATCGAGGAGATGTACGAGTTCGTCGACAAGATCGGCTTCACCCCGGTCGAGACCATCACCTGCGCCACCCTCAACGGCGCCAAGATGTGCCACATCGAGGACGAGACCGGTTCCATCGAGGCCGGCAAGTGCGCCGACCTGCTGGTCGTCAACGGTGACGTCGCCGCCGACATCCATGTGCTCAACACCGACAACATGGACGTCATCATGAAGGACGGCTGGATCGTCGAGGCTGGCACCTTTGGCGAGGCCAACAAATACAGCGCCTAAGATACCGTTTGTCGATGACTGGATGTAAAACACAGTTTTTGATTGCATAATGCAATGGAGAGGGTCGCTTGCGGCCCTCTTTATTGCTATGGGTGCGATAGATAAAAGGGGATGACGGTGGATTTAAACAGGCTGATTCTGGGCAAGAGCTACAACTCTACCAAGGTCTTTCGTACGGCCCAGCATGTGGTCCAGGCCATCCTGCTCGGTGTTGTCGTTCCGGCGCTTATCCTGCTGCTTATCTGGGATTTAACCGATAATCCCAATCCCGTTCCGGGCGTTGTCGTTATTGCCGGCATGGTCATGCTGTGCTTCTTTTTCTCGTATGTCTTTGTGGTCCCCGACGACCTCACATCGAGCGCAACCGACCGTACGCTCGCCATCGCATCAAAAATATTCGCCTATACATCGCGTGGCCTTACGCCCGAAGCGGCCCTGGGCGCCTCTAAAATCATCCTGTCCGAGACCATCGCCTCTGCCATCTGCTTTACCGATGGCAAACAGGTGTTGGCAAGCTGGGGCGAGGACTCGGCAAAGTGCCCTGCCGGCACCCCGGTAGTGCTCAAGACCACGCTCAACGTGATTGAGACGGGTGAGCAGAGCGTGTTTTCGCGTGACACCTCCAATGAGACGGGTGGCTATTTTCCCCGCCTGCGCGCCGGCATTGTCGCGCCGCTTACCGTGCGCGGGCATTGTGTGGGCACACTCGAGCTGTATTACCCCCGCCTGAGCAGCATCGATATGCGCCAGACGGCCCTTGCTTCGGGTTTTGCCGATCTCATTTCCACGCAGCTCGCCAGCTTTGAGCTCGAGCGCCAGGACGAGCTCACAGCTCGCGTTGAGCTACGCGCCCTGCAGTCGCAGGTCGACCCGCATTTTCTATTCAATACCATTAGCACGATTGTGTCGCTCGTTCGAACCGAGCCCGACAAGGCGCGATCGCTGCTGATCGACTTTTCCAACTACTATCGTCAGACGCTTTCTGATTCCGATACGCTCACCACGCTCGAGCACGAGGTGGAACAGGGCACCCGTTATATCAATCTTATGCAGGCCCGGTATGGCGACGGCCGTCTGCGCGTTTCGGTCGACATCGACTTTGAGGTGCGCGACAGCCTGGTGCCGCCGTTTATCTTGCAGCCGCTGCTCGAAAACTGCATCAAGCATGCGCAGCGCGAGACCGAGCCGCTTTCTATTCGTGTTAGGGCTTTTGAGACCGATGACGGCTTGGAGATCATCGTCGAAGATGACGGCATCGGTATGAACGAAGAAGTCTGCGCGCATCTGTTTGAGCAGCATCGCCGAGAGGAGCCCGAGAGCATTACCGCCGACGGCTCCATCAAGCGAGGTTGCGGTCTGGCGCTCTTCAACGTGCTTCAGCGCATCCATTTCTTTTACGGAGAAGATTCTGGCATGCGCGTGAAGTCCCAGGAGGGCGTGGGAACACAGGTCATCGTAGAGTTGAACGGCGAGCCGCATGAGCCGGCGCCGCTAACGGTGTAGCACGCGGTTGGATTGAGAGAAAAAGAGGGGAAGCGCATATGTCCGAAGGCTGGAACATCTTGGTGGTTGATGACGAGCCTCCCATTAGGGCTGAGCTACGCTATCTGTTGGAAAAGGATACGCGTGTAGGTCAGATTGCCGAGGCGGGCAATGTCACCGAAGCCGTGGAGTCGATTCTGTCGAATAAGCCCGACGTGCTGTTTTTAGACATTACCATGCCCGGTCGCTCGGGAATTGAGCTTGCCGAGACGCTGCAGAACCTAAAGACGCCGCCGGTCGTGGTGTTTGTGACGGCATTCGCCGAGTATGCGGCCGATGCCTATAACCTCGATGCTGTCGATTACATCGTCAAGCCGGTCGAGGATGCCCGCTTGTCAAAGGCGCTCGACAAGATCGAGACTGCCCTGGGCGCTCGCCGTGTCGTCCATGCTCCGCGCCAGCCTTTGCGCCTGACGGTGGATCGCGGGGGCAAAAAGGTGTTCATTCCCGTGGCGGATGTCTGCTACTTTGAGGCGCGTGCCGATTTTTGCAACGCCGTCTGCGCCGAGGGAACATACCTGATCAATGAGTCGATTTCCTCGCTCGAGCGGCGCCTGGCCTCCGAGGGCTTTATCCGTGTCCACCGCAGTTATCTGGTCAATTTGGAAGACGTGCATAATGTCGAGATCGGTTCCACGGGTCTTATGGAGCTCAGGCTCGATCGCGTAACCTCGACGGTGCCTGTGTCCCGTCGTCGCGCAGCCGAGGTCAAGGCGCACTTGGGGCTTGCGTAGGCAGTCTGCATATCATCGTTTACCGCCGCAGGTTTGGCATGACCGTGCGGTGGGCATAATGGGTGACATCGAATGAAATCGAAAGGATCATTATGCCCGCGCTCATTACGCATCATCTGTTTGGCGAGGAAAGCATCGACCGTCTTCCGCAGGGCGTTATTACGTCCGACGAGGAGCGCATCGCCTTTATCCTGGGAAACCAAGGTCCCGACCCGTTTTTCTTCCACATGCTCACGCCGCGCGTTTCCGACTGCACGTCGCTTGCTCAGGTCATGCACCGCTCGCGCATGTCGCGCCAGTTCTCGTGCCTGCGCGACGGCGTGTCGCACCTGCAGCCGCGCGACGCCAATCTGGGCCGCGCCTTTGCGCTGGGCCTGCTGTCTCACTATGTACTCGACCGCAATGCCCACCCCTTTGTCTACGAGCAGCAGTTTGGCATTGTAGATTCCGATCCCGAGCTCGAGGCTTCGGGCAGCCAAGTTCACGCCGTGCTCGAAAGCGATCTGGACGTGCTGATGCTACAGCTCAAGCGCGACGGTGCCACGGTCGAGGATTATCCGCCGGCGGGCGAGATCGTCACCACCGACCGCATCAACCGTGTGGCCGGCGTGCTGATGAGCTACATCGCCGGGCGCGTGTACGGTATCGACATCCCGGCGGGGGAGTACGCCGGCGCCGTCTCGGACATGCAGATGCTCTATCGCACCATTGAGCCGGCCGGCTCGGTAAAGACGCGCGCGATTGCCCTGGTTGAGGGCTTGGTGCATGACTACTCGCTGCTCGACGGCCTTGCTCATCGCGTGACGACGGAGCTGCCCGAGCGGACCGGTAACCTGGGCCACCTGACATGGAAGAACCCCTTTACCGATGAGGTCTCGACCGAGAGCTTCCCCGAGGTCTTTGAGCGCGCGCTGACCGATTACGAGCTCACCGTCGCCCGCTTTATCGAGACCGGTGACATGGATGCCGTGACCGGCCATATCAACTATAGCGGCCGCGTACTCGACGCCGACGAGGAGTTCGACCGCGAGGAATAACAAACCGTTTCAATAAGTTGCGGTGGAATAGTTCCTGAATGAAGCCCCGGAAGGCTAAACAGGAACTATTTCACCGCAACTGCCTTGATGGGATGGTGTTTCGCCCTGCGTGTCCGTATGACCGCTCCTGCCCCTTTGCCGAATCCTTACCAGCGCTTCTGTGCAATTGGGGTACGATGAACTAACTGCATATCGGGCGAATACGAAGGGGCCCTGTCCATGAAATACACCAAGCTCGAGCGTAACTGGGTTATGTACGATGTGGGCAATTCGGCCCTCGTGTTGCTCAATACCTCGGTGGTGCCCATCTACTTTAACGCCATCAATACCGGTGCTTCCTCGGCAGACCTGGTGGTCGCTTGGGGCAACGCTCAGACGATCGCCTCGCTGGTCATTGCCATGCTCATGCCCATTCTGGGCGCGCTTGCCGATTACGCCGGCAACAAGATTAAGTTCTTCTTGGGCTTCTTCCTCACGGGCCTGGTTCTTTGCCTGTCGCAGGCTATCCCAATGTCCGCCATGGCATTTTTGACCGTGTACGTGCTGTGCACCATCGGCCTTAACTCTTCTATGACGTTCTACGACGCCATGCTGCCCGACATTACCACCGACGAGCGCATGGACGCCGTGTCCAGCTCGGGCTATGCCTGGGGCTACATCGGTTCCACCGTGCCGTTCATCATCTGCCTGGCGCTCATCATGGGTGGCCCCGCTCTTGGCGTCCCCACCATGCTGGCAACGCGTCTGTCGTTTATCATCACTGGTGCCTGGTGGCTCATCTTTACCCTGCCGCTCATTCGCACCTATAAGCAAAAGTACGGTCGCGAGCGCGGTCCCGAGGACACCATCGGCCACATCGTGGGCGGTGTGTTCTCCGAGGTCGGACACACCATGCGCGAGATCGCCCACAACAAGACCGTGCTGGTCTACATGATCGCGTTCTTCTTCTATATCGATGGCGTCCACACGGTCATTTCCATGGCTACCAGCTACGGCTCGGCTTTAGGCATCGACTCGACCCAGCTGGTGCTGGCGCTGCTCGTTACGCAGTTTGTGGCCTTTCCGTCTGCTATCATCTACGGCAAGCTCGCCGGACGCGTGGGCACGCTCAACATGATCCTGGTGGCCGTCGCCGCCTACATGGGCATTGTGCTGTTCGCCGCATTCTTCCTAAAGACCGCCTTCGAATTTTGGGTGCTTGCCATTATGGTCGGCCTGTTCCAGGGCGGCGTGCAAGCGCTCAGCCGTAGCTACTTTGGCCGCATTATCCCCAAGGAAAAGTCCAACGAGTACTACGGCTTCTTTGACATCTTTGGTCGTTATGCAAGCGTCATGGGCACCTTCCTGGTGTCGGTCGTCACCTCGCTGACCGGCAACCCGTCGCTGGGCGTCCTTTCCATTGGCGTGCTGCTGATCGTTGGCTTTATGCTGCTGGTTCGTCTGTCCCGCATGACTCAGGCGGCAGAGCAGACCGCATAGGAGCGAGCGGCTATTGGGCCTGTCCGCGGTACTCTTTTGGGGTTATCCGCAATAAACATTGCGACTTGCGAGCAATGATTTGCCCAAGTGGGTATGATGGAATCAGCTAGGTCGCGGGGCGTCGCCTGTGTTTGGCGGCGCCCCGTTTTTGTGTTGCAGGGAGGGAAGGCATGAACGCCACGGTTGTGATTCCAACATATTGGGCAGACGACGAGGCCCATGCAAACGCTCCCGGCGTCTATGACCACTCGACGAAGCTCAACGCCACCAATCCCGAGCTCGACCGCTGCCTGGCCTCGCTCGAGCAGGTGCGCGACATTCCGAGGATTATCCTTTTGGTGGTCTGCCCCATCTCGGCTACGGCTGATGTGTCGAAGCGCGTCCACGAAATCGTCGACGCGCACCCTACGCTCAAGGTCACCGTGGTTACCAACACCCAGGCATCGCGTATCGCCGACCGTGTGGCGCAGATTGCTCCCAAGGGCTCGGGCGAGTGCGTGAGCCTGCGCGGATACGGCGCCATTCGCAATATGGGGCTTGCCTGCGCTGCGGTGCTCGGCCACGATGCCGTTGTCTTTTTGGATGACGACGAGACCGTTATCGATGCCGACTTTATGAAGCGCGCGACCTATGCACTGGGCCAGCAGACGCGTCAAGGCCTGCCGATTTTGGTTAAGAGCGGTTACTTTTACGATCGAGACGGATCGCCGTTGGCGCCCACAGACAAGGTGGGCATTTGCCATCGTTGGTGGACCAAACGCATCGAGTTTAATCGCTGGATGAAAAAGGCGCTCTCGGGCACCCGTATTTCGCGTTCAAACTACGTGTGCGGCGGCCTTGTGGCGCTTCATGCCCGCGCCTTTACCCGTGTGGCGTTTGACCCGTTTATCACCCGAGGCGAGGACCTAGATTACCTCTTTAACATGCGCATGTTTGGCTACGACGTGTGGTTTGACAACGAGTGGGTTGTTCGTCACCTGCCGCCCGAGTCCGAGAAGCGCTCGCCGCGCTTTATGCAGGATGTGTACCGTTGGTACTACGAGCGTGCCAAGCTGACATTTGCCGCGCACCAGCAGGAGCTCGTTCCCGTCACGGCCGCGTCGCTCATGCCCTATCCGGGCCCGTGGATTTCGCGCGAGCTCGACGACCGCGTGCGCAAGACCGCCATGGTTCGCAGCATGTTTACCCGCGAGCACGAGGGGTACCTGCGCATTTGGCGGCACGGTATTGACGAGGCCAAGACCTACGCGCGTCAAAACGCCGCAAGCTACCTGCGTTTTCAGAGCTTCTGGCCCAAGATCATGGACGGGCTCTGGCGCGACGCACAACTGACCAGCATCCTGGAGGGGACTGAATGATCGACCGCCGCGCCCAGCGCGATAACTCAATATCTATCTTTCGCGTGATCGCCGTTGTCTGCGCCATTTGCGTGCTGGTGTACTTTATTTTTGCCCTGGCGACTGGAATCGAGCCGATCGCGACCGTGGTCGCCTGCGCACTGCTGTGCATCTTTCTGTGCATTTTTATCTATTTGACGCTCAATCCCGATTCGGTGCGTTCGCAGTACACCGAAGAGACACTCTCGGTGGCCTCTGCCATGCTCGAGGACATCAAAGGCGGTCTGACGCAGGAGTCGGCGCGTCTGGTGTGCCAGCGCATTTTGCCCGAGACGCGTGCCATGACGGTTGCCATCACCGACGAGAGCAACGTGCTGGCCTGCGCGGGCGAGTTTGAGGAAAAGCTGCTGCCCGATTCGCCCATCCACACACTTGCCACGCGCTACGTCATCGAGCACGGTATCGTCCAGTCGTTCAACCGTGTGGTGGACGTGGTGGGCTCGGATGGCTCGCACAACCATGTTCCTGCCGGTATCATCGCTCCTATCAAGGTGGGCGACCGCACCGTCGGCACGCTCAAGTTCTACTACAAGACCCCGCGTGCCGTCGACCGCACTCAGTACGCGCTTGCCTCGGGTTTTGCCGAGATCCTGTCCACGCAGCTCGCCATCCACGAGCTCGAGGTGCAAAAGGAGCTCACGGCCCGTGCCGAGGTGCGTGCCCTGCAGGCACAGATCAACCCGCATTTTCTGTTCAACACGCTCAACACCATCGCGTCGTTTACGCGTACCGATCCGCTGCGCGCCCGCGAGCTGCTGCGCGAGTTCTCCTCGTTCTATCGCGCCACGCTCGACAATTCGGGCTCGCTCATTCCCGTGTCACGCGAGGTCGCGCAGACCAAGCGCTACCTGACGTTTGAGAAGGCGCGCTTTGGCGAGGATCGCGTGCTGGCGACCTTCGACGTGTCCGAGGACGTCGAGGACACGCTGGTGCCGGCATTTGTAATCCAGCCAATCGTCGAGAATGCCGTGCGCCATGGTATGGGCGACGACGATGCACTGAGGATCGACGTGTCGGTCCACAGGGATGGCGAAGATGCGATTTTGATTGTGGTCGCCGATAACGGCGTGGGCATGGACGAAGGCACCGCTGCCAGACTGTTTGACGAACGCTCCGCCCGTCCCGACGCCAGCTCCCCGCAGGGCGGCGGCGCCGGTGTGGCCATGCACAATATTTCGGAGCGCATCCATCGCTTTTATGGACCGCACTCTTATACACGCGTCGAATCGGCTCCGGGCAAGGGCGCTAAAGTGCTCCTGCATCTCGATTTGTCGGAGAGCATCTTCGACATTCAAGAGTAGAATGATAGGTTACGGGTTTAACGCTAGTTGGCGGATGCCCGACGTAGTTAGTTGACGAAAGGTTTTATCCCTATGCTGCGTGCGATGATTGTGGATGATGAGGCCCCGGCCCGTTCGGAACTTCGCTTCTTGCTCGAGCAGACGGGCAAGATCGGCACGATCACAGAAGCGTCGAGCGTTCGCTCCGCTATCGAGATGCTTATGGAGAGCCGCGTCGATGTTGTGTTCCTCGATATCTCGATGCCTGGCGCTTCGGGTCTGCAACTTGCCGAGGCACTGCATAAGCTCAAGAATCCGCCGGCGATCGTATTCGTAACCGCGTACAGCGATCATGCGGTCGAGGCGTTTGATGTGGATGCCGTCGACTATCTGATGAAGCCGGTCGAGGAGGCTCGCCTGGATCGAGCGATCGATAAGGTTATGCAACGCGCCAAGCCTGTCACGGACAGCAAGGTGACCATCGAGCGCATCCCGGTGGAAAAGGGCGGCCGCAAGGTCCTCATCCCCGTGGACGACATTCGCTTTATTATGGCCAAGGACGATTACTCCTGTATTTATACGGTCGATGACCGCTTTTTGTCCACGACCTCGCTGGCACAGTTCGAGGCCAAGCTCTGCGACTTTGGCTTCTTCCGCGTTCACCGCCGCTATATCGTCAACTTGGCGTGTGTCACCGACGTCGAGACGGTTCCCTCGGGCGCTATCCAGCTGGGCATTACGGGCGTCGACGAACGCGTACCGGTTTCGCGCCGTCGCGTCGTACCGCTCAAAAAGGCCCTGAGCCTCTAGTACACCGGCCCCGCAGCCCTGTAGACCAATTGTCTGCGGAGCCGTGGGGCTTTTTGTATATACGTCGAATCGGTTTTGAAGAAGGGATCCCATGAACAGTGCAAGCGCCAAGCGCATCGACATCATCTCGGACACCCACGGCTATCTTTCGCCTGCGCTCTTGGACGAGCTTAAGGGTGCGGATCTGATTATCCACGCCGGTGACCTTACGTCGGAGATGGATTACGAGCACCTGCGCACCATCGCCCCCGTGCGAGCGGTGCTGGGCAATAACGATTACTACCGCGACTACGGCCCCGATGTGGACCGCTTGGCACTCTTTACCTACGAAGGCCTCAAGTTTGCCGTAGCCCACTACCGTGAAGACCTCCCGGTGGGATCTGTAGACGTAGCCATCAACGGCCACACCCACGTAACCAAAGAAGCCCAAGTGGGCCGCTGCTTGGTCCTCAACCCAGGCAGCGCCAGCTATCCAAGAGGCACCCGAGGCCCCACCATGGCCAGAATGCTCGTCAAGGACGGCAAGATTCTGAGCATCAAATTTATTGACCTAGAGTAGGTGCAACAAAAACGGGGGATGCAGATCGCATCTCCCGTTTTTCTTTGAGCCAAAGGCCGAAGTTCAACAACAATCTTAGACAACCTCGCCGAGGAGAACGGGGACCTCGAGCCGCGGAAGCGGCGAGGAACAAAGTCTTTGAAGCAAGTGACGGCAGGGAGGGTCTCCGGGGCCGGCTGGCGCGGGTTGAGTTTGTCGCGAGTTCCGCACGCAAAGGAAAGCACTTAATGTGCTTTCCGTCTTGCGCAG
>CATXWM010000038.1 GCA_958403205.1 uncultured Collinsella sp. | reverse complement strand
AATCGTAGCCCGAGACGGTCCCGGGCTGACAATTTCGACTGTAATGGACGTTCTTAAACGACTAGTCGTTGGGGGCAGTCTTGGAGCTTCTGCACGCCCTCCCGTTCGGTTTTTCGATGGGTGGGTATACTTCCATCCGCAATGCAGGCCGGAATGAGGAGGTGTCCAAATGCCGGACAACGGATTGATTCAAAAGACAGATGCGCGCGAGATGGCTCATGGGCGTCCTGTCCAGATAACCGAGCATACGACGGTAACCGAGCTGCAGCCCAGCCTGTCCGATGTCGTGTGCGCAAACAAAAAGCTGCAGATTGGCTTTATCGTTGCGCTCGTGGTACTGGCGCTGTTGTCGGGCTTTGTAGCTCGTCCGCATTTTGCCGATACCAAGACTTGGGACTCCACCATCGAGGTCATCGATCAAAAGAAGGGCAATGTTTTGGCGCTCACAACCTCGTGCGTCGCCCTATCTGCGGGTATCACTGCGCTGCCGGGCGATACGGGAACGCCAGTTGCCGAGCAGCTCGCGCAGCTTTCGGGAAACTTGGGTATCGTGCTTGCCGTGCTCTACCTCGAAAAATATCTGCTGACCATTTTATGGTCGGTCGGGCTGGGCATCCTGATTCCGTTCTCGCTCGTACTCTTCGCGGTGTCGCTTGGCATTCACGGACGCTGGAGCACGAGCGCGGTCATTCGCCGCGTGGCAACGCGTGTGCTGGTGGTCGCCATAATTGGCATGGCGTTGGTGCCTGCAAGCGTTTGGGTGTCGCAGAAGGTCGACGAAACATATTGCGTTAGCATCGAGGCGGCTGAGCAAAAGGCGGCCGACGCTGCGAGTGCGGCAGATAGCGATAGCTCCAAAACAAGCAAGAAAAAGACCGAGTCCGCAGAGTCCAAGAGCGTGCTCGAGCAGCTTGCCGACGGTGCCTCGGGCCTCGTCACGTCGGTGACCAGCGGCGCCAAGCAGATGACCGATGAAATTGTGCAGCAAGTGACCGATCTCATCGAAGGCGTCATTGTGATGATCGTGACCTCGTGCGTTATCCCGCTGCTGGTGCTCGCGGCGTTTCTGTGGCTGGGACACACGCTACTGGGGATTGATATTTCCGGCCCGGCGAACTATTTGACGGGCCGCTTTCTGAGTGCTCCGTCCAAGCACGCCAAGAAGGGCAGGCAGTCTGAGTAGGCGGCAAAGCGTTCTTTGGAAGATCAACTGTAAGAAGGGCGGCCGAGACACGTTCTTGGCCGCCCTTTTGTTTGTTGAACACATGGTCGCTACGTCCGCGCCCGGCTCAAACGGTTAGCAATCATCCGTGACCGGTATTTGTTCAAAAAAGAACAAAGATAAACAAATAGTTGTTGCAGTTACTGTTCGAATGTGTTCAAATAAACATGAACAGTGAAGAACCGCACATTCAGATGCCCGGACCTGAACGCGATTCAACACTTCCAAACAGAAACTACGCACCTGCGTATCTCTCAAGGAGGATGTCATGAGGGTTGTAATCGCTTCCGATGCCGACGGTATGTCGATGAAGGAGTCCATCAAGGAGATGCTCATCGCCGACGGTCACGAGGTCGTCGACTATTCCGAGACCCCTGCCGCGGACTTTGTCGATTCCGCGACCGCCGTTGCCAAGGACCTGCTGGAGCACAAGGATTCCCAGGGCTTCGCATTCGATAAGTACGGCGTCGGCTCCTATATGGCCGCCGTCAAGATTAAGGGCATGGTCGTCGCCAACATTTCCGACGAGCGTTCCGCCTACATGACCCGCGAGCACAACGGCTCGCGCATGGTCACCATGGGCCCGGGCGTTGTGGGCACCGAGGTCGCCAAGAAGATCGCCCGCGAGTTCCTGCGCGCCCAGTACGCCGGCGGCCGTCACCAGATCCGTGTCGACATGCTCAACAAGATGGCCTAACGAGAGCCACCGAGAACTCGAACTTCTACCTCAACTTGTGAATTCAGACGAAAGGACGTTCTGATGAAGAAGACCATCGCAATCGGTTGCGACCATATCGTTACGGACGAGAAGATCTATCTGGCCGACCGCCTGGAGCAGGCTGGCTACAAGGTGCTCGACTGCGGCACCTACAGCCACACCCGTACGCACTATCCCATCTACGGTAAGGCCGTGGGCGAGGCTGTTGCCAGCGGCAAGGCCGACTTTGGCGTGGCCCTTTGCGGCACCGGCATCGGCATCACCAACGCCGTCAACAAGGTTCCCGGCGCCCGCTGCGCCCTGGTCCGCGACATGACCTCTGCCCTGTATGCCCGTCGCGAGCTCAACGCCAACATCGTGGGCTTTGGCGGCAAGATCACCGGCGAGTTCCTGATGGCCGATATCATGCTTGCCTTCCTGGAGGAGCCCTACGAGAAGACTCCCGAGCACGATGCCCTGATCGCCAAGATCGATGCCTGCAACAAGGCCGACGCCGAGGCTCAGGCCGACCCGCACTTCTTTGACGAGTTCCTCGAGAAGTGGGACCGCGGCGAATACCACGATTAGCGGGTATCCGGCGTAATTAACTAGTCCGTTGACGGCTCGCGTTTCTGTGAGGGGGCGCGGGCCGGTTTTCTATCAGCCCTATTGACTTGGCGGGCTGTCGTAAGAAAGGGAAGGCTCCTATGGAGTTTGTTCTTGATAGCGGTTCTATCCGCGTAGCACTGAGCACGGCGGGCGGGTCGTTCACTTCTATTGCGGCCAACGGCCGTGAGTACTTGTGGCAGGGTGATCCGGCGGTCTGGTCGGGGCAGGCGCCCATTTGTTTCCCGATCTGCGGCGGCCTTCGTGACGGTCGCGCAATGACCATGGGCGGCCGCGAGGTCAAGCTTGCCCGTCACGGCTTTGCTCGCAAACAGGAGTGGAAGCTCGAGGAGCAGGGCGACAACATGGTCGCGCTGAGCCTAAGCTCTGCCGACCATGCCGAGTTGCTCGAGCAGTACCCGTATCCGTTTAAGATCGTTGCTCGTTACACGATCGATGCGGAAAAGGTGGCCGTGTCGTACGAGGTGACCAATGAGGGCACCGAGGACATGCCGTTCTTTGTGGGCGGTCACCCTGGCTTTAAGTGCCCGCTTGACGAGGGCGAGTCCTATGACGACTACGAGCTCCGTTTTGAGCAGCGCGAGGCCGCCGAGCTCTGTACTGCCGTTCCCTCGACGGGCCTGATTGATGTTGAGCATCGCAGCAAGAACCCGATGGTTGGCCATGACCTGCCGCTGACCCACGAACTCTTTGACTTCGCGGAGACCATCTTCGACGTGCTCGAGAGCCGCGTGGTTACGCTGACCAAGAAGACCGAGGACAAGGGCGTGCGCCTGACGTTTCCCGATATGCCGTACCTGATTGTGTGGAGCAAGCCCGAGGGTGACTTTGTGGCCGTGGAACCGTGGGGCGGCCTGTCCACCTGCTCCGACGAGGACGATATCCTGGAGCACAAGCGTGGCTGCCTGGTGGCCAAGCCGGGGGAGACCGTCACCCGCGGCTTTGAGATCGAGATCCTTTAACGAGTTATCGTATGCTTGGGGCCGCGCGTGTCGTGCCCCGGAACAGGAGTTCAACATGATTCTGACCGTTACCATGAACCCGTCGATTGATACGCGCTATCAGCTCGACAAGCTGATCATCGACGATGTTAACCGTGTGACGCCCGAAAAGACCGCTGGCGGCAAGGGCCTCAATGTGAGCCGTGTGCTGCTGCAGTTGGGCGACGATGTGCTCGCGACCGGTCTGCTCGGCGGCCACATGGGTGCCTATATGGCCGAGCTTATGGATGCCGACGGCGTCAAGAACGACTTTGTGCCCATCGCCGGTGAGACGCGCATTTGCTTGAATATTCTGCACGAGGGCAATCAGACCGAGCTGCTGGAGAGCGGCCCGCAGATCGCCCCGGCCGAGCTCGAGGCCTTTACGGCCAAGTTTGCCGAGCTTGCAGCGAAGGCGGACGTTGTGACGCTTTCGGGCTCGCTGCCGCGTGGCGTCGATGCCGGCTACTATGCCGAACTCGTCAAGATCGCCGAGGAGGCGGGCGCCAAGGTGCTGCTCGATACCTCGGGTGCATCGCTGGAGGCCGCGCTGGAGTCCGACGCTAAGCCTGAGCTCGTAAAGCCCAACCTGACCGAGATTAACGGCCTGCTGGGTACGTCCTTTACGACTGATGATGTCGATGCCCTGCGCGAGGCGCTCGCCGCCGATGGCCGCTTTGCCGGTATTCCCTGGGTTGTCGTTTCGATGGGCGCTGCCGGTTCGGTGGGCTTCCATGAGGGTCGCGCGTTCCGCGCCAAGACGCCCGCGATTGCGGCTGTGAACGCGACGGGTTCCGGCGACTCGACCATCGCCGGCTTTGCGCATGCCATTGCTGCCGGCGCCGACGACGTCACGGTGCTCAAGACCGCCAATACCTGCGGCAAGCTCAACGCCATGGATCCCAAGACCGGGCATTTGGTTATGGACCGCTGGGACGAGGTCTACAACAGCGTTGTCGTGACTGAACTGTAGGGTTACGCGGTTTTACCAAACCGCGTAACGGCGCGACGCTGCAAACGCCCCTAAGCGGCAATCTGACGTTCAATCGTCGGGCATGACCAAAAGGTCAATGCCCTCCTCTTTCACGTCACCTTGCTCGCTTAGGGGCGTTTTCGCTGTCGTTGCCAAGACACCGGCGTTGCCTTGGTCGCAAGTAGTCATTGGGGACGCTCTTTAATGACTAGTCGTTTAAGAACGCCCCTTAAGAATGATCCCAATGACTACACTCAAAAACGGCGCCCGTCGGCGATGTTGCCGGCGGGCGCCGCTGTCGTGTGGGTGTCTATGCTGTGCGGGCTGCCGTTGAGCGACCGGGTCTGTGCTCTACAGTGAGTCGATAAAGCGCTGTTGGGCGGCACGTCCTGCCTCGTCCCACTTAAAGACGCCGGCGTTGTCGAGCACGTGGCCAAACACCACGCCGACCTCCTCGTGCAGAATATCGATGGCGTTGTCCGCCGTAAGCTCGTCGGCGCGTCGGGCAAAAACATCTTCGGCCCATGCGGCGTGGCTGCGGCAAAGGTCGTCGCCCTCGAGCGCGCCAGCAAGGTCGTAGCTGGCATCGGCCTTGGCTGCCAGCAAGTGCTCGCGGACAGCACCGAGCTCGGGGACCAAGCGTGGCGGCAAAATGGCCAGGCCCATGACCTCGATCAGGCCGATGTTCTCCTTCTTAATGTGGTGATACTCGGCATGCGGGTGGAATACGCCCAGCGGATGTTCGTCGGTCGTGATATTGCAACGAAGTGCCAGGTAGGCCTCGTAGATCTCGCCGCCGGCATTGCCGCGGGAGTCCACGCGGCGGATGACGGGCGTCACGGTGTTGTGCGCCACGCCGTCGGCTGTGTGCGCGATGACGCCCACCGACTCATCGGTCCACTCGCGCCAGGCGAGGATAATCTTTTCGGCGGCGTCGAGCAGCTGGGCGCGGTCGTGCGAGCGCAGTCGCAGCACCGAAAGCGGCCACTGCAACACGGTACCGCTGACCTGGTCAAAGCCGGGCACGCTAAACTGCGAGACCTCGGCGGCGTGCATCATGGGGAACTCGTGCGCGCCGCCCTGGAAGTGGTCGTGCGACAGAATCGAGCCGCCCACGATGGGCAGGTCGGCGTTGGAGCCAATAAAGTAGTGCGGGAACAGGTCGACAAAGTCGAGCAGGCAGGTCAGCCCCTTGCGGTCGACGTGCATCGGACGATGCTCGGAGCTCATGGCAATGCAGTGCTCGTTAAAGTACGCGTACGGGCTGTATTGGAAGCCCCAGCGCTCGCCGTCGAGCTTAATGGGGATAACGCGCAGATTCTGGCGGGCGGGATGGGCGCCGCCGTCGGCTGCAGCGGAGCGTCCGGGATAGCCCTCGTTTTCGATGCAGAGCTGGCAGGCGGGATACTTCTCGCCCGTGTTCTTTGCGGCGCCGGCCGCGGCAATGTCGCGCGGGTCCTTCTCAGGCTTGGACAGGTTGATGGTGATCTCCAGGTTACCCCAGTTGGTGGGGGTGCTCCATTTGATGTTGCGCGCGATGGCGGCGCGGCGCACGTAGCCGGCGTCGCAGCACAGGCCGTAGAACCAGTCGGTCGCGGCGCGGGGCTCGTTGACGCCCATACGTCCGTTGAACTCCTCGTTTACAACCGAAGGCCTCGGCATGAGCACGCCCATGATGCGCATGGTGATGCGGTCGCGGCCCGATGCCGTGTCCTCGGCGGCACCGTTGGCGACGGCGGCCTCGGAAAGCGCGGCAAGCGTGCCCTCCAGGTCAAAGTCGGGGAGGGTATCGGGATGCAAGAGCGAGAGTTTCTCAACCTGGAGCGCCCAGGTCATGTCGAGCGCGGGACCCGTGGCGCCGATGCACTCCAGAATGGTGTTGTATGCCCAGATGCGGTCGTCCTGTCCGATCATCGATCGGTGGATGGCGTACTCAATTAGGTTCTGCGCAGCCTCGCGCACGTCGGTCATTACAGCCATGCCGCGTAAGCCCCCTTGTCAGAAATTGCGTAGTGGCGGGCAGAGCCCTCGCCCAGCCAGCCGTTCATCTTGGTGATAAAGGTGTCAACCAGGTCGAGCGGCACGAAGGCCTGAATGGTGCCGCCAAAGCCGCCACCGTGGATACGGACGGCGCCGCGGCCGTCGAGCACGTGCTCCGCCAGCGCCAGGGCATACATGGAAGGCTGCTCGGAACCCAGCTTGGCAACAACATTCTGCAGGTACATGGCAGAGCTGGCGCCGGACTCGCGCGTCAGGACCAGGAACTGGTCGATGTTGCCGGCGTTCAGGGCAGCCCAGCGCTTGTCGACCAGGCCGTTCTCGTACCAGTAATGAACGGCGCGCAGACAGGCACGGTCGCCCAGCTTGGCGCGCAGCTCGGGGAGCTCGGCGTCAAAGTCCGCCACGTTTACCTCGCACAGGCGTGCCTTGCCAAACTCGGCGGCGACGTCCTGCATCTCGCGCGGAACGGCAGCGTAGTCGTCGGTGGCGGCCACGTGGTCGGCACCGACCTTAACGAGCACGAGCGCATAGCCGTGATCCTCAAAGTTGAGCTCGAGCTTCTGGGTTTTAGGCTGAGCCTGGTCCTCAAAGTCCATGTAGGCGAGGCCGCCCAGGCACACAGCGGCCTGGTCCATCAGACCGCAGGGCTTGCCATAGTAGTTGTTCTCGGTGCGCTGGCTCATCTGGGCGAGTGCGACGGGCTCAATCGCGGGCGCGCCCCAGAGCGTCTCCATGGCGCGACCGTATGCCGCCTCGACGGCAGCGGAGCTCGAAAGGCCGCCGCCCGAGGGGACGGAGCAGGTGAAGGCGAAGTCAAAGCCCTGGGGGTCAACACCCAGGGCAGCGATTTCGTGGGCCATGCCGCGTACGAGGCTCGCGGACGTGCCCTTCTCGGACTCTTGAATATCCAGCGTGTCGAGCGTGATCTCAAACGTGGGATAGCCCTCGTCGGCTACGCGAACCTTGTTGGAATCGATTGCCACGGCGATGCCGTCGACGGCGACATCGAGCGAGCCGGCGATAACGTGGCCACCCTCGTGGTCAGTGTGGTTGCCGCTGATCTCGGAGCGGCCGGGCGCGTGCACGTAGAGCACCTGGCGGTCGCCGATGGGGCCAAACTCCTCCTCGAACAGCTTGGTGAGCGTGGCGAGTGTCTTTTTGTCGGGGGTGGTCATGGGAGTCCTTTCCTTGGCGCGCCCGGGTGGGTTTTGCGTCGTTATGAGTACGTTAACAACTTAAAGCGGCATGAACCAAGTGTTCACGATACCGCACGTTACGGGCTATGTTAACGTACTCATAACACATCGCTTGTCACTTTTTGAGAATCTGGTAATCGGTAGAAATTCAGCCGTGAACGGTACTGCCGTATGGACTTATAAAGCAGAAGAGATGCAGATAGAAAAAGTAGAGTACGTTAACATGCGTCCGACGATAGCGGGCCTCGGCGCGGGATGTATTTCTGCCCGGGCCGGCATTCACGCTATTCAGATCTCGCAAGGGTGAAGGTGATCCTGTGGCAAGGCGCCCGTCCAACGATACCAGTTCGCGTCCGGTCTCCATGGCCGACGTCGCCCGCGCTGCCGGCGTTTCGCAGCAGACGGTTTCGCGCGTCGCCAACGGCTTGCCTAACGTTAACGAGCAGACGCGCCAGCGCGTACAGGCCGCTATGCAAAAGCTCGGCTTTCGTCCGAGTTATGCCGGTCGCTCGCTGCGCGACGGCCGTTATCATTCGGTCGGCCTGTGCGTCAACGATGTCACCAAGTTCGGCAACCTCTCAATGATCGACGGCATCGCCAGCGCTGCTCGCGAGCATAATTGCGCCATCACGCTGGTCGAGATGTCCAAGACCGAGGAGTTTTCGCTTGCCGAGGCCACGCGTCGTATGGCCGCATTGCCGGTGGACGGCATCATCATCGGCATGAGTCGCATGGCGCCCGATTTTGAGACGTTTGATCCACTGCCGGGCATTGGCACGGTCATCGTTACCATGTACGCGCACCCGCGGGTGACCACGGTCGACTCCGATCATTACGGCTGCTCGCTATTGCTTATGGATCATCTGTTTGAGCTGGGACACGAGCAGATTCGCTATATTGGCGGCCCGTCGTTCTCGGTCGACGAGCAATTTCGTCGCGCCGGTTGGCAGGATGCGCTCGAGCGTAAACACATCGAGCCGGCAGAGCCGCTCGAGGGCGACTGGTCTGCCAACAGCGGCTACGAGGCCGGCAGGTACCTGGCCGAGCACGATCGCACCATGACGGCGATCTATGCGGCAAACGATCAGATGGCAAATGGCGCGATTGCCGCGCTGCGTGATAGCGGCCTGCGCGTGCCCGAGGACGTGAGCGTGGTGGGCGTCGACGATTCGCTCGATGATTTTGTAGCACACAACGAGCTCACGACCGTGCGATTCGATCTACATCAGCGCGGACGCGAGGTGTTTGAGCATGCGGTTCCCGAGGCGGGTACGGCGGGCAAAACCGTTGCCATTCGTATTCCCGGCCAGCTCATCGTTCGACATAGCACAGCGATACCGCGCGCATAGTTTGTGCAGGTAAACGGCGGTATATTCCGCCTCAAAAACAATCGGTAAGGATGCTGACAGATAGCCGTGGCTATGAAGGCGAGTGCTATGATAGACGGGCTCTTTTGTCTATCTAGGAGGCTTTGCCTGATGGAGATCACCAAGGATATCCGCTACATCGGTGTTGACGATCACGACATCGACCTGTTCGAGGGCCAATACGACGTGTCCGAGAACGGTATGGCATACAACAGCTACGTTATCTTGGGCGACAAGATCGCCGTCGCCGATTCGGTTGACGCTGACTTTGTCGACGAGTGGCTCGGCAACCTCGAGGCCGTGCTCGATGGCCGCACGCCCGACTACCTGATCGTCCATCACATGGAGCCCGATCACTCCGCCGGCATCGCCGCCTTTATGGAGCGCTATCCCCAGGCGCAGATTGTTGCCAGCATGGGCGCCTTCCGTATGATGGTCAACTACTTTGGCACCGACTTCCCCGAGCGCAAGATGGTCGTCAAAGATGGCGACGTGCTCGACCTGGGCGGCCACAGCCTAACCTTTGTCGGTGCCCCCAATGTTCACTGGCCCGAGGTGCTCTTCTCCTACGAGTCCACCGACAAGGTGCTCTTTAGTGCCGACGGCTTTGGCAAGTTTGGCGCCAACGACATCGAGGATCCCGAGGGCTGGGCTTGCGAGGCGCGCCGTTACTACTTTGGCATCGTCGGTAAGTTCGGCAAGTTCGTGCAGGCCGTCCTCAAGAAGGCCGCCGACCTGGACATCCAGATTATCTGCCCGCTCCACGGCCCCGTGCTGACTGAGAACCTGGGCTACTACCTCGACACCTATAACACCTGGTCGAGCTATCAGCCCGAGGACGAGGGTATCACGATTGCCTATGCGAGCGTGTACGGGCATCTGAAGGCTGCCGTCGAGGAGCTCGCATCTGCGCTTGAGGCTCGCGGCCAGAAGGTCTCCGTCTTTGACCTGGCTCGTGACGACATGGCCGAGGCCGTTGAGGATGCGTTCCGCTACGACCGTCTGGTGCTCGCCTCCATCACCTATCAGGGCGAGATCTTCCCGTGCATGAGCACCTTCATCCATACGCTCGCCGAGCACGCCTACCAGAACCGTACGGTGGCGCTCGTCGAGGCCGGCTCTTGGGCACCCGCGGCTGCCAAGGTTATGACCAAGGAGCTCGAGGGCATGAAGGACATCACCCTGACGCAGAACAAGGTGACTGTGCTGGGCTCGCTCAACGAAGCCTCGCGCGCCCAGATCGAGGCCCTCGCCGACGAGCTGTCCAAGTAGCGACACGCTCACTTTTGACGCTCAGCCATCACAACCACCACAAAGGGGACAGGCACCTTTGTGGTGGTTTTTGTTTAAGCGCCGGCGATGATGAGGGCTGGACGTGCGCTGTCGGTGGCCTCGGCGATTGAGGTGGCGACGGCATGATCGGGGTCACGGTCCATCACGATGGTGTCGACATCAGTCAGTTCGGCAAAGCGGTACATGCCGCGTCCGTTAACCTTGCTAGCGTCCATGAGGGCGACGCTTTGATGGGCTCCGGCGATCATAGCTGTTTTGGTCTCGGCCATCTGCGGAAAGTCGGTCGTAAAGCCGCAGCCGGGAACAAAAGCGCCAGGGCACATGACGGCCAGATCGGCATGGACCATTTGGAGCGCCTGCATGGTAAGTGGACCGTACAGATAACGATGGCCTTTGCGCAGCGCCCCGCCCAGCATGACGACATCGACCGAGGGCATGCTCTCGTCGATATAATCGGCGATGGTAATGTCGGCCGTGATAACGGTGATGCCGTTGCGCTGATCGAGGAGCCGGACGAACTCGAGCGCCGTGGTGCCCGAGTCAACGAGCAGCGTGTCGCCGTCATTGACGAGCTCGATGGCGCTTTGCGCGATGGCCTGCTTGGCGGCGACGTTGACATTGATGCGGCGATCCTGCGTGGAAACAGTCAGACGCTTGTGGAGCGATACGGCGCCGCCATGCGTGCGGCGCAGCTTGCCAGACTCGGCGAGTGCGTCCAGGTCGGCGCGAGCGGTGACAGAGGACACGCCAAAGGTTTGGGCAATTTCTGCTACCTGCACCGAGGCGTTGTGCTCGAGCATTTCCATGATGGCGGCGCGGCGTTCGTCGGCAAAAGCACGGTTGGTAGCTTGGGCCATGTCTGCTCCATTCTCGGCTAAATTTGCAGGAATTGTGTTGACTCTATTTTCGTTCATTTTCTTTTTGAGTAAGAAAACACCTTTCGATTACTTATCTTTTCTATAAAAGAAAGACGCTCAACGCCCAAAATCCAATATCGAACACGCCCACTCGGCTCCAATTCCTTCCGTTTACTTTTCAAAAACGACGGTATTGACCTGCATGGGCTCAATATCTCGCACGTGCAAAGACGCTGAATTTCATACAATGAGCGCAGTAAAACGCAAGGTAAAACGCCTTGTGAACAACTACGCCCGATGTCCAGATGCGGGCGAGGGAGAGGAGCAAACGCTCATGGCACTTGTTACCACCGAAAAGATGCTCAAGGACGCTCAGGCCGGCCACTACGCCGTCGGCGCGTTCAACGTTGAGAACCTCGAGTTTGTTATGGCCGTTCTGGCTGCTGCCGAGGAGACCAAGTCCCCCGTCATCATGCAGACCACCCCGGGCACCATCAAGACCGCTGGTCTGGACTACTTCTACGGCATGGTCAAGGCTGCCGCCGAGCGCGCTTCCGTGCCCGTCGCTCTGCACCTCGATCACGGCGATGGCTATGACCGCTGCATGCAGGCTTTCCGCACTGGCTACACCTCTGTCATGATTGACGGTTCGCACGAGTCTTTCGAGGACAACATCGCTCTGACCAAGTCCGTCGCCGACGCTGGCCGCGCCATGGGCGTGCCCGTCGAGGCTGAGCTCGGTAAGGTTGGCGGCAAGGAGGACGACGGTCCCGCGGTTGAGGGCGAGAGCCCCTACACCGATCCGGCCGAGGCCAAGGAGTTCGTCGAGCGTACCGGCTGCACCTCCCTCGCAATTGGCGTTGGCACCAGCCACGGTGTGTACACGAGCGATCCGCACATCGAGCAGTCCGTGGTCAAGGCCATCCGCGACGCCGTCGACGTGCCGCTGGTCCTGCATGGCACCTCCGGTGTGCCCGATGAGCAGGTTGCCGAGGCTGTGAAGAACGGCATCTGCAAGGTTAACTACGCCACCGAGCTGCGTCAGGCCTACACCAAGGGCTTCATGGCCTACATGGCCGAGAACCCCGCCTGCTTCGATCCCAAGAAGCCGGCCAAGGAGGGCATGCGTGAGATCACCGAGCTGGTTAAGATCCGCATGACCAACCTCAACTCTGTGGGCAAAGCAGAGTAACAGCAAGGGTACTCCGACTCGCTACATATCCCGGGGAGGGACGAGGGTTTAGTTCCCCAATCGTCCTCGGGCATGCAAAAAGCCTCGCTGCGCACTTCGTGCGGCGAGGCTTTTTGCCCCCTGCGGAAAGATTGGGGAACTAAGCCCTCGTCCCTCCCAGGTTGACCTACTCGAGGTCGTCGCCCTTGTGGCGTTGGGGCGGAAATGGGTGGGGCGTCAGGGCTTCTTTGTTGATGAGGGGTTAGTATGCCCGGGCTTGGTTGGGGAAGGTTTTGTCTAGAGATGCTTGGAGCTTTTCGAACGATGCTCGTAAGTTGTGGCTCTGGTCGGTTGAGCGTTTGGCTTTTGTGGTTGGGGAGTCGAGGAGGCCGTTTCTCTGTGTCGGGGGGAAGGAGAAAAGGTCTGCATGTGTTAGGGATGGCTGCTGTGCTGCGTCATTGGAAGAATGCATGCTTATGCGGCCTCCTCGATGTCCACCAAAAGGTTGCGCACGGGGTATGCTGCTAGGTCCCGTGCGTTGGCAGTATTATGCCGCGGCTGCTGCAAAGAAGTGCTAAAGAAAGGCTTAATGAGGTTTGACGTTGCGATGAAACCGCAGGTAAAAGCTATCGAGTAACACTCTTGAAAGGTTTTGGGCTTAAGGGCTTTCTAAGGTTTGTGGCACGGATGTGGCTTGCCTGTGTGGGGCGTGTGGACGGCTCGTTCCTAGCGCTGCGGTGCGGCGGCGCGTACTTGTTCGATGACCTTTTCCATCGTGGCGTCGATGTGGTCTTTTTTGAGCTCGCATTCCCAGATGGTTATGGGCGTCCAGCCCATTTGAGTGAGTGCTGCCACGGCAGCGTGGTCGCGCTCGACGTTGCGACGGAACTTTGCCTCCCAAAACTCAACGTTGCGCTTGGGCTGGCTAGGGTTGCACTTGGGGCAGCGGTGCCAAAAGCAGCCGTTGACGAAGATGGCGATCTTGCGCCCGGGGAAGGCGATGTCGGGTTTTCCGGGCACCTTCCATTCCAGACGGTATCCCGTAAGGCCTGCGGCGCGCAGGCGCTGGCGAACGAGCAGCTCGGGCTTGGTGTTCGCACGCTTGTTGCCCTTCATGGACTTTTTGATGGCGGCGCGACGGCGCACGAGCTCACGCTCGTCAGCGGAAAGGTCCGAGGTGTCGATGCCGTCCAGCAGGCCGGGCTTGGGGCGCTTTTTGCTGCGGCGCTTGGCTTTGCGCTTGGGCTTGGTAACGGGCTCGTCGGCTGTGGTGGACTCGGTGTCGTTGGCGCCGTTAGCCTCAAGCCGATCTTCCTTCAACTCAATCAGGGCATCAATGAGCCCTTTGTCGGCGGGCATCCACTCAACGGTGGCAAGCGAGGTGCGCGGAATCCAGCGGATATCGAGCTGGCGGTCATGCTTCTGGGGTTCATCGGATTCATCGGCGAGCGAGCAGTAGTAGCACTCCATGGAGAGATGAAAATCGGGGTAGTCGTACTCAACGGTGTAGAAATCGCGCAGGTTGGTGACTTTTACCTGCAGCTCTTCCATGAGCTCGCGGCGCACGGCGTCTTCGGGCGTC
Organism: uncultured Collinsella sp.; assembly: GCA_958403205.1. Lineage (GTDB taxonomy): Bacteria > Actinomycetota > Coriobacteriia > Coriobacteriales > Coriobacteriaceae > Collinsella. The sequence continues at coordinate 3,744 of CATXWM010000038.1, read as the reverse complement.
TCGCCGCGCATGAGCTTGCCGCCGGGGAACTCCCAAAGTCCCTGCATGTCGCCGTAGCCGCGCTGCACGGCAAGCAGCTCGTCAGATCCATCCTTGCGAATGATCCCAGCGGCAACATGAACAGTCTTCAACAGGAGTCCTCTCTCAACATCAACACGTGACAGGGTAGCTACCCGTACCTTACACAACGGTAAGGCAAGCGTAAGCCATATCGATGGTAGCCGACTCGTCTTCTTGCGACTATAGATGCCGTAGACTAATCGCAAGAAAGGACTCGGTATGCAAACCACGCACATGGCGACCCCGGTACTGGAGGTCGCGCATCTCGAAAAAGTATATGGAGCGCTGGGCAACGTGACCCGCGCGCTCAACGACGTCAGCTTTACCGTCAACCGCGGCGAATTTGTTGGCATCATGGGCGCTTCGGGCTCGGGTAAGTCGACGTTGCTCAACTGCGTCTCGACCATCGATAGCGCCACAAGTGGCACGATCCGCATCAATGGGCAGGACGTGACGCGCATGAAGCAGGCTAAGCTTTCGCAGTTCCGCCGCGAGGAGCTCGGCTTTATCTTCCAGGACTCCAACCTGCTCGATACGCTCACGGCACGCGAGAACATCGTCCTGCCGCTCACCATCGCCCGCACAAACTCGGCAGAGATCTCGACTCGCGTGCAGGATGTGGCAGCGCGCCTGTCCATCAGCCAGGTGCTCGACAAGTATCCCTACCAGATGTCCGGCGGTCAGCAGCAGCGCGTTGCCGCGGCTCGCGCGCTCGTCACCGACCCCACCATGATCATGGCCGACGAGCCCACCGGCGCCCTCGATTCTAAAAGCGCTCGTCTGCTGCTCGAGAGCCTGGAGGCCCTTAACCGCCGCCTACGCGCCACCGTGCTCATGGTCACGCACGACAGCTTTGCCGCCAGCTACACGAGCCGTGTGCTGTTTATTCGCGACGGCAAGATCTTCACCGAGCTGCGCCGCGGCGACATCGACCGCCGAGAGTTCTTCGACCGCATTATGGAGGTCGTTGCCATGATGGGCGGTGAGGGCTCCGATGCTCTGTAAACTCGCTTGGGGCAACGTCCGCCGCGCCGGCCGCGACTACCTCGTCTACCTTTTGACGCTCACCCTGGGCGTCACGGTCTTCTATGCCTTTAACACCATCTCGATGCAGGTCGACATCGCCGGCATCGATGAAAAGGGCTTGGCGCAGGTTATGGGCAGCATGCTCGGCGACCTGACGTATTTTTTGGCCGGTGTCATGGCCTTTTTGATGGTGTATGCCAATAACTTCATCATGAAACGCCGCAAGAAGGAGTTTGGCCTGTACCAGGTGCTCGGCATGGGGCGCGGGCGCGTCGCCACGATCATGGCGCTCGAGACCGTGATAGTATCGGTCGTGGCCTTTGTCGCCGGCATTGTGCTGGGTGTGGGACTCTCCCAGCTCATGACGTTCTTTACGGCCTCGCTCTTTAAGACACAGATCGCCAATTTCCACTTCTTTTTCTCGGTGCATGCGTTCAACCTGACCCTTGCTTGCATGCTCGTAATGTTTGTGCTCACGCTACTGCTGAACCTTCGCGCCGTGCGTCGTACCAAACTCATCGAGCTTATGGGTGCCGAGCGCCGCAACGAGAGCATCAAGACACGCAACCCCTGGATCGCGATTGCCATTTTTGCCGTGGGCGTGGTGCTTGTGGGCGTGGCCTATTACCGTCTGCTACGTGATGGGTTCCCGCTAACCGCGACGGACAGCAAGCTGCAAGAGGCCATGACCCAGTTTGGTATTACGACCGCTATGGTTACCGTGGGCACCTTTGCCCTGTTCTGGGGACTCTCGGGCATGCTCATCAAGCTGCTGCAGAGCCTGCGCAGCGTGTATTGGCGCGGCCTCAACATGTTTACCGTGCGCCAGCTTGCGGCCAAGGTCAACACGGTGTGCTTTTCGATGGGCGTCATCGCGATGCTCCTGTTTTTGGCCATCACCTCGGTGACGTGCGGTATGTCGATTGCCAACGTGATGAACGAAAACCTGGAGCGCTATAATCCGGCCGACATGTCGCAGACGTATATCTATTACGCGCCCGATACGCTCGACTACTACAAAGAGTATGTCAATCCGTCTGAGGCCGATCGAATGGTGCTGGCCGATAGTACGGTCGATTTGTACTCCGCATGGCACGGCGATCGTATCGATCACGATAACGTTGCAGACGGTATTAAGGGCAAGTCGGCGGACAACAACGACGAGACCGGCAAGAAGGTCAATATCGCCGATGTTGCCGGTGAGCATGTACAGATCGATTCGTATCTGAGTTACCCGGTTGGCGGCTCGAATCCTTCGGTGACCCCAAGTGAGATGTGCAAGACCATGGGCGAAAAGCTTCCCAAGGCGTTCGGGGGTAGCAATGCCGACATGACAGGCCTGTCTGTGACGCCGGCAAGTCAGTACAACAAACTGCGCCAGATGATGGGCAAGGAGCCGGTGCACATCGGTCACGACCAGTATCTGCTCACGTGTGATATGGGCGGCGAGCTGGTCGACCTGTACACCAAGTATATGGCTGGCGGCCATACCCTTACCTTGGGCGGTCATACGCTCAAGCCCGCAACCGATAAGTCGGACGAAGATACGGCGGCCATCGCCAACTCGGCGATGGGCAGTAATGGGGGTACCGTCGTCGTTGCCGACGAGCTGTTGTCCCAACTTAATCTGCAGCCGTATTCCAGTAGTCTGCTCGTTAACTACAAACAGGGGATGGATACGACCGAGGCAGACGAGAGTATTAAATACACTGTGCTCGACAATCTGCTCGTTGACGGCAAGGAGCCGGGGTCGTGGGGAACCTTCATCACACGCTCCGAGATGTACACGCAAGCAGCGCAAATGAACGGTCTTATTAGCTACCTAGCCATCTACATCGGCTTTGTATTGGTCGTTGCATGCGCGGCGATACTGTCGATCCAGCAGCTCTCCAATGTGGCCGACGGCAGCCGCAGCTATCGTGTGCTGGCACAGATCGGCTGCGACGATCGCCAGATTCGCCATTCGGTGATGGCGCAGCAGGCGGTATTCTTCCTGTTCCCGCTGGCAGTGGGCCTGGCGCACTCCTTTGTGGCACTTAAGGTGATCATCGAGCTGGTGAGCATATTCGGAAATATGAGCATCGGCGGCACCGTGGGCCTCACCTGCGCAATCTTCCTGGCAGCTTATGGCGGCTACTTCCTGGTGACCTATCTCATGAGCACCGGCATGGTACAAGCTGCCATCGCCACCCGCTACAGCGAATAACAAGCGGGCAAAACCGTCGCAAAATTAGAGGCGTATGACCGCCGCGAAGGGAGCCAGGCGCCTTTCGCGGCGGCTTTTTGCCTATCTGGTGCGTCTCGGATGTAAGTGAGTAGACTTTTTTGAACCTACCGAGTACATCGCGACAAATGTTCGATAAAACCGCAGGTCAGAGTTGTGGCGTTTTGGAGCGTGCTCGGCCTCCTGCAAAAAGCCTACTCACTTGGTTTTTCTGCTAGAAAACCGCCGCGAGGGAAGGCAACTCCCTTACGTCGGTTTGGACGTTTGCCCAGATAAAACCTGCCAAAATAAACCTGTTCCTTTTTGGCAGGTGGTTTCAACTGAACGGCGGGCGGTGCGGCTTGTAGTCATTGGGGACGTTCTTAAACGACTAGTCAAACAAGAACGTCCATTACAGTCGAAATTGTCAGCCCGGGACCGTCTCGGGCTACGAT
>CATXWM010000037.1 GCA_958403205.1 uncultured Collinsella sp. | reverse complement strand
GCCCGACATCCACTCCGCGACCTCGCCCCAGGGGTTGCCGCGGAACCTCCTCGTCACGGCCTCGCCCGTTTCCGCGTCGAGCGCGCAGACGGTGGTGGACCTGAGGTGTACGTCCATTCCGAAGGCGGTAGAATATCTAGGCACGGGAGCCTCCCAACCTCGTTGCGGCGCGGCTGCGCCTCTGGCACTTCAACAACATTGTCGCAGCCCCGACCCGCGGTCACGAGCGGGGGCTCCTGTCGTTTCCGTGCCCCTGGATTGGGTCATAGTGTCTGACTTATGCTCAACCTGCGGCGCCTTAGAGGTAGTCATCGGGGACGTTCTTAAATGACTAGTCAAAAGGGGTAGTCATTGGGGACGTTCTTAAATGACTAGGTTGGGCACATTGCTTTGAGATGTTGTTCAATCAGTTGTGATGGCCTTTGAGCTGCTTACCTGCTTAAAGCAATTAACGGTATGCATCTGCAATTGAAAATATTGCTCGAAAAAGCGTCCGAGAAGTCGCGGGGCGATTTTTGATGGGTCGTGCGTCAAGCGATGTGGCAAGTTCTTGGTTAGATATTGGTCAGTTTTGGGTCAACCTTGCCAAAAGCTTGACGAATGCAGATTTAGACGTCGACGAATGAACATCTCAGGCAGGTTCCAAGCAAAATTCTGGGCTGATTCTCGATAATCGCCTTCAATCGCCCCTTGCCATGCGCTGGCCTCGCGTACAATCTGCTCCGACATTCGCGCGCCGTCCGGCGCTTAAGAGGGGAGGGCCCCATGGCAAACGAGATCTGGACCATCAAGCGTTGTCTCGAGTGGACCAAGGAGTACCTGGCCGAGCGCGGCGAGGAGCACCCCCGTCTTTCTGCCGAGTGGCTGCTGTGCGCCGCCACGGGCCTGGCGCGCATTGACCTATATATGCGTATGGACGAGACGCTTAACGCGGCCCAGCTCGAGACCATGCATGCGGCCGTTGTCCGCCGCGCTAAGGGCGAGCCGCTGCAATACATCACGGGCAGCACGCAGTTTCGCATGATCGACGTCGCGTGCGCCCCCGGTGTGCTCATTCCGCGCCCCGAGACCGAGATGCTCGTCGAGGAAGTCCTCAATTATCTGGATGCCGAGGTGCTGAGCCCCGAGGCTGCTGCCCGTCAGCGTGTTGAGCTGCCTTGGAACGATGAGGTCGAGGGGGCACGCAAGGCCGAGGCCGCGCTGGCAGACGAACGGGCGACCGCCGAGCGCCGTGCCGCTAACCTGACGGCTGCCGATGAGGCGGCGCTAGGCGGCGACGTACTGGGCAGCCGTGCCTATGCCGAGGAACTGGCCGATCGCGAGGCCGAGGAAGCCGCCGCGCAGGCAGCAGAAGCCCAAGCCGCGGAAGCCGCCGAGTCCGAGCTCGACGAATACGGCATCGCCATCGAGGGTGCCGGCCAGGAGACGGCTTTAGCTCAGGATGCCGCTGCGCCTGCCCCAACCGAGCCCTGCACTGCCCGCGTTCTCGAGGTCGGCTGCGGCACGGGCTGCATTTCGCTCTCCCTTGCCTGGGAGCGCCGCGGCCACGTTACCTGCACCGCCACCGATATCGAGCCGCGCGCTATCGATCTGGCCACCAAAAACCGCGACGCCCTCGGCCTCACGGCAGATGAAGTTGCCTTTAGCCTCACCAACCTGGTGAGCTCCATTCCCCGCGAAGAGTGGGGCACCTTTGATGTGCTTGTCTCCAATCCGCCCTACATTCCGACCGACGTCATGCGCTCACTGCCGCACGAGGTCAAGGACTTCGAGCCCGACCTGGCGCTTGAGGGCGGCGCCGACGGCCTCGATATCTTCCGCCGCCTGCTCAATGCGGCGCCTTACATGCTGCGCGCCGGCGGCCTGTTTGCCTGCGAGCTCTACGAGGGTGCCCTCGACGCCGCCGCCGAGCTCTGCCGCCAGGCGGGTCTCTCGGACGTGCGCATCGTCCGCGACCTCACCGATCGCCCCCGCATCGTCCGAGCCATCGTCACCGAGCCCAAACAGCGTCAGTAATATTCATTAACTGGTTAGCAAAAATTATAAAGTAGTTTATAATTAGGACGGCCGAAAGAGGTCGGCCCATGCAACCTCCTACCTTTCGGGAAATCATTGCCCTACTCAAGCACGATGGATTCGTGAAGGTCGCGCAAGTCGGTAGTCATGCTAAGTATGTTTCTGGTGACCGTGTTGTCCCCGTGAACGGCTCTGGTGGTGATCGACCAAAGAAGGGCACGTGGGCAAGTATTCGTCGCCAAGCTGGATGGTAGTTGGAGGCAAAATGAGGCAGCGATTTACCTATGACTGCGTTCTCATAAAAGAAGACGACGGTTACTGCGCCAGCTTCCCGCAGATTCCCGGCGCCTTTGCCGATGGCGATACACGCGAAGAAGCGATTGCCCATGCCACCGAGGCGCTGATGGCGTTTTTGGCCGACGACCTCAACAACGGTTTGACTCCGGCAGGGTACGAACACTCGGCCGAGGTCGTGGCCCTTTCAGTCGAAATCGACCACGAGGACGCTCGGGAAGCGGCGTGCCGAACATTTAAAGACGCAGCGCTGGACCTCAAAGTCTCCGCTCCACGGATTACCGCTCTGGTCAAAGCCGGAAAGCTCGATGTTGAACTCGTCGACGGCCGTCGGATGATAACGATAGACAGCATCGAGCGCTACGCCGCCCAAAAACGCCACGCCGGCAGGCCAAAGAAGTTCGTCGCAGTTCAATAACCCCCTCACTTTCACCGACTACTAGAGCCGCTCACCAAACCAACATGCACTCTGGCCAAATAGGTTGAACGTTTCGTGCGAGAATGCCCCTCAGTAAACAAACTTTCACCAGAGCGTAAGGGGCTGGCATACACATGCAGACGGTCTATCGGGTATACGAGGGAACGCGCGAGCCGCATCGGCTCGCCGTCGAGCGCACGGCCGAGGTGCTCGGCCGCGGCGGCCTGGCCTTGATCCCGACCGAGACCGTCTACGGTGTCGCCGTGGCAGTCAACGCCTTCTCGGACGCCGTGCCCCAAGATACAAGCGAATTCCCATCGTGGCCGCGCGATCCGCAGGCTGTCGTCAATGGCGCCGCGGTCCCTGCGCTCGGTACCGGCTACCGCCGCATCTTTACCCTCAAGCAGCGCAAGCTCACCCAAACGGTCGCCTGGCTGGTCGATGGCGTCGAGGCGCTCGACCGCTATGGCGTGGATATCCCGGAAGATGCCCGCGTACTTGCGCGACGATGCTGGCCGGGAGCCCTGACTATCGTGGTCAAGGCGGCTCCCTGCGTGCCGACCTTTATGCGTGCTGCCGACGACACCGTGGCCCTGCGCGCTTCGGCCTCTCCCGTGGTCCAAGCGCTCATCCGCGCCTGCGGCAGTCCCCTTGCCTGCACGAGCGCCAACACACACGGCGCGCCCTCGCCGGCAAGCTTTGCCGCCGTCGAAGGTCGCATCCTGGAGGGGGTCGATGTTGCCGTCGACGCCGGCGAGACCCCGTGTCGCGACGCCTCGACCATCGTGTCGTTCCAGCACGGCGGGCTCCAGATCCTGCGCCAAGGCGCACTTCCCGCATCAGAGATCGAACGGGTCCTGTCTGACCCGATGCAATAGAAAGGTGTAAGCGATGTCGTTGAATCTGGGCAGCCTGGGCATGGAAGATGCCTCGTTTAACTTTGGCGGTTCCTACATCATGGCGCTCGACTGCGGCACCACCTCGGTACTTGCGACCATCGTCGACGAGTACGGCTGCATCGTCGCGCAGGCACGTCGTAGCGTCAAAACCAGCTTCCCGCGTCCCGGTTGGATAGAGCAAGACCCCATGGAGGTGCTTGCCAGCCAGATCGGCGTGATGATGGAGGTCCAGTTTAAGAGCGGCATCCATTCTGACCGCATCGCCGCCATCGGTATCTCCAACCAGCGCGAGACCACGGTGGTGTGGGACCGCATAAGCGGCCAGCCCATCTATAACGCCATCGTGTGGCAATGCCGTCGCACCGCACCTCTGATCGACGAGCTGGTCGAGCGGGGCGCAGAAGAGCTGGTGCGCTCCCGCACGGGACTCACGCTCGATCCGTATTTCTCGGCTTCCAAGGTGCAGTGGATCCTCGACAACGTCGACGGTGCGCGTGAGAGCGCGGCGGCGGGCGACCTCATGTTCGGCACCATCGACACCTGGCTCATCTACAACCTCACCGGCAGTCAGGTCTTTGCCACCGACTACACCAATGCCAGCCGCACGGCGCTCTTTAATATCCATACGCTCGATTGGGACGACGACCTGCTGGCGCTCTTTGACGTTCCACGTTCCATGATGCCCGAGGTTCGTTGGAGCTCGGGCGACTACGGCCGCGTCGCGAGCGACATCATGACCAACATGCCGCCCATCATGGGCGTGGCGGGCGATCAGCAGGCGTCGCTGTTCGGCCACTGCTGCTTCCATCCCGGCCAGACCAAAAACACCTATGGCACGGGTTGCTTTATGCTCATGAACACCGGCGACGAGGTCGTCGAATCCAAGAACGGTCTGGTCTCCACGATCGGTATCGCCGCGGACGGCAAGATCAGCTATGCGCTCGAGGGTTCTATCTTTGCCGCCGGCTCAACCATGAACTGGCTGCGCAACAACATGGGCATCATCTCGAGTGTGAGCGAGTCCGCGCAACTCGCCGCTTCGATCAACGACAACGAGGGCTGCTACTTCGTCCCCGCCTTCGCTGGCCTGGGCGCTCCCTGGTGGGACCCGCGTGCCCGCGGTATCGTGTGCGGCCTGACCGGTGCCTCGAGTCGCGCGACCATTGTGCGTGCGGCCTGCGAGTCCATGGCCTACCAGAGTTATGACGTGCTGCGCGCCATGGAGCAGGACGTGGGACTTTCGATTGAGCGCCTGTCCGTCGATGGCGGCGCCTCACGCAACGAGTTCATCATGCAATTCCAGGCCGACCTGCTGGATATCCCCGTGCTGCAATGCGAGACGGTGGAGACCACGGCAATCGGTGCCGCGTACTTGGCGGGGCTTGCCGTCGGCTATTGGGAAGACCTTGAAGAGCTGGAGCAAAATGCCCAGATCGTTAGGACCTTCCTTCCCCACATGTCCGCCGAGCGTCGCGAGCAAAACCTTGCGGGCTGGCGTGATGCAGTCAAGCGCTCGCTCAGTACCGCACAGTAGGGCTGCGATGGGCTGCTCGATACAACAAACCGCTAAACTTATGCATGGCGTGCGGCGGCAACATTGCTGCGCGCCTTGTCAGCAAGGCCGTTTTGCGGCCGCAACGAAAGGGGCAATCAACCCATGACCGTCACCTACGATGCGTCCCGTGTGACGCTTGTCGATCACCCGCTCGTCCAGCACAAGCTGTCGATCCTGCGCGACAAAAACACCGGCACCAACCAGTTCCGCCAGCTCGTGCGCGAGCTCGCACTTTTTGACGGCTACGAGGCCATGCGCGACCTGCCCATGGAAGACGTCGAAGTCGAGACCCCCATCACCACCGCAACGTTTAAGCAGCTTGCCGGCAAAAAGCTCGCCATCGTTCCCATCCTGCGTGCAGGCCTTGGCATGGTCGATGGCATCCTCGACTTGGTACCCTCCGCTCGCGTGGGCCACATCGGTATGGAGCGCGACGAGGTCACCCACGAGCCGCATGAGTATTACTGCAAGATGCCCAAGGATATCGACCAGCGCATCTGCCTGGTTGTCGACCCCATGCTCGCCACGGGCGGTTCGGCCGAGATGGCCATCAGCTACCTGCGCGAGCGCGGTGTCAAGGATATCCGCATGCTGTGCATCGTCGCCGCGCCCGAGGGCCTCAAGTCGCTGACTGAGAAGGATCCTGATGTGCATATCTATACCTGCGCCATCGACGACCATCTCAACGAGGCTGCCTACATCGTTCCCGGCCTGGGCGACGCCGGCGACCGCATCTACGGCACGCTGTAATCTCTGGGCCATACCGGCTAACGTCGAAAATACGAAGAAATGGTGCGCGCGGTCGAACAAAAGACGACCGCGCGCACTCCTTTTAACGGACGTTTTGCCCTGCAGGGTTCGAGAAAAACGTATTACCGTACCTGCGGCATAAAGAAGGTCTTAAGAAAACGAACAGGTGCGTATTAACCGATGCTTTTTCGGTTGTACTTTAGCGATTGGCTCGTACAATAGTCACCAATGTTTGGCGGGAACTGTCCTGTGAGGCGATAAAAAAGGAAAGTGGGGACGCCAGTGTTTCAGATAGCCGATCTGCTCGCTATCGTTGCAGGTGCCATCGCGGGCGCGATTGCCTTCCTTCCCTTTGTCTTTACGCTCAAGCCGGTTCTTGACGATAAGCAGAATGCGGACATGCTCAAGGGTATGGTGAGTCTCGCGGTCTCGGCAATCGCGTTGCTTGTCTTTACCTTGGTTGTGTTTGTGTTGTTCGGAGAGGCATTTCGCATGTTCCTCCTGGGCGAGGCGATCGGCTTCGTGGCCTTTATGGCCGCCTGCGCGGTTCGCGTCGCCAAGGTACTGCGGGATCCTCATGAGGTCGAAAGGTAAGTCGTGGAAATTTTTGAAAAGCTGCCCGATGAGATTAATCATCTGGTTAGCGAGTTCAGCTCCACCCCCGTCGTGGGCGATTTGAGCTGCGGTATCACGCAGTACTCGTTTTGGCTGATCGTCTCCACGATCGTGCTCCTGATCGTCCTGGCCGTGTTCAAGAAGAAGCAGACCCTGGTTCCCAAGGGCTTCTTCGTCAACGGTTTCGAGTACATCATCGAGTACGTCGAGAACGATATCGGCAAGGGCGTCGTGGGTGAGAACTGGAAGAAGCACTTCCCGTTTCTGTGCTCGCTTTTCCTGTTCATCCTGATCAATAACATGATCGGCCTGATCCCGGGAATGAAGCCCGGCACCGGCGCGATTGGCTCCACCGCCGCGCTCGCCATCTTTGCCTTCGTGTACTTCATCTACTACGGATGCAAGGCTCACGGCGTGATTGGCTACATCAAGAGCCTCGCCCCGGAGGGCGTGAGCTTCCCGATGAACGTGCTTGTGTGGGTCGTCGAGCTCTTTTCGACCTTCCTGCGCCTTATCACGCTCGCCGTCCGTCTGTTCTGCAACATGTTCGCAGGACACGTGGTCATGGGTTCGTTCGCCATCATGGCGAGCATGTTCATGCAGCCGCTGCTTCAGCAGGCTTCCGCGGCTCACGCCGTTGGCGCCCTGCCTTCGCTTGCCTGGCTTGCCATCCTCATCCTGATCTACGCGATCGAGCTTGTGGTCGGCGCCATCCAGGCCTACGTCTTCACGGTCCTTACCGCCGTGTATGTCTCCGAGGCAGAGGAGGTCGCGGAGGAGGAGTAGTCTTCCGTTCGCGCCTCAAAGGTAAGGCAATTCGTTAAACCGCCGGTGCCCGTACCCATGGAGCTCGGCAGTTATAAAAAGGTTATCCTGCGTGAAATAAGACACGCACGACAAAGGAGGAATCGTGGGAGTTATCGGTTACGGTCTCGGTGTTATCGGCGCTGGTCTTGCTATCGGCCTGTCTGCTCTGGGTGCTACGGGTGCTATGGCCCGTCAGCCTGAGGTCCAGGGCCGCGTGTTCACCGTCTTCATCATGGGCTCCGCCTTCGGCGAGGCTCTGGCTCTGATCGGCTTCGTTGTCGCGCTGATCGTTAAATAGCACGGAGCGTCAAGTATGAATCTTTCATCCCAGAAGAGCGCGATCGCACTCTCCGCGTCCGCGGCCGCGCTGCTCATGCCGGTTTCCGCGTTCGCCGAGGACGGCGCTGCCGGTGCGGACATCCTCATCCCTAAGATGGCGGAGTTCATCCCGGCGCTTATCGCCTTCCTGATCATCTGGATCGTGCTGGCAAAGGTCGCCCTGCCGGGCATCATGAAAACCATGGAGGAGCGCGGCAAGAAGATCGAGGAGAGCCTCGACGAGGCCGAGAAGACCAAGCAGGAGGCCATCGCCAAGCGCGCTGAGTCCGACTCGATCGTCACCGACGCCCGTCGTCAGGCTGCCGACATCGTTCTCGAGGCCCGTAAGGACGCCGAGTCCGAGCGCGCCCGTATCATCGAGGCTGCTCACAAGGAGGCCGAGGAGATCATCGCCAAGGCCCATACGACCGTCGAGGACGAGCGCAAGTCCATCTACGCCGGTGCCGCGAGCTCCATCGCCGACCTGTCCGTTGCCGTCGCCACCAAGATCGTGGGCGAGGCACTCGAGGACGAGTCCGAGCAGAAGAAGCTCATCGAGCGCTACATCCAGGAAGCAGGTAGCCTGAATGCCGACTAGCCGCTATCAGGACAAGGTGCTCGAGACCTACGCGCGCTCCCTTTTGGAAGCCGCCAAGGCCGAGAACCATGTGTTCGAGGACCTCGAGATGATCGAGCGCCTGGCTAGCGCCAGCCCCGAGATCATCGCCGTGCTCGACACCATGTCCAAGCGCGACCAGCTCGACCTTCTTCCCAAGGTGGCAGCTGCCTTTAAGTATGTTGCCGAGGAAGACGAGGATGTAGTGGGCGTGACCGTCACCACGGCGATCCCGCTCGACGACGAGCTGCGTCAAACCATCACTAAGAAATGCGAGCAGGACTTCGGCCGCAAGGTATTCCTTATCGAGCAGGTCGACCCGTCTATCGTGGGCGGCCTGGTGCTCGAGGCCCGCGGCGAGCGTCGTGACATTTCCGTCAAGACTCAGCTGCGCGTCGCGCAGGAGACCCTCGCAAACTCTGCTAATTCGTACGGAGGTGAAGCCTAATGTCCGAAACCCTCAATGCCCAGGATATCGCCAAGAAACTGCAGGAGCAGCTCACGAGCCTCTCCGCGACGGTCGATACGCATGAGGTTTCTACGGTCGACGAGGTAGGCGACGGCATCGCGCGCGTCTCCGGCCTCAAGAGCGCCATGGCAGGCGAGCTTCTGGAGTTCAAGAGCTCCGATACCGGTGAGACCGTCTTCGGCCTCGCCCAGAACCTTGACCGTGACGAGGTCGGCGCCGTTCTGTTTGGTGCCGTCGACTCCATCAAGGAAGGCGACGAGTGCCGCACCACTGGCCGCATTATGGATATCCCCGTGAGCCGTGCCATGCTCGGCCGCGTTGTCAATCCGCTCGGCCAGCCCATCGACGGTTTGGGTGACATTGTCGCCACGCACCGTCGTCCTATCGAGTTCAAGGCCCCCGGCGTCATCGACCGTACACCGGTGTGCGAGCCGGTTCAGACCGGCCTGTTGGCCATCGACTCCATGGTGCCTATCGGCCGTGGTCAGCGTGAGCTCATCATCGGCGACCGTAAGACCGGTAAGACCGCCATTGCCATCGACGCTATCCTTAATCAGCGCGGCAAGGGCATGGTCTGCATCTATGTCGCCATCGGCCAGAAGGCCTCCACGGTTGCCAACATCCGCGAGACCCTCGCTCAGCACGGTGCGCTCGACTACACCATCATCGTTTCGGCCACCGCTGCCGATTCCGCCCCTATGCAGTACATCGCGCCTATGGCCGGTGCCGCTATCGGCGAGTTCTTCATGTACAACGGCGAGGACGGCAAGCCCGCCAGCGAGACCAACCCCGGCGGCCACGTGCTCGTCATCTACGACGACCTGTCCAAGCAGGCTGTGGCCTACCGTCAGATGTCGCTGACGCTGCATCGTCCGCCCGGACGCGAGGCCTATCCTGGCGACATCTTTTACCTGCACTCTCGTCTGCTCGAGCGTGCCGTCAAGATGTCCAAGAAGAACGGTTACGGCTCCATGACGGCTCTGCCGATCATCGAGACCCAGGACGGCGACGTCTCGGCCTACATTCCGACCAATGTCATTTCCATTACCGATGGTCAGATCTACCTGCAGTCCGAGCTCTTCTTCCAGGGCCAGCGCCCGGCAGTCGACGTGGGCATCTCCGTGTCCCGCGTCGGTGGTGACGCACAGACCAAGGCTATGAAGCAGGTCGCCGGCAACCTCCGTCTGGACCTCGCTTCCTATCAGGAGCTCGCTGGCTTTACCCAGTTTGGCTCCGACCTCGACGAGGCCACGCAAAAGCAGCTTACCCACGGCGCTCGCATGACTGAGCTCCTTAAGCAGCCGCGCTACAAGCCGTTCGAGGTTGGCGAGCAGATTGCAGTTCTGTTTGCAGGCAACGAGGGCTTCCTCGACGATCTCGAGATTGCCGACGTGCTGCCTTTCCGCGCTGAGCTTATCGAGTACATGGACAATGGCTTTGGCTCGCTGCTCGACAAGGTTCGCGCCAAGAAGATTGATGACGACACCAAGGCTGAGCTCTTGCGCGTCATCGGCGACTTTAAGCAGCAGTTCATGGCCAAGCACCATGCCGATACGACTGGATCAGAGGAGAACTAAGCCCTATGGCCAACCTTCGCGACATTAAGAAGCGAATCTCCTCGGTTACCACGACCAAGCAGATCACGCGCACGATGGAAATGGTCTCTACGGCCAAGATCCGTCGTGCCCTCGATCGCTCCAAGCAGGCCGAGCCCTATAAGGAGGCGCTGACCGACGTCATGTTGACGGTCGCCGGCGACGCCTCCTGTTCGGGCACCGATCCCATGCTGCAGAAGCATGAGAGCGTTAAGCGCGGCCTGATTGTCGTCATTGCTTCGGACCGCGGCCTTGCCGGCGGTTTCAATACGACGGTGGAGCGCACGGCCGAAAAACTCGCCGTTTCTTGGGCGAACGATGGCATCGAGTGCGAGATCATTGCGTGTGGACGCAAGCCGGCCACGTATTTCCGCGACCGCGCAAACGTCATCATGCACTTTGAGGGCAATTCCTCCGAGCCCGATTTCAATCAGGCTCGCATGATCTCCTCTCATATCTGCGATGCGTATCGTGCCGGTGAGCTTGACCGTGTCGAGCTTGTCTACCACCACGCCAAGAACCGCGTGGATCAGGAGCTTCGCGTCGAGCACTTGCTGCCGCTCGATCCCGAGATGATCGCTATGGCCCACGGTCCGCGTAAGAACGAGACCGACGCCCCTAAGCGCATCTCGTCCACGTTCGAGTTCGTGCCCTCTCCCGAGCATGTTCTCGGCAAGCTTGTACCGTCGTATATCCTGACGGTCATCTATCAGGCCCTGATCGATTCGGCGGCTGCCGAGCAGGGTGCACGCCGCAAGGCCATGCACTCCGCGACGGAAAACGCCACCGCGATCATCTCGACCCTTACCCGCACGTATAGTCGCGTGCGTCAGGCTTCGATCACGACCGAGATTAACGAGATCGTCGGCGGAGCCTCAGCATTGGAGGAACAGTAATGGCTAATAACACCGTAAAGCTTGCGGTCGAGGAAGCCACCAAGAAGACGACTGCCGGTGATGGTCGCATCGTTCGTATCATCGGCCCTGTCGTCGACGTCAAGTTTGACGGCGCGGTGCCCCCGATCTACAACGCGCTCACGGTCGAGGCCGAGACCCCGATCGGTCACCTGAGCACGATCCTCGAGGTCGAGAGCCAGCTTCCGGGCGGCGTTGTCCGCACGGTCGCCATGTCCTCGACCGACGGTCTGCAGCGCGGCCTTGTCGCCACCGATACCGGTGAGCCCATGAAGATGCCCGTTGGCCCCAAGACGCTCGGCCGCATTTGGAACGTTATGGGCAAGCCCGTTGACGGAAAGCCCATGCCCGAGGTGGAGGAGTTCTACCCCATTCACCACGCAGCGCCCCGCTTTGACGAGCTCACCACCAAGACCGAGATCTTCGAGACCGGTATCAAGGCCGTCGACCTTCTTGAGCCCTACATTCGTGGCGGTAAGACGGGCCTGTTTGGCGGTGCCGGCGTCGGCAAGACCGTTCTGATTCAGGAACTCATCAACAACCTCGCTCAGGAGCACGGCGGCACCTCGGTGTTCACCGGCGTCGGCGAGCGTACCCGCGAGGGTACCGACCTTTATCTCGAGATGAGCGAGTCCGGCGTTATCGACAAGACTTGCTTGGTCTACGGTCAGATGAACGAGCCGCCTGGAGCGCGTCTGCGCATCGGTCTGGCCGGCCTCACCACCGCTGAGTACTTCCGCGATCGTGGCCAGGACGTCCTGCTGTTCATCGATAACATCTTCCGCTTCTCCCAGGCCGGTTCCGAGGTTTCCGCCCTTCTGGGCCGTATGCCGTCCGCCGTTGGCTACCAGCCCACGCTGGCTACCGAGATGGGCGACCTCCAGGAGCGCATTACCTCGACCAAGACGGGCTCCATCACCTCTGTTCAGGCTGTCTACGTCCCCGCAGACGACCTGACCGACCCGGCTCCCGCCACGACGTTTACGCACCTCGACGCCACTACGGTTCTTTCGCGTAGCATTTCGTCGCTCGGCCTGTTCCCGGCCATCGACCCGCTCGCGTCTTCCTCCGACGCCCTCGATCCCTCGATCGTCGGCGAGGAGCACTACCGTGTCGCCGTTAAGGTCCAGGAGCTTCTGCAGGAGTACTCCGACCTTCAGGACATCATCGCCATTCTGGGTATGGACGAGCTGTCCGAGGAGCAGCGCCTTACGGTCAACCGCGCTCGTAAGATTCAGCAGTTCCTCTCGCAGTCCTTCCACGTCGCCGAGAAGTTCACCGGCAACCCCGGTGTCTATGTTCGCGTCGAGGATACCGTCCGCTCCTTCGCCGAGATTGTCGACGGCAAGGCCGATGACCTGCCCGAGCAGGCTTTCCGCTATGCTTCCACGATTGAGGACGTGCGCGAGCGCGCCCGCAAGATGGGGGAGAAGTAGGTTATGCGTATCCGCATCGTGTGCCCCGTGAGCTGCGCCTATGAGGGCGACGCTGCGTTTGTGTCGATTCCGTCCACGGATGGTGAGTTTGGCGTTCTGCCTGCTCACTCCAGCGAGATCTGCACGATCGACCGCGGTTACGTTCGCGTTTCCGATAAGGCCATGGGCACTGTCGACCACACGTTTGCCGTGGCCGGCGGCTATGCCCAGGTTGCGGACGATGTCGTGACCGTTCTCGCCGAGCGCGCTTGCGATTTGGCGACCGTCGATGCCGACAAGCTTAAAGCTGATATTCAAGGTTTTGAAGAGAAGCTGGGTAATTTGTCGGAGGATGATGCACGCCGCGCCTACCTCTATAATGAAATCGCATGGTGTAAGCTCAAGCTTGCCCAATAGTCAAACGATTTAGCGTTCGACCATTTGCGAACACATCATGCCCGGGATGGCCTAGCCACCCCGGGCATGCTTTTTGAAAGGGTAGACCTTGGATATTATCCGCGTTGAGGGTGGCCACGCCATCGGAGGCTCCGTGCCCGTCTCGGGTGCCAAGAACTCCGCGCTCAAACTCATGGCGGCAACGCTTCTGGCGCCGGGCAAGACGACGCTGCAGAACGTGCCAGATATTTCCGATGTCCACGTGATGGGCAAGGTGCTCAAGGGCATGGGCGCAACAATCGATGTTCTCGACGAGCACACGCTTGAGATTGATACCTCTCAGGTCGATTCCTGGGAGGCTCCCTATGAGCTCGTCGCTAAGATGCGTGCTTCCACCGCTGTCATGGGGCCTCTGTTGGGCCGCTTCCATCGCGCCAAGATTGCCATGCCGGGTGGCTGCAACCTAGGTGCTCGTAAGATCGACATGCATATTCTGGGTCTCGAGGCCCTGGGTGTTGAGTTCGACACCGCCCACGGCTACATCAACGCCAACGCGCCTCAGGGCCTGCGCGGTACCACCGTCACGCTCGAGTTTGCCAGTGTCGGTGCGACCGAGAACCTCATCATGGCATCCGTGCGCGCGCAGGGTACCACTGTCATCGACAATGCCGCACGCGAGCCCGAGATCGTCGATCTCGCTAACATGCTCAACGAAATGGGTGCCAAGATTGTCGGCGCCGGTACGCCTGTCGTGACCATCGAGGGCGTGGTAGAGCTGCATCCTGTTACCCATCGCGTGGTGGGCGACCGCATCGAGGCCGGTACCTTTATCGTTGCCGGTGCGTTGATGGCCGACGATCGCGGTGTCGATGTCACGGGCTTTTGTCCCATTCACTTGGGCATGGTGCTCAAGAAGATGGAGCTCATGGGTATCGACTGCGAGCGCTTCGAGGATGGCGTCCATGTGAGGCGTGCCGAGCGTATCAAGCCGGTCGACATCCAGACGCTTCCGTTCCCCGGCTTCCCGACGGACATGCAGGCGCAGATCATGGTACTCTCCGCCCTTGCCGATGGTAGCTCCGTTATCACCGAGAACATCTTCGAGAATCGTTTTATGTTCGCATCCGAGTTGGTTCGAATGGGTGCCGATATTCGCATCGAGAGCCACCACGCCATGATTCACGGCGTCAAGGGTTTCTCTGGTGCGCAGGTTACCTCGCCCGATCTGCGCGGCGGCGCAGCTCTTGTTGTCGCTGGTCTGATTGCCGATGGCACGACCGAGGTATCGGCCATCCATCACATCAAGCGCGGCTATGAGCAGTTTGTCGAAAAGCTGCAGGCGCTCGGCGCGCATGTCGAGCATGCTACCGTCCCCGATCCCGTCATCTACTAATACAGGTTGCCTATGTTTAATAAAAAGCCCCTCGCGGATACCACCGCCCGAAGACCCTCAACTGGTGCGCAGGCCAAGATCTACAGTCGCGATAACGTGGCTCGCTATTCCGAGCGCGCTCGTCAACGTCGTCGTAGCCACACGATTCGTCACGTCGCGCTCATTGTCGTGCTTGGCGTGCTGCTGAGTGCCACTACCGCTGCCGGCCTGTGGTTTGCCACCATTATGGGCAAGCTCGGCGATTCCAATGTCATTACCGACAATCTGCGTCGGGTTCTGGTTGACACCGATGAGGCAAAGGATCCGTTCTACGTGCTGCTTCTTGGCACCGACGGCCGTCCGGGCGAGGATACGTATCGTGCCGACTCGATTATCCTGGCACGCATCGACCCCACGCAAAAGCAGGCGACGCTCATTTCCGTTCCGCGCGACACCAAGGTCGAGTACAAGGGCGAGACCATGAAGATCAACGCCTGCCATACCGTTGGCGGCGCCGAGGCCATGGTCGAGGCGGTCAACGAGCTGTGCGGTGTTCAGATTTCCCACTATGCCGAGGTCAGCTTCGACGGTATGCAGGCGCTGATTGATTCGGTTGGCGGTATCGACATTAACGCAACCGATGATGTTGACGACCCCGAGCACCTGGATATTAAGATTACCGCTGGCCAGCAGCATATGGACGGTGCCACCGCCCTTACCTATGCCCGCTGCCGCTACACCTATGCCGACGGCGATTACACGCGCATGCGCCACCAGCGTCAGGTGCTTGGCGCCCTTGCCAACCAGATTCTCAATAACTTCGATGCCACGAAGATCTTTGGCCTGGTTAATTCGCTGTCCGATATGCTCGTAACCGATATGAGCGTTCAGGATATCGTGGCTACGGTCAACGCCATGCGCGGTATGGATGTCGACGGTATCTACTCGGCCAACCTGCCCTCGTACGCCGACGACAGCACCATGATCGACGGTGTGAGCTACGTCTTTGTCTACGAGGACGAGCTCAAGGAAATGATGGAGCGCGTCGATGCCGGCAAGGACCCCAAGGGTCCCAACACCATGGGCCTTTCCGACGGTTCCAGCTCTACGATCGGCGACCTGAACAACAACACGTCTGACGACTACGCAAATGGTACCGCAACCTCATCGGTCAGCTCTGACGATTCCGATGACTCAAGCGATTCGAGCGATTCGGACTACTACGAAGAGCCCACCGGCGACGGCAACGGCTACGAGGCCAACTACTAAGTTACGCGGTTTTACCAAACCGCGTAACTGCTCGACGCTGCAAACCCGCCAGAGCGGCAATCTGCCTTTCAACTTCGGCGGCATGATCAAAAGATCAATGCCGCCTCGTTTCAAGGCACCTTGCTCGCTCTGGCGGGTTTTCGCTGTCCGCGCCAAAACATCGGCGTTGCCGGAACACTTGGCACTTGGGGACGTTCCTTTTGTGCCGGCAGTTTGGGACACTCCTTGCGTTAAGAGGCTGGCGTGCGTCAACCTGTTCACATTGCAGCAAAAAAATCGCCCCGTTCTCGGTTGAGGACGGGGCGATTCGTCTTTCGGACTTGTGCAGCCAGGCTTATGCAAAGCGGGCGACGAGCTCCTGGAGCACATCGGTCATCTTGACGAGCGAACTGACCGGGACGAACTCGTTGACGCCGTGGTAGCAATAGCCGCCGGTGGAAAGGTTGGGGCAGGGCAGACCGCGGAACGACAGCTGCGCGCCGTCGGTGCCGCCGCGAATCGGCAGCACTTGGGGCTCAACGCCGCAGGCAAGGTAGGCTTCCTTGGCAACATCAATAAGCTCGGGATAGTCACGAACGATCTCGGCCATATTTCGATACTGCTGCTTAATCTCGACCGTCACGCGCTCCTCACCCAGACGCTGGTTGAGCATCGAGGCGGCGGCATCAATAAGGTCGAGTTTCTGCTGGAACTTGGCGGCGTCATGGTCGCGGACGATATAGCGCGCTGTGGCGTGATCGACGGTCGCAGATACACCCTCAAGGTGATAAAAGCCCTCGTAGCCTTCCGTATACTCCGGGCGCTGCACGTAGGGGAGCAACGCGTTGAAGTCGCAGAACAGATTGCCTGCGTTGACCATACGACCCTTAGCGTCGCCCGGGTGGATGGACTGGCCCTCAAAGCGGACGGTCGCCTCGGCGGCGTTAAAGCACTCCCACTCCAGCTCGCCGATGGGGCCGCCGTCGACCGTGTAGGCGTACTTGCAGCCAAAGGTATCGATATCCAACAGCTCGGCTCCGTGGCCGATCTCCTCGTCAGGGCAGAAGCAAATTCCGAGTGCGGGATGGGGTAGAGAAGGGTCCTGAGCGATACGCGCGACAAGCGACATGATCTCGGCGACGCCTGCCTTGTCGTCTGCGCCCAGCAGCGTGGTGCCGTCGCTGCAGACCAGGTCCTCACCCGCGAGGTCATTCAGGGCGGGAAGCTTGGCGGTACTCATGGCAACGGGTTTACCGTCAACCGTGCCGCAGACCAGGTCACCGCCTTCGTAGTGTACGATATGCGGCTTCACGCCGGCGCCCGGTGCAACTTCGGTGGTGTCGAGATGGGCGATCAGGCCCAGGGCGGGCTTGTCCTCAGCGCCCGCACTTGCGGGGATATGCGCGCAGACATAGGCGTGCTCGGTCACGTGGGCATCTTCCGCACCAAGCTCGCGCAGCTCTTCAGCCAGCACGTTGGCAAGGTCAAACTGAACGGCGCTCGAGGGTACCTGGTCGCAGTTTGCATCCTCGGACTGCGTGTTGATCTGGACGTAGCGCAAAAAGCGTTCGAGGACATCGGGGCTCGTGGTGGTGTTTTCCATAAAGACCGCTCCAATCTTGGTCGTCGTGTGCAACAAGAACTCTAGCACGGTATGCCACGGCATACCACGACGCTTGGATGGGGTAGAATCAGCCATTGAATGCAGAAGGGACGGAAGATCATGGATACGACAAATAGCTCGCGCGAACTACATCTGACGGTGGCGAACGAAGACTACTTGGAGTGCATGGTTCGCATTGAAAGCGAAGAGGGGGAAACCAACGGCGTGCGATCGGTCGACATCGCGCAGCGTCTTGGCGTCTCCAAGGCATCGGTCAATAAAGCGGTTTCGGCGCTCAAGGCATCCGAACTTGTCGAGCAATCGCACTACGGCAAGGTAGTCCTGACCGATCGCGGCCGCGAGGTTGGTACGGCTATCTGGTACCGTCATCGCCTCATCCGCACGTTTTTGGTTCAGGAGCTCGGTGTCGAATTTGAGCGAGCCGATTCCGAGGCCTGCATGATGGAGCATGCGCTTTCCGAGGACACGATGAACCGCTGGCTCGCCTATCTCGAAAAGCAGGGAATCAGCGTCGAGGAATAGCGGGATATATATGGATACGAGTTATTACAACCGCTTTGGTGCCGAGGAACTTACGCGCCGCTTGTCGAGCGAGACCTTGTTGGCGCAGGGCCCCATGGGCAGTGTTCTGTTGAGTGAGTACGATGCCGCCGACATTCCACCGGCGTTTTGGAATCTGGCAGAGCCGCAGACCGTTTCTCGTATCCATCGTTTGTATGTCGCCGCCGGCGCGCAGGTGCTCATTACCAACACCTTTCAGGCATCGAGCTATGCCCTCAAGCACGACCAGATTGCGCCGTCCGTGGCGGAGGTCAATCGCGGGGCCGTCGACGATGCCCGCCAGGCGCACCCTCAGCTGCTGCTGGGCTCGATGGGCCCGATCGGTATTGAGTGGTTTGCCGAGGACTCTGCCGAGTATCGTGAAATCCGAGGCATTGCGCGCGAACAGGCGCACGCCTTGCTCAACGCCGGCGTTGACGGTCTGCTGATCGAGACGGTGACGTCTATCCGTAATTTGCAGCCCATGCTTGCCGGCGCCCGAGATGCCGCCGATGGCATGCCTGTTCTGGTGAGTTTTGTCGTTGACGATAAAGGCGACCTGTTGGGCGATGGCCTCAACATCGAGGCAGCCGTTTTGTACGCCGAAAAACACGGCGCAAACTCGGTTGGTGTTAATTGCTGTTCGCTTGCGGCCGCGAACGCGGCGGTGCCCAGGATGGTTGCATCGGCGACTACTCCCGTCACGGTGCGTCCCAACGTAGGCGATCCGGTCCAGACTCAGGATGGCCCCGTATGGCACGAGAACCCCGAAGCTTTCGCGCGCGCATGCATCGAATGGAGACATGCCGGTGCCGCAATGGTGGGCAGTTGCTGTGGAACCACGGCAATCACTACGGCCGCGATGGCCGAGGCGCTCGATATATAAAGGGTAAAACCGCTCCATACGGGGCGGTTTTTTATTGCCTGCATGTCCTCGGCAGCATTTGCCCAAATGGTGAATGCTGGTGCCGGCAGGTTGCCGAGTGCATGTTGCGGGTATACCCCATGCGTACCATGATCCAAGCACTGTGAGGTGTCTGCGCGTGTGCGCGATAATTCATTTTGGAACTGACGGTTGGCGCGCTCGCGTCGATGAGGACTTCACTGCCGATAACGTTGCCCGTATCGCCGATGCCGTCGGCGAGTTGTGGCAAAAGACCAATCCGGGCAAAACGGTATATATAGGGTTCGACACCCGGCCCCTGGCGCGCGAGTTCGCTGAGCTTGCGGCGGGCGTGCTAGCGGCGCACGGGCTAGACGCCGTGCTCGCTTCGCGACCTGTCCCGACCCCTGCCCTTACGTGGGCGGCGGCTTATGACGGTGAAGCGTGCGGCGCGCTCATGGTGACGGGGTCCCATCATCCGCAGGGCTATCTGTGCCTCAAGATTCGCATGGGTGACGGCTCGACCGCCAACCAGGATGTCATCGAAGAGCTCGAAGAGACTATGGCTCCCGAGCCAATGGGGATCGAGGGACAATATCGCACCGCGGATATCATTCCTGACTATATGCAGGCGGTGGCATCGTTTGTCGATGCCGAAGCCATCCGCGCCGCGCACCTGCGCGTGGTTGTCGATCCTATGGGCGGCGCAGCCCAGGGCTATCTAGCCGACTTGCTGCGCGAGCTTGGCGTTGAGGTGCACGAGATTCACGCCGGGCAGGCGTCTGACCAAGAAGATATCTGCCCCGACCCCGTTGAACCTTGGGTGGACGCTTGCGAGCGCACGGTTATCGAGGACGGAGCTTGCGCTGGCCTGGTGACCGACGGCGACGCCGACCGTATCGGCGCGGTTGACGAGCGCGGCAGATATATACATCCGCATCAGATCATGGCGCTCGTTTTGGGCGACTTGGTTCAATTTCGTAATTTGGAGGGGCGCGTCGTCGTCAATCTTTCATGCTCGACGCTCGTGCGTCGCATTGCGGAGGCGCTTGGCTGCCGCGTGACCGTCAAACCAGTCGGTTTCAAATATATAGCGGCGGAGATGAAGAAGGGCGGCGTCCTCATGGGCGGCGAAGAAGCCGGTGGTATCGGCATCGCCGCGCATATGCCCGAGCGCGATGGAATCCTCGCCTGTCTGATTCTGTGTGAGCTTATGGCAAAGACGGGCGCGCCTTTGGGCGTTCTGGTCGACCAACTCGAGGACAGTTTTGGTAAGACGAGTTACGGTCGACGCGATTTGCGCCTTGAGGCCGAAGATGCCGAAACGTTACGAACCCTGCTGCCGGGCGTAAACCCCAAGTCGATTTGTGGCAAGGTGCCGCAAAACGTTAGTCATATGGACGGCTTGCGTCTGTCATTCGAGGATGACACGTGGCTGCTGGTCCGTCCTAGCGGGACCGAACCAGTGGTGCGCGTCTACGCCGAGGGGTTCTCGGTGGAAGAACGTGATGAGTTGCTCGATGCTGGCTGTGCTTTAGCTAGGGGGACGTATCCGCTTTAACCATGAGGCTGCCTTATATAAAGAGATGCTCGGCGAGCGGTAGTTAACGGCTGGCAAACGTTAGTCGGATCCCAAACTGTGTAGGAAATGTGTACGCCCAGATTCCCGCCCACGGCGCCCCTCCGGTCTGGC
>CATXWM010000036.1 GCA_958403205.1 uncultured Collinsella sp. | reverse complement strand
GGATATCGGACACAGGGGCCGCAAGGGCCCTTACACCAACTTTCTCGACACTACCTCTTCTTCGAGATTGTTTTCCGCAAGATAGCCAAAGCAATATCATTCCAAAGGCGTATTTAAAACCCAGCCCCACTGGGGCGTAGCGGTAGTGTGGTAGTAGTTCAGCCACCAGGCCAGTGATATCGTCCTAATAAATTTAACGGGTTAAAGGGCTAGCAAAAACCGATACATCATCTGCATTATGCATTACAAAATGATGCGTAACTACACACCACATCGAAATTAACCTAAATGGCTCGATAATGGAATTACGCTCTTTTGTAATGGAGTCCTCCGGCTGATTCTATTATCTGTTCTACATTATTAATACAAAACTATTCGACCACGACATAACAGCTGAAACAACGTTGCAGCCGGAGCAGGGATATCGCCTCCATTGACAAGCAAATGGCAACCCGCGATGAGAATCATCGGATTTGGTACCGATCCAGACCTCAGCAAAGGGTATAAGCAACGTTTGTATAAGGCAGATTTCCACTTTCCTCAACTAGCAACATTGAAGAACTAAAAGTAAACTGAATCAAATAATTGTATCAAGCTCAGTCATAATAATCCAACCGATTCTCAAGCTCTTTTTCGAGCAAGGCAATCCTTTGTGTAAGGCTTTTGATTGCCAAAACATGACGGCTCACCGCAACGCTAAGGGATAGAGAGATTGCAAGCAACAGCACAATTGCACCCAGGAAGAGGAAATTGGCCGGGTTAACAAACCCAATAGCCGTGGAGCAATAAAAAATAAGCTGAGGGAATAAATCACAAAGCAAGGCCGCCATGCACATTAAAATCCAAAGCAAAGAATACTTAAGAAGCATCTTTCCTTTGGATACGAGTCGAAGAACATAAACGAGGAACCCACCAAAAAAGATGGCTGCCCCAATCCTTAGAAAAAAATTCATTATTGGTCTCCCCTATGGATCCAACACACAAGGACAATAGCAAGCGTAACTTTAATCATGTAGTAGACGGAAGAGAGGAGCCCAATGGATGAACGCCCGCCCTGGCGCTCATTCATCTTTACAGGTGCCTCCATAACGGGGAGACCAAGCTTCATAGCCAAAGCTATCGATTCCGGCTCCGGATAATCATCAGGATAGCTCTTGCAGAATAAGTCGATGGCGTCTTTATTGCAGGCTCTAAAGCCAGAAGTGGGATCGGTGACCGCCTTACCTGTAAGCAACTTAAGCAAAAAAGAGAGCCACCTGATTCCAACACGACGCATAAAGGTTGATTGGAAACCGTCGGTCTCGACCAAGAATCGAGAGCCTATCGCCAGACTCGCCCCACCCTCAATCAGCTTAACAAGCTCAGGTATATAAGAAGGATCATGTTGGCCATCGCCGTCAACCTGAATGTCAATATCATAGCCAAATCTCTGAGCATACTTATGCCCCGCCTGGACCGCCCCACCGATACCAAGGTTCTGTGGGAGATCCAATATGTTGACATCATGCTCTCGACAAAGCCTAAGTGTCCCATCCTGTGAGCCGTCGTTAATTACGACATAGTCATATCCAGCAGCCTTAATAGAAGCAACGGTATTGAGAATGCATTCCTGCTCGTTATAAGCGGGAATAATTACCAGAACACGCGGATATCCTTTTGAATCTTTTGTTAAAGCATATGACAATCGTGTTTCATCCATTCCAAATAATAGTTGGCCCTTAGCGACGATCGAAGAAAATGCGGCCCTTACAGTCCAACGCACTGTCTAGTAATGAATAAAGTTTACAGCATCCGGACTAACCATCGCGAAGTTACATCTCAAGCTTGGATATTTAGTTTGCACGGCTGGCATACAGCTGACGTTCACCTGGAGCCCCCATCTGCCATCGCGAGATACAAATCCGCTGCGGCTCTCGCCCAATTGCGCGGTGCATAAGACTTCGACGCCATTCTAATCGGACAAAACTGCTCCAACTATCCCCCCCCATCCCAACGATAGCCTTAATCTTTGGCACTAGCTTAAAGAAACACGGTCTGGGTTGATACAGGCGAGGCCAACATGCAGCAGCGACGCGACGCCGGACGCTAGCAATAAATAGGCGCCGAGACCCATGTCGGCCCCAAAGCCAGGCGCAATAACAGCGGCGTGCTTCTTGATATTCAGCGGTGCTCAAGCGAGCAAATATTCATGAAATAGGAGGAATCGACAATACCAAAATCGGCACTTATATCCAACTTCACGCAAAAGCCGAACAAAAGCCCTTGATTATCAACTTCATCCGAACAAAAGCCAGCCAAGTATCACTTAGCAAATACAAAACACCTTCTCGACATCCATAGCAGTGGCATCCCAGTTATATCGACTTTCAACAAGCGCCCTAGAGTTTCGAGACTGAAGAGAAAGCAGCTCTCGATCATCAAAAAGCCTGCATAATGCCGAAACCACCTCATCAGATGCCATGGACCGAATTATTGTGCCGTAGCTATCATCTAAGATAAGCTCGCGTGCCCCGCCCACATCTGTTACCACTGCAGGCGTTCCGCAGGCTGAAGCTTCAAGAAGTACCGTTGAAAAGCCTTCGGAACGAGTTGGAAGACAAAGCACATCTGCTTGCTGAAGTAAGGAAGAAATATCCTCTGTGTTACATCTCCCAAGCCAAAACAAGTTAGACGAACAGGCTTCCTTGACCTCATTAGCCAGCGGACCATCCCCTGCAAGAACAAAACAAATATCACGCTTGGTAATATCTTTTGTGCGAGCCGCCTCAATAATTGAATTAATTCCCTTTTCAGGAATAAGCCGCCCGACAAAAGCTACAACCAAAGATGACTGAGGGATACCTAATTCAGATCGGAAATCTCTCCCCGAAGAAATACTCCTATAGAATGAGGCATTGATTGAGTTTGAAATGACGCCCTTTGCAGTGATATTAAAGTGCTGAAGCCATTCAACACTTTTAGAAGAAATTCCATAGAAATCAGGGTCAAACGTCTTTACGCGATCAGTAATCCAATCTTCATATCGGCGAACAAAATAATCAAGAAATGGCTGATTGAAAGAGAGATACGCTGAGCCGTGGTCGAGAACGACAGCCTTAGCACTATGATCCGCAGCAAACCTCAGCCCTTCGAGCGAGAGAGGGAAAAGTCTCGTGTTTATCAGAACACCATTCCACTCATAATCATCAAGGGTTTGCAGGAGTCGGTAATAATCACTGGTTTTTTTGGGAAGAGGAAGTCTTCCATCAAGTAACGGAATGCAAGGAAGACGAATTACCTCCAGGCCGTTTTCGACTGAATGACCGACTCCCACGCGCATCGAATCATTAGTAACGATAACCACCCTATCGCCGCGTGCAGTCAAGGCATGAGCGAGACCATCGACAAAATTACCAATTCCACTAAGTTGCGGGTGATAATGGTGAGTGAAAATACAAATAGAGGAGCTCATCACATAACCTCATCTGATATAGATGTCATATCCTTAATTCTGTGCCGTCCAGACTTCCCCATCTCCAAAGTCGAGCAAGAGCGGAAGATGGGTATGTCGATTATCCGGTGACGGTATTTTTTTCCAATCGCCATACATCGTTGTAAGATATTTATCCGTCATACGAGGAACAGGGAATTCACTGCCTTCGAAAACCGCGCTGCTCAGAGGGAAAATCTCTGAAATAGGCACTGGCGCCATATTCGGCCAGCTTAACGTCAGACAGTAATCAGAGACCTCACCCGTATTTGAGTCGGCAATACAGGAATCGAACAAATCCTGGTAAGAGCATGCGCCTCGAGAAACCAGTTGTTCCACCACGTGCATAGCAGAACAACCAATTTGCTCGAGTTGACCAAGGAACCCTTTATGAGGGACAACAATGGAAGAAGAATGATATAAATAGGCTCTTTTCTGTGCAATTGATGCAGTTCGGACTTGCTTTGCACGAAGGCGTTTATCTGTATAGAGCTGGTCATATGGAAAGATGTCGACAAAAATGCCCATCGAACTGGAAGCCTCTCGAGCCTCTTGATTCTCGAAGCGAGTTCCATCGCGATACACCTTAGCAAACATCGCAGCATAGCCAGTAGTATTCCGCGATGTATGGAGCGAATATCCTTCCGGTAACCCACCCTCGGCTAAAGAGCAAAAGCGGTCATAATCTGAACGCATCATTCCGATATCTATATCATCATCCCAAGGGATAAACCCCCTATGACGCATTGCTCCTAAACATGTTCCACCGTCAAGCCACCACCTGATGCCGTGCTTAGAGCAGAATGCGGCGACAACCTGAAGGATATCCAATTCAGTGTTTTGAAGCTTTAATAGCGCGTGAGCTTTAGACATCATCGGCCTATCTCTTTTCCCCGAACCATTGTTGCGTCTGTTTCCCCAAAACAGAAGACTGATAAATAAGGCAAATGGCATTGGATATAAGCGCCGATACAGTAGGGCCATTTAAGCCAAACAGCATTTGCGCAGGAGCCATAACAGCGACAGCACTAATTAAGGACAGCATGCTGCCAACAAATACCCCTCGGTAATTATCAAGAGAAACCAACAAATCGTTGACAAACCAAGCGATGCCAGTCAAAAAGGCACAAGCCAACATAGGCTGAAGGAGATCGGTATGTTTAGCTATTCCAGCGCCATAAAACAGTGACAGCAATAATTTACCGAAAAAGAAAAGGGCAACTGAAGATATGACACCGACAAAAAAGATGCCAGCAAGTATTTTACCTATGAGCGAAAAAAAGGACTTTTCTCTAGAATGGTAACGCTCTACTAGATAACCTAATAAAGGATTATAAATATAGGTCGCACCCATTTGGATAATTGCCACAGGTGCAGCAACTGATGCATAAATACCCAGAGCAGAATCTCCGAATGAATAAGATAAATACTGCCTGGGAATATTCGGCGCCGCAGAAGCAGCAATGCCGCCCAGAACGATGGGCAAACAGCTACATAGGAAGGCTCTGACCTTCGCTCGGCTAATTCCAAGCTTGATTGCAGAAATCCGATTTGATCTTGGATAATCGTAAATAACTCCGATGCCTATTGTCACTACCGTCATAAGCAACAGTGCACCTTCGAGGCTATTAAAAAATCCAAAGACAAGAATGAATGAAAGGAGAGAGCCGATGCCCTGCATTATGAGGGATTTCCCAATATAGTCCATCCTATGACCAACCTGATCATTAGCATGCATGACATCAATGACTAAGCCAGCGGTTTTATAGAGAGCATACAGAAGAATAGCGGGCACCGTACCAATACGACACGTTGCAATGGAATAGACGGCTAACATTGCAAACGCTATAAAAGTAGTAAAGAAACGAAAAGTCAGGTATTCACCAGCAGAGTTTTTCCTTTCAACATCTGCAATTTGCACCGTGTACATCCTGTATTGGGCTAATTGAGAAAACATGTTGAAAATAGACATAGCCAGCGAATAAATGCCTGCAGCACTATATCCATCAGACAGCCGAACGACCAAAATGGTGATAAGCCACTGACAGCCTAAGTTAGTCAACGAACCGACGGTATTCCAGAACATATTATGTTTAATCGAAAGAGTCTTCTCTGTGGCCTTCACAAATATAAGCGCCCTTCTAAACCTGTCGAAATGAGGATACGGAGCTATCTCGCAGCTTTAAGTTCTTTTAAAATCAAAATAAACAGCCAATTCGGCACAAGACGTATAATGATATCTGCTTTAGCGATAGACGGGCAAGCTCGTCGGTATTTAAGTAAACCAATTATGGAGCGCCGCTCCCTTGCTTCAGCGAACCCCAATATTTCCTTTAGATGCGGTGAATCGGGAAATCTATCGGCAAATCGCCTAGCAGTATCAACCCTGTTTTTAACTCTTGTCGAATACCAATCATCTTTTGAAGAAACACCTGCAAGGAATCCAGTTTCGTTACCACCATGTCGACGATACTTAACCAAAGGAGTCATAGTAAAGCTGCACTTCCCCAGTTCACTGCAACCCAATGTCAACCACAAGTCATGTGCAGTCGATTCCGGAAAGGGAATCATCGACTTCGCCGCACTCGCATCTAACATGAGAGCCATACCAATGCCGTAACATACGCTTGCGGCCTGTACAGTAATATCCTCTCCAGAGCACCAATTTACTTCCGGCGAATTAGGATGAGCTTTCCTATAACTCTTTACCAGAATATTTCCGTTTTCGTCAATTACCGATCTATCACAAACATCTAGAATTGAGCCTTCTTCTAGCATATGGTTGAGCGAAACTTCAACTCTATTAGGCTCCCAAATATCATCCTGATCGCAAAGTACTACGTAATCCCCTTCCGCCAAGGAGAGCAGCGCCTCGAACGATTTGACATAACCGAGATTATTATCACCGTGATAATACCGATAGGCGTTTTTCGTTATATGCGCTTGGATAAACCGCTCTAATGAATCCGATTCAGGGCAGTCATTTCTAACTAGAAGCGTAAGCGGAAACGTTTGTTTATCTATCGAATCAAGTTGTTCCGCGAAAAACTTAAGATCGGGTTTATAAGCTGAGAGAAGTACGCATACGCCAATATCATTTCCCATTTCTATTTCCAAAAATCCTCCCAAATTCATTGCTAAAGATTATCAAAGCACCCTCAGTTAAAAGAAACTCTTTTAAAAATAGAGTATTTATCCCTGTCTCTTAAAACGAGTGCCTAATATCAATAAGTAACAACCTTCGTTCCATAAGGAATATTATCGTAAATCCATTTTGCGTTCTAGATCTCAAGACGCACGCATCCGGCAGAGGATGGGACCCCCATCGTGGGATCCATCACGCGATTGCTGTTAACATAGTAGGGTGAGGAATGGAATAGGTAATCACCATAGAACTGCGTGTAGTAATAGCAAGTATATCCATGCCCAAAGGAGTATCCCTTACCGTAGACTTGATACTCCCCTATCACCGTAGGCGTGCTAGCCTTTCCCGTCGAACATACATATCGACGGTTTAAGGACCAGTTATTCCAGGATCCAGTGTAAATACTCGTAACGCAACGTGACGTATCGACAAGTATCAGCCAATTTGTATTGCTTGAATAACTTTGAGCCTTAGCATCCATATAGTCTGACACCCACGCGCCGTTGGCCATGAAATAATTCCAGGATCCGTCCACAACGCGCCAGCCAGTAGCCATGGCACCACTAGCGTCAAACCAATACCAGGTACCCCCCAGGTTAAGCCACCCTGTTTGCATATAACCAGACGAATTCAAGTAATACCAAGATCCGTTAACGGCAACCCAGCCGGTTTTCATAACGTAGGTAGATGGCTCCAAATAGAACCAGGAGCCATCCTTGTACAGCCAGCCAGATCGTGCATAGCCAGCGGTCTCATCAAAGAAGTACCATTTTCCGTTAACGTTCTTCCATCCAGCGCAGGGGGAGCCATCGGTTGGATCAGCATAGAACTTACAGCCTCCAAGCATCACAAACCCGTGAGCTTCGATCAATTCGCCATCGCCGTTTGATGTAAACAGTTTTCCATTAAGCAATGCTCCACACAATGAGCAATCAGAACCTGCAAAAGCCTTAGATGGCTCATCCTGAACCGAGTCCTGGACATCAACCCATTCACGACAAGCAACAGCGCCTGAAGCTTTTGCATAATAGCTTTTCCCATTTACAGAAAAATGACCAAGCAGCATTTTACCGTCGGCGGCAGGATCGAGATAATAGTATTGACTACCGTCCTTCAGCCATCCAGCCTTTATAATGCCCGACGCATGAGAAGGCTCAGCGTAATACCAGTCTCCATCGCTCATAAACCAGCCGAGTGACAACGCTCCCGTTGAAGAAAAATGATACTGATTGGATCCGATGACAAAAAAGCCGGTAGCCATTCTATTGTCATTTGCGACATCGAGCCAATACCAAACGCCATTCACCAAACGCCAGCCCGATGCAAGTGCGCCGGAACCGTCAGCGTAATACCAGTCCGTCCCATCAAACGCCCAACCAACAGCCATTGCGCCGGAATCCGATAAATAGTAACGAGACGAACCGACAGAAACGATTCCTCTAGACATAACACCATCATTGGCGGGATCAAGCCAATACCAGTTATTGCCAGTTTGAAGCCAGCCGGTTAAGACTTCACCATTGCTACCCCAATACCATAAACCGTTATCAAGGCACCATCCATTAATCAGTCCATAGGTTCCAAGAAGATAAGGGTGCCCATCAATAACACGTCGACCAGTAGCCATAGAACAGCTGTTAAGGGAGTCAAACCAGTACCATTGGTCTCCAATAAACTGCCAGCCACTTGCCAAAGCGCCTGACGGACCCGCGTAATACCACTTATTTTCAGTAAAAATCCAGCCGCAGCTCATTGCGCCGTCACGAGCGGGGTCCAAGTAGTACAGCGAGTCGTCAATATTCTGAATTCCGGTCAAACGACAGCCATCTAGATAGTAATACCAGGACAAACCGTTCCATTGCCATCCAGATAGTTGTTCTGTAGTCGACGGGTCATGGCTTTCGACAACCTGTAGGCTCGAATCTTCCGTTGTTTTGCCGGCACAATCGCTGGAGTCTTGAGAGCAACCGCCACCGACCAATGCTCCCGGCCCACCTGTCGAGTCGCGCTCTACGACACCGTTATCCGCCCCCTCTTCCACGGCATAAGCAGTGCAAAAAAATGCGGGGGCTATAACTGAGAGTAAGGCGGAAAATAGCATCAAGCCAATTACTCGCCAGCAAATTCGATGATCAATCCGAGCATTCATTTCAGGCCCCCAACCGGTACCGACTGTCTTGCAGGGAATCTATTAAATAAACGGACGAGCTGCGCCGATTACATTTCCCCTTGCACTAATAGGATGAATTCCGACACCTTGATGAGGCCAGGAATCAATCATCAAGCCGCCGCCAAGTGCAATTGCAATATGACCGCGGTAATAAATCACATCGCCGCGTTGAATCGAGCTCGTGCTCACGGGCATAAAGATATTGCTTCGATACCAATTCATGGAATTATAGGTTTGGCTTGGATCCCAGCGATGGTTATAAGGGTTGTAAACACCCATATCCATGCCAGTAGCATAAAGGCACTGCAAGACAAAACCAGAGCAATCAACAGCTCCACCGGGAGCGGTAGACCAAGGCTCAATATATTGCGTACCAATATACTCATAGGCGCGCTGGATAAAGGCGTTCACGCAATCTTCCCGCGTTGCTTCGACAGAAATGCGAGAAGGGGTCACATAGGTAAAGTATCCGGTGCAATAGCCAGGCAGCCGAACAGTCCAAGAACTGACCTGAGGATACTGGGATGGATTTTGCCAGCCAACTTTGTCGCACTGTCCATCGCTCCAGAAAACTCGACGAACGCCATCGATGGTTCTTGCGCCCGTTGCCATAGCGCCGCTGCCGTCTAACCAATACCACTTACCCGAATCTTTAAGCCAGCCAACATGCATGCTTCCATTGGACTCAAGGTAATACCATGTTCCATTCAGGCATTTCCAACCAGTTGCCATTTTTCCGTCAGCGTTTAGGTAATACCATGCACCGCCAGTAAAAACCCATCCGGTCTTCATCACGCCAGAATCAGCATCAAGCCAATACCAATCGCCGTCAATCTGCAGCCATCCACGATGAATGACGCCCGTTCCGGGCTCTGCGTAAAACCTTAGATTTGCGACGTTAACCCAGCCGGACGCAACCTGCCAACCATCAGCTCCGGCGGTTTTAAGGATATTGCCGTTTTCGCGAATCACATCCTTGCAAAGATATCCATTATCATCAGCGTATCTTTGAACGCCGTCATTAACGGTAACCCAGCTGGAAACCATAAGCCTACCGCTCTGGTTTGCAAAAAAATCGTTGCCGCCCACCTCAAATAAGCCCGTTTTCATGAGATGGCTAACAGGGTCCAGGTAATACCAGCTCGTGCCCTCTTTATACCAGCCAGAAATAAGTGCACCAGATTGGGAGGCGAAATACCAGCCGTCCTCGACCTGAGCCCAACCAACAGCCATAGCCCCGTTAGGCTTTAAATAATAAGCTGCATTGCCAAGGTCTAAATACCCAACGGACATCTTACCATCGGAGGCTGGGTCGAGATAATACCAAGCGCCGTTAACGAGTTTCCAGCCAGTGGCCGCAATACCGTTAGAGCAGTAATACCAATCTGCTCCGTCTTTGTACCATCCATTTGCGAGGCCATAGTCACCAAAAATGTAGGTTCTTCCATCAATCTTTTGACGACCCTTAAACATGATGAACGTCTGTGGGTCAAAATAATAGCGAGCCCCACCTATCGTTTGCCATGACGAAGCAAGGGCACCCGATGAATAAGCCCAGTACCAATTCCCGTCAACGAGAATCCAGCCGGTTTTCATAGCACCAGTGGCATCTAAATAGTATTTCCCGCTCCCGAGGTCGACAAAACCAACCTGCATTATATGGGTGGCAGGATCCAGGTAATACCATGTGCCGTCTTGATAAAACCAACCAGCAGCTAAATCGCCTCCAGCATTGGCATAAAACCAATTTCCATCTGAGTTACGTAGCCAGCAGTTCTGATATAGCGCGCCAAAAGGCGTTGCGGTATTGCCGTCATTCGCATAAAACGAAACAGTCGATCCGCCAGCATCGGTCACATTGAAATAACCTGTCTGCATTGCACCATCATTGGCTGGATCAAGCCAATACCAATAGCCCCCGATTTGCAGCCAGCCAGTTTGGTGTTTACCGTTTTTTCCGTAATACCAAACTCCAGACGACTCGTCTCGTTGCCAGCCATCTTTTATGACGGAAGAATTATCAGGTTGCAAATCATCGGAAACCACAGAAGAAAAATCCGCTTTTGACTCAATACTCTGAGCCTCAACGGAATCCTGTGCAAACGCGACATTCGCACTCAGGGGCAAGCAGCAAGCAGTGACTAATGACGCAGCAGCACAAACAAACGTGGCCTTCTTTTCGAATCGATACATAAGCGACCCTCCCAGATATCTCATTTATTTATTTTAATCCACATTCCAGGATTGATTTTCGTTACTGTCTGTTCAGTCTATGTAGATAAATATATTAAATTGAACAAAACGTTCAATCATTCTATTCTTTCCCTAAGCAATGAACATCTTAATTGGAGGCCTGCAGTGGAACTGACCAAGCGTAACTTTACTGTTCTGTACGAATACCTAAAGAACCCATATGCCAGCCAGCGAGAAGTTGCCGAGCGCACTGGCCTCTCACTTGGATCGGTAAACGCAGCAAATAAAGAGCTTACGAATGAGGGCCTTCTCGAATCGGACAGCCTAACCGACAGCGGTTACGAAGCACTTCACCCCTATAAGGTTGAAAACGCAGTGATATTGGCTGCGGGGCTTTCGAGCCGCTTTGCTCCCATTTCGTATGAAAAGCCCAAAGGCCTTTTAAAGGTACGTGGTGAGATTCTCATCGAACGTCAGATTAGGCAGCTGCAAGACGCAGGTATCAGCAATATCACCGTCGTTGTCGGCTATAAAAAAGAATATTTCTTCTATCTTGAAAGCAAGTTCGGCGTTTCGATTGTCGTCAACAACGAATACGCATCCAAAAATAACCACGCATCACTTATGTGCGTAAGGGAGCGACTTGGCAACACCTACATTTGCTCAAGCGATGATTACCTTCTAAACAATCCGTTTGAAGCATATGTTTGGAAAGCATTTTATTCTGCTCAATATGCTGAAGGCGCCACCAAAGAATGGTGCATTCAAACGGGAGCAATGGATAGAATCACCAATGTTACGATTGGCGGGTCCGATGCATGGTACATGCTCGGGCATGTCTACTTTGATAAAGCCTTCTCGCTTGCGTTTAAGCAGATTCTTGAAACGGAATATAACAAGCCCGAAACAACGGACAAACTTTGGGAAGATCTGTATATCGAGCACATCAAGGAGCTCGATATGGTGATCAAGAAGTATCCTGAGGGCGAGATCAACGAATTCGATTCTCTTGATGAGCTGCGTGCCTTTGATCCGCATTTTATCGAAAACGTTGACTCCGATATTTTCGATAACATCGAGCAAGTGCTCGGCTGCTCCAAATCAGAGATTCACGACGTTTATCCCCTTAAACAAGGTCTTACGAACCTATCGTGCCACTTTAGAACCAATGATGGAGAGTACGTTTACCGCCATCCGGGAGTCGGAACCGAACTGCTTATTAACAGAAATGGAGAAGTAGCCGCACTTAAAAAGGCCAAGGAACTCGGCCTTGACGATACGTTCATCCATGAGGACCCAAAGCGCGGTTGGAAAATTTCGAAGTTTGTACCCAACGCAAAGCAGCCTAATCCACACGATGCTGCCCAAATGAATCGAATGATGCAGATGTGTCGTTCGCTTCACGAGAGCGGTGCAAACGTCGAAACCGAATTTGACTTCTACCTCGAAGCGAAGCGCTACGAATCACTTCTTCTGGAAAAAGGTCCCATCGACATTCCAGGCTACAGGGAAATGGCCGCCGAAATCGATGAATTGGAGCGCTTTGTTCAGGCCGACAATGCGCCAAAATGCCTTTGTCACAATGACTTCTTCTACCTCAATTTTCTTATCGATGAAAACGACAAGTACTATCTCATTGACTGGGAATATGCTGGCATGAGCGATTACGCGAACGATTTTGGAACTTGCAGTGTCTGCTGTGAGCTTTCCGAAGATGAAGTCGACCGCGCGCTTGATGCATATTTTGGGCGCAAGGCAACAAACAACGAAATTGCGCATAACTATGCGCACATTGCCCTTGCAGGATGGTGCTGGTACCTCTGGTCTCTTCTGAAAGAAGCCGAAGGCGACTTCGTGGGCGAATGGCTCTATATCTACTTCAATTACGGTGCCAAATACCTTAAAAAGGCACTGGAGATCTATCGGAAAGGTGAGTAACGATGCAATTCGGCTTTTTTAGCGGTCTTCTTTGGGGCCTTGATACAGTAATTCTTGGAATCGGCTTGGCGCTTGCGCCCTATATTGGATCGGCGGAAGCGCTTGCATGCGCCTCCATTGCGGGATCCTTTCTCCATGATGCCTTCTGTGCAATCTGGCTCTTTGGCTACATGGGAGTCCGAGGCAGACTGAAAGACACGCTCGCTGCACTTAAAACTCGTTCGGGCAAGGTCGTCATCGCCGGCGCTCTACTCGGTGGACCTATCGGAATGACCGGCTACGTATTGGCAATTAATAACATCGGAGCTGCCTACACGGCAATCATCTCCACCTTCTATCCCGCAGTCGGAGCATTCCTTTCCTTCGTGCTGCTGAAGGAGAAAATGGGCAAAGGCCAGATTCTTTCCCTTCTCGTTGCTCTTTGCGGCGTAATGACGATGGGCTATCTATCGGCCGGGTCGAGTGAGATTGCAAATGCCCCCCTCGGCTTACTCGGGGCGGTGCTTGCCGTTATTGGATGGGGATCCGAAGCGGTGCTGTGCGCATGGGGAATGAAAGATGATGCCGTTGATGACGAAACGGCTTTGCAAATCCGCGAAACTACAAGTGCACTTGTTTATGGAGTGCTCGTACTCCCCCTCTTCGGAGCATGGCATTTCACGTTGGGCGCTATCCCAAGCATGCCCACATTGATTATTGCACTCGCCGGACTCGCAGGAACTGCATCCTATCTGTTCTATTACAAGGGCATTGCGGCAATCGGAGCAGCGCGTGCGATGGCTCTGAATATCTCCTATTCGGCATGGTCAGTGGTCTTTGGCCTGATCTTGCTTGGAACAATTCCCGACATGGCATCCGTAATCTGCTGCGTTGTAATTGTATGCGGAACAGTTTTGGCAGCCAGTAACTGGGACGAACTATTTGGACGTAAGAAGACGGCGTAGCTAGATTAACAAAGTAGCAAAAGGGGAGAGCTCGTCGAGCTCTCCCCTTTTAGCATCATGGCTATTCAATTACCACGGCCTGGCTATCCATCTGTTGCCACGTGCCGAAGAACACTTGGGCATTTCGCGTAACATTGCCGTTAATCGAATCCGAAAGATAGACAATTCCCTGCTCGTCATCATAGCCTTTAAGGACTACGGCATGATTACCGCCCCACAGACCATAGGAATGCCCGTTATACCAACGCGCAGCATAACGGCCTCCTGGCCAACTTCCCCATTCGGTATTCCACATCTCAACAGGTTGACCACAGGTCAGCCTGTTCTTAATGGAAGAAATTGACGAGAAAGAAACGTCTTTTGCCTGCTTGCCACTTCCAGCAGCACGCAGAAAGTTATTACCAGCAATAGTAATCGCAGGTGCGACGCATCCCATGAGACCCCCGCTGCTACGCCTTGGATTGCCATCAAAAGCGGTAACAAAATTGCCATTGCTTCCCTTGGGCAAATAGTAATCCGCAATAATCGTCTTACCTAAACCGAAACCATAGTAGTTAAGCAGGTTTGTAAGGGCAACCGACTCACAGCCAGTAGGAAGTTCCGGGTACTGCGAATAGCACGGGACATCGACCCAAGCGCCAACCATTGCGCCGGATGAACTGAACTTGTAGTCAGTAGAGCCGATCCAATACCAACCGTTACTCAACATTACTCCCCCACGTGCGACATCAAGGTAATACCATGTGCCCCCAAGGGAAAGCCATCCCGTTTTCATCGCGCCAGAAGCGGAATCCAGCCAGTACCAGTTGCTGCCATCGTTAAGCCAGCCGGTCGCCATTCGACCATCCGGGTTAAAGTAATACCAAGACCCAGCAATTTGCTGCCACCCAGTCAGAATTACTCCACTAGCAGAACAATAATATCGAGCACCCTGACTCTCAATCCAACCAGTTCTGGCATTACCGTCGTCGTCAATCAGCTGGATTCCCGAATCGGTCATGATGCCTTTAAGGTCAATTGCGCCGCTGGATGACGAATGATACATCCAAGACCCATCACCGTTTGACCAGCAATTAGCCATCATCTTGCCGGTACTATTAAATATGTATTCACATGATCCGATAGTTTGAACGCCCGTGGCCATGGCGTGCGTCGCGGGGTCGAGCCAGTACCACGCACCGTTTAGGCTGAGCCAGCCGGAGGCCAGCGCGCCGGAGCCTGTCGCGTAGTACCAGGTGCCGCCGTCGAGGACCCATCCGGTCGCCATCGCGCCGGAGTCATTGAACCAGTACGCGGAGCCGTGGCACGAATGGAGGCCCGTCGCCATGGCGCCGCCCGCGTCGGGGTCGAGCCAGTACCAGGAGCCGCCGGTGTAAAGCCAGCCAGTCGAGGCGATACCGTCAGCGAACCAGTACCAGGAGCCGTCGACGAGGCCCCAGCCGTTAAGGGGGCCGCAGCTGCCGAAGTAGCGGCGGACGCCCTGCGCGTCCGTCTGGTAGCCCGTCAGCATGGCCCCCGTCCGGGCGTCGAAGCAGTAGGGCACGCCGCCGACGGAAACGGGGCCGCGCGCCAGCGCGCCGGAGCCAGTCGCGTAGTACCAGGTGCCGCCGTCGAGGACCCACCCGGTCGCCATCGCGCCGGACGAATTAAACCAGTACAGGGAGCCGTTGCACTCGTGAAGGCCGGTAGCCATGGCATGGGTGGAGGGATCAAGCCAGTACCAGGCGCTGCCGACGTAGGCCCAACCGAAGGCGAGGGCGCCGGAGCCCGTCGCGTAGTACCAGGTACCGCCGTCGAGGACCCACCCGGTCGCCATCGCGCCGGAGGCGTCAAACCAGTACGCGGAGCCATTGCACTCATGGAGCCCGATGGCCATGGCATGCGTCGAGGGGTCAAGCCAATACCAGGCCCCATTGGTATAGAGCCAGCCAGAATGCAACGAGACCGGATTGACTGAATCCACATAGAACCAGTTGCCGTCAAACGAATTCCAACCCAGATTCCATTTAACGGATTCTTGAGCAGGACCATCATCGATTGAATCGGAAGGAGAAAGAGTCGAGGGGACGGATTGCCGCTCAAAATCAGTAGGGATGGAGGAGCTTATGGGTTCTGCGTTCGCGATATCAACCACACCGGGTCCAGCGAGCAGTAGAGTTGAAAGAATGATTAGGATTAATGTTATTTGCTTTTTCCTTGCCATGTGCAGCCCCCAGTAGTTACCAATTTTTATATAAACATAGTCTACAAATGGATAGCTAAGAGCAATATGTAATTAGAAAAAAGCAATTAAGGAAGAGTTGCTAGCCGAGCCAAGCGCCATTACTAGCAAAAGAGTATTTCACCCCATCGATTTCTTGAACACCCGTAGTCATAGCGTGCGTCGAGGGGTCAAGCCAGTACCAGGCGCCGCCGACGTAGGCCCAGCCGGAGGTGAGGGCGCCGGAGCTCGTCGCGTAGTACCATGTGCCGCCGTCGAGGACCCATCCGGTCGCCATCGAGCCGGAGCCGTTGAACCAGTACATGGAGCCGTTGCACCCATGGAGCCCGGTGGCCATGGCGTGCGTCGAGGGATCGAGCCAGTACCACGTACCGTTTAAGTTGAGCCAGCCGGAGGCGAGGGCGCCGGAGCCCGTCGCGTAGTACCAGGTGCCGCCGTCGAGCACCCAGCCGGTCGCCATGGCGCCGGAGGCGTTGAACCAGTACGCTGCGCCGTTGCACGCGTGGAGGCCCGTCGCCATGGCGCCGCCCGCGTCGGGCTCGAGCCAGTACCAGGAACCGCCGGTGTAAAGCCAGCCGGTCGAGGCGATACCGTCAGCGAACCAGTACCAGGAGCCGTCGACGAAGCCCCAGCCGTTAAGGGGGCCGCAGTTGCCGAAGTAGCGGCGGACGCCCTGCGCGTCCGTCTGGTAGCCCGTCAGCATGGCCCCCGTCCGGACATCGAAGCAGTAGGGCACGCCGCCGACGGATACGGGGCCGCGCGCCAGCGCGCCAGAGCCCGTCGCGTAGTACCAGGTCCCGCCGTCGAGGACCCATCCGGTCGCCATCGCGCCGGAGGAGTTGAACCAGTACAGGGAGCCGTTGCACTCGTGGAGCCCGGTGGCCATTACACCGCCCGCGTCGGGGTCGAGCCAATACCAGGCTCCGCCCTGGCGCAACCATCCGGTATACGCTTTGCCGTCAGAGGTTGCGTAATACCAAGTGCCCTCTTTTAACTGCCAGTAATAAAGAGAGACATCAACATACGCGTAATTCATATCAACGTTTCCGCTAATACCAGAAACTTTTCCGCGGCTTGTATACTGCCAAAAGCTGTAACTGCCGGTATAGTGACATTGGGAGTTGTATTGAGCAATCCAATGATCCCAAGAACCGCTCTTAAATACAGGGTCGGTCAATATATTGTTAAACCAATTTAGGTTTGCATAAATGCCTGGCTTATATCCAGCACTAGAAATCTTATTACAGAATGTCTGAGCTCTAGATGCAATTCCGGATTGACGACCATCTGCAATAATTGTCTTGTCCTCAAGATCGTAATACACCGGTAGCCTAGGATTGTGCCCCGATAGGCAGTCAATCACCATGGACGCCTCATCGGCTGCCTGTTGATTATCAAAAGCATATGAATAGACATAGACGCCGTAGGGAATTCCGAGTCGCTCGCACTCAGAAATATTTCGATTAAATTGATAGTCAATTCGACCGCCGAAAGACGGAGCGCCAAACCCAACGCGCAGAATAGCGAAATCGATGCCAGAAGCTTTAACTGCGTCCCAATCAATACGCCCTTGGTGCTCGCTGACGTCAATGCCCTGAGCTGTAACCCCATCGGGAAGAGTGTCCATAGACAATAAAGCTATTCCGTCTTCTTCGGAAGAAGCATCATCTGAAACTAATTGTCCACCCTCATAACGCCAAGAATTCTCAACCAGAGTCTGAGCAGTCCCTGCATCCGCAGGGCATACAAACATAGAAACGGGCGCAAGGAGCATCAGCACCAACAATGCCGAAAACAACTTAAAATGTTTGTTCATGTAAACCTCGTCATTCGCTCTTGATTGCGTCTAGCTTACAGCATAGCTATGAAAGATTCCCGAACATCTAACAGGACAAGATGCCATCTAGGACAATAAATAGTTGGGCGCAATGCTGCAAAGAAAAGAAGAACTTACCGGCAGGGTTGAACCCGCAGGCTCATTGCCCCCTCCTCTTGCCCCCAAGAATACCGACTTCAAATAAACTTTCAAACCAGATGTCAAAAAGGTAGGGGGCCCAGAGAGTCCCCTACAACTCGGAATTCTAACGAATCAGCATTGCTTTCGATGGGCCCAAAGCGGTCAAACCGGAGATGCGATTTCCATAACCATCACTATGCCAGAACAAATTTTCGCTCGGCGAATTGCCCCAGAAAAAGCCAATGTGGCTATCGTCCGCATAT
Source organism: uncultured Collinsella sp. (assembly GCA_958403205.1). Lineage (GTDB taxonomy): Bacteria > Actinomycetota > Coriobacteriia > Coriobacteriales > Coriobacteriaceae > Collinsella. Next base: position 2,603 of record CATXWM010000036.1, on the reverse strand, counting down.
GGGTTGTAAGGATTAAAGAACACAATGTCCCCCTTACGAGCCAAACCACTACGCAGTAACTCATCAATAGAATTGAAATAAGTCACGTTCGCGCACGTATCGATAGCGTAGCCGTACCAACGATAAGCGTTTACGCAGCCGCCCCTTCCGGGACCTCCACTCCAAGGGGAATGACTCTGCTCGGCGGCAATGGGAGCTAAATTCCCGCCCGCTTTCATATATGCATGCGATACAAATCCGCCGCAGTTCATACCGGTATACCCGTCCCAACGAGGATCACCCTTTGGATACATGCATGTTTCTTGGCTAAGATGCGTATCATAGCGTGTTCCACGGTAATAGCCGTCGTTTTCGTGGCTCATAAGCCAATTGACCAGACTGGACCTATTGACCCCCAAAACAGAACCAGACGTATTCAACCATGCACCACTTGCATTGAAGTAATAGTCAACGCCATCGATTTTCAGCCACCCGTTAGCAAACATGGCGCCCGAAGGCTGGAGCCAGTACCACGTACCGCCGTCATTAAGCCATCCAGTTTTCATCTTGAATGTGGAAGGGTCCAGCCAATACCACGCACCGTTGACATATTGCCAACCAGACTTAAGGACACCATTGGAAGATGCGTAGTACCAAGTATTGCCACTTTCGTCAGAAGCGTCTTTCGACATAATCCAACCAGACGCCACGTTAACGACACCATTCGCATCCGCATAGAAAACCGCATCTCCAATATGAATCACACCTGGCAATGAAGACGAGTCGGTACGATCAGCGACTACAGGAGATCCATCAGATGAAGTAGGCAACGGCTCGCTCAGTGCTCCAGACGAATTCGCCCATGCCATACCATCGTTCAAGTTGATCCAGCACGAAGATGCCATTGCACCGGAATCATAAGAAAAATAGCGCTTGCTTCCTACCGCAAATTCACCAGTACGCATTGCGCCGGATACACCATCAAGGTAATACCAGGCGCTTCCGGACTTTATCCATCGCCCTCGTTGAATAGCTCCGTTTGATGCGGCGTAATACCAAGTACCATCAGCAAGTGCCCAGCCTGTTGCCATGGCACCTGAACTCGTAAGGAAATAGGAGGATGTACCCACTTGCACAAAGCCCGTGAGCATAATATGGCTTCCTGGATCCAGGTAATACCAAGAATTCCCTAGAAGTAACCAGCCTCCATGCAGCAAGCCGTTGGAGTCAGCGTAATACCAGTTGTTGTCAATAAGCGCCCACTGGGAGGAGAGCATGGCCCCCGATCCGTTAAAGATATAAGGGGTTCCATTGCATGCATTCAACCCGGTGGCCATAGAACCGTCCGCAGGATCAAGCCAATACCAACGGCCCCCATCCGAGAGCCAGCCTTTCACCATGGCGCCAGAACTGGAGAAATAACGCCAAGCAGAAGTGGAGCCCGTAGAATCTAGGTACCAGCCGACACGCATTGCACCCGAAGAGGAGAATCCATAAGTCGCACCCCCGACTTGAACCAACCCATCCTGAGCCATTCGACCTTCGTCGTCGAACCAATACCAGCTACCGTTTATATTTCTCCAAGAAGAAACAGCGACTGTTCCGTCAGACAAGCCCCAACGCCAAAAACCAGCCCCCTCTTCGGGCGATATCCATCCTTGATGCCAAACAATTTGATTCGAAACCTCAGAAGAGACCTCATTATCCACCTGAGAGTTCTGCTCAACGGCGAAGGCCGATTCGCGCTGAGCATCAACACCTGACTCGACAGAAGCAATGGCAACGTTAGATGCGGGACCTTCGTCAATGTTATTCGAATCAAGGGCGTATAACATCGAAGGCGAACCCAAAAGGAGCCCAAAAGAAATGAGGCCCGAAAAAGCCAGCACTCCGAATGACCATTTCTTCATAGCAGCACAGCATCCAATCACGCAGCGGCCCCGTCGCTTCAGGGCAACGGGGCCTCAATCAAAACTAGCTCAGTAATGTACTAGCCAATTTGCTGGCAGTTTTTGCACTCTCGTGAAGCGCCACGCCTCTGGGCCTCCTGGATAGAGATCTGCGAATAGCCCTTTGCGTCCTTGCCAACGGTACGGCACTTATGCGTATGGTAAACATGGCTACCGCTCTTGTACCAAACTAAACCGTAGCCCGGAATCCACTTGCCGTCCTCGCCGACATAGTAGGAGCCAACCCAGGCATTCGTAGCCATGGCACCGGAAGACTGGAGGTAGTAGTCGCCGACCCAGGCGTCGTGGGCCATAGCGCCGGAACCGCTAAAGTAGTACCAGGCGCCGCCGACCTGACGCCAGCCGGTGGCCATCGCGCCGGAATCGTCGAACCAGTACCAAACTCCACCAACGTTAGCCCAAGAGTTTGAGGCCATAGCGCCCGAACCTCCGAGCCAATACCACGTGCCGCCATTGCTGAGCCAGCCGGTTGCCATGGCGCCCGAACCGCTCGCATAATACCAAGAGCCGCCTGCCAAGAACCACCCAGTGGCCATTGTACCGGAGTCGCCGAACCAGTACCAGGAGCCGCCGAGGCTGCGCCAGCTGTTAGCGACCATGCCTTGATTGGCAACTTTATCCGAACACTTCCCACATTCATCCGTACATGTACGG
>CATXWM010000035.1 GCA_958403205.1 uncultured Collinsella sp. | reverse complement strand
GCCCGAGACGGTCCCGGGCTGACAATTTCGACTGTAATGGACGTTCTTGAATGACCAGTCGTTTAAGAACGTCCCCAAAAGCTAGTCGTTTGGGACAGTCTTTACCGATGGGGCACTGTGAGTTAGTTGAGCTTCAGGGCCTTCTGGATGGGCAGATAGAGGGCGCCGACCAGAATGGCGTTAAAGACGGCGGTCATGGCGACGACGGGCAGCATGGCGGCGGCGAGCTCGCCTACCACGCCGAGCATGGCCATCTTGATGACCATGAAGATGACGCCGGAGACAAAGGTGGTCAGGAAGGTTGCGACAATAGCGATGGCGGGCTTGACCTGACCGTTCTTGCCGGCGGCGTTGACGATGCCGGCCATGAGCATGGCGGCGATGCCCTCGGCGGCAAAATCGACGAACGGCGAAGTGGTGGTGATCTGGATCACGGCAGCCGAGATGAGGCCAATGACGAGCGCCTGGCCGATGTTGGGACGAACGACCAGGATGGTGAGGCAGAAGGCCGAGATGATGAACTCGGGGCTGATCATGCCGCCCGAGATGCCCGAGATGGCCTTGCCGACGGTGAAGTTGAGGATGAAGCCGGCGGCGAGCAGGCTGGCGAGCAGGACGAGGGCGCGGACATCGAGTTTGCCGCGGTCGGCGGTCTGGACGGTGCGGGGCTGGGCGGCGGTGGTGTTCTGAGACATGGTGAAAATCCTTTCGGAATGGGAGTGCAAGAGAAAAGCGGAGGCGCGTGATGCGAATGCGATCGGGCTCGAGATAGAAAAAGGCCCCCGGTCGAAACCGGAGGCCTTCCAATCACCTAGAGCGCAAAAACAGGCGTGAGGGACTCACTGTCGACCGATCGTATTCGCATCACGCCACCACCAGTTGTTGAGAGACTTCATCGTGTTCTTCATGTTGGTGGCTCCTTTCGTGATGCCGTGGCGCGGTCACACCTAGTTGCTGTTGCGCTGCACTATAGCACAGCGAAGTGTGTGCGGGGAAATCTTTTTTGAAAAGATTTCAGGCGGGTTTCCCGTCGGTCAAAAGAGCGGGCTGAGCGGGCGAGGCTGCCATTGCTGTCTTGCCCGCTCAGCTAAGACGTTACTCCTTATTGCGACGGTAGAGGAAGTAACCGCCCGCGGAGATGACGGCAACGCCAGCGATGGCGAATGCAGCCACCACGCGGCCATCAAAACGATCACCGGTGGTGGGCAGGCCGCCCTTGGTGTTCGTCTTGTTGGTGGTTACCGTGGTCGTGGTGTCCGACTTGCCAGGCTTCTCGGGCTTGGTGGTGGGCTGCTCGGGTTTAGCGGGCTGCTCGGGGGTACCGGGCTGCTCAGGAGTACCAGGCTGCTCGGGAGTGCCAGGCTGATCTGGGGTTACCGGGTCGGTGGCAAGAGCGTCCTTGGCGTAGGTGATGGACACCTTGAGGCCGTTGGTCTCGGTGTTCAGGTCGCTCGGGGTGAAGGGCTGGTCGAAGTTCTCAGCCTTCAGATAGGCGCGCATCTCCTGGAGCAAGGCCTTGCACTTGACGTAGGTGTTCTCGGTGGCAGCATTGCCGGCCTTGTTTGCCAGGGCGGTACGGGCCTCGGTGCCCTCGGTGGCCTGCATGACCTCGTCGACTTCCAAGTTCTGCTCGACGAGCTCGTTCTGGAGGGCGTCGAGGTAGGTGCGGACGTTGACGCCGAGCAGCTCGGGATGCTCGAAGCAGAGGGAGCTGATGTCCATGAGGACGTAATTGATGGAGTTCTCGGGTTCTTCGTTGTTTACGATGTCCGTCTCTTTGCAGTGATCGTAGGAGACGGTCTGGTCGCTGAAATACGGGCTAACCTCGGTGAGCAGTGCGGAGTAGAAGGGGATGGCGACGGAGTACGCGGCGCGGGAGAGCATTTCCCATTGGATGGTTGCGATCTCGGGATCGAGGCCATCGCGAATCTGGAAGAGGTTGATCTCGCTGTTGCTTTCGGTACCGATGGCGTAGGCACCGTCGGTGTTGGCGTTGAGGCCCGGGGCCTTCTCGCCGCGGTTGCCAAACGCGCGGATCATCTCAAAGGTGTTCCAGTTGGATTTGCCGGGCTGGAAGAACAGGGGCTGTGCCTCGAAGGGCAGAGCGCCGGTCGTGGCGCGGGCGTTTTCGCGCGTGTCCTTTACGATCTTATAGTCGGTGCCCTCGGTGAGCGGCGCATCGAAGTAAGCGCGACCCTGGACATAACGTGCCCAAGAGTGCATGGCATTTTCGCTAATTTCCTCGCCGTAGGTCTGGGCAACGTCGAACTGGCCATCATCGAAGTACTTGGCGAAGCCCTTCTCCTTGGGCATAGATTCGATGCCCTCGGAGTGGAGGCAGTTCTCGGTGTCGTTGAGGTCAACCTTGTAGTTGAGGTTGCCGATGTTGGGGTTAAGCGAGGCGATGTCATCGGTGAGCTTCATGGCGATCCACTGATGGCCGGAAAGTGCGGCGAACAGCCAGGTCTCATTGTTGTCGGAGATGATAATCTGGTCGTTGCCGCAGGCGCCCTGGTCGTCGATGATCTTGCCGAGGAGCTCGACACCCTCACGTGCCGTGGCGCTTTCGCCCAAGATTACGCTGCCGTAGCTATATTCGCCAATGCCAGTATCGGTCAGGGGGGTCCGCAGCCTTGGCAGCTGCATTCATGTAGGTGGTCAGCGTGGCGGAGCAGGAGACACCCTTCTCGTTGATGCCAGCCTCGGAGTAGGCATCCCAGCGCTCGTCCCACTGACTGGGGTGGTCACGCACATAGGTGTAGCGATACGAGGTCTTGGTCGAGGTATACACGAATGCAGACTCATCCGAGCTGTAGGTGTGACCAGGGCCAAACGAAGGCTCGATGCCAAAGTGCTTGAGGTAACGCTTGCGGTAGTCCTCAGCACGGCCGTAGTACGTATTACCGTCGGCCGTCAGCTTGTTGCCCATGTATATCTGTGTGCAGGCGAGCGCAGATGTCGGCATGGACATGATGGTTGCAGCTCCAAAGGCGAGGCCTATGCCTAGCTTCTTGAGCGCGTTGACGGGGTGAGTTTTCCTCATTTTCCCTCCCAGCGTGCGAAAGCCCTCCGTTGCCAGAGGGCTTCAGCCAATAAAGACACCTCATTAGCGTAACGAACTGGAAACAATATTCATCTATGAAAAAAACTTACTCGATAAGCGTGATGAAATATGCGATAAGCGGTTAATTGTACTCAGTTTGTAGCTTTACTTTAATAAAGACGCCCTGTAATTACTGTAGCCGAATAAAGTAACTGGGAATGCCCGAAATGAAAATCCCCCGCTGTTTGGCAAATGCATAAACAGCAGGGGAGACGATAATTTGATGAATATCATACCAATGTGGAATTACTTCTTCCGGCGGTGGATCACGTTGATCGCATAGCCGACGAGCATGGCCAAAACGATGATGATAAAGCCGAGCAGGGGATTGTAGTTCATAGGGTCCTCCTATTTTCCGAGCGGGGAGAATTCGTCGACGATGAGGTCGAGGCATTGTGGAAGCGCGCGGGCTCCAAAGACGCCCGAATTGCTGGAGATAATTTCGCCATCGAACTGCATGCCCAGCGACGGGGTGCAGGTGATCTTGGCTTCCTTGGTCTGGATGATCTTGAACTGCGGGCGCCCGAGTACCTTGCCGGCGGGGTCAAGCGCAGCGGTGATCACGGTAGGCAGCAGCTGCACGGTGCGCACGGGTTCGATGACCGCAATGTCGACCATGCCATCGTTCATGCGGCAGTCGGGGAACAGGTTGATGTCGTTTTGGATGACCGAGGTGTTGCCGGCCATGCAGCAGATGCCGTCGAGCTCCTCGACAATGCCGTCATGCTCAATCGTAAAGTGCGCTACCGTAGGGTTGGGCGTGGCGAGCGCAGAGAGGAAGTAGGCGATCTCGCCGATGTCGTTTTTGGTGGGGGCGGCCTTCATCATGATCTCGGCGTCGAAGCCCGAGCCGGCGATGATGATGAAGCCGTGGCGCTTCTCGTTGCCGTTCTCGTCGAGCCAAAAGAGCTCGCCCATGTCGACTTTGACCGTGCGACCGGCACGGCAGGCCTTGGCGAGCGCCGCCGCCTCGGGGGCATTGCCGATGTTGTTGAAGAACAGGCAGGCCGTACCGGAGGGGAAGACGAGCGTGGGGACACCGCATCCGCGCATCTGGTCGAGCACGTTGGAGACAGTGCCGTCGCCGCCCGAAACGACCACGCGGTCAAACTCGCGCACGTCTGCCACGGCGTCCTCGGGTTCCATGCCATCGCCGATAAAGCGCATCACGACCTCGTCGCCGCCCTGTGCAAGGGCGTGCGTGAATGCGAAGATTTCATCTGAGCTGGGGCCCGATGCCGGGTTGTGGATGATAAGGCAGCGCATACTTACGTTCCCGTTCTGTGACTAACCGAGTATAGTTGTAAGGCAATGCCGATATCCTACCCGTGTTTTTCGGGCCTAACCTTATTCGATGGGTTGATATGTACATTTCCACACATCAGGCTCTACTCGACTTTTGCCAGCGCGCCCGTGAGTTCGACGCGATTGCCGTCGATACCGAGTTTTTGCGCGAGCGCACGTTCCACCCGCGCCTGTGCTTGGTCCAGATCGCCACCCCTGCCGAGAGCGTCGCGGTCGATCCCCTGGTGATCGACGACCTATCGCCGCTCGCCGAGCTTATGGGCGACGAGAGCGTGACCAAGGTGTTTCACGCCTGCTCGCAGGATATGGAGGTTATGCTCCATACCGTGGGCGTGCTGCCGCGTCCCATTTTTGACACGCAGGTGGCCGCCGCCTTTTTGGGCGAGCGCCAGCAGATTTCCTACGGCGCGCTCGTGCAGACGTTTTGCGGCGTTTCGTTGCCTAAGACCGAGTCGCTGACCGACTGGTCGCGCCGCCCGCTGACCGATAAACAGATCGAGTACGCGATCGATGACGTCAAGTACCTGATCGTTGCCTATACCGAGATGATGAGCCGCCTGCGTGAGCTGGGCCGGGTGGACTGGGTGCTCGATGAGTTGCGTCCTCTGGCCGACGAGTCACACTACCGCGCCGACCGCCATGAGGCATTCCGCAAGGTCAAGCGCATCAACTCGTGTAGCCGCCATCAGCTGGGCATCGCGCGCGAGCTTGCCGCCTGGCGCGAGGACCGCGCTGAGCGGCGCAACATCCCGCGCAAGTGGGTTATGTCCGACGATACGCTGCTGGCCCTGGTTAAACGTAATCCCGTGCGTGTTGAGGAGTTCCGCAGCATTCGTGGTACCGATCAGCTGGGGGAGCGCGATGTGGACGGCGCGCTTATGGCCATCAAGCGCGGCGCGAGCTGCCCGCACGATCGCCTGCCGCTCATGGTGCGCGGGCACCGTCAGATTTCGCCGGAGTTGGAGAGCGTGACGGACCTGATGTATGCGCTTATTCGCCTGGTTGCCGAGCGCTCGGGCGTGGCGACCTCGGTCATTGCCTCACGCGATGACCTGGCCGACTATATTGAGCACCCCGAGCAGAGTCCCCTGCGCGAAGGCTGGCGCTTTGAACTCGTGGGCTCGCGCTTGGACGATCTGCTCTCGGGCAACATGGGACTCACCGTGAAGGACGGCAAAATCGAGCTCCTGTAGGGAAGCCTAGCCGCTTGAGTGGGTAGAATGCCTCCAACGTGTAACTCGATTCGGAGGAATTCGCATGCCTTATTACTATGGATACGGCTTTGGCATTGACCCGCTGTACCTGCTGGTTGTTCTTGTCTGCACGGTGCTTGGCCTTGCCGCGCAGAGCTATATCAACTCGACGTACAAGACGTGGTCTAAGGTTCGCTCGGACGGCGATACGGGTGCCACGGTCGCTCGCCGCATGCTCGACGCCAACGGTTGTGGCGCTGTGGGCATCAAGGGCGTTGCCGGCGAGCTCACCGATCATTACAACCCGCAGGACAACAACCTGTATCTGTCGGATGCCAACCGCTCGGGTGGGTCGGTCGCAAGCGTTGCCGTCGCCTGCCACGAGGCGGGCCATGCCGCCCAGCGTTAAAGTGGTTATGCCATGATGAAGGTACGCACCGCTTTGGTCCCCGTCGTCAACTTTACCCAGAACACCTGGACGATCGTGCTGCTCATGGGCCTGTTCATGAACATCGCGGGTCTCACGACCCTCGCGCTGGTCTTCTTCTCGTTTAGCGTGCTGTTCCAGCTGGTTACGTTGCCGGTCGAGATCGATGCCAGTCGCCGCGCCGTGGCGTATATCGAGCAGTCGGGCATGAGCTCCAAGCAGGTCAACGGCGCCAAGAAGGTGCTGACGGCAGCTGCGCTTACCTATGTGGCCGCAGCGCTCACCTCGATTATTCAGCTGCTCTACCTGATGGCCCGCTACAACAGAAACTCCAACCGATAACAAATGGGACCGATGGGCGCCGTGGGGATTTGTGTCCCCGCGGCGCTGTACTATGTGTTGGACTTGAATTTGCGCAGGGCCGGAGCCCTTGTGCACGATGACGAAAGGGGGCTGCGTGGCAGGCTGGAATCTAACCGGCAATGCCGTTTCCGCCGAGTTCGACGGATCGGACGAGCGGGAGCGCAAAGAGCTCAGCGTGAGCCAAGCGGTGGAGATTGCCGCCGGCGCGCTCGATGCCATTCCGCAGCTGAGCGTTTTGGGTGAGGTCACGGGTTTTCGTGGTCCCAATGCCCGAAGCGGCCACTGCTACTTCCAAATCAAGGACGACTCGGCGGCCGTCGACTGCATCATCTGGAAGGGTGCTTACCTTAAGCGCACCTTCGATCTGCGCGACGGCATGCAGGTAAGCTTTAAGGGCAGCTTCAATCTCTACAAGCCTACGGGTCGCATGAGCTTCGTCGCCCGCTCGTTCTCGCTGGCGGGGGAGGGCTTGCTGCGCCAGCAGGTGGCTCAGTTGGCCGAAAAGCTGCGTCGCGAGGGCCTGATGGACGAGGCGCGCAAACGTCGCATCCCTGTGTTTTGCTCGCGCGTGGCGGTCGTCACCTCGCTTTCGGGCGCCGTAATCGACGACGTCAAGCGTACGCTGCGCCGTCGCAACCCGCTCGTCGAGCTTGTCTGCGTGGGTGCCAAGGTTCAAGGCGAGGGTGCGCCGGCAGAGCTTATTGAAGGCTTGCGTCGCGCCGCTGCCATTACGCCGGCGCCCGATTGCATTTTGCTCGTGCGTGGCGGCGGTTCCTTCGAGGACCTCATGACCTTTAACGACGAGGAGCTTGCCCGTGCGGTGGCAGCCTGTCCCGTGCCTGTGGTGACGGGCATTGGGCATGAGCCCGATACCTCGATCTGCGATATGGTGAGCGACCGCCGTGCCTCCACGCCAACGGCAGCGGCAGAATCGGTGGCGCCGGCTATGACGGAGCTGGCCGATGTGCTCGAGACGCGCCATCAGCGTCTGGGTGCTGCGATGGCATCAATGATTGGGTCGGATCAGGTCGATCTGGAAATGCTCGACCAGCGCGGTCGTCGTGCCTGGGACACCTATACGGCTCGTCTGGGTGACGCGCTCGATGCGGCCGCGTGCCGCCCGTGCCTCAACGATCCAACGTTTATGGTCGAGCGTCGCGAGTCCGAGCTTGCCCTGACGGCCGATCGTCTGTCCGGCGCCATAACGCGTTCGGTTGGGGCCTTCCGCTCCAACTTCGAGCGTCTGCCCGAGCGCTTGATCGCAAGCACCTCGGGGCTCGATGGTAAGCGCCATGCGCTCACGCTTGCGAGCTCCCGTCTGGAGCATCAGGGGCGCACGATGCTCAGCAAGCCCGCGTCCGACCTGGGCCGAGCTGCTGCGTCGCTCGATGCCTTGTCGCCGCTCAAGGTGCTTGCCCGCGGTTACTCCATCGCGTACAGCGAGGACGGTGTGGCTACGAGCGCCAAGACCTTTAAGCCCGGCGATGCCATCCGCGTGTGCATGGCAGACGGCAACGTGGCGGCAACCGTTAACGCGGTCGAGTAGACCGCGTTTCACAGTGATAGACCCTTAGGAAAGGAAACAGATATGGCAGAGAAGACCCCGGTCGAGCAGCTTACGTACAAGCAGGCCTCGCAGGAGCTGGAGCTCATCATCCGCAGCCTGGAGTCGGGCGACATGGAGCTCGAGGAGTCGCTCGAGAGCTACACCCGCGGCGTCGAGCTCCTCAAGAGCCTGCGCACCCGCCTGTCCGATGCCGAGCAGAAGGTCTCGGTGCTCCTTAAGGACGTCGACGGCAACGACGTGCTCGCCGACGGCGAAGCCGCCAACACGGACGACAACCTCTCGTTCTAACCACCCCGACCAAATATAATTACCTTGGTCTGTGAGAAAGGAACCTACCATGTGTGATTGCATCTTCTGCAAAATTGCCAACCACGAGATCCCCTCGACCGTTGTCTATGAGGACAATCAGGTCATCGCGTTCGACGACCTCAATCCCCAGGCGCCGGTCCACACGCTCGTGATCCCTAAGAAGCACTACAGCGACATCGCCGACAACGTGCCTGCCGAGACCATGGGCGCCATGGCTCACGCCATCCAGGAGGTCGCCAAGGCCAAGGGTCTGGAGGACGGTTTCCGCGTCATCTCCAACAAGGGCGTTAATGCCGGTCAGACCGTCATGCACTTCCACATGCACGTCCTCGGCGGCAAGAACCTGGGCGAGAACCTCATCTGAGGACGCCTCTTCCGTGCAATGAAACGGAAGCTCAGGCACCGATAACTTATATATCAACGCAATAAACCCGAGCGCGAGGGCGTTTGGGTTTATTATTGAAGCGTATGTAACCTGGCGGCGCCACACCGCCTGTTAGTAGGGAGACACATGAACGTTCTGGTCGTCAACGCAGGATCTTCGACCCTTAAGTATCAGGTCATCGATACCAAGTCCCACAAGGTGTCCGCAAAGGGCTCCTGCGAGCGCGTCTGCTTTACCGGCGGTACCTTCACCCACGCTGCCAACGGTTCCAAGAAGGTGACCGAGAACATCGAGTTCCCCGACCACAAAGTCGCCATCGAGGTCGTCCTGAAGGACCTAGAGGCCAACGGCGTCAAGATCGAGGGCATCGGCCACCGTATCGTTCAGGGCGGTTGGTACTTCGGCGATTCCTCCCTCGTCGACGAGGACGTTCTCGCCAAGATCCGCGAGGTCGCCCCGCTCGCTCCGCTGCACAACAACCCCGAGGCCAACGTTATCGAGTACTGCCTCGAGCAGTATCCCGACCTGCCCAACGTCACGGTCTACGACACTGCTTTCCACTTCAACATGCCCGAGGTCGCCAAGACTTACGCCCTGCCCAAGGACGTCTGCGACAAGCTGCACATTCGTAAGTACGGCGCCCACGGCACCAGCTACCGCTACATCTCCAAGAAGGTTGCCGAGATGACCAACGGCGAGGCTCGCAAGGTCGTCGTGTGCCACATCGGTTCCGGCGCTTCCCTGTGCGCCATCGAGGACGGCAAGTGCATGGACACCACCATGGGCTTGACGCCGCTCGACGGTGTCATGATGGGCACCCGCTGCGGCTCCATCGACCCTGCTACCGTGTGCTACCTGCAGCGCGAAGGCGGCTACACCTTCGACGAGGTCGACGAGATGATGAACAAGAAGTCCGGCCTTTTGGCTGTGACCGGCGGCAAGACCAACGACTGCCGCAACGTTGAGGAGCTCGCCGCTGCCGGCGACCCCGAGGCCCAGCTCGCCTTCGACATGTTCGTCTACAAGATTGCCGCCAAGGCCGCCGAGATGGCCACTTCCATGTGCGGCATGGACACCCTGGTCTTTACCGCCGGCATCGGCGAGCACGCTCCGGCCGTTCGCGCCGGCGTGGCCGACCGTCTGGCCTTTATGGGCGTCAAGATGGACCATGCCCGCAACGCCCTGCGCGGCGACGGCGCTTGGTGCCTGTCCGCCAAGGATTCCAAGGTCAAGATTTTCGTCATCCCCACGGACGAGGAGTTCATGATCGCTTCCGACGTCGAGCGCATCGTCAGCGGCAAGTAATTGATGCAAGGGGAGGGGACTGGATGGCCTTGTGCCGTTCAGCCCCCTTTTATGCTCTTTGGGCGAAGAGTTTAATAGTTATTTATTGAATTCTGATAACTTCTTATTAAGGGTACGGTCGCCTTATAGGTTTGCTGACCGTACTGTAATCACGAAGGAGTCTCATGAACGTACTTGTTGTCAACGCCGGCAGCTCAAGCCTTAAATATCAGCTTCTGGATACCGATACCCGCGAGGTTTTCGCCAAGGGCAACTGCGAGCGTATCGGCTCGGACATGGGTATCTTTGGCCACTCCGAGAACGGTGGCGCCAAGCAGACCGAGGAGGTTCCCTTCCCCGATCATCGCTCTGCTATCGCTCGCGTGCTCGAGGAGCTCGAGAAGACCGACTTTACGATCGATGGCATTGGGCATCGTATCGTTCAGGGCGGCTGGCACTTCGATGATTCCGCAGTCGTTGACGACGAGGTCATGGCTAAGATCCTTGAGGTGGCCCCGCTCGCTCCGCTGCACAATTACGGCGAGGCGGCGGCAATCGAATATTGCCGTGAGAAGTATCCGGAGCTGCCCAACGTGGCCGTCTTCGACACCTCGTTCCACATGACCATGCCCGAGGTCGCCTACACCTACGCGCTGCCCAGGGACGTGTGCGACAAGTACCACGTGCGCAAGTACGGTGCCCACGGTACAAGCCACCGCTACGAGTGGATGATGGCCAAGGAGATCCTGGGCTCGCGCTGCCACCGCCTGCTTTCGTGCCATCTGGGCAACGGAGCCTCGCTTGCCGCCATCGAGGACGGCGTTTGCCGCGATACCACGATGGGCCTCACGCCGCTTGACGGCCTGATGATGGGCACCCGTTGTGGTTCCATTGACCCGGCCACCGTGTGCTATCTTCAGCGCGAGGGCGGCTACAGTTACCAGGAAGTCGACGACATGATGAACAAGCAGTCCGGCCTGCTTGCCATCTCAGGCATCTCCAACGACGCTCGCGACATCCGTACGCGCGCCTCCGAGGGTGACGAGCGCTGCCTGCTCGCCTTCGATATGTTCGCATACAAGGCCATGCAGCAGGCCGGTTCCATGATCGCCTCCATGGCGGGCGTGGATACCATCACCTTTACCGCCGGCATTGGCGAGAACGACTGGTCGATCCGCAAGGCCTTCTGCGACTGCTTCGAGTGGCTGGGCGTGCGCATCGACAACAACAAGAACCGCGAGGCCGTGGGCAACGGCCCGCAGGTCATCAGCGCCGCCGGCTCTTCCGTCACGGTCATGGTCATCCCCACCGACGAGGAATACATGATCGCCCACGACGTCGAGCGTCTGACCAAGAACAACTAACGCGCGCATTTGCAAGTAGACGAAAGGCCTCCAGAGCAACAGCTCCGGAGGCCTTTTGCTAGCAGGCAGAAATTCCAGTCCCAAAGTGACCATCGCCAGCAACGCCTGCGCTCCCAACAACGGCACCCGATCATTCAGATTCTCAGCCCCAGCTCGTAGCCAAGCCGCCGTCCGCCCCAGATCCCCTGAGCACCACGTGGCGGCAGGGACCCTACAGGGTAAAGCTCTGAAAACATTCCGCAGGACGCATGAAACCCCCGCCGCACGAAGTGCGCAGCGGGGGTTTCATGCATGTCCGAGGACGTTTTCAGAGCTTTACCCTGTAGGGTCCCGAGGGGATACGTCCGCTACTCAGCCATCTGAGCCTGGACGGCGGTGATGGCCACGACACCCACGATGTCGTCGGCAGAGCAGCCGCGCGAAAGGTCGTTAACCGGCTTGGCGATGCCCTGCAGGATGGGGCCGTAGGCGTCAGCACCGGCGAAGCGCTGGACCAGCTTGTAGCCGATGTTGCCGGCCTCGAGGTCGGGGAACACCAGCACGTTAGCCTTACCGGCGACGGAGGAGCCGGGAGCCTTGAGCTGGGCGACAGTGGGGACGATAGCGGCATCGAGCTGCAGGTCGCCGTCGATGGCGAGCTCGGGAGCCTTCTCCTTGCAGAACTTTACGGCCTCTTGGACCTTCTTGGCGACCTCGCCGCCGGCGGAGCCCATGGTGGAGTAGGAGAGCATGGCCACGTGCGGCTCAACGTTGCCCATGAAGGTGGACCAGGAGTGAGCGGAGGCGATGGCGATCTCGGAGAGCTCGTCGGAGGACGGGTTGATGTTGAGGCCGCAGTCGGCGAAGATCAGCGTGCCGTCGGTGCCGAACTGCGGGGTGTCGGTGCACATCACGAAGAAGGCCGAGACCAGCTTGGTGCCCGGGGCGGTCTTGAGGATCTGAAGTGCAGGGCGCAGGGTGTCGGCGGTGGAGTGGCAGGCGCCGGAGACCAGGCCGTCGGCGTCGCCCATCTTGACCATCATGGTGCCAAAGTAGGTGGCGTCCATCACCTGGGCGCGAGCCTGCTCGATGGTAACGCCCTTCTTGGCGCGGAGCTCAGCAAACTTCTGCGCATACTCCTCGTGCTTCTCGGCATTGCGCGGGTCGATGACGGTAGCGCCGGGAACGTTGATCTCGTCGGGGTTGCCCAGGATGACGATCTTTGCCAGGCCCTCCTCGATGATTTTGGTGGCCGCGACGATAGTGCGCGGATCCTCGCCCTCGGGCAGGACGATCGTCTTAAGGTCGGCCTTGGCGGCAGACTTCATACGGTTTAGGAAATCGCTCATGTTACTCCTTACAAGCGTTTCGCTAAGCTCCAGGCGCCCGGCTGTTCACGAATAAACCCGCTGCTAGCGGGTTTACCTTTCAATTATGTTCGCCGCGGTGCTTGAGCTTTCCTTGTGTGGCAAGCTCATTATAGGACGCATTAGCGCTATAATCGCTCTGATAAATATGTCTCGAAGAATGTTCGAGAAAAGCCCAGCTAACGAGCCCGTGGCTTTTGACAAGGAGTATCGATGCAGATTACCTCAGGCCTGCCTGAAGGCTTTAACGCCGGCGCGTACGACATGATTGTCGTCGGTGCTGGATATGCCGGTGCCGTTTGCGCCCGCCGTCTTGCCGAGACCATCGGCTATCGTGTTGCCGTTTTGGAGCGCCGTAGCCACATTGCGGGCAATGCCTATGACTGCACTGACGAGGCCGGAATCCTGATTCACGAGTACGGTCCGCATATCTATCACACCTTTAACGAGCGCGTGCACAATTTCCTGTCGCGCTTTACCAAGTGGACGGATTATCAGCATAAGGTGCTCGCCAACATCAACGGTACCCTTATGCCCGTGCCCTTCAACCATGCGAGTCTCAAGCTCGCCTTTGGTGACGAGCGCGGCGAGGAGCTGTATCAGAAGCTCGTGGAGACCTTTGGCAAGGATGTCAAGGTGCCCATTATGGAGCTGCGTAAGAAGAACGACCCGGATCTTGCCGAGGTCGCCGATTACGTCTATGAGAACGTCTTTTTGCATTACACCATGAAGCAGTGGGGCCAGACACCCGATCAGATCGACCCCTCGATCACCGGCCGCGTTCCCGTCTTTGTGGGCGATGACGATCGCTACTTCCCGCAGGCTCCTTTCCAGGGCATGCCGCAGGACGGCTATACCGCGTTGTTCGAGCATATGCTCGATCACGATCTGATCGACGTATTCTGTGACGTAGACGCCCGTGACCTCTTTGAGATCGACGAGACTACCGTTAAGATCGACGGCAAGGTCTATGGTGGCGAGATCGTCTACACCGGTCCACTCGACGAGCTGTTCAACCTCGACCTGGGTGCGCTGCCGTACCGCACGCTCGACATGAAGTTCGAGACGCTCGATATGGATCAGTTCCAGCCCGTGGGCACCGTCAACTACACCACGAGCGAGGACTATACACGTATTACCGAGTTCAAGAACATGACCGGTCAGGTCCTGCCCGGCAAGACCACCATCATGAAGGAGTACTCCAAGGCCTATACGCCCGGCTCGGGCGAGACGCCGTACTATGCTATCTTGGAGCCCGAGAACCGTGAGCTCTACGAGCGCTATCTTGAGCGCGTCCAGAACCTGACGAACTTCCACCCGGTGGGTCGTCTGGCCGAGTATCGTTACTACGATATGGACGCCGTGACCAATTCCGCCCTCGATCTTTCGGATGAGATTATCGCCTGCCATGCATAAAGTCATAACATTCGGTATTCCCTCGTATAACGCCGCCAAGGACATGGACCATTGCATCACCTCCATCTTGGAGGGGAGCAATTACGCCACCGATATCGAGATTATCGTGGTGGACGACGGCTCCAAGGACGAGACGGCCGCCAAGGCCGACGAGTGGGAGGCCCGTTATCCCGGCATTATCCGCGCGGTGCACCAGGAGAACGGCGGCCACGGTATTGCCGTCCTCTCGGGTCTGCGCGAGGCGCAGGGCACCTACTACAAGGTTGTCGACTCGGACGACTGGCTCGACGGTGCGGCGCTTTCGACCATGCTGTCGATTCTGCGTGGCTTTGAGGAGCGCGACCAGCGCGTCGACCTGTTTATTTCGAACTACGTGTACGAGAAGGTTTACGAGGGCACGCATACCGCTATTGGCTACAAGTTTGCCCTGCCGCGCAAAAAGATTTTCTCTTGGGACCAGATCGGACACTTCCGTCCCGATCAGAACCTGCTCATGCACAGCCTGTGCTATCGCACCGATGTACTGCGCGAGTCCAATCTGCCTATGCCGGCACACACGTTCTACGTGGATAATATCTACGCTTACGTGCCGCTGCCGCGCTGCAAGACCATGTATTACGCCGACATCGATCTCTATCGCTACTTTATCGGTCGCGAGGGCCAGAGCGTCAATGAGGCCACGATGGTCAAGCGCTTGGGTCAGCAGTTCCGCGTAACGCGCATCATGATGGAATCGTTCCACCTGTACCAGGACGTCGAGTCCTCGCGTCTGCGTTCGTACATGATGGGCTACTTCACCATGATGATGGCGATTTGCTCGGTGCTCACCAAGCTTTCCGAGGAAGATTGTGCCGACGAGCGCCTGAAGACGCTGTGGAAGGACCTGAAGGAGTACGACGAGCGCATGTATCGTCGCGCTCGCTACGGCGTGGTCGGATTCTTTACCAACCTGCATGGACGGGCCGGAGACAAAACCACACTCGGCCTATACCATCTTGCCTCAAAGATCTTCAAATTCAACTAACTGTTGAGTAATCGTTGCTGATAGGTTGACTGGGCCCCTTGGCCTTTAGTTTGCTACTGCGAACAGTTCTGCTCGCACGGAAAGCACATTAAGTGCTTTCCGGCTCGTGCGGAACTTGTATCAAACTAAAGGCCAAGGGGCCTCTGCTATAAATCGATTGTCAGATAGGTGAATTTGAAGATCTTCGACGCGCGGTACACAGGGGCCTGGGCTGAAAAGATCTTAGTTGGTAGTCGGTCGGGGACGGGCGGGCGTTACGTTTGTCGCGAGTTCCGCATGCAAAGAAGGCCACTTAATGTGGCCTTCGTCTTGCATAGGACTGTAGAGCAGCAAACGTAACGCCCGCCCGTCCCCGACCGACGGTCGAGTGGATTATTTCGCGGCGCCGGGGATGCCGTGGGAGGTTTTGGCGTTTTTGGCTCCGTTTACGATGGCGGTCTGTAGGGCCCTTACGGCGAGCATGCCTAACAGGTCTAGGGGCACAGTGGCGCTTGCCTGGGCTCCTAGCTTGCCGCTGGCGAGGGTGTAGATGGTGTCGCCGTCGTTGGTGGTGTGCGTGGGGCGGATGGCGTGCGCATAGGCGTCTGCGGCCATCTGGGAGACCTTGGTGGCCTGAGCCTTGGTGAGCTCAACGTTGGTGACGATGCAGCTGATGGTGGTGTTGGTGCGGTCGAGTGGCATTTGCATGGAGCCGGCGGCGGCAAAGGCTGCGAGCTCCATGTCGACGATCTGGTCGCTATCGGCTGCGGCGCGCATACCGGCGACCCACTCGCCGGTGAAGGGGTCGATAACGTTGCCGCAGGCGTTGACTGAGACCACGGCGCCCACCTTGACGGGGCCGAGTGCCACGGCAGCAGCGCCTAGGCCGGCCTTCATGCAGGTGGCGGGGCCCATGAGCTTGCCCACGGTGGCACCGGTGCCAGCACCTACATTGCCCTGCTCGAGCGTGGTGGGGGTGTTGTCGAGTGCCTCGCGCACGGCGGAGATGCCAGCCTCAATGTCGGGGCGTACGGTGGGGTCGCCAAAGGCGAGGTCAAAGATGCAGCTAGAGCAAACGATGGGCACCTGCGTGGGGCCGACGGGAAGGCCGATGCCGCGGCTCTCGAGCTCGCGGGCGACGCCGCTTGCAGCCTCCAGACCAAAGGCCGATCCACCCGAAAGGCAGACGGCGTGGACCTTGTCCACGGTGTTCTCGGGACGCAGCAGGTCGGTCTCGCGCGATGCCGGTGCACCGCCGCGAACGTCAACACCGCCGGTGGCGCCCTCGGGTGCCACGATTACGGTGCAACCGGTGCCGGCCTCCTCGTCCGTATAGTTGCCAAAGCAAAAGCCATCGACATCGCAAACGTCAATGGCCTCAAGCAGTGTATCCATGGTTTACTCCTATCGGTTTTCCGCCGGGCCTTATGCCCGGTCGGGATCCGTATGGTACGCCGAAATTGTAGGCGCTGGGGGATACCCAGCGCCAGATGCAATTACGATAGTTTTTGAATCGCACGCGCGACGCGAGCGATGGGCAGGCCCACCACGTTGTAGAAGTCGCCCGAAATATCATGCACGAGCATGCGCCCGCCGACGCCCTGGATGCCGTAGGCGCCTGCCTTGTCCATGGGCTCGCCCGAGGCGACGTAGCGCTCAATCTGCTCGTCGGTGAGCTCATAGAACGCCACGTCGGTCACATCGACAAACGACAGGCTCTCGGCGGCGTGCGGGGCTGTGACGTCTCCGGCTCTAACGATGCAGACGCCGGTTGCGACCTGGTGCGTGCGCCCCGAGAGCTCGTGGAGCATGGTGCGGGCTTCGTCCTCGTTTGCCGGCTTGCCCAAAAGCTTGCCATCGAAGGTGACGATGGTGTCGGCCGCGATGGTCAACTCATTGGGCTCGGCGTGCTCGGCGGCAACGGCGGCAGCCTTAGCGCGAGCTAAGCGCTCGACAAGCGTAAGCGGGGCTTCGTCATCAAAAGGAGTCTCGTCGATGTCAGCGGGAATGACGCGGATGTCGTAGCCCGCTTCGCGCATCAACTCGATGCGGCGCGGTGATTGCGAAGCCAAAATCATAGCTGAATGCCCTCGGCAACCTTCTCGACAGCCTTGTTGCCGGCGAGCGTACGCAGCAGCTCAAGCGCAAAGGGGAGCGACTGGGCCATGCCGCTGGCGGTGATGATGTTGCCGTCGTGCGTGACCTTGTCGCCGGTATAGGCGCCCTCGGGGAAGCTCTTCTCAAAGCCGGGGAAGCACGTGGCGTGGCGTCCCTCGAGCAGGTCAAGCTCGCCCAGGATAAACGGGGCGGCGCAGATGGCGGCAACATGCTTGGTCGCGGCGAACTCGCAGACTACGTCGCAGACGCGCTGGTCGGCGCGCAGGTTGGTGGCGCCGGGCAGACCGCCGGGTAGGACGACGCAGTCATACTCGTCAAAGTTAATCTCGTCAAAGAGTGCGTCGCAGGTTACGGGAATCTGCAGCGAGCTTACGACCTCGCGCGTGGGCATGATCGAGACGAGCGTGGCACGCACGCCGCCGCGACGCATGACATCAACCATGGTCAGGCATTCAATCGTTTCAAAGCCATCGGCGGCAAGAACGGCAACGCTGGGCATAAGGGTTCCTTTCAAAAAGCGGCATACAATTAGCCGTCTTATACCCCGAAGACCCCCGTTTGCCACGCCCCAATCTCAAAAAGACTGGTCGTGCCTGGGTGTTGCGCACTAGGAGGGGCTTGCGGTGCGGCGATAAAATCTCGGCATCCGTCATCTTTCGCTACATGAGGAGCTGATGTGCGATGATAGGCCTTAGGGTATCCGATCTTCTCATTTTGCTAGTTGTGTTTGGTGGTGTCGCGGCTGTCGCCTTTGCCGTTATCTTGAACAAGGAATCGTCGAACAAGCCTCAGCCTCCGCAGTCCAATCCGTACCAGCAAATGCCTCCAGCGCAGCAGGTTCCACCGCTTCAGCAGACGCCGACCGCGGTCGATGATGCTCAGCCAGTTGAGCCTACTTATTTTTGCGCTCAGTGTGGCTCAAAGCTGGAGACAAATGCCTCCTTCTGCCAAAACTGCGGCGCTCCCGTCAACCACCAGTGATTTTTCTGGGACGGGGATTAAATAATCATTGCGTACCGAATGATTATTTAATCCCCGTCCCATTTTCATCAGGCGTTACCGACTTTTTTACTCGCCGGGAATTGTTGCGCAACAGATTTTGCTTTTTCGGGCTTAGCGTATTCTCAGGTCTTACTCACCTCTCGATCGAAAGGGGCAACCATGCCAAGAACAAGAAAAATGAAATGGGGGATGCTCCTTACGGCCGGCCTTGCACTGGCTGCCAGTCTTGTCATGGCGCCGCTCGGTGCCTATGCTGCCGACGTTCCCACGCCCGAGCTGAAAGATACGTATGAGCTTGAGAATTCGATATATGTAAACCGTTCGCCTTCTGGAAGGTATGTGCTGTACGGGGATGCATCTGAAGAAAAGTTCTATTTACTAGATACCGAAGATTGGTCTCGCACCATAGTGGATATTGATTCCGAGAGTGATGACTATAAAAATGCATACTGCTTTTCAGCCGACGAAGAGACCTTTTACTGTTTCAATAGAACGAACGATTCCGTAATTGCATATGATCTGTCCAATGACAAGTCGGAAGAGTATCCGCTGGGCTCCGCGGTTCCATCTGACGTGCTTGATGACGATGATGGCGATGTCAGGCTTCAAATATCTAAGGACAACAAATCGCTTTTTATAACATCCCTAGTATATGATTCGCGTTCAGAGGATTATTACGCGGTTTTTAGCGTAGTTGATTTTAAGAACAGCAATACAACGACTAAATACGAATTTACGTCATCCGATGACTACTCTTTGGATGGCCCTGCTTGGATTTCAAATGACGGCAAATACGGCTATGTTATACGGGATTATTGCGGCGACGATTACGATTCACATTCGTACTACGACGTGGTAACGCTCGACCTGAAGGATAAGGAAGCCGTCAACACGTCTGAATTTGACAGGGCGGGCAATACGGTTGTCGTTAACGATGACGGCTCCGCCATCGGCCCCTGCCTCTATGTCTCAAAAAAGGGTGACGCAACCTGCACCTACTACAGCAATCTGGAATACAACACGCTTAATCAGGACGGATCGCTCGTTCTGGGCTTGTATAACGAAAACAGTGATGGACTCGGCTCCAGCTCTTCTGAGCTGGAAAGCCTTGAAATGATTGTCGTCGATAACAAGACAGGCGAAACAAAATGGAGGACTAAGTACCCTAATGATCTCCCCTTTATGAGTGAAGGTGGATATGGCGCTCTATCGAATGACGGTAGGTTTGCATTGGCCAATGGTTCGGACGACAACGATAACAATCTGTTGTATCTGATTGATACAAAGACGGGCGCACATTCTCAGATTAATTTGAGGGGTTCGCTGGAATACGACCGCGTAGGCGACGACGGCTACATGGGGTCTGCGTGGTTCTCGAAGGACTGCTCATTGATTTACGCCGTTCAAGATAATAAGGATGACGGTTTTAGGATCGATGTCTACAAGAGCGGCATCTCCCAGCAATCCCTTTTGGCCGATTCGCAAAAGGACGACAGCTCATCCTCGTTCAACCCCATTCTCATCGTCGTTATTGTTGCGATTCTCATCGCGGCGGGCGTTGGCGGCTTCTTTGTCATTCGCATGCGCAAACACTCTAAGACATATGCGGCAGTTGCGAATAACACCGCATATACAGCGCCTCAGCAGACGATGCCGCAGAATTTCGCCGGACAGCAGGCTCAGGCCCAACCGCAGCAGGCTCCTGCGCCCTCGGATGCGCCGCGATTCTGTAGCTCGTGCGGAAGCCCGCTTACGCCCGATTCTCAATTCTGCCCACATTGCGGCGCTCCGGTAAAGCACTAAGCGCATGCCGGTGGAGCGATTAAAACAGAATCGCGACACGCTGATGGTCGCGGGCATCTTTGCGATGCTCGCGACCATCGCGGATATGTTTCGCGATACCGTGGGATTCTCTTGCAACCCTATCTACTTGGTCCATGTCTTGGGGCACATCGCCTTTTTCTGCGCAGCGTTTATGCTCGGCGACTGTCTGATCGAGCGGTTTCTGGCGGGACGCAAAAGTACTGTCGACGTTCCTCGACAAGTCCATGCTGGATGGTTTGACAACTTGTGCGACATGGCGTTCTCTGGCATCCCGCAGACGTACGCATTCGGCGGCATCGTAAAACTGGGCGCAATCATCTACGCCTGCTGGTCTCCGTTGCTGGTCCTGCTGTTCCCGGGCGTGATCTGGTGGGATACTCGCCAGCAGCTCTTGCAGTACAACGGCTTACCCAATGCCTTGTCGGAGGGCGCCGTTACCGATCACCATCCAGTGCTCGATACCTATCTGTACGGATGGTTTACCGACCTGGGCCGTGCGCTGGGAAGCGTTGATGCTGGGGTGTACGCCTTCTGCCTGGTACAGGCGTTTCTGACGGCGTGTGCCTTGGCTTGCTGCCTTGTTTTGGTACGCCGTATGGGCGGCGGACGTGGCGTTTGCCTGGCACTGCTGGCGTTTCTGTGCCTGTATTGGCACCTTCCCATTTATGCCTCGGCCATGGCGAAGGACGCCACATTCCTGCCGTTTTTCCTGCAGTTCTCGGTTGCCTCCATTGAGGTTATGCGTTCGAGGGGGCAACTCCTGAGGGCACCCGGTTTCCTTGCTGTATACGTTGCACTTCTGCTTCTGGTTTCGCTGACGCGTAAGACCGGCCTGATTCTCGTATTGGTTGTCCTGGTTGTCGTGTTCCTCAAGGTAACGGGTCGGCGCGGGCGAGTTGTCGTTGCGGCAATGGCGGTCGGCGCTTCTTTGTTTATGGCGGTTATCGTGCCCAGGGCCGTGCTTCCCGCTTTGGGGTGCGAGCCTGGTGGCAAGCAGGAGGTCTACGGTCTCATGTTTCAACAGTCCGCGTTGCTGATGCGTGACCACGGGGACGAGCTTCCGGAATGGCAGCGTCAAGAGATCGAGCGCGCCATCGGGGAGGATGGTAAAAACAACTACACGTGGTTTTTAACCGACTCCGTTAAAGACCCCACGTTTGGTAAGGCCGACGAGCTCGATTTTGCAGCCTATTTTGGCGCTTGGGTAGCGGGGCTCCTGCAGCATCTACTTTGTTATCTCGAGGCGTATCTGGGAGTGCAGATTGGCTGGTATGCCATGCCGGCGGCGGGAAGCGAGGCCTTGTCGCCCTATGTGACTCCCGTCGATGGGCACAACGTGAGCCATGTGTTTCCTCGCTCGCGGGACCTGGGATTAAGCTGGTCCGATGCGACCTTGGGTCGCAGTGTCGAGTCGCTCGTCGCATGGTTTCAGTCGACGCCGGTCGGCATGCTTGTCGGCGCCAAGGCGCTTTGGTCGACCTGGGGTATGGCGTTTCTGCTGCTGGAGATAAAACGTCGTGCGCCCCAGAAACTCTATCTGATGGCGCCACTCGTTGCGGCAAACCTTGTTCTTTGGATCTCGCCGACGTCGTACACGACCGAGTCGATGCGCTACCTGCTGCCGTTGTTGTTCTGGCTGCCCGTGAGCGCAGCGATGACTTTTGCCAGCGTTGCATCGACCGAATAAAACCGAGCCAAGGGATTGGGCACTTATCGACCGTATATCGCTGCGGGGCAGCTAATTTGGGACGGGGCTTTTTTAGCTACCCTTTTTGGACGACTTCGCACTCTTTTATTCAATGTAAGGGTAGCTAAAAAAGCCCCATTACAGTTTGAGTCGTCCGAAAGGGCGGCTCTTTTCCGTTGCA
>CATXWM010000034.1 GCA_958403205.1 uncultured Collinsella sp. | reverse complement strand
GCGCAGGGGGCGCTGACGCGGCCCTCCCTCTTACACCACAAAAATTCGCGCGATCGGCTCCGGGACCGCGTCAATCGCATATCTTTATGGCGCCTTTATCCTACACATGTTGTATAACTACCAAATGTGGAATATAACAAAGAGCAAAACATAGGCTGAGCGTTATGGAGGATTGAGGTTGAAAGAGAAGCTATTTCGATGGGTCGTGAAGCACCGCAAACCCATCATCGCGTTCTATGCGGTGGCAGCACTGGTATGCCTGTTCCTGCGCCAGTTTGTAGGCGTTAACTACGACATTACGAGCTATCTGCCCGACGAAGCGGCGTCGACCGTCGCTCTGAATACCATGGGTGATGAGTTTGAGGGTGACATTCCCAACTGTCGCGTTATGGTGCCCAATGTCTCGATCGCTCAGGCGCTCAAATACAAGGACAAAATCAAAAAGGTCGACGGCGTCGAGGAGGTCCTATGGCTTGACGACGCGGCAGATATCGATCAGCCGCTTGCCACGCAAGACAAAGACACCGTTGAGACCTATTACAAAAAGAACAACGCCCTGTTTACGGTGACGGTTAATTCCGAAAAGGAGATCGAGGCAACCGACGCTATTCGAGATATCGTGGGCGACGAGGGCGCCATTACGGGCTCGGCCATGTCTAACGCGCTCGCCACCACATCGACCGAGCAGCAGATCAGCATTATCACGGTCGCTGTCATAGCGATTATCTTCGTGATTCTGGTCATCACGACTACCAGCTGGGCCGAACCCATCCTGGTGCTGCTGGGCCTGGGCGTCTCGGTGTTTATCAACTGGGGCACCAACCTCATCTTTGGCGAGATTAGCTTTGTCACCAACTCTGCGGGCTCCATTTTGCAGGTTGCCATCGCGCTGGACTTCTCGGTCTTTTTGCTGCACCGCTTTAACGAGGAGCGTGGCCGCCACGGCAGCGTTGCCGAAGACATGGTGCAGTCGTGCTGCCTGTCCTCGGTCGCCGTGTTTTCGAGCGGTTGCACGGTCTGCATCGGCTTTATCGCGCTTGCCGCCATGCAGTTTAAGATCGGCCCCGACCTTGGTCTTGCCCTTGCAAAGGGTATCGCCATCAGCCTGGTATCGGTCTTTACCTTTGTTCCTTCGATGTTCGTTCAGTTCGATGGCTTTGTGCAAAAATCGCAGCACAGGCCCTTTGTCCCGCCGCTGGGTAAGTTCGCCCGTCTGGTGCTCAAGGTCTGTATCCCCGCTGCCGTCGTGATCCTCGCCGTGGTTTACCCTGCGCGTGTGGCATCGACCTCCAGCGATATCACGTACTACTACGGCACTTCGCACATTTTTGGTTCGGATACGCGGCTTGGTCAGGATATGGACAAGGTCAAGGAGGTCTTTGGCAACTCCGATACCTACGTTGTGCTCGTTCCCCGTGGAGAGGTGAGCGAGGAGCAGGCACTCTCCAATGAGCTCAAGGCGCTCCCCGAGGTCAAGTCCATCCAGAGCTATGTTGACGTTGCGAGTCCCTATATCCCCACGGGCATGGCCGAAAAGGACACGCTCGATCTGGTGGAGGGAGAGCACTACAGCCGTTTGGTGCTCACGGTTACCGCGCCCTACGAGGGTCCGAGTACATTTAAGCTGGTCAAGAAGATTCGTTGTATCGCGGACAAACATTATCCGGGTAAGGCAATGCTCGCCGGCGAGGGCGTGAGCACCACCGACCTTAAGGACACCATCACCGTCGATAAGGGCAAGGTCGACCTCATCGCCGTCGTGGCCGTGTTCGCGGTCTTGCTGCTGGCCACCAAGTCGCTGAGCCTGCCGATCATCTTGGTGCTCGTGATTGAGACCTCGATCTGGGTCAACTTTGCTGCACCGCTCTACACCGGTATGCACGAGTTCTTCCTCGCCTACTTAATTGTGAGCTCCATCCAGCTGGGCGTTGCCGTCGACTACGGCATCCTGATTGCTGACCGCTATCGTGAGGACCGCGTGACCATGCATAAGCGCGAAGCGCTACTCGAGACCATGGAAGCTTGCACGATTCCTGTTTTGACCTCTGGATCGGTTCTGCTAATCAGTGGCTTCCTGATCCATGCGATCTCGAGCCACGGCGTGCTCAAGCAGATCGGCTGGTTCCTGGGCGTCGGCGTGAGCATCTCCCTAGTCGCCGTACTCTTTGCGCTGCCGGGTTTCCTGTATGTGCTCGATGGCCTCATCGGCAAGACCACGCTCAAAGCTCATTTTTTGCCCAAGGATGCCCAGGATCCGGTTTCGGATACCACCGAGGCATCGGCTGCGGACGGCTCCGCTCAGTAACGTTTTACAAAGCAGTTGGAAGGAATACCGCAATGCATACCCATACCACTGATACCGCTTCGAAAGAGCTCAAAGCCCAACGCGATCTTGTACGTCGTCCCCATAAGCGCATCGCTGCGCTCGCTCTTGCCGCCGGTCTGACCGTGGCCCTTACCGTTCCCGGTGCCGTTGTGTTCGCCGACGGCGTAGGGTCGACGAGCGCTGCCTCGGCTACGAGTGAACAGATGGCGACGGACTCCGATAACAGCACGCCGGGATATAAGAAAAACCAGGTCGTATACGTCAAAACCGATGCCGACGGCAATCGCACGGGTGTTTACGTGGTCAATAGCTTCGAGGCCAATAAGGGCGTCAAGATCGACGATGCCGGCACCTATAACAAAGTGACCAACCTATCGACGACTCAAAAACTAACGGACGACAGCGGGTCGGTTGCCGTTACGGGCCAGGGAGTGCAGGACTTTGTCTACCAGGGCGATCTGGACAAGAACACTCAGATGCCGTGGAACGTCACCGTGGCATACCAGCTCGATGGCCGCGATATCGACGCCAAGGATTTGGCGGGCAAGAGCGGCAAGCTCACCATGAAGCTCAAGGTCGAAAAGAATGACGACTATACCGGTGGCGATTATGCCGATAACTACCTGGTTCAGATTACCGGTCAGCTTAAGGATGCCGAGGCACACGATATTGAGGCTGAGGGCGCCACGGTTGCTGCCAACGGCTCCAACACGCAGCTTACCTACATGGTGATTCCCGGCAGCACCGGAGACTACACCATTACGACCGATGTTGAGGATTTTGAGTTTGATGGCTGGCAGATTGTCGGCGTGCCGCTGAATCTTGCCATCGATGTGGACTCGAGCAGCATGGATACGAGCCGGCTCGTGGAGCTCTCCAACGGTATTGCTACGGCCAATAGCGGTGCTGGCCAGGTTGCCGACGGTGTCAAGACGCTCGCGGCCTCGCTTGCCACGGCCAATACCGGTGCCGACACGCTGTCCAGTGGCGCCGCTGCGCTCGCGGCGGGTACGAGTCAGCTCAACGCGCAGGTCCCCACGCTGGTCGAAGGCGTGAGCAACCTTAATGCCGGTGCCGAGGGGGTTAATGCCGGTGCCGTGCAGCTTAAGGGCGGTGCGTCCGATCTTTCGGCGGGCCTTTCCAAGCTGCAGGGGAGCGCACAGCAGATCTCGGGCGGCATAAGTGGAATTGCCGCTGGGTCCGATACGTACGTCGACGCGCTGACGCTGGGCAAGCAGGCTCAGGAGGCAAACCTTGCCAAGGCGCAGGCTGCGGCCAAGGCGGCCCAGGACGCCGTGACCGCTACGTCGGGCAACGCCTACAGCGCGCTGTACGGGCCGCAGGGTCTTACGGCGGCGCTCAGCGGCGAGGGGCAGTACCTTGCCGGTGCACAGCAGGCGCTCGGCGGGGCAAAGCAGGCCGCGAGCGCCATGGGCAACGATGCGGCAAAGGCTAACGCCGAGAGCGCAAAGGCTGGCGCCGAGAGCACCGTTGCATCTATTGCCGCTGCCAAGGCGGCGGTCGCCGATGCTCAGGACGCGCTGGATAACGCGGCCGATCTCGACTCCGCCAAGGCTGCGGCAGCCAAGCTAAGCGAGGCTACGGCACAGCTGGATGCCGCCACCGCAAGTGCCGGCAGTGCTGCTACCAGTGCGGATGCCGCCGCCACGGCGGCATCGAGCGCCGATGCGACGGGTCTTACCGCGCTTCTCGATTCTGCATCCAATGCCGTTGCGGGCGCGCAGGGTCTTAACACGCAGGTGTCGCAGGGCCTTAAGGGTGCCGAGTCCATGTTTGGCACGCTTACCGATCAGGTTACGACTTTGGCCCAGGCGGCCGGCGCCCAGGGCGGCGCCCAGGGTGCCGTCACCGCGCTCGATAGCGCCATTCAGGGCTACACCACTGTCCAGGATGGCCAACAGCTGAGCCTGGCCGGAGCCATCGCCTATATGAACAGCGCGATCAACCCGGCAAACCCCACGGCCGTGAACCCCGGTCTTGTCGCCGGTGTTGGCTCTGCAGCAACGGGCGCGGGTCAGCTGAGCGATGGCGCCGCGGCTCTTGCCGCGGGCACCGACCAGCTTGCTGCGGGCACACAGCAGCTCAACGGTGCCACGCCCGCGCTTGCCAACGGCGCATCACAGCTCAACAACGGTGCGGCGCAGCTCAAGACAGGTGCTGCTAGCCTTGCTAGCGGCATGAATCTTCTCTCCTCGGGTGCAGGTACGCTTGCCAGCGGCGCATCCGAGCTCGGCAACGGCATGCAGGAGCTTACCGACCGAACGAGCAATCTCGATACTCAGGTCATCGACACCGTTAAGGACAAGATCGAGGAAATGCTCAACCCCGGCTTTACGCCGACGGACTTTGTCAACGGCGAGCAGGGCGGACATATAAATCGCGTGCAGTTTATCTATATGACGGGCGCGATCAGCAAGTAGGCAGCCGCGCCCTTGTGGCGATTGGCATCGATAGCAAGTTATGAGGGGAGGGGCCGTCGGGCATTGTCTCGGCAGCCCCTCTTTGCTGTCAGCGGCCACTTCGCGTCTTTGCAGAAGCTGTACCGCAAGATTTGTGTTTGGAAGGAGACGCGCTTTCTGCAAGGGGCGGAGCGCGGAAAGCATGTCCCGGATTTGATGCTCGGAACGGGATGAGCTTTCCGGATCGGACCCCAAGCGGAAAGCGCGTCCCGTTTCGGGGCTTCAGAATGGGACGCATCCGGAAACCGCATCCCACTCTGAGCCGAAATTCCGGGATGAGATTTCCGCCGAGGACACCCTGCGCCGACGGCAACGCAAAAAGGGCGCCCGCGCGAATGCGGACGCCCTTGTGTAGGGTCGAGATATCAACCAGCCAAGATATCGGCCCTGCGGCCAGCTCTTAGTAGTCGAACTGGTGGTAGTAGCGGCGGTACTTGAGGTTGTGCTTGGTGACCAGCTCGTAGTTGCGCGAGAGGCGGTCGGTGGTCAGCACGGACAGGATCCACGGCGACACGATGACGCGGAAGTCGTCGTCCAGGCCCGGGATCGCGTACTCGGCGGTGTCGATGATGACGTAGTCCTCGTCGCCGGTCACGCCGCTGGTGAGGAAGGCGCGGACGCGCTCGTCGAGGGCGCGGCACTCGTCCTCTCCCATGAACAGGAACACCGGGACGCCGGGCTCGAGCAGCTCGAGCGTGCCGTGGAAGAAGTCGTGCGAGGTGATGTGGCGGATGCGCTTCCACTGCATCTCCTCGAGCAGGCACATGGAGTACAGGATGGTCTCGCCCCACAGCGCGCCCGAGCCGATGAACATGGTGTAGTCGGCCAGCGCGTACTTCCTGGCGAGCTCCTCGGCGCGCGGCTCGAAGCGCTTGCGGATGTCGAGCATGTCCTTCCAGACGTCCTTCGTCTGCTCGATGAACAGGTCGAACTTGGGGAAGCAGCCGCGGCGGTTGAGCAGGCGCAGGCCGAAGCAGTCGGCGAGGTAGTAGCCCTTCTCGCAGCCGCCGGCGCCGTGGTCGGAGGCCATCATGACGCAGTTCTCGGCGCCCACGGCCTGCCCGATCTTGCCCTCGGGGTTGGTCATGGCGAAGACGCGCACGCCCATCTCCCTCATCTTGCCGACGGCCTCGAGCACCTCGGGGGTGGTGCCGGACTCGGAGGCGGTCAGCACGACGGACCTGTCGGTCATGCGCTTGTGGCCCATGACGTTCCACTCGGCGGCGTGGATCAGGTAGACCTCGAGGTCGCGGTCGCCGAACTTGTTCATGAGGTACTCGAGCTGCATGAACTCGTCCCAGGTGCCGCCGACGCCCATCAGGAAGACGGCGTCGTAGCCCTCCTCGTGCACGCGGTCGGCCAGGGCGGTCATCTTCTTGCCGGCCTCGTAGACGTTCCTGCCGTCCTCGAGGTAGCCCTCCTGGTCGAAGTGCATGATCTCGATCTTCTCGGTCTCCTTCATGTGTGTCCTCCCATCACATGTGCGCAATTCTATACATCGCGCTTCTTGCTGATACCAATTATAGCCATACGATTGCTTGTTATTTAATACCAATCCAAACTCACGGAGATTTGCGGCGAACGGTCGGTTTCCTCGCCCGAGTGGTATTACAACGCCAATAGTTGTCTATTTCGAACGCTACTGCCAACGGGTTCCCCACAACTCGCCAGCTATAAAAGCGTTGCGCCAGACCCGCCCAAGCGTTTCCGGCGCAACCGCGCAGTTTAGTTATTCGGCTTCCATCTCCGCTGTCACACGGCGATACATCTCGATAACCTGAGTCGTCGCCTTGGACGGATCCTGATAGTAGCGGCCATCACACGTCTCGGCCGAGACATAGCCCGTAAAGTCGTGGCGCATGAGTGCCTCGAGGTCGGCACGCATATCACGCTCGCCGTCGCCCCAGGCAAGATGCGTCGTGCCGCCGCCCACATCTACAAAGTGGGTGTGAACGATCTTGTCGCCCAAAACCTCAAAGTAGCCGTCGATCGTGTCGCCGGCAACTTCCATGGCGCCAAAGTCGATACAGGCCTTCAGGTTGGGACGATCGACCGCCTCGAGGATGCGCGCGACATCCTGTGCGGTGTTGACCAACACGGACTCCGACGGCTGCAGGGCCTCGAGCGCGACGCGAATACCGCGCGTATCGGCGTAGTCGCACACCGAGCGCAGCATGGCAACGCTGCGGGCCCAGGCGTCCTCAGCCGGCTCGTCCAGATAGGCCCAACCACTCGTCACCAGAATCTGCGGCACGCCCAACTCAACGGCAACGTCGATCACATTCTTAAAGTACGAGAGGATGCGTTTTTGGCCCGCCTCACCGCGCACCGCGACGTTCCACGGCTTGGGGTTGTTCTGCTCGGGGCACACGCACACGATCTTGATACCGTATTGGGCGGCAAGATCGCGAATCTTATCCACCGAATCGTGCTCATGGCAATCCACATACAGGTGCATCGAGCCGGTCCACAGCTCGATATTGCGATAGCCGGCCTCACCTGCAGCCTTAAAAAACGTCTCGATGCTGTAGTAACGATGGTTGATGTTCATGAGCGAAAGCTCGGGTACGACCATAGCCCTCCCCTTTCGTACGGAGTTTTAAAAAACAGGGGGCCGCCGCAGATGCGACAAGCCCCCCAAAGATCGACGCAACCGTTAGACGCGATGGAAGCGCGATTCGAACATATTAGGCAAGCACGCCAAAGTAAGCGCCGATGATGCCCACGACCATGGTGCAGAGGATCAGGACCATCGGGTTGATCTTCTTGGAGAGCAGCCAGTAGTAGAGCCAGAAGGCGGCCATACCGAGCATACCGGGCATGATGCCGTCCAGGATGTCCTGGAGAGTCTGGGCGGAGTCGCCCTGACCAATGGCGATGGGCAACGAAGCCCAGAACATGTCCTTGCTCATGGCGCCGACGACCATAACGCCGACAATGCCGACGCAGGCCATGATCTTTTGCATCAGGCCGGTCTTCTGAGCCTCGTCGAGGAAACCAATGCCTAGCTCATAACCCTTGATAGCGCCAAAGATACGAATCAGGAACGCCGGGATGTTGTAGACGAGCAGGAAGGCGATGGGGCCAAAGACGTTGCCGGCCTGGCACAGGCTGATGCCCACGGCAGCGGCGACGACGCGCAGGGTGGACAGGAAGAAGGAGTCACCCAGGCCGGAAAGCGGACCCATGAGGGCGGCCTTGATGTCGTTGACGCTCTCGGGCTCAACCTCGCCACGAGCGACCTTTTCTTCCATGGCCATCGCGATGCCACCCACGAAGGGAGCGAGCTGCGGGGTGATGTTGAAGAATGCGCTGTGACGATGCAGGGCCTCGGCGTAATCATCGGGACGGCCGGCATAGATCTTCTTGAGCATGTTGGCGACCATCAGGCAGAAGGCAATGTTCATCTGCTTGTAGTAGGTCCAGGAGAATTCCATGCCCAGGGCGCCGGTGTTCACGGCGCTCTTAATGAGGTCGGAGCGAGTAATCTGGTTCTCGGAATTAGAAGTCATCGTCCTCATCCCCTTCCACAGAAAGCTGGGACTGGGCGCCACCAAGGCCCAGCAGGTCGTACTTATCGATGCCGATGATGATTGCGATCAGGGCGACGCCGAGGACGGGCACGTTGGCATAGGAGCACAGCAGGAAGCCCAGGAAGTAGAACGGCACGAGCTGCTTGGTAAGCACCAGACGGCCGAGCATGGCGAAGCCCATGGCAGGCAGGATGTTGGCTGCGACGCCAAAGCCATCGAGGACGAACGTCGGGATGAAGTCGAGCAGGCCCTGAACAGCGTCGGCACCCAGATAGAAGGAGACCGAGCACAGGATAAAGGCCAGGACGACAATCACGAGACCGATAATCCAGTGCATAGCGTAGATACCCTTGAGGTTACCCTTGCTGGCAAAGACGTCGGCACGGTCGACCAGAAGGGGCATACCGGCGTTGACGACGTTCTTAATGGCCAGGCACAGAGTGGCGATGGGCATCGCGAGCGCGATAGCGGCCTCGGTGCTCTGACCCAGCTGAATAGCGAAGGCGCAGGCGAGCACACCGCCAATACACTCATCGGGCGGCACGTAAGCGCCGATGGAGATTGAACCCATGAAGAGCAGCTCGAGGCTCGCACCGATGGCGAGGCCGGACTGCAGGTCCCCGAGGACTATGCCGACGAGCGGGCACAGAACGATCGGGCGGAACGCATAGAGCGTACCGAGCTGATAATCGAGCTTACCGAAGGCAGCGATAAGTCCGATGAGGATCGCTTGAACAAGCATTGTTCCTCCCTTTGATCCCTCTTGGATCCGCGCGGCGATTCCCGACTTGTCAGCGCGCCCTTTTCCATGCCGACAATCGCCTAGACAGATCCAGCTTGTACCGGTGTGCTGTTAACACCTAAACCGGTGCAAATGATTTGATACCAATTATATAGTCATGAGAAAACTATTTAATACCAATCGCTCAACGGGCGTGTACTCCCGGTGAACGGTAGATGGGGGTAACGGGTAAAGCGTTTATCCGGTACGCCCACGAATAGGGGCGGCGCCGTGCGCGCCGCCCGTGGTTCTCAATTAGAGGGCGCTTAGGGCATCGACCTTGGGGTCGTCGGCCAGAGCGCGAATCTCGACCTCGACACCGCGGCCGACGAGCTCACGAATGTCCTCTTCCTCGGCAGCAGTCACAAAAATCTGGCGGGAGATCTTACGGGCATCGGGACGCTGCTCGTCCTTGGACTTGGTGTTGCCCAGGTTGATGGAGGTGATCTGCGGGCAGCCGTCGACAAGCTGCTTGGCCTCGGCGATGCTGGCGACGCAGATGATCATCTTGTACTTATCGGTAACACCGGAGTTGATGGCCTCGATGGCGTGCTCCATGTCCTTGATGACGAGCTTGACGTTGGCCGGCTTTCCCATCTTGAGCGTAGTCTTCCAGACGGGATCGTTGGCAACCTTGTCGCCAACGCAGAAGATGCAGTCAGAACCCAAGCCCTGGACCCAAGAGACGGCCACCTGGCCATGAAGCAGACGATGGTCGACGCGAAGCAGTTGAATCATGATTGACCCCCAAAGGTCTCATGCCGGAAACCCGGCCCCATTAATAGCAGGCGGTGACTAGAACTCTTCCTCGTCATCCGCATCGGTCAGCAGGTCGTTGACAAACTTGACGCGCGTGTCGTCAGCCGCGAGGATCTCGCGGATAACCTGATCGGCGGGAGCCTCCTGGTCCGAAAAGAGCAGCTGGATCAGCAGCGGCAGATTCATGTTGGCAACCAGGTAGGTGTTGGGGCGCGTCTGGACGATCTTGGTGAACTCGTTGTTGACGCTGCCGCCAAACAGGTCGGTGCACACGATTACGTCGTCGGCGGGGTCGAAGGTCGCCAGGAGCTTGGCGGCCTCCTCGGCGACATCGGTGCGGCCGTCGACAAACATCGACAGGTCGTGGACGTTATCGCGCGCGCCCGAGAGCAGCTCGGTACTCTCCTTGATGCCGGTCGCAAAATGCGCGTGGCTGGCGAAGATGTATTGCCTCATTGCGGTTTCCCCCAAATGAAATTAGTAGTCGAACTGGTGGTAGTAGCGGCGGTACTTGAGGTTGTGCTTGGTGACCAGCTCGTAGTTGCGCGAGAGGCGGTCGGTGGTCAGCACGGACAGGATCCACGGCGACACGATGACGCGGAAGTCGTCGTCCAGGCCCGGGATCGCGTACTCGGCGGTGTCGATGATGACGTAGTCCTCGTCGCCGGTCACGCCGCTGGTGAGGAAGGCGCGGACGCGCTCGTCGAGGGCGCGGCACTCGTCCTCTCCCATGAACAGGAACACCGGGACGCCGGGCTCGAGCAGCTCGAGCGTGCCGTGGAAGAAGTCGTGCGAGGTGATGTGGCGGATGCGCTTCCACTGCATCTCCTCGAGCAGGCACATGGAGTACAGGATGGTCTCGCCCCACAGCGCGCCCGAGCCGATGAACATGGTGTAGTCGGCCAGCGCGTACTTCCTGGCGAGCTCCTCGGCGCGCGGCTCGAAGCGCTTGCGGATGTCGAGCATGTCCTTCCAGACGTCCTTCGTCTGCTCGATGAACAGGTCGAACTTGGGGAAGCAGCCGCGGCGGTTGAGCAGGCGCAGGCCGAAGCAGTCGGCGAGGTAGTAGCCCTTCTCGCAGCCGCCGGCGCCGTGGTCGGAGGCCATCATGACGCAGTTCTCGGCGCCCACGGCCTGCCCGATCTTGCCCTCGGGGTTGGTCATGGCGAAGACGCGCACGCCCATCTCCCTCATCTTGCCGACGGCCTCGAGCACCTCGGGGGTGGTGCCGGACTCGGAGGCGGTCAGCACGACGGACCTGTCGGTCATGCGCTTGTGGCCCATGACGTTCCACTCGGCGGCGTGGATCAGGTAGACCTCGAGGTCGCGGTCGCCGAACTTGTTCATGAGGTACTCGAGCTGCATGAACTCGTCCCAGGTGCCGCCGACGCCCATCAGGAAGACGGCGTCGTAGCCCTCCTCGTGCACGCGGTCGGCCAGGGCGGTCATCTTCTTGCCGGCCTCGTAGACGTTCCTGCCGTCCTCGAGGTAGCCCTCCTGGTCGAAGTGCATGATCTCGATCTTCTCGGTCTCCTTCATTCCCGCTCCTTTCACGAGCTGTTTGAATTGTCGCACGGAATGAACGGGCTTGCCGCCCCGTCGCACCGCTTAACCTTGTGGACATCTTGGCCCCAAGCTCAACAATTCAAAGGTTCTTAATACCAGTGAACGATTACAGGTTAGCCGTTTTTAATACCGATTTTATGATTTCATCCTCCCCTCTCGGTAGACGGTCAGTTTTTGCCGCTCATCGGTCAAACGACATATATCCGTAAAAACGAGCGCCCCCGCCATGCGCAGGGACGCTCTAGACGCTAATAGTTGTAGGTATATCCGCCGGCGTCGCCGCGGGTAAAAGACTTGGCATGCTCGATTGCCTGCCCACTCGAGTCATAGGTCAGGCCTTCCAGCACGAGCGCCAGATCGCCCGGCTCAAGATTGAGCAAACTCGCATCGCGTGCGCCCAGCGCCTCGATATCGAGTTTCTCTACCGACTGATCTGGCTTGCGTCCCAACATATCGTAGGTCTCGAACAGGCTGAAGACCGAAATGTCCACGTCTTCGATGCCCGGAAACAGCAGGCACGGAATCAGTGTCATCTCGATCGATACGGGCTCACCATCGATGCAGTTGAGGCGGCGCACCGAGTAAAGCAGATCGTCCTCGGCGATGCCAAACAAGTCGGCATAATACGGGCCGGCGTAGCGTTTGGAGCGCGCCAGGATGCGCACCGACGGCGTCGCGCCCGATGCCAAAACCGACTGGCGGAAGCCGCCCTTGCGTTCGTGCTCGTCAAACCACTTGTGTCCCACAAAGGCGCCTTTGCCCTGCACGCGACGAATCTGGCCACTTTTGACCAGCTCGTCCATGGCGCTTCGGATTGTCAGGCGTGTCGTGCCAAACTCCTCGGCCAGCTCGTTTTCGGACGGAATCATCGAGCCCGTCGGGTAGTCGCCGCGCTCGATTCGCTCCGCAATGCAGCGGCGAATTTGTTTGTAAACCGGCAAGTCTTCTACTGCATCAGCCATTCGACACCCACCTTCGTCGCAACGCCGTCTGCCTCGCCGTTATCGGCAAAACGATACTTGGTCGGCAGAATCACGGACTTGCAATACTCGACAAAGCCATCGGTCTCGTCGCGCTCGTGCGAAGCCTTGTAAAACACCGGCGTGCCCTCCTGAGCATTCAGCAACTTGGCCTCGTCGGCGTTCAGACGGCTGATGGAAATATGCTCCTTGCCGTGCGTCACATGGACATTCCCCTCCTTGAGCAAAACGTCGTAGAGGCTTTCCTGCTCAAAATCGTGATCGGGAAGCGAGGGGCACAAAGACAGATTGACGTAAGCCGTCTCGATCGATGCCGGGGAACCGTTGACCACACGCACGCGCCGAATGCAGAAGAGCGGCATGCCCAGGTCGATCTGGGCTTTTTGGGCAAGATCGATATCGGCATACACGACCTTGGACCAAACCAGGCGCGCGGTCGACTTTGAGCCAACCCTCTCCACCGCCTGCGTATAGTTCCATGTTTCCTGAAAGATGTTCAGCGGTTTGGGAGGACACACATAGGTGCCCGAACCGCGGCGGCTTTCCAAAGTTCCGCACGAAATAAGGCGCGTGATCGCAGCACGCAACGCCGTGCGCGACACGCCCAGCTCTTCACAGAGCACACGCTCGGCGGGCAGCCGGTCGCCACTCTGCAGGTCATAATGTTTGATATACCAAAGAATGCCCTCAAAGGCGCGGTCTTTGGGCGGAATCGCATATGGTTCACTCGACATGGGCAAGACTCCTCAACTGCTTGATGCTGCAGGAATCATTGCTCCGGACGCCTCATGGCGTCGAAGGCTTCTTTGATCTGCTCCGCAACGTTCCGATACGACCGATATAGGCCGGAGTCTCGCTTGACTTCGCCCGCGGTCACCGGAATCTCAAGCTTCGAAATCTCATCCTTGCCGGTTTGCACGACAACGATGACACCCATACCAAGGCACATATTACGCTTGGCAGCGTTGTTTTTGGTAGCCTGAGCTGGATTAATCAAAATCTGCTGAGCCAGTTCGCGTTTGCTGAGCTCCGGCACATCCTCGGGATTTCCGGTCTCGGCAATCTCGCACTGCAGCACATCCGCATAGTCAAAAATCTTCGGCTCGCCGCCGCGCTGATGCACGGCCCACTTGCGGCGCGTGGCATCCTGGTAGATAGCCGGCAAAAACGTAAACCGCGGTGGGTCCAAAATCGTATCCGTGATGGTAAACACATCGGGATCAAAGGCATCCTGCGGGTTTTTCTTCTTGAACAGCCCCATATCACCCTCCCGTACTAGCATTAAACAACTCAAGCTGAATATAGCACCAATTTCAAGCCGCCACTTTACCGTATCGGTACGCGGCGTCTATGGCTCGCCCAGCGGAAGAGTTTACGGACGAGGGCCGGGGTGCCTGCCTTGTTTTGAGAAGTTCGCGGAGCCCACTTTTCAAAACAAGGCAGGCACCCCGGCCCCGCCGGCAAATAGCGGACACTCCGCATGCAATCTATGCAAACAAACAAGTACGCTTAGCTACATTCGGTAAGCTCGAGCACGCTGCCCTTAACGATAAGTGCCGGCTCCAGGACGACCTCTTCGGCACGCCTACCGCCCCTACCGGCAAGACGCTTGGACATGCAGCCAAAAGCATGCTCCGCAAGGACACCAGGATCCTGCTCAATGGCGGTCAGCGCCGGCTCAAAGAGAACGTCGGCCGCCGAGTTGTCATAGCTTACGACCGAAATATCGCCCGGGATGCTCTTCCCCATCTCGTGCAGGCGCTTGAGCAAACCAAGGGCAATGTTATCCGAGCTTGCGAACACGGCGGTGGCATCAGTTGCGAGCACCGCCTCCGAGGCCTCGTATGCACTTGGAATGTAGTACTCGCTCTCAAACTCCAAACGCGCGTCGATAGGCAAGCCAACCTCGCGCAGTGCGCGCTCATAGCCGGCAAGTCGTTTGCGACCCGTATTGGAGCGGCGTGCGTTAACCAGGCAAGCAATACGGCGGTGGCCTTGCTCGATCAGATAGCGGGTGGCCATGTAGCCGCCCATCTCGTGGTCGAACATCACCTTGTCGCACTCGAGTCCCTCAATGGCACGGTCGACCATTACGGCCGGGATAGGCAGATGGCTGACTTCTTCGCGCAGGGCGCGGTCGTCGGAGAACTCGTCGCCTACGACCAGGAAGACGCCATCAACGCCGCGCGTCACCAGCTGGCGCAGCAGCTCCAGATCGTCATCGGCGCTTCCGCCCGAGCTGGTAATGAAGAGCGCATAGCCGTCCTCGCGGCAGCGCTTTTCCAGGCTACCGGCGAGCGAGGCAAAAAAGCGGCTCTCGATGTTAGGGACGATAAGGCCCAGGGTGCGCGACTCGCGCATGACCAGGCTGCGCGCGATCTGGTTGGGAACATAGTGGTTGCGCGCCGCGACCTCTTTGATGAGCTTGCGGTTTTCTTCCGAGATGCGACAGGGCCGATTATTGAGCACAAGCGAGACCGACGAGGGGGAAAGCCCCACCTCCTGGGCGATCTGCTTGAGGGTGACTTTGTTGGCCATCTCGCTCCTTCCGGGTTTACGCGCAATCTCTTGAAAGTATAGCGACTACCCCTCTACCTCGGTGATAAACACTTTACCAATCCGGTAGACGGCTGTTTTATCGCCGCCAGCGCACCAAATCCGTCCGGGTGGGGTATATTGCAATCGATTGATGACAACGACCACCAAAAGGCGGATATTCGTATGCACGAGAACGACTTTTTTAACGAGGACCTGCTGTGCGCGCTTGCTGGCGTTGCCGGCGAGGACAACGTACTGATGAGCGAGCCCATGCGCGAGCACACCACGTTTAAGATCGGCGGCCCGGCCGACGTCTTTGTCACGCCCGATACCGAGCAGGGCCTCGTCGCCACGCTCGATACCTGCTATCGCTGCGATCTGCCCCTCACCATCGTGGGCAACGGCTCCGACCTACTCGTCGGCGACAAGGGCATCCGCGGCGTCGTCGTGGCGCTGGGCGAAGGCCTCTCCGACATTACGGTCGACGGCACGCACGTCACGGCGGCAGCCGGCGCGCTGCTTTCCGATGTCGCAGCCGCGGCAGCCGAGGCCTGTCTCACCGGCATGGAGCCCATCTCGGGCATCCCCGGATCGGTCGGCGGCGCCTGCTACATGAACGCCGGTGCCTACGGTGCCTGCATGGCCGATGTGCTGGAGTCCGTGCGCGTCTACAAACCCGCTCGCCAGCTCGACGACGGCACCCGCGGCAGCGGCAATATCATCGAGTTCGATGTCGACGAGCTCAACCTGGGTTATCGAAAGAGCCGCATCGCCGATGACGGCTTTATCGTGCTTTCGGCCACCTTCAATCTCGCCCCGGGCAACGCCGCGATGATCAAGGCCGACATGGACGACTACCGCCAGCGCCGCGAGGACAAGCAGCCACTCGACATGCCGAGCGCCGGCTCCACCTTCAAGCGCCCCGAGGGCTACTTTGCCGGCAAGCTCATCATGGACGCCGGCCTGCGAGGACACGCCGTTGGCGGCGCGCAGGTGAGCGAGAAGCACTGCGGCTTCATCGTCAACGCCGACCACGCCACCGCCGCCGACGTCGACGAGCTCATCCGCCACATCCAGGCAACCGTCAAAGACCAATTCAACGTAGACCTAGAACCCGAAGTCCACCGAGTCGGCGAATTCCTTTAACAAAGAAGGCCCCGAAAGGGGCCTTCACCATATTTATTCAGATAACCCAGTCCGGTGTGTCGCGCCCCGAACCCGGAAGGTCCGGGACCGCGGGCGAGGCATAAGGTTGGTCGCGAGTTCCGCACGCAAAGAAGGCCACTTAATGTGGCCTTCGTCTTGCGCAGGACTGTAGAGCAGGCAACCTTATGCCTCGCCCGCGGTCCCGGACCAACTTACTTCAAACCGCAGCTACGACAGCGCAATACCGCCAAGCCAGCCCCAACGCACGCCAGAACCAGTGCCATAGAAGCTAATAAACGAATCAAGCGACTTAGACGTAATGGCACCCTCGTTGCTCATAACGATGCCGCCGCCAACGTAGATACCCACATGACCGTAGATAAGACCCGGAGCACCCGTGCCGCTGTGCGAGGAATCGGCAACGATCATGCCCACCTGCAGCGCCGAGCGGTCGGAGCTATAGCACCAGGCGTTGAACATGTCACACGCGTTGCCGCCAAAATAGCCCACGCCGGCATTGCGGAAGACGTTGGTAACCCAGGCAGCGCACCAGCCCTGGCCGGGAGAAGGCGTCGAGTAGCACGCATTGACGACGGCCTGCTGCTTGCCCGAACCGCCCGTCTGTTGCGGGGTGCCGCCGGCATACGATCCGCCACCCGAGCTCGAACCACCCGAGTAGGAATTGTTCTTGTTCGCAGAGGCCGCGGCTGCCGCAGCCGCCTTCCTAGCGGCCTCCTCAGCCTGGGCGGCAGCGAGGATCTCGGAATCACGCTGAGCCATGAGCTCCTTGACGTCGTCGGAAAGACCGTTCAGCACGGTCTGGACTTCTTGCTGCTTGGCCTGCATATCCTGCATCTGAGCCGTCTGCTGGTCCTTGAGTTTCTCCAGGTCGGCCTTTTGTGCTTCGAGCTCGGTCTTCTGTGCGTCGAGCTCAGCCTGAATCGTCTGGATGTCCTCGATGGCGTCGCGGTCGCTCTTGTTGATCTTCTCAACGTAATGCGCGTTGGCGACGAGTTCCTCAAACGAGCCAGAGGCCAGCAGCAGCGACAGGATGTTCGTGCCGCCGGACTTGTAGCTAGCGGCCACGCGATCGGAAAGGTCGTTGCGCTTCTTCTTGAGCTCGGCCTTCTTTTCATCGATCTGGGCCTGCGTGTCGTCAATCTTGCCCTGGACATTCTCGATGTCGTTGAGGGTCTGGGCATTCTTGTTGGCCAGCGCCGCATACTCATTTGCGATGCTGTCGAGCTGGGCCTGAACCTCGTCGAGCTGGGCCTGGGCGGCATTCAGTTTATCGGTGGTTTCTTTGGAAGCCTCCGCCGCATGGGCGCGAGCGGGCAGGCCAAAAAGAACTGCCGCAGAAGCGGCGCCGAACAGGGCCTTGAGGGCAGTGCGGCGCGAGAGCTCCTGGGAAAGGATGGAATCGCTGTTTGGTGACATATGTACTCCGTTACATGCTTATTTATATGTCGCTCAACTCATACATATTAGCGTACATATGGCGCGTCCCAACGATTTCCACGAACGGCAGGAAACTGCAAGGTCGGCGGCTCGTAAGCAAATACCAAAGATCAGGTTATGCGTACGCAAGCTCTGTTATGAGTACGTTAACATAATCCTCTGCTTTTCCTACAGCGCACGATTTGGGCGTCCCCGCCTGCGCTATACTCCCCTCAAGAAGTGTTCCTGATTCGATAGGAGACTACATGTCCAAAGCACT
This sequence comes from uncultured Collinsella sp., assembly GCA_958403205.1. GTDB lineage: Bacteria > Actinomycetota > Coriobacteriia > Coriobacteriales > Coriobacteriaceae > Collinsella. The sequence goes on along the minus strand of CATXWM010000034.1, from coordinate 4,575 downwards.
CGACCCCAAAGACACCTGCGTCCTCGTTACCGGCGGCGCCGGCTTTATCGGCTCGCACACCGTCGTTCAGCTGCTCGAGGGCGGCTACCAGGTCGTCATCGTCGATGACCTCTCCAACTCCAGCGCCGTCGCCGTCGACCGCGTCAAGACCATCGTGGGCGAAGAGGCTGCCAAGAACCTCACCTTCTACGAGGCCAACGTGCTCGACCGCGAGGCCATGAACAAGATCTTCGACACCCATCAGATCGACCGCGTCATCCACTTCGCCGGCTTTAAGGCCGTCGGCGAGTCGGTGAGCAAGCCCGTCGAGTACTACCACAACAACATCGAGAACACCCTGGTGCTCATCGACGTCATGCGCAACCATGGCTGCAAGTCCATCATCTTCTCGAGCTCCTCGACCGTCTACGGCGACCCGGACAACCCGCCCGTCACCGAGGAAGACCCCAAGAAGCCCGCAACCAACCCCTATGGCTGGACCAAGTGGATGATCGAGCAGATCCTTATGGACGTTCACACCGCCGACCCCGAGTGGGACGTTGTGCTGCTCCGTTATTTCAATCCCATCGGCGCCCATCCGTCGGGCCTGATCGGCGAGGATCCCAAGGGCATCCCCAACAACCTGGTGCCCTATGTCGCGCAGGTTGCCGTGGGCAAGCTCGAGGCCGTTCAGGTCTTTGGCAACGACTACCCCACACCCGACGGCACCGGTGTGCGCGACTACATCCACGTGTGCGATCTGGCCTCCGGTCACGTTGCCGCCCTTAACTGGATGAACGGCAAGACCGGCGTCGAGATCTTTAACCTGGGCACCGGCACCGGTACCTCGGTACTCGAAGTCGTCGCCGCCTTCTCCAAGGCCTGCGGCAAGGAGCTGCCCTACGTGATCCGCGAGCGCCGTGCCGGTGACATCGCCGCCAACTGGTGCGATGCCTCCAAGGCCGAGCGCATGATGGGTTGGAAGGCCCAATACGACATCGCGGATATGTGCCGCGACAGCTGGAACTGGCAGAGCCACAACCCCAACGGCTTCGCCGACGCCGAGTAGCCACTCCCCCGTGCTAGGTTTTGTGGCATGCCTCAAAACCTAGCACGCGACATGCTCGGCACATGCCGCTTCCCGCATGGGTAGATTTCTAGACATGTCCCAAAAATCTACTGGCCCCGGCCTCCAATGTGAGGTCGGGGCTTTTTAGGAACTCGTTCTCGAGCTCGAGCTCGCGCATGCACTTGCGGGCGGCCCTCATCTCGGCGGTCTCGGTCTTGACCGCGGCCGCCGCGACCGGGTGGTTGGCCAGTTCCTTCTTTCTGACCGTCACCCATCTTCCCAGGATCTTCTCATTGATGCCGAGGTCGGCGGCCACTTGGGCGATGGGCTTCCCCGACGCGACGGCGAAGTCTGCGGCCTCGGTGCGGTGCCCCGCTGTGCAGGAGAGCCTATCTGCCATGACTGAACACTCCTTTCTTTTTGGCGCTGAAACGATTATCGCCGCTCAACGCCATTCCTCTAAGTCAAGTGTCCTGGGATACAATACAGTTCAAATGGACGAGGAGGATCCGGCGCTCCTCTTGATGAGCCCGGAGAGGCCCCTGGTCGTCACCCTTCCCCGCGCGAACGCAAAGCGGACGGCGGCGAGCCATGTCCTCCCCGCGCGTTCCATTTAGGGAGTCCTCGAGAAGTCGATCTCCCTGTGCGATAATCGAGCTATTGAGTCTCGCGAGTTTAGAGCTGGTGATATGCATTGAAAATCAAGGTGAAAAACATCGGCAGGGTCGCTGAGGCCGATATCGAGATTAATGGCATTGCCGTGATCGCCGGGGAGAACGGGACGGGGAAAAGCACGGTTGGAAAAGCGCTTTATGCGGCCTTCAACAGCATGTCCGATTCGGAGAACAAAATCGACCGCATGAGGCGCAATAGTGTTGAACGCGCCATCAGGAAGGCATATGTGGGAGGCCCTCTCGACTCCACGTCTCGCCACAGGCGAACTGCTGGAAGAATGAATGGTTTCATCGACAGGGTTTTTTCGGGCGAGTGCACGAGGGACGAGCTTATTGATGAGATAAAGGAGTATTACGGGGAGGAGATCTCCCGTGAGATCGAATCCGATTTCACGAATGGCGTAGCAGGAGTTGCCGATCAGATTATCGAGATCATGGATATCTCCGATGATGAGGTATTTCGTGCGATTGCGACAAACAGGTTCCAAAGCGAGTTCAACGGCCAGATCAATTCGGTTTTCGGCGAAGAGCCCGGGAAGGTCGAACTCCAGATAAAGGACGCATCTACGGTTTTCTCGGTTGCAGGTGACGAGGTGGCGGAGGTGCACGATAGGAGGGTTTTGCGATTCAGGGCGCATTATCTGGACGACCCGTTCCTGATCGATTCTCTCGGAGGGCCCTACGGCCCCGCTTTTCGGTTCAGGCCCCTCCTTGGACACCAGGAGGAGCTGCGGCAAGATTTGATTCAGGCGACCATCCGTAACGATGACAGCGAGTCCTCGCTGTTCGACGAGATCGCGAAGGAGCGGCACCTGAAGGTTCTCATGGACAAGGTCTCCTCCTTATGTCCGGGGTATTTCGAGAGGAGCGAAAGTCGCGGTCACCTTACGTATCTCGAAGAGGGCTTCGCTCGGGGGTTGGAGCCTGGGAACCTTTCTGCTGGCTTGAAGACGTTCGCCATCATGAAGGTGCTCTTGAAGTCCGGCGCGCTAGATGCCGGAGGGACTATTATCCTCGATGAACCCGAGATTCATCTTCATCCTGCATGGCAGCTGGCCTTCGCCGAGATAATCGTGCTGCTCCAGAAAGAGCTCGGGATGCACGTCTTAATGAGCACCCATAGTCCATATTTCTTGAATGCGATCGAAGTGTATTCTAAGAAGCACGCTGTTGATGGATTGTGCTCATATTATCTTGCGGAGACCTGCGCTGATGGACGCTCTCGCTTTGCCGAAATAACCGGCTCGACTGAGGTCGCCTACGAGAAGCTGGCGGCTCCTTTTGATACGCTTGAGAGGGAGGAGTACGGCCTTGAGTAGCGACCTGTGCGCCTCCTGCCCTCATCCGAACTCTCCCGTGGTGCCAGATGGCAGCGATGGTTGCTCCCGTTGCAGGACCTGTATCCTAAGGGACTGCACGTCGACCATCTCCAAAACATCCAGAGACGGGAGCGTCTCTCTTGTGGATGACGATTTGCCTGTTGTCAATTTTGACTCTGTTAAAGAATGCTACTGCAAGAAGGTCAATAGGTGGATGCAACTCCCGCGCTCCGCCGATGCGCTGTATTGCGATCGGGAAACGTTATATCTAGTCGAATTTAAAAACGGCAGTCTGAAGGAGACGCTGGGGAAGAGGCTCAATCCCAAGGATGACGAAGAGCTTGGTATCAATCTTGGCCAAAGGGACGTCCTCATCGAGAAGTGCAAGGACAGCGTTTTGATCTGCTCGGACCTGTGGGGAAAGAGGACGAGATGGTTTCGCGAGCACTGCGTCTTTGTTTTGGTATACAACGAGGACAAGAACAAGACCGCGTTGAAGCGGGTTGCCAGCTCGATTAGGAAAAAAGCGCGTTTTGGGCTTCCTGACAAATTGAAAGGTTTTTGCGTGAAGGATGTCTTGACGCTAACCGAAAAGGAGTTTTCGACATCGCTCCTTTCAACTTGGCGAGACGCAGAAGAAATCGCGGAGGTCGACGCGTAGGAGACCGAAAAGCATCCGGTGGCTATTTGCTCCCGATATCGATCGTTCGTCTGCAGTCGGTTTTCTTTCCGCTGCGCCCGCCAGTTTGCGATGAGTCGCGCACCGTGTGAAGCTCAACACGGATGAAATACAAATATAATCCCCCCTTGCACTGTGTTGATAAATATTGCTCGTCGAACTCATCTGAACTGGGCTTTCTTGCATAGAACTGCCTGAACCTGAGCGTTTTCGGGTATCGCATTGCCCGATCGAGCACCATCGCGACCTTCTCAAGCTTGTCCTCGGGCGGACTCATAGCCACAGCCCCGCATGTCGTCCCGGTTGGAGCCGGGATGAGACCTCAGGAAGCACTGCATGAAGTAGCGCATCCGGTTCACGGGCCCCAGCGGGTTCTGGCCGTCGGGAACGCCCTTGAGCAGCTTCGCGTTGTAGCGCTGGCTCTTCAGTGACAGATTGTTGACGGGAGCCGTGTGGCGCCCGGCTCCATGTCGTGGATGAGCGTGGAGCCGGGCGCCACACGGCTCCCGAACGTCGCCAAGGTCTTCGCCCTGCTTGTCTTGCCAAGGCCCTCCCGGATGAAGATTGAATTGCCTGGCTCATCGCAGCCGAGCGCGACACGGGCTCTACCCGAGACCATCATCTCTACACATAGCCCATCATTCGACAAGAACGCGCAGTTTGTCCTGCATAGGCGCATGGTGTCCCCCTCCGCCGCAAGAGGTGAGCAAAAGAGAGGCTCCCCTCGCCACTACCGGACAAAGGGACCTCTCTGGGGAAACACGCTATAAAACCTTCTTGCCGGGCGGTCGAGTACAGCAGATCGCGTCGGAAATGTTGGTGTAAGCGCGCCGACGGCTGACCGCCAAACGCAAG
>CATXWM010000033.1 GCA_958403205.1 uncultured Collinsella sp. | reverse complement strand
ACGGCGCCAAGGATGAGTTTACGGCGGATGAGCTTAAGACGCTCAAGGCCGGTGCACAGCAGATCAAGGAGATCGAGGACAAGCTCGAGAGCTTGGAGAAGGAGTTCCCTGGCTGTGGAAGCACGCCGAGCGCAGGCGAGAGCGTCGACGCTTCGGCCGCTGGCATGACGGCTGGTGCCAATGCTTCGAGCGAGGCGACGAAGTTCCCCAGCTTTACGGGCAAAGACCTGGATGGCAACGACGTGAGCAGCGACGAGCTGTTCTCTAAGAACAAGGTCACCGTCATGAACTTCTGGTTCACCACTTGCAAGCCATGCGTGGGCGAGCTGGGCGATCTTGAGAAACTGAATCAGGAGCTTGCCAAGAAGGGCGGCCAGGTCATGGGCGTCAATTCCTTTACGCTCGATGGCAACAAGGGCGAGATTGCAGATGCCAAGGACGTGCTGAGCAAGAAGGGCGTGACATATAAGAACATCTGGTTCAAGTCGGATAGCGAGGCCGGTAAGTTCACGTCAAATTTGTTCTCGTTCCCGACAACGTATGTCATCGATCAGAATGGCAACATCGTAGGGGATCCAATCGTGGGAGCCATCAGCTCCGCCGAGCAGCGCGCAGCACTCGACAAGCTGATCGATCAGGCGATTGCGAATAGCGAGCAGTAGAAAACGCGTAAAGCATCGCGAGGATCGTGTGTCGCTGTGCGGAGTAGTCCGCTGCCTTTCAAGATAATCTCCACCATATAGGGGCCCCACTTGGGGCCTCTTTTTTTGGGCGCCGTCCCGTTCGTTTTTTGGCGCGGTTCCCTACATTCCTCACTGGTGTCGGTGAAAAATGGGGATAGAGTAGGACAAACGCGTCGAATACGAACGGCGGGGGAGAGCGGGCGAGTGTGCTCGCGTGGGAGAGGTTGCCGTCCATGTTGGAGCTCAAAGGAATTTGCAAAAGGTACGTTACGCAGTCGTTTACCCAGGTGGCGCTCAACAGCGTAAGCCTGGCTTTTCGCGACAACGAGTTCGTGGCCATTCTGGGTCCCTCGGGCTCGGGTAAAACTACGATGCTCAACGTTATCGGCGGGCTCGATCACTTTGATTCCGGTGATCTGCTGATCGACGGTATTTCGACCAAGGACTTTCACGATCGCGATTGGGATGCCTACCGCAACAACCGCATCGGCTTTGTATTCCAAAGCTATAACCTCATTCCGCATCAGACCATTTTGGAAAACGTGGAGCTGGCGCTCACGCTCACGGGCGTGGGGCATGCCGAGCGCCGCCAACGTGCGCGCGAGGCGTTGGAGAAAGTCGGCCTGGGCGAGCACGTTAACAAGCGCCCGAGCCAGCTTTCGGGCGGGCAGATGCAGCGCGTGGCCATCGCCCGCGCCCTGATCAACGATCCCGAGATCGTGCTGGCAGACGAGCCGACCGGCGCCCTGGACTCAACGACATCCGTGCAGGTCATGGATTTGCTCAAGGATGTTGCACGCGACCGTCTGGTTATTATGGTCACGCACAATCCCGACCTGGCATACCAATACGCCACGCGCATCGTCAACCTGGCGGACGGCAAGATCACCGACGATTCCGATCCTTTCGATGTCGCTGACGCCACGCGCCGCGAGGCCAAGCCTACGCGCAAAACCTCGATGAGCTTTGTGACGGCGCTGGGGCTTTCTGCCCGAAACCTCATGACCAAGAAGGGCCGCACGGCCATGACGGCCTTTGCGGGCTCGATTGGCATTATCGGTATCGCGGCGATTCTGGCGCTGTCCAACGGCGTAAACGGCTACATCAAAAAGGTCGAGGAGGATACGCTCTCGAGCTACCCACTCACCATTTCCAAGCAGGATTACGACCTGTCGTCCATGATGGGCGGACAGGGGGCTGCGGATGATGACTCGCCTGAAAACGTGGATTCGTCCGACGACAGTGCCGACGGCAAGGCTCGGGGAACCGATAAGATTCCCGTGGTCACGGCCGTAAAGGATATGTTTGCGAGCGTTAAGTCCAACGACATGACGAGCTTTAAGGCATGGCTTGACGACGGCGGCGACGGTATCGACAAAGAGGTCAACGCCATTCAGTACGGCTACGGTGTATCGCCGGTTGTCTATCGTACCGGCAAGGGCGATGAGAAGCCTGTCCGGCTGGTGCCCAACGCCATGACCGAGGCCATGAGCGGAGGCGCGAGCTCGGCGGCAACGGTGAGCATGGAATCCATGGGAACCTCGGTCTTTAACGAGATGATCGACGACCAGAGCCTGCTCGACAGCCAGTACGATGTCGTCGCCGGTCATTGGCCCACGTCTGCCAACGAAGCCGTGATGGTGCTTTCGAGTCGTGGCACGGTGGGCGACTATACGCTCTACAGCATCGGTGCGCTGGATATCGATGAGCTCAACGATCTGGTAAACAGTGCCATGACGGCCGACGGTAAGATCGAGACGCCCGAGACCGGCACCGACTTTACCTACGACGATGCGCTGTCTACCACGTTTAAGGTGCTGTCGCCGGCCGATGCCTATCGCAAAAACGAAGAGACCGGCATGTGGACCGACATGTCTGGCGACGCCGACTTTATGACGGCCAAGGTTGCCGACGGTATTGACGTGCACATTGTGGGCGTGGTGCGACCTAACGAGACGGCCAATGCGAGTGCGTTGTCTCCGGGTATTGCCTATACGCATGCGCTGACTCGCCAGCTTATGGAGCGCGCCGCCGATTCGCAGATTGTGCAGGAGCAGCTCGCTCACCCCGAGATAGATGTCTTTACGGGCAAGTCTTTCGATGAGCTACAAGGCGAGGCCAAACAAGGAGTGGATCTGGGCAGCATGTTCAGTGTGGACGAGGCAGCACTTAAGAGCGCGTTCTCGTTCGATTCGTCTGCACTCTCGGGTGTTGCCGGCGGCGGCATTGATCTCTCGGACGTCGATCTGTCCGGTCTGGACATTGACCTTTCGGACGTTGGCAAGGATATCGACTTCAGCGACATCATGGCAAAAGCGCCAACCCCAGATTTCTCGGGCGTCTTCGATGGCTTGGAACTTACGCCCGATCAAATGCAGCAGGTGGGAACGCTGGCCAACCAACTGTTTGAGGGCTTTTTGCGGTCTGATCAGTTTAGGGCGCTGTCACCCGAAGACCTTAAAGACGCGTCAAAGCTCGCTGCCGCATTCTCGGCATATCTTGATCATGATACCGCAGCCCAGCAATACCTGGCTCAATTGAAGGCGCTCGGCGGCGATGCCCTGGCCGAGCGCCTGCAGCAGGCGATGAGCGACTATGTACAAAAGCAGCTGGCTCCGTATCTACAGCAAGCTATGGATCAGATGATGAAGTCGATCAGCGACCAGATTGCGACGACGGTGTCAGCTCAGCTCAAGGCGGGCGCGGCAGGGCTCATGGGTCAGATGGCGGCGCAGATGTCTTCGAGTTTTGCCAACTTGGCGGGCGCTATGCATGTGGATGCGAGCGCCTTTGCCAATGCCATTCACTTCAACATGGACGCCGAGGACCTGAGTTCGCTCATGATGAGCTATGCCAAGGCGTCGAAGCTCACCTACGACAACAATCTGACCACGTTGGGCTATGCAGACGAGGCAGATCCCATCTCGGTCAAGATTTTCCCGCGCGACTTTGAGGCCAAGGAGCGCGTGCTCGATCACATCGACGCGTACAACAAGCAGGTCAAAGCCGCCGGTCACGATGATCGGGCAATTTCATACACAGACTACATGGGCATCATCATGGGTTCGGTGACCGACATCGTGAACACCATCAGCTTGGTGCTCATCGCATTCGTGAGTATCAGCCTGGTGGTGAGCTCCATCATGATCGGCATCATCACCTACATCAGCGTATTGGAGCGCAAGAAGGAGATCGGCATCCTACGCGCAATCGGTGCGTCGAAGCGCAACGTGGCCAACGTATTCAATGCCGAGACGTTTATCGAAGGTCTCATTGCCGGCGTCTTTGCTATTGTCGTCGTGGTACTCGTGAGCTTTCCGGTTAACGCTTGGGCGCTTGCGGCCAAGCAGGTACCCAATCTGATGAGCCTGCCCGTGCAGGATGCGCTGGTGCTCATTGCGATTTCGGTGCTGCTGACGGTTGTCGCTGGCCTGCTGCCAGCCCGCAGCGCGTCCAGGAAGGATCCCGTGGAGGCCCTGCGCTCCGAATAATGTGACAAAGGGGCAGTCCCTTTGTCACATTGAGACCCTTGCGAAATCGAGGTCTAATTACCGTTCGGCAGGTTAAGAACTCCCTCTCCCCGCTTAACGCTTGACGAAGAGTCCTCTGGTTTATATACCTATCGGTAGGCATATAGGATGTATTGCCGATAGAAATGGAGCAACCATGACTCTCACCACACCAGCCAAAAAAGATTGTCTCCGTGAAAGCGGCGCATTTGCTTGGGTCGTCGTTATTGCGCTCGGCTTAATGTCCGCCGGAACAACTGGCACATATAGCATTATTGCCGGCTCATTCGTTGCTCCAGTATGTGAAGATCTGGGCTTTGACTACACTTCTTTTTCTTTCTATTTCACCGCGATTCTTCTTGGCCTTGCGCTTGGGCTTCCGCTTTTGAGTCGCTTCATTCCAAAAGTAATCGGCAAACCATGGCATATTTGCATTGAACTCGTCCTTATTGCCGCCGGCGCCGCAATGGCGTTCTACACCGAGGTCTGGATGTTCACCGTCTCCGCCGCAGTGATCGGCATCTGCTTTTCGTTTACAACGGGCGTCTGCATGTCCGATGTCATTGACCAATGGTTCAGCAAATCGTCCGGTCTCGCCATCGGCCTCGCTTGGGGCGTTAATTCTCTCTGCACGCTGTTATTGAGTCCTGTCATTACGCTGGTCATCGAGCAGCAAGGCTGGCGTGCGGGATACATCGTGCTTGCGGCCGTTTCTGCAGCTATGATTTTGCCTGCAAGCGCATTTATCATTCGCCTTAACCCCTCTGATCGCAATATGCTTCCGTACGGAGAGACCGCCTCCGAAACCCATGAGAGCTGCAGCGCCGATGAGCAGGAAGATGTCCTTTCGGGCATGGCACTCCGCGATGCCGCGAAAACGCCGTCTTTTATTCTCTGTGTCCTCTTGCTTTGCGTGGCGCAGCTCACCTGCTGCATGAACCAGCTGTTTCCAACCTATGCAAGCGAGGTCGGTTTCAATCCTATCGTAGGAAGCTTAATGGTCTCGGCAGCTTCACTCTCCGATATCTTCCTAAATCCCTTCGTGGGCAAAACATGCGACAAGCTTGGCGCTATTAAAGCAACGGTCGCATGGACAGGTGTCAGCATTCTTTCATTCCTGCTTCTTATCATTGGCGGAAGCAATGAGACCGTTTCCATCATTGCAGCTGGTGTAAACGATGTCATGTTCGCCATCGTTGGAACCGCAATGCCGATGCTTCTCCTCTCGCTCTTTGGATCACGCGATTTTGGAAGGATCTATTCGATCGTTTGCTCAGCGGGCTATGTCGTCGGTGCTTTTGGAATGCCGGTCATGATGAAGGTTTACGGCATGGCAGGGTCATTCCAGGGAGTATTTATCTTCTGCATTGCCTGCAACCTTATGATTGCTGCGTTTGCTATCGTTTCCGGATTTCTCAATAAGGCTGCTGAAAAGTAATAAGCGCCGATTTGCATCGGCATAGATTGCCATGCAACAGGGGTCGACTCCAAGCCAGACTGGAGTCGACCCCTGTTTTCGTTTTAAAGGTTGCCCGCAGGCACCATGGGTGCCAACATGCGCTTCAGCTTGGCTGGTTTATTTGAACATAAGCTCGACTATTCCCGCCCAAACCGCTTTTTCATCAATATCCTCACCTTGAGCGACCGTATTGCTTGCTCCCTCCAGAACGGTATAAAGAATTTGTACGTAGAGCATTACGTCGGCGCTATCGGAAAACGCGCCAATCTCTACACCATGAAGAAGGATGTCTTTAAGCGCATCCATGGTTCGTTTGGTCGCCGTCGCTTGACGTTTCTGAACTGCAGGAATTCGATTTGCTTGAACGCTAACCTCGGCCAGCACGCGCCGGCGCTTTTCATCGCTTCGATAGCCACCTATAACTGAATTGCCGAGCTCGATAAGCGCGGCCTTGAACCCGTCCCTATCGACTATTAGCGAGTAGTCGCGCTGATAGTCAATGGTCGGAAACATGCTGTCCAAGAGCGTAGTGAAAATCTCCTCTTTTGAGGGAAAGTAGTAGTACACCGACGGCTTGGATATACCGACAAAGTCGCAAATCTTTCCGATAGACGCTTTGTCATAACCGACTTCTGCCACAAGATCGTACATTGCGTCCAATATTTTTTTTCTTGTGCTCACGCTGCATTTCTCCATTGCAAATCACTTCCGCACTACCAACATTATTAAGGATGGCAACGGAACATCAATTCGTGTCCAAACATGACCACTATATACGGCGAACGGTATGTATCAGTAGGCGAGCGGCAATTATTCAAAATTATCTACCGAACGGTAGGTATAGTAGTACTATAGCAGGTGAAACCCCGCTATTGTCGCGGCCGGACAGCATCGCGGGAAACCCGACGGAAGGACCAACCATGTACGAGAACTATCGTATGCCGGGCGAGTTCGAGAAGCGCTCCAACGTCTATGTGACATGGCTTCCCGATTACATCCGTGCAGAGGGCTACGATAACCGCCAGCCCTGCGTTGACGTGATCAAGGCTCTGCTCGAGTATGGCGACGTTACGGTCAACCTCAATTGCGGCACCCCCGGCTCCTATGAGGAGGCTTGCTCGCGCCTGAAGGAGGAGGGGGTTGATCTCGATCGCATCGAGATCACGCAGTTCGAAGACTCCAACTTCTATGTCCGCGACAACGGTCCCAGCATCATGGTCGACGACAAGGGCCATTCTTATATGGTCAACCCCGCTTGGACCTATTACGGCGTGTGGGACAAGAACTCCCCGGAGTGCCAGTCCGCACGTAAGGCAGCCGTTCACATGGCGGTTGCGCTCGGTTGCTTCGATATCGTCAATTCCGAAATGGTTTCGGAGGGCGGCGACCACGAGTTTGACGGTCACGGCACTCTGATCGCCATCGAGGACACGGAATGCCGCAAGCGTAATCCCGAGTTCACGAAAGAGGAAGTAGAGGCCGAGTATAAGCGCATCTACAACCTCAACAAGGTTATCTGGCTTCCGCAGCCTATGCTCGAGGACGACGACTATCGACTGGGTATCCTCGACGAGAGGGAAGACGGAACTCCCGTCTTTGGCATGAGCTTTGCAGCTCACATTGATGAGATGTGTCGCTTTATCACTCCGAACAAGATTCTTCTTGCCGAGGTGTCCGATGAAGAGGCAGCCTCGAGCAAGGCTGGAGCAGAGTCTCGTCGCCGCATTGAGGCAGCCTACGAGATCCTGAGCAACGAAACGGACTGGGAGGGCAAGCCCTTCGAGATCGTTCGTATGCCCACCGCCGAGCCTATTGAAGTCGTTATCGCCCCTGGCGACGAAGATTACGAGCTCTATAAGGGCTTCATCGACGAAATGGGCGGCAAGTTTATGGATGGTACCCCCTGGCCCGAGGGCCCCGTCCACTTCTACGCCGCAGCGAGCTACTGCAACTTCCTGATTTGCAACGGCGTCGTTCTTGGCCAGCGTTATTACCACGAGGGCATGAGCGAGGTCGTGAAAGAGAAGGATGAGCAGGCCAAGGCAGTTCTTGAGAGCTGCTTCCCCGATCGCAAAGTCATCATGATTGATTCCCTCGCGCTTAACCTGTCCGGCGGCGGCGTGCACTGCTGGACTAAGGACGTGGCGGCCAGTCGTTAGTGAGCCTTAGAGCCTGCGCTCTTTGGCTTAGGCGCCACATGTACCGCTCCCCGAGGGATATCCGTGTTTTCCTCGGGGACACATTCAACAATAATTTTGATAATAATTCGAAAGGAAATAGGCATGAACAACAGCCTCCGCGGTCGCGACTACATCAACATCCATGATCTCTCCTCCGAGGATTTCCGCTATCTCATCGATCTTGCCTGGAACCTTAAGGCTCAGAAGAAGTCTGGTGTCGACCAGCGCTACTTCCCCGGCAAAAACGTCCTCGCCAACTTTGAGTGGGGCTCGACCCGTACTCGTTGCGCATTCGAGACCTCCTGCAATGATTTGGGCATGGGCTTTACTTATCTGACCAACTCCCACATGGGTGACTGCGAGACCGTCAAGGATGCCATGCGCGTCTTTAACGGCATGTACGATCTCATCGTCTACCGCGCACAGAAGGACGAGCAGTTCCTCTATGACGTCGCCGACCTGGTTGACATCCCGGTCATCAATGCCCTTACTCTCGGCGATCACCCGACTCAGATGCTCGCTGACGCTCTTACGATGGAAGAGCAATGGGGCGGTCTGCGTACGAGCCGCGGCAAGAAGATGGCTTTCGTTGGCAACTGCGCCGGCGCCCCGGTGTGGTATGGCCGTCTGTGCGCTATGCTCGACATGGACTTCCTCGCCATCGGCCCCGACGACCTCCGTCATCAGATGTGCAAGGAAATGATCGAAGAGGTGGAGGCCTGCTACGCCAAGTACGCTCCCAATAGGACCTTTACCATCACCTCTGACCTCGATGCCCTGGATGGCGTTGACGTTATCGTTACCGAGGAGTGGCGCTACATCAACCCCGAGTGCGGAGAAGAGGTTCTGGATCCCGACGACTACAACTCCTGGTTGGGCGATGCCGAGTCTCTGTACCCCTATCGCGTCACCAGCGAGCTGTGCAAGCGCACCAACAATCCCGACATCTTCTGCATGCATGAGCTTCCCTCTGTCCACAACGCGGATCACCGTGTTGGCAAGATGCTCCTCGACCAGTGCAAGAACGACCTTCATCGCGAGATCATCACCGAGGGTTTCGAGATTGCCGACGAGTGCTTTGAGGCCAACGCTTCGGTCATCTTCCGTGAGGCAGAGAACCGTCAGCACACCATCAAGGCCGTTATGTGTGCCCTTCTGGGTCTCTAGGAGCTGCGTCAATGGAAAATGCAAAGTTAAAGAGCAGCAAGGTTTACGCATGGGTTCTCGTAATCGCGCTCGGCCTTATGTCTGCCGGCACGACCGGATCCTATAGCGTCATCGCGGGCTCCTTCGTCGCACCCGTGTGCGAGGAGTTCGGGTTTGACTATTCCATCTTCTCGTATTACTTCACCGCAACGCTCATTGGTCTTGCGGCAGCTCTTCCGTTTGTCGGAAAACTCATTCCCAAGGTCGTTGGCAAGGTTTGGCTCCCCGTTGTCGAGCTTATTTTGCTCGCTGCCGGCGCAGGCATGGCCTTCTACACCGAAGTCTGGATGTTCATCGCCGCTGGCGCCCTGATTGGCGTTTGCTTCGCCTTCACCACCGGCGTCGCTATGTCCGACGTTATTGACCAGTGGTTCAAAAAATCTGGTGGCCTGGCAATCGGTCTCGCTTGGGCAGTGAACTCGATTTACATGCTCATCATGAGTCCCGTCATCACCTCTGTCATCGAGGCCGCTGGCTGGAGAACTGGTTATCTGGTGCTCGCCGGTGTTTCCGCAGTGCTCATTCTCCCAGCTTCCATTCTGATCATCCGCTACAAGCCTCAGGACAAGGGCATGCTGCCCTATGGCTACGTCGAGGGCGAGACGGTCACCGAGACCGAGGAGACGACCGAGGATAGCACGCGTGGCGTTAGCTATGCGCGCGCCATTAAGTCGCCTGCCTTCTTCTTCTGCATCGGCTTCCTCTGTCTCGTTCAGCTCACTTGCTGCATGAACCAGCTCTTCCCGACGTATGCTTCCGAGGTTGGTTTTAGCCCCATGGTGGGCGGCTTCATGGTATCCGCTGCATCGCTCTTCGATCTGTTCCTCAATCCGATCGTCGGCACCACTTGCGATAGGTTCGGCAGCACGAAGGCCATTCTGGGCTGGCTCGCTGTCTCCATCCTCTCCTTTGTCATGCTCATGATGAGCAGCGGCAACTCGACGCTCAGCATCCTCGCAGCGGGCGTGAACGACGTAATGTACGTCATCGCTGGCACTGCCCTGACCGTTTTGGTTATGGATGTCTTTGGCTCCCGCGATTTCGGTCGCATCTTCGCGCTGATCTGCTCCGTGGGCTATATCGTCGGCGCCTTTGGCATGCCCGTTATGATGAAGGTCTATGAGCTTGTCGGCTCCTTCCGGGGCGTCTTCATCTTCTGCATCGCATGCAACGTTATTATCGGCCTGTTCTTGCTGCTGGCAAAAAAGACTGGTAAGAACCTCTCCTGGGACGAATAGTTCGATTCGTCTTAGACATACGCTGTAGGGCTTAACCTGCAGCCGCTTTGGGGCATCGACTAACATCGGTGCCCTTTTTCATCGAATGTGACAAAGGAGCAGCCACTTTGTCACATTGAGTGGCATGTAAATCGAGGTCTAATACTTTTCCGAGAAGTGAACGGCCATACTTGGACCTCCGAAGCATCGACATTTTTAGACGTCAAACCCGCAGGATTTGGCTGGCAAAACCGCAGGAAATTGCATCTCGAAAGTGCCGATGCTTCGGGGGCCCGTTTTCACTCGTTCACTTCTCGGGAAAAGTATTAAACCTCGTTGTATGGGGTGCGGCTGGAGGGTGGTCATCGTTCAGCAGCTACCTCTTCCTTGTGAATCGCCTGAAGCGCAAGGCATAATGCATGTGACAAAGGGACAGTCCCTTTGTCACGTTCGTTGATATGAGAGAAGAGTAGATGATTCTATCGTTGGCCCCTATGGAGGGGATTACCGGGCATGTGTTCCGTCGCGTGCATGCGGAGTGCTTCGGCGCGCTCGATTGCTATTACACGCCGTTTTTGCCGCCGCCGCGGGTGGGAAACCGCTTTGGCGGCAAGGCGTTTAAGGAGATTGATCCTGCCAATAACCAGGGGCTCAACGTGGTGCCTCAGCTGATGTCCAAGAACGCGGACGAGTTTGTGTGGGCGGCACAGGTGCTCGCCGACATGGGCTACCGCGAGGTCAATCTCAACTTGGGTTGCCCTTCGGGAACGGTTGTCGCCAAGGGCAAGGGCTCGGGTTTCTTGCGCAATCTCGACGAGCTCGAGGCGTTCTTAAGCGATGTGTGCGAGCGGTCGCCGTTGCCGGTATCGGTAAAGACCAGGCTGGGGTTGGAACGCGATGACGAGTATGAACGTGTGCTCGATCTGTATTGCCGCATGCCGTTGGCAGAGCTGATTGTGCACCCGCGCGTACAGAAGGACCGTTATACGGGCTCGCCGCGCAAGGAGTTTTACGGCGAGACGCTGGAGCGTGCGCCGTTTCCGGTGGCCTATAACGGCGACATTTTCGATCTTGAGGATATGGACGCGCTGGCGGAGGCCTATCCCGACACGCGCCATATAATGCTAGGGCGTGGCCTGCTCGCGAACCCCGCGCTGGCTCGCATGGTTAAGGGCGGTCCTGCTGCCACGGCAGCCGAACTGCAGCGTTTCCACGACACTCTGTTTGCGGTCTATGCAGAAGAGATTGGCGGCAACGCGGTCTTTCGTATGAAGGAGTGGTGGTTCTACGCCAAGTGCGCTTTTGCCGACCCCGCTACCGTTCACAAGCTCGTACGTAAGACCAAAAAAGTCGACGAATACCGCGCCGCCGTCGAGCGCGTCTTTCGCGAGCAGCCACTCGCACCCATAGCCTGCTTCCACGGTTAGTTAGTCATCGGGGACGTTCTTTAACGACTAGTCATTTATGAACGTCCCCAATGAGTGTCCCCAATGACTAGCTATAAAAGCTGTACGCCAGCATCCAAAGATGTCGAAAAATGTCGACTTTGGATGCTGGCGTATATGTTTGGGTTAACGGGGGAGTTGAGTTTAGGCAATCATTGCATCGAGCGTGATGAGCTCCCTGAGTCGCTCCGTGCGTGTTTGCCCATGGCGCTTTGCTTTTGCGTCAAAGGCTTCAAGGACCGATTCGCCCACACGTGCCGATAAAACAACGCTTGGCTCATCGGAGATCGACGGCCTTCCCAGCTTGATGGTGCGACCCTTCGGCCACTCATCTTTTTCGTATGCCTCCGAGGCTTTCTCCAGCTCTCCGGGAGCAAACCCCATCATCTTTTCGAGCTGCTTAGCGTCCATAGCGCCTCCTATCGATCGGCATAATGTCGAGCACAGGTCAACGGATACTCTTTTTGTATATAGTTTTGTAGACAAAAATACAAACAGTTTATCAGGCTAATTAGCTTGTTTTGACCCGCGTGTTCGATAGGAAATGAGCATTGACGGCTTCGATGCTCCTTTGCTTTTCAGCCTGAAATTTGGATGCTCATTGAACTTCCGGAGGGGAGCGCTTTATTAAGCTATCGAGATTCTGGGCAGGAGCTCTCACTGGTCTTCAATAATGGGACCAGCTAAATTCGCGACACAGTGTGTCGCGAATGGGAGTAGTCGTTAGGTGTCCTTCAATGGCTAGTCATATAAGAACGTCCAAGTGCCGGATTTTGTCATTTAGTGTCGTCCTCAGCGGCTATTCTGGAGGGTCGTGGTCAAAAAAGGGCAAATATGAGTACTGTTGCCATTATAGTTGCATTTATTTTGCTATAAATGGTAGCTCCTGATGAGATTTGTTCCCATTCGGAGCTACTTTTATTGAACATATGAGGAGAAATAGCGTCGTCTGCGGACGTATGGAACGTTGAATAGTTCCTGAAGTGATCAAAATCGCTGCTACTAAACAGGTAGCAGTACTCATATTTGCCCTTTTTTGACCACAGCCCTCTCGGAAACCCTTTCCAGAGGCGTCAAACAGCCATAATCCAAAGGTCGCCTCAAACAATTAGCCGGTTAAGAGCGTCCATGACTACCCGCAAAAGCTGTACACCAGCATCCAAAGATGTCGAAAAATGTCGACTTTGGATGCTGGTGTACATGTTTAGGCCGTATGGGGTGGGGCCTTGGACGGACGGGATGCGCGTGCTAGAGCAGGTTCTTCTGTACCCATGCGATGATGTCGCTCGATTCGTAGAGCGGCTTGCCGTCGATGAATAGGCAGGGAACCTGGCGTTTTCCGCCGACGGCGATGAGTGTCTGCTCGGCTTCGGTATCGGTCGAGATATTGCGCTCGGGAATGGTCACGCCGTTATCGGCCAAAAAGTGCTTGACCTTTATGCAATACGGGCAGCCGGTCATAACGAATAGCGCGAGCTCATGATCAGTAGCCATAGGTCTCCAATCGGTTGAGGTTTCGATTGAAATACCCAAAGCCGCTGCGGTCTATGCGCGAGCCAGCGACGACTCGATGGCCTGTACCAGAAACGCCGTGGCTCCGGTGCCGCAGGGCTTGTCGTAGTAGTCAACAAAGCGCTGGTCGGCAAGATAGCCGTGGGCGAGGCCCAGGTACGCTTCGTTCTGGGGTTCGCGTCCCCAGTTGAGAGCAATCCAGCGACGATGCATCGCGACAAGCTTGCGAGCCTCGCTTCCATCCGCATCGCCGTCACCCATGGCAATCGAAAGCTGGCCCAGAACAGCGCGTTCAAGTTCCTTCATGTCGTTCCATGTCTCGGGGTCCATGTCCAGCAGTGCTTCGTTTGCTGCGTCGATCGCCTCGTCGCCATAGCGCGCCCGCGCTTCGGCACCGTAGCGCTCCTCGTTTTCCTGCACGGCGCGCCAGCGCTCCAGTTGCGGTAGCACGGCGCCCATGAGCGAGACGGCTTCGTCGAGCGACATGCCGGTGTTTTGCGCCAGACGCGGGGCACAGTCCTCAATCATCGCCTCCATCGTGGTCTCGTAGGTGTACTCGCCGTGGTCGTAGCACCACTTGCAGTAATGATCGGTCGCGGCGCCTGCAGCGTCGGTGCCGCAGTCGTCGGGCGTGAGTATCATGCCGCAGCTTTGGCAATAGTGCTCGGGCATTTCGAGCAGATGGGGCAGTGGCTCGCCGGTTACGGCTGTAATGAGCTTCATCATGTCGATGCCCGGTGTGACCTCGCCGCGCTCCCAGCGGCTGACGGCTTGGCGCGTGACATAGAGCTTGGCGGCAAGCTGCTCTTGGGTGAGATTGTTGGCGCGACGGACAGCAATGAGCTTTTCTGCGAAGGCCATAACGGCTCCTTTCTGCTGGTTGATGGCTTAAGCATACGCGGTAGCAGGCACCCTTCCAAGCAACCGTTGGTTGCAGGACGGAGGACCGCGGCGAAGAATTGCGCACAACGCCTCACACCTTCATGCCGTACAATGACCGGCATGGAACCTATCGCACACATACATACCGACCTGCCGCAAAAGTTCGGCATTCCGCGCAACAGCTTTTTGGCGCCCCATCTGCAGGGACGCATCGTTTTTGAGCCGGAATTTGCCTCCAATGCAGCAGTTGAGGGCTTGGACTCCTTCTCTCACCTATGGCTGCTGTGGCGCTTCGAAAACGGCACGCCCGGCGGCACGGCTAAGGACATAGCTGCCGACGCCAAAACGCAGGACAGGTCCGGCACCAACGCAAAATGGTCGAAAACCGTGCGCCCGCCGCGTCTGGGCGGAGCCGAACGTGTGGGAGTGTTTGCCACGCGCAGTCCGTTTCGCCCTAATCCCATCGGGCTCACCTGCGTCAAGTTCGATCGTGTCGAGCTCACCGATGATGGCCCCATCATTCACGTGCTGGGGGCCGACCTGCGTGACGGCACGCCCATCTACGATATCAAGCCCTACATCCCGTTTGCGGACTGTCATCCGGATGCGACCGGCGGCTGGATTGAGGACGCTCCGTGGCAAGAGCTCGACGTCGAGTTCCCGCAAGCTCTTCAAGACATGGTCCCACCCGCAAAGCTCCCCGGTCTGGTCGAGGTTCTTCGCCAAGATCCGCGCCGCGCGGGCAGCAAGCACGAGCCAAACCGCGTTTACCACTTGGCCTACGCCGGACTCGACATATCTTTTACGGTCGATGAAACCCAGCTAACCGTAGTCGCCGTCAACGACGCGCAAGACTAACCAGCCATCCGTCTGCACCCGTCAAATTAAGCGCCAAACCCCATGCCAAAATCGCCTACGCTGGTGGACAATAACGCCTATCGAAACAGCCTACTTTGCACGGGAGCTCAGCATGAAATACGACTTTAGCTCGCTTATCGACCGCCACGGCATGGACTCCATTGCCGTTGACTCTTGGGGCGAGGTCCCCGGTATGGCCCCGAACGCACCCGACGAGGGCTTCGACCGCATACCCATGTGGGTGGCGGACATGAACTTCGCCACGGTGCCCACGGTCCAGGAGCACATCATTCAGCGCGTCCATCACCCCATGTTTGGCTACTTCAATCCGCGTCCCGAGTACTTCGATCGCATCATCGAATGGCAGAGCCGTCGTAATGGCGTCGAGGGCCTGGCACCTGAGCATATCGGCTATGAAAACGGCGTGCTGGGTGGTGTCGTGTCGACGCTGCGCGCGTATGCCCAGCCGGGCGATGCGGTGCTGGTCCACAGCCCCACCTACATCGGCTTTACCAAGTCCATCGAGGCCGCGGGCTATCGCATTGTCCACAGCCCGCTTAAACTCGACAACCGGGGCGTGTGGCGCATGGACTTTGAGGACATGGAGTGCAAACTCGCCCAAAACAACATCCATGCCGCGGTGTTCTGCTCGCCGCACAATCCCTGCGGCCGCGTATGGGAGCGCGACGAGATCGAGCGCGCCATGGACATCTATTGCCAGCACGATTGCGTGGTGATCTCGGACGAGATTTGGTCCGATATCATTCTGCCGGGTCACAAGCATATTCCGACGCAGTCGGTGAGCGAGGATGCCCGCATGCGCACGGTTGCCCTCTATGCGCCGAGCAAGACGTTCAACCTGGCGGGCTTGGTCGGCAGCTACCACATCATCTATAACGAGACGCTGCGCGACCGCGTGTGCGCCGTGTCCAACAAGACCCACTACAACGAGATGAACGTCCTCTCCATGCATGCGCTTATCGGTGCCTACCAGCCGCAGGGCTACGAGTGGGTGGACGAGCTCAACCAGGTGCTTGCCGGCAATATCGAGTACTTCTGCACGTATGCAGAAAAACATTGGAAGGGCGTCGCGTTTTCGCGTCCGCAGGGCACGTACATGGTGTTTCTGGACTGCACCGAGTGGTGTTGCGAGCATGGCCGCGATATTCAGTGGCTGCTCGACGAGGGGGCGCGCGTGGGCGTGGGGTATCAGGACGGCCGTCCGTTCCACGGGCCCTGCCACATTCGCGTGAATCTGGCGCTGCCGCTTTCGCGCGTAAAGGAAGCGTGCGACCGCCTGGACCGCTACGTTTTTAATGCACGGTAAGTGAGCACTGCATGCGGGGTCTTCTGCCAAGTCGGCTGGAAGGCCCCACACGGTAAAGCGTCTGTAACAATTGGGTGCTCGTGTGGTTTTGTTTGCTATTATCTTTAACCATTTCAGTCTGTAAACAGGATCGTATGGAGCTCGATGAAAAGATCCCGTCGCTCGGTTGCCATTTCGTTGTTTGTTGCGCTTGCAGCGGCGAGCGCTTTTGTCGTAGCGATAGCTGGCTGTTCTGGGCGTAATGACGAAGCCTCGACGTTTGCATTAGAAGGTCTGGACGCCTCGCAGATCAAAGACGACGACCTCAAGACGCTCAACGTTGGCAGCGACCTCTATCCACCGTTTGTGTATACCGACGAGTACGGCGATATCGTTGGCCTGGATGTCGAGATATTGACCGAGGCTTTGGCCCGTATTGGTTACAAGCCAAAATACCAGCTGATCGACTGGGAAAAGAAGAAAGAGCTGCTGGCGAGCGGCGAGCTCGATTGTGTCATGGGCAGCTTTAGCATGACGGGTCGCGAAAACGAGTATCGTTGGGCCGGCCCGTACCTTGCGAGCCGCCAGGTGGTCGCGGTCGATCCCCAGAGCGATATCTACACGCTTGCCGATCTTGAGGATAAGGTCGTGGCGGTCCAGTCCACCACCAAGCCCGAGGGCATTTTGCTCAATCGTACAAATGAAAACGTTCCGCAGATCAAAGAGCTCTACTGCTTTTCGGACCGCTCATACCTGAACCCGGCGCTCGTCGAGGGTCTGGTCGACGCCATCGCCGCGCATGAGTCCTCGCTGCTCACCTACGAAAAAGACTATGGTGTGACGTATCGCATTTTGGATGAGCCGCTGCTAGAGGTCGGTTTGGGCACCGCTTTTGATATCAACGATACGCGCGGCATCGACGTTAAGCTCGCCCGTGCCTACCAAGAAATGCTTGCCGATGGCACCATGGAACGTCTGGTGTCAAAGTACTTTGATGACCCTTCGCCATTTTTGAATATGGAGGGCCTGTCATGATCGATGCGCCCGACCACGCCGCTCAGGAGCGGGGCAATCGTTCGGCAGGGGCATGGCTCTTTGTCGCTCTGCTGGGGATAGCGCTCTCGGTTGTTGCCGGCATGATGAGCTACGGCTACACGACAGCTCAGGCCGAGCAGCGCTTTGCCGACGTTGTCGATTACGTGGCGACGCAGAGCCTTTCCTACGATGCATTCAATAGCGCCTATACGACCAAAAACCTGATTCGCGTTATGGAGATCGCCGGAGAGACAGCGCGCGATATGGAGCGCGACGGTTCGGTGGATAACGCCATGCTGGAGCAATATGCCGACCAGTTCAACGTGAGCGCACTGATCGTGACGGACGCATCGGGCAATTTGGTGTCCGAGTCCTCGACGGATGGCGTGGGCTACGAGTCGATCGCTACGTACCTCAAGGAAGCGCCCGTGCTGGAGGTGGCAGCCTATCCGCTTAAGTCCTATACCGCCCGCATCACACTTGCGGATGACTCGGTCGCAGACATTGGCTGCGTGACCCGGCAAGATGGCGAGGGCATCGTTATCGCGGTAAGGCATCAGAGCGCGAAGGCAGTTGCAAGCAATACGCTCAAGCTGCAGGGCCTGCTCGGTGGTTATGAGACCATTGACAGCGGCAATATCGTGATTGAAAGCGATGGCAAGGTCGTTGCGACCAATGCCGTTGAACCCACCATATTGGGCGTATTCGATCTGCCTGCGACGGATGCCTTCATTGTCGACGGTATAAAGGATCGGTGCCCGGCTGGTAAGGTCAGATTGGTCAACGCCAATGGCGAGTGGTATTTGGGCACATTTGGAAAAGCGCGCGGGTTCTACGTGTACACCTATGCCTCGGCGCGGCGCTACTTTGAGGTCGTCGCGGCTGTTGCTGCCGGCGTGCTGGTGCTCTACAGCGGTGTTGTAGCCGTTGTTGTGATGGTGCGTCGCCGCGCTGACCGTCGACGTTTGACGGACTTGCTGCAGCAGGAGCGCGACTATGGAGACAAGCTGGCAAAGGCGGCGCGTGAGGCCTCGTCTGCCAACTCGGCAAAGACGGAGTTTTTGCGCCGCATGAGCCACGATCTGCGCACGCCCATCAACGGCATTCGCGGCATGGTCGAGGTTGGCGATGCCAATGCGGACGATCTGCAAAAGCAGACCGAGTGCCGCTCAAAAATCTGGACGGCATCGGGACTGCTGCTCGACCTTGCCAACGAGGCCCTGGATATGAGTCGCCTGGAGAGCGGGCAGGTCGATCTGGAGCTTGTTCCCACAAACTTGGTGACCCTCAACCACGAAGTGCGCGATATTCTTGAGCGCCAGGCCGAGGAGCGTCTGGTGACAATTATCTGTGACCAGCAGACCCTTGATCATCCCTATGCACGGGTGAGCGTGACGCACCTCAAGCGCTTGTTGCTCAATATTGCCGGCAATGCCGTCAAGTACAACCGCCAGGGCGGCTATGTTCGCCTGGTGTGCCGCGAGGTGGAGCCAGCGGATGGCGTCCCCGTCTATGAATACACGGTCGCCGACAACGGTATTGGCATGAGCGAGGAGTTCCAACAGCACCTCTACGAGCCTTTTTGCCGCGAGGAACAACAGGTGGAAGGCGCTTCATCGGGAACTGGCCTGGGCGCGCCTATCGCAAAACAGTTGGTCGAGCTTATGGGCGGAACCATGAGTTTTACGAGCGTCTTGGGGCAGGGGACGACGTTTACCATCCGCCTGCCGTTCGAGAAATGCAAACGCTCCGAGATTCCTCAGGCAGTTCGCGCGGATGCGGGCGATGGTGATGCGCTCCAGGGCTTGCGCGTTTTGCTCGTAAAGGATAACGATCTGAATGCCGAGATCGCGCAGTTTACACTCAGCCGTGCCGGTGCCGTCGTGACGCATGCTAAGGATGGCGAGTCTGCCGTTGAGGCGTTTGCCGCGAGCGCACCGCACGAGTACGACGTGGTGTTGATGGACATCATGATGCCTGGCATCGATGGCCTTGAGGCCACGCGTCGGATTCGAGCACTCGATCGCGAGGATGCCGCGACCACGCCGATTATCGCCGTGAGTGCCAACGCCTTTGCCGACGACCGCAGGCTTTCGCGTGAGGCGGGCATGGATGCGCACCTGAGTAAACCCGTGAGCTCGCAGGAGCTCGTTGAGGCGCTTGCGCACATAGCCGCCGACGCTTCATAAGCATATGGCCTGGTTCCAAGGTGGGTTGGAACCGGGCCATATTGTTATTTGCGAGACCTGCTGAGGGGCTTACTTTTCCTGAATTTGCTTGCCGCAAAGATGCTCAATCGTAATCTCGTAGAGCTGGACGCCCTTAATGTCTTTGGCGATTTCCTCTTCGACTTCCTCGGCAGAAGGGTAGTACTTAAGGGCGAGCTGGCGGACTTTGTCTTCGATAAACGCGGGGGTGTCATTCGCCAGGCGACAACGGCCAAAGACGACGGTGCTCATAACGTAGGGAGCCCAGTCGCCGTCCTGGTACCACTCGTTTCCGTAAACGGTAAAGCAGACCTTGTCATCGCGCTTGAGTGCGTCGACCTTGTGGCCAGCCTTGGCGCCATGGAAATAAATCTTGTCGTGCTCGGCGTCAAAGAAGTAGTTGACGGGAATGGCGTACGGGTAGCCATCGTCGCCGTTGACGGCAAAGACGCCGCGCTTGCAGGTGGCGAGCAGTTCGCGCGCTTCCTCGTCGGTGATGGCGCGTTTCTTTCGACGTAAGGGCCTAAACATCGTTGGCTTCCTTTCTGGTCGTGCGTGGTGGTTGAGCACAAACTATAGCGAAACGGATCCGTTTTTCTTGATGCGGGCGAGTATGTTTTTGAGCTTGTTAAAGTCGAGCGGTTTGGACAGATGGGCGTTCATGCCGGCGTCGTGTGCCGCCTTGGCGTCTTCGGCAAAGGCGTTGGCGGTGAGCGCGATGATGGGGATATCGGCTGCATCGACCTTCTCGCTCAGGCGAATCGCGCGGGTTGCCTCGTAGCCGTCCATGCCCGGCATCATAATGTCCATCAGAATCGCATCGAAGCTGCCGGCGGGACGGCCAACGTATAGGTCGACCGCTTCGTTGCCATCGGCGGCGCGAGTTACAACAATGCCTTCGCTTTCGAGCAGCGCCTGGGCAATCTCGGCATTGAGCTCGTTATCTTCTGCCAAAAGAACGTTCATGCCGGCAAGCGAGCAGCTGTCTGCTTGCTCGTCCGCGCGTTCTCTTGCCTGAGGGTCTTTGTCGATATCGAGCGGAATCTGGACGTTGAACGTACTCCCCACGCCAACCTCACTCGAAATCTCAATCGTGCCACCCATCAGTTCAATAAGCGACTTGACGATTGGCATGCCCATGCCGGTTCCTTGGAACTTGCTGCGCGCATCGTCACCTTCTTGGGCAAACGGCTCATAGATATGCTTTAAAAACTCGGGAGCCATGCCAATGCCGGTATCCGAAACGCTAAAGCAAAAGAGCGCGCGCCCGTTATCGAGTGGCTTGGCCTTTGAACTAAAGGTGACGGAGCCGCCGTGCTTGTTGTACTTAATGCTGTTGTCTAACAGGTTGATCATGATCTGTCGGATATGGGTGGGGCTGCCGATCATGTATGGCCCCGTGGCGTACGGCAGACTATTGTCCTGCATTGTGATGCCGTTACTGGACGCGCGGAGCTTGCACAGCACCAGCGTATCGTCACAGAGCTCTTTGAGGTTAAAAGGCGCATGCTCCAGTGTTAGCTTGCGGTCTTCGATTTTGCCCATCTCGAGGATGTCGTTGATCAGCGAGAGCGGGTGATTGGCGGCAACGCGCGCCTTGGCACGGCTCTCGCGGGCGACTTGCATATCGCCTTCCTTCAATTCCTCGATCTCGATAAGGCCCAGGAAACCGTTGAGCGGCGTACGGATGTCGTGGCTCATGCGCGTGAGGAATGCCGTCTTAGCGGCGTTGGCAGCATCGGCTTTTTTGCGCTCGGTTCGAGCGCGCACGAGCGCCCAGATGAGCAGGACGATGCCGACCGACAACATACCGATGAGGGTAGCTGCAATGGCGGTGCGGTTGCGGTAAAGGAATTGAAGCGTGTTGGATTCCTGGGCCGTGTACGACGTGGATGAGTAATTGCTTGCGGAGAGCGATTCTCCGGCATTGATGATGCCCTTGTTGATGATTCCCAGCAGCTCGGGCCTTCCGCGCGAAATCCAGCACGAGATCTCACAGGTGTCAGGGAGCTCGGTCGTCTCGCAGTCCTCGAGATCGTAACGGTCACCGATGGTTTTTACGCGTGAACTGGGAGCGACGATGCAGTGCGCCGTTCCCTCCCTGAGGGCGTCGAACGCTTCATCGTCGGATTGGTATTCGGTTACGGTCGCTGTGGGGAACAGACTTTCAAGTGCATTTTTGTTGACAAACGATGATTTGGTACAGGCGATGTTCTGAAGGTCTTTGTTCAGGTTGCTGCCGGTGTGGATGGCGGTGAGGGATATGGTCCCCAACGATATCGACTGCACAACGCCTGTTTGCTCGGCAAACCAGTAATCTCGGTATACCGGCAGCGCAACGTCTATGCTTTCCTTTGACAGGGCCTTTGACATCATCTTGTAGCTATCAAAGGCGACGGTTTTGACCGTAATGCCAAATTTATCGTGCAGCGTCGTCGCAAGCGATGCGAGCGAGCCTTCCATTTCGCCGTCTTCGTCCTCGTTGCAGTAGGGGAGTTTGCCCGTAATGTAGCCGAGCGTGATGGTGTTGTTGTTTGCTTTGAGCCAGGAACATTCGGGGCCGTTGAGCGATGATGAACCGCTGTTTTGGGTCGAGTAGCTAGATTTGACTTCGTCGTTATAGCGTGGGTTGACGCGGGCGATTGCCGTCATGGCAGCATTGATGTCGTTCATCAGGTCGGGACGGCTTTTGGGAACGGCAAAGTAGTAGTCGCTCGAACCAATGTAGAACATGGGGGAGGCGTTGGGCGACGAGGTCGTGTCGTTCATGATGATGGCGTCGACCTCGCCGTTTGCGAGCGCATCGAAAAGGTTGCCGTTACTGCTGATTTCCTTATAGGTACAGGTAATGCCCTCGTTGGCGAGCCATTGCTGGCCAACGATGGTTTGCATGACGCCGGGGTTGAAACCGATAGTGAGACCCTGGAGTGCCTGGGGGTCACCCTTGGCCAGGTCGTCGCGATCGGGCTTGGCGTAGATGTAGTAGCGTTCGGTGCCCTCGGGGTTCGACGAGAAGAGCAGTTTTTGGGCGCGTTCTTCGGAGTAGGAGATGTTTGGCATGAGGTCAATCTCGCCGGCTTCGAGCTTCTCCATAAGCTCGGTGAAGGTGCCGGAGACGTATTCGTACCGCCAGCCGGGCGTGTAGTACGACAGGGTCTGGAGGTACTCGTAGCCCCATCCCGAAGGACGCTCCCCGGGGGTGCCGTTCTGGAAGCCTTCGCTGTTGACGAGCCAACCAACGCGGACCGTCTTGACTGGCTGACTAGAGTCATCGGCAAAAGCCTGGACAGGCGCGATAGAACTCAGCACGACAAGCGCGGCAAGCGCGACGGCCAGGGTGCGATATATAACTGAACGAAGGACAGCGGAAGCTCTCACATGCAATCCTAACGAATCGAGACATTACCGCATAAGGATACCAGCTCAGCCTGCCCAGTCGGCAGCTGTACCGCTAAACGCTCCCGCCCGGCAGTTGGGGACAGTCCCTTTCTGCCGGCACAGACGATATGAGCAGGACATAAAAACATTGAGAGCCCCTGCTGCA
>CATXWM010000032.1 GCA_958403205.1 uncultured Collinsella sp. | reverse complement strand
GATGCGTCATGCCGAAATGGCGCGAAGCACGCGATTGACAAAACTATAGAGACACCCAACGACTACATCCAACAGCCAAGGTAACGCCGATGCTCTGGAAACGACAGCGAGCGGGTCGCATTTGAGACAAGGTGACATGAAACGAAAGGGCGCTGACCTTCTGGTCGCGCCCTTGAAGTTGAACGTCAGATTGTCCAAATGCGGCCCGCGCAGCGTCGGCCGGTCCGCCGTTCGGTAGAACGGCGGAACCTAGAGAGGTCATGCCCGACGATTGAACGTCAGATTGCCGCTTAGGGGCGTTTGCAGCGTCGAGCCGTTACGCGGTTCGTAGAACCGCGTAACTAACAAATGAGCATTGCGTCGCCAAAGCTGAAGAAGCGGTAGCGCTCCTCGATGGCGGCGGCGTAGGCATCCATGATCTGGTCGCGGGTGGCAAGTGCGCTCACGAGCATCATGAGCGTGGAGCGCGGCACGTGGAAGTTCGTGATCAGCGCGTCGACCACGTGATAGGTCGAGCCGGGCATGAGGTAGAGCTGCGTCGTCGCATTCTCGCGCACCACGATGTCACCGCGGCCGAGCGTGTCGGCCCCGTCCTCGCGGCCCTCAAAATAGCGCGCCGTCACAGCCGGATCGGACACCGGCGCGTCCGCGTCAAACGCGCTCTCGAGCGAGCGCACTGCGGTAGTGCCGACGGCGATCACACGATGGCCCTCGGCCTTCGCCTTATGCACAGCGTCGACAACCTCCTGCGACACGTGGTAGCGCTCGGTGTGCATCACGTGCTGTGTAGGGTCGTCCTCCTCCACCAGACGGAAGGTATCGATACCCACCTCGAGCTCGACGGCGGCAAACTTCGCACCCTTGGCCTCGATAGCGGCCATGAGCTCGGGAGTAAAGTGCAGACCCGCCGTAGGAGCGGCAGCCGAGTGCTCCTCCTTCATGGCGTAGACGGTCTGGTACTTCTCGGGATCGCCCTCGTAATCGGTAATGTAGGGCGGCAGCGGCACGTGGCCGGCAGCGTGGATGGCCTCGTCGAGCGTGCGCGGGTCGCCGGCGGCATTGCAACCGGCCGGCTCAAAGCGCACCAGACGGCCACCGCGGCTATCGTTAACAAAGTCGACGACCTCGGCCGTCAGCACCACGGGCGCGCCCTCGGGCGCATGGGCGCCGCCCGCACGATACTCAATCTGAGCACCGGGCTTCAGGCGCTTACCCGGCTTGACCAGGCACTCCCAAACGTGACCCAGCGGATCCACATCCTCGCGGCGCTTGAGCAGCAGCGTCTCGACCACGCCGCCCGAGCCGGCCTTGCGACCGATCAGGCGGGCCGGCATCACGCGCGTCTTGTTGATGACGAGCACGTCGCCCGACTCGATATAGTCGATGATGTCGCGGAAGATGCGGTGCTCAACGGTACCGCCGTGCTCCAACGGCGTTCCCGCCCGGGAGCCCTTGCGATCCACCACCAACAGGCGGCAGGAGTCGCGCGGCTCGGCAGGAGCCTGTGCAATCAGTTCCTCGGGAAGGTTGTAGTCAAAATCATCGGTACGCATAGACACGTCGGATACTCCTTATATAGCTAAAGTCCGCTCTACATCCTAGCAGGCTGACGTCCCAAATGAACTACTTTTTGGCGGCTTTGCGCTCGTCGCGGATGCGGGCGCGGTCCATGGCCGCCTCGACAGCCGAGAAGCGGCAGCCGCAGTAGTTCTGCCGATACATGCCAAGCTCGCGCGAACGGCGTGTCGCTTCGGGGTAATACGGGCGAAAATCGCGAATCACCGGAGTGAGCCCACGTGCCGCCGCCAGGCGCTTGAGCACGTCATTGCAGGTATCGAACAGCTGATACGGCGAGACGGCGAGCGTCGTGCCCACAAACTCAAACCCGCGCTCCTGGGCCACGCGGCACGCCTCGGCCAAGCGCAGGGCATAGCACGCGCGACAGCGACGAGGCCGATCGGCACCCAGCGGTGCCACGCCGGTCTCCCAGTGATCGCGGTCCTCCCCTGCCTCGATGAGCTCGATGTCGCCATCGACACACCACCGGCGCAGCTCGTCCAAGCGGCGCTGCCATTCATCGCGCGGTTGAATATTGGGGTTGGTCCAGCAGATTGTGGGCTCAAACCCCTCCTCGCGCAGCAGGCGAACCGGCTCAAGCGAGCATGGTGCACAGCACGCATGCAGCAACAACGACTTCATCGACATCTCCTCACCCAAAAAAGCGCACGCCAAAGGACGTATCCTCGCAGGCGACAATGCGGCGGTCGCGCAAAATGGTCCGCACGTAATACCAGTCGCCTACACAGCCCGACAAATGCAAGCCGGCAGCCAGATAGCACAGCAGCGGATAGCCCGAAAACGCAAACCCCAGGGCAAGCGTTGTCGTCACAACAACCGTCGGCGCCAGGCAAACCACCATGTACCGCCGGCGCGAATACACAACGCCCTCGGCGCAGGCATAGATCATCGCCGTCTCGCGATTCGCCCCAAAGGTCACCTGCGCGCCCGCAGGCGCCAGCAGCTTAAAAAACACACCGTGCACCAGCTCGTGCACGGCGAACGACGCCATTGAGATCGCAGCCAAGCCGACTATCCATCCCAAGACGGCCATCCAGCCGCCCGCGTCAGCCGCATCCAAGTCCGCAGGCCCGCCCAGCAGCATAAACACCGGCACCAGACACACGGCAAATGCGCCAAGCACGGCCATCCCCCACACAAAGCAGGCGTGCAGAAAATCCTCGTCTTCAAACGCATGTATGTTGGAAATCTCATTCATAGCATCTTAGGATAGCGCCCCTGCCACGTACCCGTCCGCATGTGCGATAATGTCGAACGATATGCACGAATTGACCACCGCGTCGCCAGGCCTTGTGCCCGGCCGCGCTCTCACCATATGCGAAGGAGTCCCATGGCATCCAAATACTCCATGAACGACCGTCCCAGCTGGCCTCGCCGCGCCATCGTTACCGCCGGCGAGCCCTACGGCAACAAGGGCCTTCACTTTGGCCACGTCGGTGGCGTCTTTGTCCCGGCCGACTTCTTCGCCCGCTTCCTGCGCGACCGTCTGGGCCGCGAGAACGTCATCTTCACCTCGGGCACCGACTGCTATGGCTCGCCCATCATGGAGAGCTACCGCAAGCTCAAGGAGAACGAGGGCTACGACAAGTCCATCGCCGAGTATGTCGAGTCCAATCACTCCCGCCAGGCCGCGACCCTCAACAACTACAACATCAGCTGCGATATCTACGGCGGCTCGGGCCTTGAGCCGGCCGCGCAGATTCACAACGAGGTGACCGCCGAGATTATCAAGCGCCTGCACGAACAGGGCACCATCTCCAAGCGCTCCACGCTGCAGTTCTACGATGCCAAGGCCGGCACGTTCCTCAACGGCCGTCAGGTAATCGGCCGCTGCCCCATCCAGGGCTGCAAGTCCGAGAAGGCTTATGCCGACGAGTGCGACCTGGGTCACCAGTTTGAGCCCGAGGAGCTCATCGCGCCCAAAAGCCAGCTCACCGGCGAGGTGCCCGAGCTGCGCCCGGTAGACAACCTCTACTTCGACCTGCCGGCCTACCTCGACTTTATGAAGACCTATACCGCCAAGCTCGCCCAGAACCCGCAGGTTCGTTCCGTGGTCTCCAAGACTATGGAGGAGTGGCTGCTGCCGGCTCAGCTCTATATCCAGAACAAGTTCCGCGAGGCCTTCGATGCCGTCGAGGATCAGCTTCCCGAGCACACCGTGCTGGAGCCCGAGGGCAACAAGAGCAGCTTTACCGTCACCTTCCCCAGCTGGAAGGAGCGCGACGACGCCCACGCGGTGCTCGCCAACGGCGGCGTGCGCTTCCGCAGCGGCAAGGCGCTCGTGCCCTTCCGCATCACCGGTAACATCGGCTGGGGCGTTCCGGTGCCCGAGGTCGATGGCGTCTCCGACGTCACCTGCTGGTGCTGGCCCGAGAGCCTGTGGGCGCCCATCAGCTATACGCGTACCGTGCTCGCGCGCGATGCCAAGGCCGCCGGCGTGACCGAGGGTGTCGCCGCCCAGGATGCCGCCCTCATGGGCGAGCCCGCTGCCGACTCCACGCAGGTCCCCGCGCCCACCTACCAGCACAGCTCGCTCGACTGGCGCGACTGGTGGTGCTCGGACGACGCACAGATCTACCAGTTCATCGGTCAGGACAACATCTATTTCTACTGCATCGCTCAGACAGCCATGTGGGAGGCCCTGGGTTGGGACCTTACGCAGAGCACCGTCAGCGCCTGCTATCACCTGCTCTACATGGGCAAAAAAGCCAGCTCGTCCTCGCAGACGCCTCCCCCGCCGGCAGACGACCTGCTCAACCACTACACCTGCGAGCAGATGCGCGCGCACTGGCTGTCGCTCGGCCTGTCCGAGAAGCCGGTAAGCTTTAGCCCCAAGGCATATGACACGCGCGTGACCGGCAAGGACAAGGACGGCAACGAGGTGCGCGCCTGCGACGACAAGCGCGTTATCGACCCGGCCCTTAAGGAGAGCGCCCTTTTGACCGGCGTGTTCAACCGTCTGGCACGCAGCTGCTTCTACGGCGTCGCCGTCAAGGAGGGCGACGAGAGC
Source organism: uncultured Collinsella sp. (assembly GCA_958403205.1). GTDB lineage: Bacteria > Actinomycetota > Coriobacteriia > Coriobacteriales > Coriobacteriaceae > Collinsella. The sequence continues at coordinate 18,909 of CATXWM010000032.1, read as the reverse complement.
CCCTACCGCAACGGCTGCATCCCCGCTGGTGCCGCTTCTGACACCGTGGTCGAAGCCGCCCAGCAGGCAACCCTTGCCTTTGAGCAGGCCATGTACAAGTTCGAGACGCACCGCGCGCTTGCCGTGTGTGACGACTACCTGCGCGCCGCCAACAAGCGCTGGAGCGACGCCTCCAAGGCCGCCAACAAGCTCGAGGGCGAGCCAGCAAACGCCGCCATGACGCAGGCCCTCGTCGACGCCTTTACCGAGCTGCGCGTGGCCACCGTCCTGATGCACGGCATCGTTCCGGCCGGCTGCGAGCTCATCTGCGAGTACTTCAACGTTGACCCGGTCGCCTTCTTTAGCTGGGATAACATCTTTGCCTCCACGGACGAGTTCGTGGAGAGCCTGGGCGAGAAGCCCGGTGAGCACCGCGTGAAGCCGCTGCCCCCGCGCTTCGACTTCTTCAGCAAGCACGAGAGCCAGTACTAAAGCACGCCTGCAGCAACGCGCCCGGGAATGATTATTCTGGGACGGGGATTAAAAAAATCATTCCCGGGCGCCACAGTACAGTCTTTTGTGACGGGGGTCATGGAATGATGTTTTAATCCCCGTCCCAGAATAATCATTTAGGTGGAAGGAAAGACGGATGTCCAAGCCGCGTCGTCGTAAGCAGAAAAAGCAGGTTAAGCCCGAGCTCAAGCTTAGGCAGTTTGCCTCCACCGAGCTTTCCGACCAGCTTGCCGCCCTTCCCTGCGGCGCCGACCTGCCGCGCTTTATGGTCGACACGGTCGCCGGCGCCTATGCGCCCGCCGATGCCGAGCTCATGATCGAGGGCTTTGGAGCCGCGGCCACACGCCCGGTCACACTGCGCGCCAACACGCTCAAGGCAACCGCCGAGGACATCGCCGCCGCGCTCGATGCCGCCGGCATCGCGCACCAAACCGTTACCTGGTATCCGGACGCCTTTATCCTGCCCGAGGCCCAGGTTTCCGATCTGTGGGATCTCGACATCTACCGCGACGGCAAAATCTATCTGCAGAGCCTGTCGTCCATGATGCCGCCGTTGGTCCTGGGCGCTCAGGCCGGCGAGGACATCCTGGACATGTGCGCAGCCCCCGGCGGCAAGACGACGCAGATCGCCGCCCTCACCCAGGGCCAGGCACACCTCACGGTCTGTGAGATGAGCATTCCCCGCGCCGAAAAGCTTGAGTCCAACCTCCACCGTCAAGGTGCCAAAAACGTGCCCGTCATGCGCATCGACGCACGCGAGCTCGACGAGTTCTTCCGCTTTGATCGCATCCTGCTCGACGCTCCCTGCACCGGCACGGGCACCGTCATCAGCGACAACGAGAAAAGCCTGCGCGGCCTGACCGAGCAGTTGCTGAGCAAGTGCGCCCGCTCGCAGCGAGCACTTCTGGACCGCGCCATGGGTGCCCTCAAACCGGGCGGCACGCTCGTCTATTCGACCTGTTCGATCTTGCCGCAGGAAAACGAGGACGCCCTGCAAGAGGCCCTCGACAAGCATATGGACTGCGAGCTCATCCCCCTCGACGGCACGCCGAGCGAAAGCGAAGCGCATCGCGCCCAGGATGCCGGCGAGGAGCCGCATATCGAGCGCAACGCCCTCACCGAGGCCATCGTTGCCGGCCATGTCTCGGCCGTCGCCAACGGTATGCCCGGTACGCTGACCATTCCGCCTAGCCGCGACTTTGAGGGCTTCTACATTGCCCTGATCCGAAAACGCAGCTAGCGCACGGATCCAAAACTCAACAAGCTATTTCTGTGCGCGTTTGCCCTGCTGGTCGCGATGCTGTTTAAGCATCGCGCGCTCCTTGCGCTCGGCCCTTTTGCCCTTGATGGCCGTGACCACAAAGTAGATGACCGCGGCGGCAACGATTGCGCCCACACACAGGCCAATCGAGCCCAACATTGCCGAAAATTCCATACCGCGTCACCTCTCTTTTAAACGGGACTTTCAAGATAGCACCTCGATCCCCGCCACCACAGCTCCTTCACGTTCGCCTGCCCTTCGGTCTAACGGATGGCGCGGCGGGGAAAAATCAACTCGTCAAACGATTTAGCATTCGCAATTCCGGCTGCATCGTGCCGGCCGTCGTCACACAGAATCGAGTCTCCATGGACACCCTCAACGACCTAAACGAGCGCGTCGACGCCTTTGTCGGCACCAGCTCCTTCGACACGCCTGCCGCGGCAAACGACCAAGCTCCCATCGATGTGCCCGCCGAGGTTCACGAGGACATCGTCGCCTCGGTCGATTTCTCCGAGGTCGAGCTCGCAGACGAGTTCACCGAGCCCCAGGTAGCCGTGACTCCCAACGGACTGCTCCCCATGGAGCCGCTGCCCATCGACGGGCGTTTGCGCAAGGCGGCCCTCCGCATGCCCGACGAGATCGAGGAGGCCAGCGGCTTTACGCTCTTCGGCCGTCGTATCAAATCGCTCATCTACACCACCGATGTCGCGGTTATCCGCAACTCCAACGCCGACGCCGTCTTTGCGGTCTACCCTTTCACGCCGCAGCCCGCCATTACGCAGGCACTGTTGACCGTCGCCGAGTGCCCGGTCTTTGTAGGCGTGGGCGGCGGAACTACGACCGGCAAGCGCTCCGTGCAGATGGCAGCCGTCTCCGAGATGCAGGGCGCGGCGGGCTGCGTGGTCAACTCCCCCGCCACTGCCGAGATGGTCGAGCACATCACCAACATCGCCGACATCCCCGTCATCGCCACGGTCGTACGTTGCGACGATGATACGCATGCCAAAGTGCGCGCCGGAGCCAAGATTCTTAACATCGCCGCCGGCAAAAACACACCCCAGGTCCTGCGTGAACTGCGCGAGCACTATCCCAACCTGCCGCTCATCGCACCGGGCGGCAAGACGCCCGAGAGCATTCGCGAGACCATCGCCGCCGGCGCCAACGCCATCATCTGGACGCCGCCTTCGGCCCAGCAGCTACAGGCCGACATGATGCAGCGTTATCGCAAGATGAAGGAAGACGCCACACCTGTCATCTCGCGCGACGATGTGCCCATTATCGACCAGGTCGCCGCCGCCGAAGTCAGCCAGGTCGAGAACATGAATCCCGACGTGCCGATTCCCGACGAAGTCATCGAGCGCGTCGCTTCGATCCACGAGCGCGTCGAGGAGCATCGCGCCAATCGCGGCCTCAAGCCGTCACTGCACGGCTTTTTCTTCCGCGGAAAGAAACGCTAGCCGCAACAGCAAGGCCCGCCCCACAAACGTGAGACGGGCCGTTTTCGTTTGAGCAATCATGCAGCAACGTGATGGGGCAAATTAATCCACGCGCTTGTCGCCCATAAAGAAGAGCGCCACCGTACCAGGTCCGGTATGCGAGCCAATCAGAGTACCGATGTCATTGATCTCAATCTTGCCTTTAAGCTGCGGAACCTGTTCCTCAATCAGCGCCGCAACTGCCTCGGCATCCTCGCGGCACGCCGAGTGCGACATGATGCACTTACCCGAATAATCCGTACCGCCCTGCACGTGTGCCATCATGGTCTTAGCCATCTCGGAAATCGCGCGCTTCTTAGTGCGAATTTTCTCACGTGGCGACAGCTTACCTTCGCAATCGACCGTCATAAGCGGGCAAATCTTAAGCGCCGTGCCAATGATCGCGCTCGCGGCCGAAATGCGACCGCCGCGCAGGTAGCTCGACAGATCGGTCGAGAAGAACCAGTGGTGCAGGTTGAGTTTATGCTCCTCAATCCAAGCGGCCGTCTCGTCGAGTGAAGCCCCGCTATCGCGCACGTCGGCGGCATATTCCAGCAACAGACCAAAGCCCGAAGACGCCCCCAGCGAATCGATGACGCGCACCTTGCCGCCCTGGGGATAGCGATCCGCGAGCATCTGCGCCGCGACGCAGGCCGATCCATACGTGCCCGAAATACCCGACGACAACGTCAGGTGCAGCACGTCTTTACCCTCGGCAACAAACGGCTCCCAAAACTCCTCGTACTCACCCACGCTCACCTGAGACGTCTTGGGCATGGCGCCCGCGGCAATCTGGGCAAAAAACTTGTCCGGCGTAATCGACTGATACAGATCGTCCGTATAGACAACATCGTCGATCTCGTAATGAAAACACACGACAGGGATATTGCGCGCCGCAAAGAACTCACGGGTTCGGTCGGCGGCGGATTCACAGGTCAGGACAAAATCACTCATATGAGGCTCCTTACTCATTGCTGCGCAAATTATCGCACAGTGAGCCTACATGCGGTACATATGTCCACTATTTACCAAATCGAACCAAATATAGTGAACATCTTTACCACCATCGTCTCCACCGGCCCCATGCATAAATATCTGAGAAAACACCCTCTGTCGTCTCCACCCAACCGACACATCTACCTTCACTAAATCGATTTACCAAACCGTTCAGCCGACAATTCAGCCGCTGGCGCAAAATCGAAACAAAAGCGGCGCATACTGATAAACGTTTGATGCTGTTTATCAGTTTTACCAGCCCCATCGGAAGGTGTTTCATGGTCGCATTCGATCGCAACCCGCAAGACTTCAAGTATCTGCGCCTGCTGTCGAGACAGTTTCCCACCGAACAATCCGCATTTACCGAAATTATCAACCTCTCGGCCATCCTTAACCTACCCAAGGGCACCGAGCATTTTATGAGCGACGTGCATGGTGAGTACGAAGCCTTTATGCACATCCTCAACAACTGCTCGGGCGTCGTGCGCGAACATGTCGACGAGATCTTTGGCGACACGCTCTCCTTTGACGAAAAGGGCGAGCTGTGTACGCTCATCTACTACCCGCGCGAGAAGATCGACCTGGTCCGCAGTCAGCGCGAGGACTCGCCCACCTGGTACAAGACGATGCTTGACCAGCTCATCATGGTCGCTCGCTCACTTTCAAGCCGCTACACGCGCTCCAAGGTGCGTAAGGCCATCCCGCGCGATTACGCCTATATCATCGACGAGTTGTTGCACACTCACCCGGACGAGAACAACTATCGCGTGCGCTATCACGAGCGCATCGTGGAGTCCATCCTGGAGACCGCCAGCGCCGACGACTTTATTGAGTCGCTCGCCTCGCTCATCAAGCGCCTGGCCGTCGACCACCTGCACCTGGTGGGCGACATCTTCGACCGCGGCGGCGGCGCGGCCAAGATTATGGACCGTCTGCTCACCTACCATTCGCTCGACATCCAGTGGGGCAACCACGACCTGCTGTGGATGGGCGCTGCGGCCGGTGAGCCCGCCTGCATCGCCACGGTGTTGCGCAACAACCTACGCTACGACAACTACGAGATCCTGGAGAACGACTACGGCATCTCGCTGCGTGAGCTTGTCGCCTTTGCCGATGCCACCTACACCGCCGGTGAGTCCATCACCCCGCTGATCAAGGCCATCAACGTGCTGCTCTTTAAGCTCGAGGGCCAGATTATCCAGCGCCACCCCGAGTTCGATATGACCGACCGCCTGTTACTCGACAAGATCGACCACGACACCGGCACGGTCACGCTCGCCGACGGCAGCGTGTGGCCGCTCACGACCAACGACTTCCCCACCGTCGACCCGGCGGACCCCTATACGCTCACGTCTCAGGAGCAGCACATCATCGACAAGCTCGTGTCCGAGTTTGTCACCGCCGATCACCTGCATCGCCATATCGATTTCCTCTATTCCCACGGCTCGATGTACAAGGTCGCCAACGGCAACCTGCTCTTCCATGGCTGCGTGCCGCTCAACGAGGACGGCACCTTTAGCAGCATGAACTGCCTGGGCACCTGGCACGCCGGCCGCGATTATCTCGATTTTTGCGACCACATCGCCCGCCGCGCGTGGCGCGTGGGCGACCGCGATGCCCTCGACTGGATGTGGTACCTGTGGATTGGCTTCAATTCACCCGCCAGCGGACGCCTGGTGCGTACCTTTGAGCGCGCCTATATCGCCGATAAGAGCACCTGGGTCGAGCCGATGGACCCGTACTTTACGCTTACCAAGTCGCCCTCGGTCTGCGATGATATCATGCGCGAGTTTGGCGTCGCGCCCATGGCATGCTCGCCGACCGGCCACATCATCAACGGCCACACGCCCGTTAAAACCACCAAGGGCGAGCAGCCCATCCGCGCCGAGGGCAAGCTGCTGGTCATCGATGGCGGCTTCTGCCGCGCTTACCATCCCAAGACGGGCATCGCCGGCTATACGCTTATCTCGAGCTCGCGCGGCTGCCGCCTCAAGTCGCACCGGGCCTTTACGACGGTTGCCGAGGCACTCACGCGCAACGTGGACATCGAAAGCGAGACCAACCGTTTTGACCAAGCGGACCGTCGCCGCATGGTGAGCGACACCGATACTGGCGCCAAGATCCGCAGCCAAATCCAGGACCTGCGCCAGCTGCTCGATGCATATAGAAACGGTGCTATCGAGGAGCGCGCCTAGCACCACCCGCGGGGATTGGCTAAACTTGCTGAGTTAGTCATCCCCGCGGCGCTTTGGCGCCAGCTTAAGGCAGGTACCATGCAAAAGCTCCTTGCGCAGATCATGAAATTTGGCGTCGTCGGTGTCATTGCCACGGTTATCGACTTTGGCATTATGAATCTGCTTCACTACGGTCTGGGCCTCAACATCCTAATCGCCAACACCAGCGGCTTTATCATCTCGCTCATCTTTAACTACCTCGCAAGCATGAAGTACGTGTTTGCGCACAAGGAAGGCATGAGCCGCCGCCGCGAGTTCATCATCTTTGTCGTGCTGTCCGTGATCGGTTTGGTGCTCAACGACGGCATCGTGCTGGCGCTCAACGCCGGCCTGGGACTCGAGGCCAATATCGCCAAGATCTGCGCCACCGCGCTTGTCATGGTCTACAACTTTGTGACCCGAAAAATCTTCCTGGAGGGCGACGAGACAAAATAGCTCGAAACCCCTGCAGCATTACGGCGCCCACGGACGACGCGCACTCAGCGCAGTATCGTCCGTGGGTGTCGCTCGTTTACGGGCAAATTTTCAACGTTTGCGGATTAGCTCTTGAAAATTTGGCGAGTTCATATAGTTCTTGGCAAAGACCTTACGTTTCCCTTGTAAAAGCTCTAAAGTATCCTCTGCTCGATTCATCAACGCATTGGATGTGATTACGTGCGCAAGGCGCTGGCACAACCTCATACCAAGCAGTTCCTCAAGTTTGCTGTCGTGGGTCTTATCTCCTTTGGCATCGACTGGGGCATGCTCATTGCGCTCGTCGAGCTGTTCCACCTCGACTTTTTGATGAGCACCACGGTTTCGTTTATCACGTCCGTCGTGGTCAACTACTGGCTCAGCATGAAGTACGTGTTCGACCACCGCGAAGGCATGAGCCGCAAGCGCGAGTTCACGATCTTCACCATCCTGTCGGTGATCGGCCTGGGCCTCAACGACCTGTATATGTTTGTGGGCGTCACGTTTTTGAGCATCGGCTACCAAGCCATGAAGGCCATCGCCACGTTCCTCGTCACCTGGTACAACTACTTCAGCCGCCGCTTCTTCCTCGAGGGCGCACGGTCATAGTCGATTCACTATTTGCTTGAATGTATAACCGGTTGGAATTCCCGTTCCAACCGGTTTTTTTGTTTGCAGAGCCTGCCGAGGAAGGCGCACAAGGCGGGCCGCAGCGTCGGAATGGGTAGTAGTTTCCCCATGGTCGCCCCGCGGAAAGCGCGTCCCAGATTGCAGCCTCAGAACGGGACACAGCTTCCGCAACGTGGCTCTAGCGGAAAGCGCATCCCAAAATCGATGCCCAATACGGTCCGCAGCTTCCCAATGGGCGCTGCTTCGGAAAGTCTATCCCGGAATGAGCCCTCAGAGCGGAACACGCTTTCCGAAACCCGCCCCAACGGGAAACTGCGTCCCGGAATTCGCCTACAGGGCGGGATGCAATTTCCGGTTGAGCCTCGATTGGGAAATGACGTCCCATTCGCATAAAAACGGGCGTCTCGGATGTTTGTCCGAACCGCCCGTTTGATGCGATATGTCGAGGCCCCTAGCCTGTCACGTAATACCAGACCACGTTGTCGCCGTTTGAGAGAACGTAGTTGCTGCAGGCTGTCATGGGCGTTGTGCCGTTGACGGAATAACACCAGCCGCTACCGCTTCCATAGTTTTCATCCTTCTCGGCCAGGCCACCGATGGCGGCAACATAAGTGCCAAACGACGAGCCACGCGCATTTATAGAAATACCCAGCGCGCAGAGAGCGTCGTAGGCAGTTGCTCCCTCATTAAAGGTGTAGGTACCACCAGCGGACACAGGATTGCCCACAGCGCTCGAAGTAACCGAGACAGTCACGGTAACGTAGCTAGACTCCTGAGAGACGCTCTGGTTGCCCGAGGGGGCATTACTGTTATCAGGAACGGCAGAAGGCCCACCGGACGTTGCCGAATTCTGAGAAGCCGACTGACTGTTGTCAGTCTTTTTATTTCCCGCTCCTTTTTCGCCGGACTTCTTGCTATCCGAGTTCTTGTCCGATTCCTTGTCCGAAGACTCGGAATCTTTCTTGGAGTCAGATTTGTCAGAACCCCTAGACCCGTCATTCGTATCATCAGAAGATTTGGAATCCTTGGACCAGGCCTTGCCCGAAGCGACAGTCGAGCCGGACCCATTGCCATCCTTGGCGACGATGCTCTCCCCCGCCACGGTCTGGACGATCCAATCAATGGACCAAGCACCGCTCTCGGAGGGATGGACAAAGCCTAGAGAGACCACGATCAGAACGACGCATGCGGCAGTCAGAACGCCAAGGAGCGCCTTGCGGCGAGGGGCGGACGCCGCCGAAGCGGCGCCCTTTTGCTTTGGATCATCGAGCTGGATAAACGAGGAGTCTGGCTGTTGCCCGTTGGTCTCCTTGGGCTTATCGGGCATTACCGTCACCCTTGCCGCGCTTGGTCAGCACGAAGACGGCGATGAGCGCAAGGCCAATCACGCCGGCCGCGATGCCAACGATGGCGAGCGGGTTGGTGCCAGTCTCCTGCTCGGAAGCACCAGAGGACTTCTTAGCAGTGGTCGTGGAAGCAACGCCCGTATCGGACTTGGAATCGGACTTCTTGTCAGACTTCTTCTCATCCTTCTTGTCGGACTTATCGGAGCCCTTCTTGTCGGACTTGTTTTCCTTGGTCTCGGTCTTGGTCGACACCGTCGTCTTGGTCGTCGGCTTATGACCCGGGGCGACAGCGCCGCCCTTCGAGCCGGAGCCGGAACCCGTGCCAGTGCCAGCGCCAGTGCCGGAACCAGTACCGGTACCAGAACCGCCGCCGCCATTCGAACCAGCGCCGCCATTACCGCCAGGGTTAACGGCATTCTTGGTCCACTTGGCATACAGCGTCAGATCGGCCGTCACCGGCGTGCTAAAGTCATACGCCTGCGTGCAAGCCTCATCGGTATACCAACCGCCGAAAGTGTAGCCATCGCGCGTCGGATCGGCCGGCTTGACCAGCTTGCCATCGGCCGTAGCAACAAACTTAGTGTCGCAAGCAGACCCGCCGTTGGAGTTAAAGGCAACCGTCCAAGACTCGACAGCTCCAAGTTTAAACAGCGTGCCCGAATCATTAATGTAGTAGAGATTGCCAGAAGCATCGGCAATGACCGGAGAGTCACAGTACTGGTAATGGCCAGCCGCATCATAAATCTGCGTCGCCTCTGCATCGCCGAGCGTATAGCGATACACGCCACCACCAGCAGAGTAGTTGACGTAATCCTTGCTATCCGCGCTGTTAACGGTGAAGTACACATAGGTCTTGCCGCCCTGAACACTCACCAGCGGAGTAGCAGCAATACCGTTGAGGCCAGCCGGCAGCGCCTTGCCGTCGGCAGCAGCGACCATCGTGGTCTTACCCGTCTTCAGGTTATAGAGAACCAGAGCAGAGCCAGTAGCCGTCTGTCCGCCGACAATCAGATTGTCACCAGACACCGCAGGGGCGCTCAGATTATTCGTAAGGCCCAGATCAACCGTCTTCTGTTCACTCAGCACGCCCTTCGCCGAAAGCGAAATCACATGGAGCTTTCCGTCGTGCGTCATCTGATAGAAGGTCGAGCCATTGGACGGATCGGCGACACAGTCGGCGTTCGCGAGAGCGCCGAGCTTCATGGTCGAAACGACATCGCCCGTCGTCTTATCAATGCACTTAAGCGTACCCGCGCTCGTAGGAACGATGGCATACTTATCCGTCAAAGCCGCACCAGTCCAGTAATAGCCCTCGTCAGGGTCGATGTTCTGCCAAGAAACTTCGCCCGTGGCAATCTTAATGCGCGCAAAGGAGCCGTTGCCGTAGGTCGCGTTGTAATTCTCGTCATACGAAATATCGACCGAGCCTACATAGACGTACTCGCCGTCCGAAACGACGGTGCAGGAGCTCTGCGCCAAGTCCGTCAAACCGGGCGTCAGCCACTTGCAGATCAGCTTGTCTGCAGTAATCGCCTGGACCGCACCGCCGTTGAGCGGAACGATGATAAGGCCATTGGTATAGATCGGACGAGAGGTATAGCTCACCTTGGAGGCAAGCGGCGCAGAGGCAACCTTTTTGCCCGTGGACGAATCGATCTTAATGAGCTCGTTCTCGGTCGCGATGTACACAAAGCCGTTAGCAATGACAGGCTCGCTGCAGTTGGCATACTGCTGACCAGACTCGGCCTTCCAATCGAAGGCCCACTTAAGACCGGCGGCCTGCGCAGGCGTCTTGGCATCCGTTACGGTCGAACCGTTGCCACTGTTGCCGTAGCCGGCCCACTCGGCATCCCAATCAGGAGTCGTCGCGCTCGGATCCACGACAATCTTGTCGGGATCGGGCATGGGCGAATTATCGGTGGTATAGGCAAGCGTGACCTTATCGCCGCTCTTGAGCGTAATCTGATTGGCGCAGAGTAAGGAGGGCTCTCCGTTGATATACAGATGCCAATATTTATTGGTCGCAGCATCCCAACCATACGGCTTGTGATCGAACGGCGAAGTAATGGAATTCAGGAACCAGTACTCACCACTCTGGGAGCCGTTGTACGCAACGCCCTTGGCCTTCAGAACTGCCTCAATAAGGTTCTGGGCCGTGGAGCCTTCGGGCAGAGAAACATTGCTTGCCGTGCCCCAACGCGTATTGTTCCCGTTGACATCGGGACCGATAACATCGGCGGATCCAAGCACCTGACCGGGGAGGGCATCGGCGTCAGCACCATACATAAAGGTGACGGCATCGGCGTCATGGAGCTCGTAGGCACCGGCGCCAACGTCGGCGAACTTGCCATTTACGTAGAAGCGCCAATAGCTATTGGTCGCAGCATCCCAGCCATAGGACTTACCATCGAACGGCGAATAAATGCCGTTGAGGAACCAGCCCCAAGACGATTCGCCAGCATCGAGCTTAAGGCCGGTCTGCTCAAGGAGATCCTTGGCAGTGGAGCCTGCCTTGAGACTCGTCTGGCCCGTCGAAGCCCAAACCTGCTGCTTGCCGTCCTTGTCCTTACCGAGAACCTGAACAGAAGCATGGACAGAATCGGAGGGCAGCTGGTCGCCCCAGCCACCGTAGAACCACGTAACGGTATCGCCGGCATGGATGGTGACATTGTCCGCCGTATAGTCACTCGACTTGCCGTTGATGAACAGCTGCCAATAGGTCGAATAATCTTGGGGCGTACCCAGCTCAACACCGTTGTACTTAAGGCTCAGAATGAAGGAGCCCGCAGCAACGGCGTCAATGTCGTTCGCCTCGAGTGCGACCTTCGTAAGATCAAGCGCGCTCGAGCCGGACGTCACCACATACTGCGCGTTATCGACCCAAGTCTGAGTCTTGCCCTGGGCATCGCGACCAATGACGGTCACATTTGCGGCAACCTGGTCCTTAACGACAGGGGACGCGCTACCAGCCGTATAGGCAAACTCAATCTTCTGCCCCTGGGTGAGCTTGACGCTGCTCGCGCCAACCGAGGAAGACGCGCCGTCGACGAACAGCTGCCAGAAGGCATAAGTCGTCGGATCGTAGGCAAGCGTGCGACCATCGCTCGGGGATGTGATGCTTTCGAGGTAGAAACCGTATGCCGTGTTCGGTTCGTACTTCGCCTTGAAGCCCGTCTTCTCCTGCAGCTTAATGAAGGCATCCGCAGCCGTCGCGCCCTCGTCGAGCTTGAGCTGCGTAGGTGCCACCCAGGTCTGAGCCTTGCCGTCAGCATCGGTGCCGATAATCGAGAACGAGACCTCGACCTGCTTCTTGGCGACATCGCCGGTTTCTGTCGGGTTCTCTGTCTGAACGGCAGCCGCGGCGGCAGATCCCGCTTGGCCAGCGGATGCCGTCGAAGACTGCTCGCTCGTGGCAGGGCTCTCCCCCGTCGCCGAGCCTTCGTCGCCAGTTGCTGCCTCTGTTATGGCTGCACTAGCTGCAGGTGCGCCCTCGGAATCCGAAACCTCGGCGCCGCTCTGCTCAGCGGTACCGCCCGCAAGCGCTGCGTCCTCGCCCGGCGTCGCAGCCCGAGCCACAGCCTCGGCAATGCCCTCGGCGCCCTCGGCCCACAGCTGAGCCGGTGTGGTACCAAAGGCCATCGCGAAGGCCAGGAATGCCACCAGGCCGCGCTTGGCTACGCCGCGCGCAATTGCGCCACGGTGATGCGAGACGCGCTGGCGCTCGTCCTCAAACATATCCATTTGTCTCCTACTGTCTGTACTTGGAGCGTTGTCTTGAGACTGCCCCACGTCATCGCGCATGTTGCGCTCGAGTTCCCCCATCGGGGTCCCCCTTCCCTCCAGAGCCCTATGCACACCGGCGGCAAAAGCCGCAGCCGCATGCAAGACGGGAGGCGATCCGACTTAACCTTAACGACTCGGGCACGTCGTCCGATCTGCGACGCGAGCATCCCGAGCCAAGAGGAATTACGGTTACTGGTACAGCTGGGGACTTGCACCCCGATTCTCCCAAATGCGCAGGATAACCGCGCATTCGTGCGTCTCCGCACCACCATCTAGGCCATCGATTATTACCGTCAAAATGGTATCACGCAAAAGGGCCTCGCACGCAGGCGAAGCCCAAGGTAAAAGCTATTGTTTGCGATAGGAAAAAGCGGTGACGGCCGCAGCCTCTAGTGCTTGCCGCCGTGACTGTTGAGCCAGATATTGCGGCCCAGCATAAGCGCCAGCACCAGCGCGCTCACGTAGCCCATAAAGCCAATGACCGGGATACCAAACACAACCGGCTCGATGCGCGCGTAGTACACCACCGACGAACCGATAAACAGACCGGCGATCACAATTGCCATCGACATGCGGTCGATAATCCCACCTAGCTGTCGCAGCGCCTTATCGCTGCTCATGATCTGCGTGTTTACCTTAAGCTGGCCGCGCGTAAGCATACGCGAAGCCAAGCCCAGATACTCGGCCGCCTCGAGCGAGCCCTTCGCCGCGCGATAACTGCTCGCTGCAAAGTCGCGGCTCATCTCGCGCATGCGCGCATAGGTGCTTTTCTCGTTTTTAATATGCGTCTGGATGATCTGGATCATGTTGACGTTGGGCATGTACTCGGTCAACAGGCCCTCGAGCGTCACCATACCGCGGGCGAACATCGTCACCACGCTCGGCAGCTCAACGTCATTTTTGCGCGCGAGGTTTAACAGCGAAGTCAAAAACTCGCCGATATCCAGGTCTTTAAGGTCGAGCCCGGCAAAGTCGGCAACAATAAAGTCCAAGTCGGACAAAAAGGCCGAATGGTCAAGCTCGGCCGAATCGCCGCGCGTCACGGCAAAGCGCATGAGCGAATCCTTGAGCTTTGGCACGTCGCCCTCGGCCACGGCAAAGATCATATCCTTGACGATACCGCGGTCGTGGCTCGACATGCGTCCGACCATGCCCAAGTCGATAAAGTAAACGATGCCGTCCTTGAGGATGATGTTTCCCGCATGCGGGTCGGCATGGAAAAAGCCGTCGTCGAGCACCTGCGTCGAGTAGTCCTCGACAATCGCCGAGCCGATCTTTTCCAGGTCATAGCCCTCGGCCACTAAGCGTTCAGGATCGGCGATCGAAATGCCGTCGACGTAGTCCATAACCACCACGTGCTCGGTGCACAGGTCCAGATAGGATTTAGGGCACGTCACGCCATGAACGCTCTTATGGAACTCGTAGAAGTCGTTGAGGTTTTTGGCCTCGGCCAAAAAGTTGGTCTCCTCGCGAAACGAGGTCCACAGCTCCTCGACTACGCCGTGCAGGTCAACGAATTGATCGATATTGACGAACTTGGAAACGATACGCACCACCGAGCGGATGATATCGATGTCCTGTGCCATAACCTGCTGCGCACCGGGGCGCTGCACCTTGACGGCCACGTCCTCGCCCGTCACCAGACGAGCGCGGTGCACCTGCGCGAGCGATGCGCTACCAAGCGGATTGGGGTCGATCGCATCGAACATCTCCCCCAGGCGCAGGCCGTATTCCTCTTCCAAGCAGCGGAGCACTACCTCGTACGGCACCGGCTCCACGTCGGAGCGCAAGCGGCGCAGCTCATCGCAAAAGCGTTGCGGCAGAATCTCGGACCGGTTGGCCAGAATCTGCCCCATCTTGACGAACATGGGGCCGAGTTCCTCGAGCAGGCGGCGCAAACGAACCGGCGTGAGGTTATCCCACACGCGGTACTTTTTGACCAGGCGAACGATCTGCCCAATGCGCTCGCGGCGACCCGCCGGCGTGAGCTGGTATTCCTCGTCCGGCGCCATCGCGTCGGGCTCCTCGGGCACCATATCGACAGCGCGCGGCTTCTTGCGAGCGCCCGAGACGGCGGCGTCGACCTCATCGACAACCGCCGCCTCGTCACCCAGGGGATCTAGTTTGTTGTAATCGGTGGTGGAATCTGCCATCTGCGCTGCTACTCGGCCTCTTCGGTATCCTTCGCATCGTCGGGCTCAACGGACTCGACGGGCACCGAGGTCACGTTGTCCTCGACCGAATCGACGATATCGCGCACATGGGCCAGGAAGGCCGTGCGCTCGTGGGCGGTCATGACGCGGACCCGGGCAAGGATGAGCTCGTCAAGCACGCGCTGGGCCGCGGTCTCGCCCTGCATGCCCAAGCGCTCGGTCAGGTCGGAGATGGTGCCGCCGGCCTGCTCGAACATGTCGGACACACTGCGGGCGATATCGGGGGTGGCGGTGTCCTTGCGAACCTGCTCGCCTTTGGTGTTAAGGTCGTCGAGGACCTTCTTGCCGCCTTCGACAGCAACGGCGGCAGCGCCAAAGCCCACGTTAATGGCGCCGTTAACAAGCTGATCGAGTTTCATAACCATGGTTATCTCCAATCACAAACAACTGCATTGGCGTTCTTGTACCCAAGATTGAGCGAAAGCGACAAAGCGTTTTAGCGCTATTCGATCGACGGGAAATCCCTACCTCACGTTGTCGTTCATCGCGAAAGAGTTCTTCATGGCGCAGCTCGTGGTGTAGAGCACCTTGCCCAGTAGAGCATCGGTCTCCACGCGAACACGCTCGGCAAAGGCCTCGTTGGCGCGCAAGCTCGGCAGGCACCTCGGCCTCGGGTAGCGCGGCTACGGCAGCGTCGACGTCATGGATCTGCTTGTGGCCCATGCCACCGACCTTCTCTTGGTAGTCCTCCACAGCGCGGCCGCACTCATGGAAACGGACGTCAGCCAGGGCGCCGATCAGGCGGTTGGCCCAGTAGAAGTTTTCGGACGTCACGCGAGCCTGCGTGTCGGCATAGTACTCGGGCATGGTCTCGACGTTGGCGTACAGCGGAACCAGCGCGTTAAACGAGTTGGAACCAAAGGCCATCCACTGCACGGCGCGATACGCCGGCTGCGCATAGGGGCGTAGTTGCAACACGGCGAGCTGGCTGTTGCGGTTGATGCCGATGGGGCGATAGGCGCCGCGCGTGGCGGGCGTGCCCTTACTGCCGTA
Organism: uncultured Collinsella sp.; assembly: GCA_958403205.1. Taxonomy (GTDB): domain Bacteria; phylum Actinomycetota; class Coriobacteriia; order Coriobacteriales; family Coriobacteriaceae; genus Collinsella. The sequence continues at coordinate 3,033 of CATXWM010000032.1, read as the reverse complement.
GCAGTCGTACTCCGTGCCCTGGTAGTGGCTCGAGAGTACGTACTTAATGTCCTCGATGGTCACCTTACGCTCGGGCACGCGGCTCCAGGGGATATCGTCGCTCTCGGGCGTGTAGTCGGCGTCGGGGCCGTCCCACACATCGCTGGGGTTGAGACAGCGCTGCATGTACCAGGCGCGCGGCGTGTTGTAGACGTGGTCGCTGTCGCTGTGCGAGCCAAAGGCCTCGCGCGGGTTAAAGACCGTCGCCGGACCGTCACCCCCGACGCCCAGCGTCAGGTCCAGATGCCACTCGGCCATCCAGGCGCGCAGGTCGGCGGAGCACATGTGATCGACCTGGGCGCCCTCGGCGTCATCCAGGTCAAAGCTGTCGATACCCAGTTGGTTGGGCATGGTCACATAGGCGTCGTCGGGCACGCGCTTGGCGATCCAGTGGTGGCCGCCGATGGTCTCGAGCCACCAGATCTCGTCCACGTCGCTAAAGGCGATGCCGTTGTTCTCGTAGGTGCCGTAGCGCTCGAGCAGGTCGCCCAGGATACGAACGCCGTCGCGGGCGGACTTGGCATACGGCAGGACCAGGGTCACCATATCCTCCTCGCCCAGGCCACCAGGCTGCGCCGGCACATAGCCGTCCTCACCCTCGTTGCCCTTGGCAGGCACGTAGTCCACAAGCGGGTCGGCACCGCGGACGCGCTCGTTGGTGGTGAGCGTTTCAGTTGCAGACATGCCCACATTGAGCTCGTTGAAACCGGCCTCGGCCCAGATGCCGTGGCCCGGAACAACATCGGGGACGCTCGTGTAGCGCATGGGGTTATCGGGCAGTTCAACGGTCAGGTGACTCAGGACGCTCGTGTAGACGCGCGGCTGCTCGTCGGGATGCACCACGCGCATACGCTTGGGCTCAAACACCCCGTTGGACGAGTCCTCGTTACGCGCGACCAGGGTCGACCCGTCGTAGCTTGCGTTCTTACCGACCAGAATCGTTGTGCACGGCATGCGCATCCTCCTTGAGCGAAGAAATCAAACGGCAACAGTGTATCGCTTCGGCGCAGAAAGGGCGAAACCACGGCGCTGGCAACCCCTGTGGTCAAAAAATGCCAAATATGAGTACTGTCACTAATTTAGTAACAGCAATTTTGCTACGCATGGGTGTCGAAAGTCTACATTTGTTCAAAAATTAGATGATGTACTTCCCCATAGGTCCAATAAAATAGGCTCTCTATCGATAATAAATATCGTTAGAGAGCCAAATTAACCTAAAATATATGTGACTATCTTGGCAACAGTACTCATATTTGGCATTTTTTGTCCACGGAGTATAGAACTAACCCCTCAAACAGCCCAAAACGCCTATTTCAATGCGCGCTCGGCCGCTTCGATCACGTGTTTGGCGAGGATCGCCGTCGTCACAGCTCCCACGCCGCCCGGCACGGGCGTGATGGTGTCAACAACCGGCTCTGCAGCATCAAAATCAACGTCCCCGACCAGCTTGCCAGCGTCCTCATCCCAGTTAATGCCCACATCAATGATCGTCTGGTCCTCGCGAACCGCATCCGCGCCAATCGTGCGCGCACGTCCAACCGCGGCAACCACAATGTCGGCAGCACGGCACTCGGCAGCAAGGTCGCGCGTATGCGTATGGCACGTCGTCACGGTCGCATTGCGCGCCGTAAGCATGGCGGCAACGGGACGCCCGATCACCAGCGAGCGCCCGACCACAGCAACCTTAGCTCCATCCAGCTCAACGCCGTAATGGTCCAGCAACGCCAACACGGCTTCAGCCGTGCAAGGAGCAAAGCCCTCACCGCGCCCCGAAAGCGTGGTGAGCAGCGAAGCCGGGGTCATGGAGTCAACGTCCTTGGCGGGATCGAGCGCTGCGGCGACGGCGTTCTCGTCAAGGCCGGCGGGCAGCGGGCGGAACATCAGGCAGCCATGAACAGCCGAATCGGTATTGATGTCCTCGATGGCCATCAACAGCTCGTCCTGCGAAACATCGGCAGAAAGCAAAACGCGACGAGCCTCAATCCCCACTTTTTCGCAGCGCTTGAGCGCACCGCGCTCGTAGGATAGGTCGTCCTCGCGTTCACCTACACGCACGATAGCCAACGTCGGAACAACGCCCCGCTCGCGCAGGGCTGCGCAGCGAGCAGCAAGTTCCTCAGTCAAAGCACGAGCAACGGGCGCGCCCTTCAGCAGTTCAGCCATGGCTATCCTCTCTTCCTTGCAGCGTCGGAGGCGCGGCGCGCCAGCGCATCGGCGCGCGGCAACCATGTGTCGAGCAACTCATCACACGCCATCTCGAGCTCCTCGGCACGAGCGCGATCCTTCATAGACGTGGTGTTCGCAAAGAGCGTCAAGCTCGCGCCCTGCATAGCGGCACGGCAGAACACGGCGCCGCACGCTACATCGGACAGCAGTTGATGCGAACCCTTGTCGGCCATGTCCTCGAGTAGCGCCAGCGCACGCCCGCAGGCATCCATAATGCGATACGGCGGCATAGCGGCCACATGCAGCGCATCCTGAATCGCGGTCGCTCGAGCCGGATCGTCACGCGGAATACCGTACGCCGCGGACACCTGCCCGTAGGCACGAACGTCCTCGGCAACCAACTCGACAAGCTCCTGGGACAACTCATCCGCCTGGGCAAACGCGCGCGTCAGGTCATCCGCACGATCAGCAAGCGCGAGATTGGTCGCACCATAGCGGGCAACCATTCCGCACAGCGAGGCGCCCAGCGCGCCCACAAAGGCGCTCGCGCTGCCACCGCCGGGAACCGGCTCGCGCGCGGCAAGCGCCTCGGCAAACCCGCGGCAGGTCTTGTCCATCATCTCTTGGCTCATACGCATGCACCTTCAAGTCACATACATCGGTCGGGTGGCAACCACCGACCGACCGCATCGATCACATAATGGTGCTAAGTCTAGCCCATAAGTACATAAGCGTCAGCGCACCTGGCCATCGCGGATTTCTATGGCACACGATACCTTGATTGGCAACTTTATCCGAACACTTCCCACATTCATCCGTACATGTACG
>CATXWM010000031.1 GCA_958403205.1 uncultured Collinsella sp. | reverse complement strand
CCCCGCTGGAGTGCTCGGAGGGCGTCAGGCCGACCCACGCCGCGAACGAGCGGGCGTTCGACTGGATAGAAAAACGCCCGTCGGCAGTGGTGCCGGCGGGCGCTGCTGTGCGATATGTTGCGTTGTGGGCTTAGTGCCTCATAAAGTGGTATTCGATCACATTGCTGTAGGGGTGACCCGGGCCCACAATGCCCTGCGGGAACAGCGGCTGGTGCGGTGTGTCGGGGTACATCTCTGCCTCGAGGGCAAAGCCGGCGCCCCAGCCATAGTTAGCATCGTCCTTGGCGTGCTCGTCGCCCAGCCAGTTGCCGGTGTAGAGCTGCACGCCCGGGGCGGTGGTGTAGTAGTCTAGCTCACGACCGGTCCACATCTCCTCGACATGCATCGCGCGGCGCAGATTGCGGCCGTACTGATAGCCATCGATGCACAGACAGTGATCGTAGCCACGGGCCTGCTTAATCTGCGGGTCGTCGGCTTCCATGCCAGGAGCGACGGGGCGCAGCTCACGGAAGTCAAACGGCGTGCCCTCGACCGGAGCGATCTCGCCGGTGGGGATATTCTGCTCGTTGATGGGCAGGTAGTGGGCAGCGTTGGCAACAAAGAAGTGCTCGCAGTCCATGCCGGCGTTATGGCCGGCAAGGTTAAAGTATGTGTGGTTGGTCATGGACACGTAGGTGGCGCGGTCGCTCTCGCAGCCATACTCGATGCGAAAGACGCCGGTACGCGTCACGGTAAACACGGCTGTAAAGGTGCGGTTGCCGGGAAGGCCCAGCTCGCCATCCTCAAGCGAGGTGGTCATGCGCACGGCGTTATGGGCCTCGTCGAGCTCAACGTCCCACACGCGTTTATGCAGACCGTGCTCAAGATCGCTGTGCAGGTTGTTGGCACCCTCGTTGGCGGGCATATGCCAGTCCGTGCCGTCGATGGTAATCGTGGCGCCCGCGGTGCGGTTGGCCACGGGGCCGATGGTCGCGCCAAAGCAGGCGGGGTTGTCAAAGTAATCCTCGAGCTTATCGAAGCCCAGCACTACATCGCGCACGTTGCCGGGAATGTCGGGCACATCGATACCCAGCACGGTGGCGCCATAGTCCATAATGCGAACGCAGATCTCGGGCCCGTTGAGGGTGTAACGATGAACGGGGGTACCGCACGGCGCGGTGCCGAAAAGCTCGGAAGTGATCATTTGGTTCCTAACATCGAGGTATTTCCGACAAACTGTAGCGCGAACAGGCGAGATTATCACTACACCCCACTAAAGCAGGGGGTATTTTTCTCAAAAAAGTGATGATTGGAGCTGCGCGGGCGTTCATTTGTGACGCGTACGAGTCTGATACAATTTGTTCGTTACTGTTTGAATGATATGCGCGCAAAGAACGGCGAGGATTCATCGTGATTAAGGCAGAGCGACAGGATAGGGTTCGCCAGCTGCTCGATGAGCAGGGCACGGTTTCGGTTAAGGAGATTTCGGATGCGTTAGGTGTCTCGGACATGACGATCCGTCGCGACCTTGAGGAGCTTGCGAGCCTAGGCGAGATCGAGCGCGTGCACGGCGGCGCCCGTAGTGCGCAGAGTCGCCCGCACGCTATGTTGCGCCATGAGTATTCGCACAGTGAAAAGCGCACTAAGCATGCCGAGGAAAAGCTGCAGATCGCGCGCCGCGCCGTTGGGCTCATCGAGGAGGGCTCGACCATCTTTTTGGGGACGGGCACTACAGTTGAGCAGATGGCCTCGATGCTGCCGGCGTGCCGCCTACGCATCGTGACTAATTCGCTTTCGGTGTTTAATCTGCTCGAGGCGCGCGAAGACTGCGACCTGTGTCTCGTGGGCGGTATGTACCGTCGCCGCACTGCCGCCTTTGTGGGCCCCACGGCCGAGGACACCTTGCGCGCACTGGGGATCGACGCAGCCTTTATCGGCGCAAACGGCATTCTGGATGGCGACGTGTCTACGTCTAACATGGAAGAGGGCCGCATCCAGCAGCTCGCCTTTAGCAAGGCCGATTCACGCTACCTCATCGCCGACTCCAGCAAGATCGGCAAGCGCGACTTCTACACCTTCTGCCGCCTGGACAGTTTGGACGCCGTGGTGTGCGAGCCGGGCATCGCCGCCGAGAATCGTGCCGCCATCGAGGAACACACGCGGGTCATCTGCTAGCTAAAGCTACGGGATTGCCAACAGACGATACGGGAGGACTTTACCTCCTGTCATTGTGGGAACCAGCGCGTCAGCGCTACGCGATATGACGCGCAAATGAGGACTCCACTATCAAATCATCTCAACCTGTAACAGGTAGGGGTGAAATCACCAACCAGATGTTACAGATTGAGATTGAGAGGATTGGCCTGTGCATTCATCTCAATCTGTAACATCTAGACGTCCAAAACCGGTCTTAGTGTTACAGATTGAGACAATTCGGCGGGGTCTACCTTGTTTGTCTCGATCTGTAACGGTTAGGACTTAAAAACTCGGCTACGTGTTACAGATCGAGACAAAAGAAAAAGAACATTAGGACTTGAAAATAAAGTTTTGATAAGGGATTCGCCCAGTTAAGACGGTGCGGCAGACAATTGAGATTAGTTTGCCTCCGGAGTCGTAAGCATAATGAGTCAGTTCGATGACCGGAAGTTTTGCAACACCATAATTACTGGCTTCGGAATCGCTAAGCTGACGTGCTCTATAGCTTTCCCTAACAGATTGGATAGACTTGGACAAGTCGTCCATGATTCTGCTAAATGCCTGAAAATCTAACTGGTTATTCGGAACGCGCGACTTTGAAATGAAGAACGTATCAGCGCCTATGAAGCTGCCTTCAAGTTCGTAGGTCAATTCAAGACGCTGAATTTCATCGCGACTTTGACATCCAAATTGTTGGAGCATCATTACGGAAATTGGACGACCTGATGTGAGGCCGCCGAAATGTTTGGTGATGGCATCCGGGTCAACGCCATCGCAATGGCTTGCAAAGTCAAAGTCTAAAAGTGAATTGAGCTCGCTAACGCGTTTCGGTGCAACAAACGATCCCTTACCTTGGATTCGATAGATACTTCCACGACGCTCCAGCTCACTCATGGCAAGTCGGACGGTTGTTCTGCTTACGGCGTATTCGTCGCAGAGTTCCATTTCTGTTGGAAGTTTATCGTCTGCTTGATATTCATCGACGATCTGCTTGAGCAGCGCGTCGGTGAGCTGTAAATAGAGTGGCCGTTTTTCGTGTGTATCGAGCATTAGAGCCTCAGTTTGCATGTTGGTTATACCTGATGGTTGCCTCAGTCGGGATGTAACGTGGGCAAGGTAACCTTAACGTATCACAGAGCGGCTCAGCATGACGATCTGATGCCTGTATCCACGAAGGGCTTGTCCGAGCGTGAAGATATTCTGGGGCAGGCAAATACCGTTCATGGAGTCCCCGATATGTTGGAGGTCAGCGCCGGCTGCTTTTGCTGCAAGGCCTATTTTCTTAATGGTCTCGCTGTCGCAGGAGTCTTGACTCGTCCCGTTCGCCGCCATGACGAGAACCTTCTCTTCAATTGACTTGCCTACGTTGTGGGATCGTACAAAGTCTACGATGGCGCGCAGGTCTGCTTCTTGGAAGCAAGGGACGGTGTAGGGGGCTGGCACGAGAAGGATATCGACGCCGAGGTCAACAAACTTGCGCGCAATTTCGAGCGTCATGACAGGTTCCGCAACGCCCGCTCCATGCATTTTTCCGGCTATGACCAGGCCATTGAAATGCTCTTTGGAGAGGTTAATCGAATGGGCGATTGCATCGTTGGAGACGCCGGTTCCAGGGTTGCCCGTCAGGCAGATAAAATCAAATCCGAGTTCGTTAGCCTTTTCTAAGGTCTTGGGAGAGACGCGACGACCCATGGGGATTTCCGTTCGGGATTCAGACATCTCTGCCTCGTTATCAACTGGCTCCAGATTGACGCCAATGGGCCTTCCGCATGCTCGCTTCACCCAAGTGACCGGGTTTTCATTGAGATCATCTGGAATACCGGCAATAACTGGATCGAACACATCGAGCGCGTTAAACAGAAGCAGGTCGGCACCTGCGGCACGTTCGATTTCTGCATTAGTAACGCCGCCGAGAAATTGGGAAGAGGGTACGTTTTCCGCCATGATGGTACGTCCCTCGGAAGCCAGAATTGCCTGTTTTAGATCCATGGGTGACGTGGCGGCAAAATCGGATGCGGACATGTTCAGTAATCGTTTGGGCATTGTTACTTCCTTTGACTAGAACGACAGGCTTGTGACATTGTCTCTAATATTGTTACAACAATATATTCAATATGTTATATCCAATCGGTGAACGGTTGCAAACTTATTGTACTGCTCGGAAAAAATAGCCTTTAGCTGGGAAAACATTATATTAATCAACTACCGTTCACCGAATAAGTATTTGAATTCTTGACATATCGACAAAGCGGAAAAAGAATTGGTTATGACAAATCGCACAAATGATATTACATTTCGCACAAGAACGTATTCACTTACATAAGTGGATACAAACGGGGACGACGACGGTTGAGTCCGGATAAATCGTTGTGTGCCCGGGAATCATGAAAGGATGTGTTATGGACGCTATCGTCAAATTCCTTGAAAAACACCAGCCCCTCTTCGACAAAATCTCGAGGAACATTTATCTGGTGGCGATTAAGGATGGCTTTCTCTCGAATATGCCAATTGTGCTGTTCTCGAGCCTGTTCCTTCTTCTTTCGACGCTCCCTGCCTATGTAGGCATCACGCTTCCGTCCGAGGTGCTGGATTTCTTCAATAAAATCTATGCATATACCATGGGACTTCTTGGCATTATGGTGGCCGGCACCACGGCGAGCTCACTTGCCATGTCGATGAACCGTCGCATGCCTTCGGGTAAATCTCTCAATCCCACCTCGTGCATGGTTTGTGCCATGTGCGGCATGCTCTTGCTATCGGTGACGAACGATGTTGTCTCGATTGGCGGAGCAGATACATCTGTTTTTGAAACCGGCTATATGGGAACCAAGGGTTTTCTCGCTGCGTTCGTAGCCGCATTCTTGACCGTTAATATCTATAAGGTGTGCATTAGCCATAATGTGACGATCAAGCTCCCCAAAGAGGTCCCTGGCTCTATTGCGCAGAGTTTTCGCGATATCTTTGCATTTGGGTTTTCGATCCTTGCGTGCGCTTTTATCGATCTTGCGAGCCGCAAGCTGCTTGCTGTGCCGTTCGCCAATTTGGTATCCGCTCTCATCTCGCCGCTGTTCTCCGCGGTTGACACCTATCCTGGCATGGCGCTTATCGAAGGCGCGGTCGCACTTTTCCAATTTATGGGTATCCACGGTGCTTCGGTTGTCATGAGTCCGATCAATGCTGCGCTCTACGGCAATACCGTTACCAATCTTGAGGTTTTCCAAGCAGGTGGACACCCGTCAATTGCTCTCACGCAGGACTTTACAAGCTTCATCGGCGGTCTGGGCGGTTCTGGCTGCACGTTCATCGTTCCTATTATCCTGATCATGTTTATGCGCTCCAAGCAGCTTAAAGCCATGGGCAAGGCATCGATTATCCCGGTGATTTTTGGAGTTAACGAGCCCGTTATCTTCGGTATGCCGATTGTTCTCAATCCCTATATGTTCGTGCCCTTCCTAGTGGCTCCTATGGTCAACGCCATTATCGGTAAATTTTTCATTGACGTCATTGGAATGAACGCCCCCATGTATACCATGCCGTGGGCGCTTCCCGGCCCAATCGGTGCATTCCTCACCACGGGTCTCGATCTGCGTTCTCTCGTATTGATGGCAGTGCTGTTGGTCGTTGACTTTGTGATTTACTATCCGTTCTGCAAGGCGTATGACCATCAGCTTTGTTTGGAAGAGTCTGCAAAGGAGACTGCAGGAACCTCGGATGCAGATGCTATTGCCGCACAGGAAAATGTCGCAAAAGCTCTCGAGGCGGTAAAGGACAAGGCGGAGCAGATCCGCGTGCTTGTGCTTTGCCAGGGTGCCGGCACTTCGACTCTCTTGGCAAATGCTCTTCGCGAAGGTGCCGCTGCTAAGGGTATCGATCTGGTTTCTCAGTCCGGTGCGTACGGAAGCCACTATGAGACGATGGATCAGTACAACGTGATTGTTCTGGCACCCCAGGCACGCATGTACTATGACGCTATGAAGGCCGATACCGATCGCCTTGGAATTAAACTGCTCACCACAAGGGGCAAGGAGTATATCGACCTTACCAACGATCCCGAAGGCGCAATTGACTGGATCGTTCAGGAGCTGGCCAAATAGTGGATGCACTCCGTCGTTGATTCGTCGGTGTATAGTACGGCCCCGCAGCTTATTGAGCTGCGGGGCCGTATTTCGTTGAGTATCAAGTTGAGACAATGAGCGCAACCGACGTGAGATCGCATTGGCGCTCTCCGAGTCACCGACAAGCTGACTTCCATCTATGTGACCAATTCGCTCTCGGTGTTTAACCTGCTCGAGACGCGCGAAGACTGCGACCTGTGCCTGGTAGGCGGCATGTACCGTCGCCGCACCGCCGCCTTTGTGGGACCCACGGCCGAGGATACCCTGCGTGCGCTGGGCATTGACGCGGCGTTTATCGGTGCCAACGGCATCTTGGACGGTGACGTATCTACGTCCAATATGGACGAGGGCCGCATCCAGCAGCTCGCCTTTAGCAAGGCCGATACGCGCTACCTCATCGCCGACTCCAGCAAGATCGGCAGGCGATACTTCTGCCCCCTGCCGGCGCAGGGGTACCGCTTTAAAATGACGCGTAAATGACTTTGGGCAACAAGGATGAGGCTATTCTGAGATATGACTAGACTCCGTATTTCGTCTTTATGTCCATTGAGAATGAATCGTAGTCTTCATAGAGCCCTTCTCTGCTTTCATCCTCGGCGTGGTTTACACGTTCAAGGAGTTTATCCTTTGGAGCCTCTTTTGTTATTGTGGCCTCGCCATCGGGTATTGTGGCTTGCAAGAATAGTTCTAGAGCATGGACGTCTTTGAGTATGTAGCCCGTCGAACGACCCGCTCCTGTTTTTTCGATTGCGCTGCAACTAACAAGCTGACCGAGGGTTCGTTTAACGGTTACCTCGCTGATATCGGGGCAGTTGGACCGGATGTCGGATTTCTTAATGACGCCGGGTCTCTGTTGAAATAGAACAGCGATGCGCGCTTGCTTCGACATGGGACGAGCGCTTGATTCAATTAAGGTACGCTGCTCGAGCTGTCGGTAGGCGGCCAGGGTTGTTCCGAGCATGAAACGGATAAAGGGTACTTCGGTGTTTTGATTTTCATTCCATCCAGTGGAGCTTGCAGCGAGGGCGTTGTAGTAAAGCGCTTTGTTGTCTTCAATAAGTCGTTCGATGCTGATGTAACGCGCAACGTCGTATCCAGTCTTTTCGAGCAGCAGCGTTGTAAGGAGCCGGCTCATCCTGCCATTGCCATCGTTGAAGGGATGAATGCTGACAAAATCGAAGATAAAGCGGAGCGATATGAGGAGGGGGTCGCAAACTTGGCGAGATAAAGCATCGTTGAGGGACTGGCAGGCTTCTTTAATAAGTCCCGGGGTTGCTAGAGCCGAAGGGGGCCTAAAGCGCACAAATCGATTACCTTGATCGTCAATGGAGACGATTTCGTTATCGCCATCTTTCCAACGGCCTCCATACGAGATTGCCGTGTGCGCCATGAGGTCACGATGCAACTGCAGAATGACCGATGGCGTTACGGGAATGGAATCGTGTTGCTCGTGAATAAGCGACAGCACATCTCGGTATCCAGCGATTTCTTCCTCTGCGCGGGAGCTTGGCTTGGCGGAATACGCCATGATCGCTTTGAGTCTTTTTTGGGTGGTAAAAATTCCTTCAAGTCCGTTGGAGGATCGGGTGCTTTGGATCTTAGCCTCCTCCATTAGGGACGATAGAAGCTCGGGTTTGACTTGACTCAGAACAAGCTGTCGGCCTTTATGCTCGCGTATCGAGAGGAGGAGGTTGGTGATTGGAGTTGCTTCGAGTTCCGCTGGGACTGTGGTGTAATCGAACTGGTGCATGTGGCTCCTTTCGGTATCACGAACATACTTTCGATATCATAATACCATTAAATGATACCGAAAGTATGTTCGTGATACCGAAAACTAGAAACCATGCTTCATAACTGCTTGGAAAGTTTGGATTTGACTATCTTATTGTCTTGATCTGTAACAGGTAGGGCCGAAATACTCGACTAGATGTTACAGATCGAGACAAACGGCCTGCTCGGGCCGAGCCAAAAAATCGGCCGCATGCGAACCCGTGGAGGGATTCGCATGCGGCCGACAGGGGGTATGCGGCGGAAACTAGGCCATAAGCAGGCCGGTCTCCGCGACGTTCTTGTACCAGTACGCGCTCGCCTTGGGATAGCGCTTCTGGGTCTCAAAGTCGATGTAGAACAGGCCGTAGCGCTTGTTATAGCCGTTGGTCCAGGAGAACTGGTCCTGCAGCGACCACACAAAGTAGCCGTCGACGTTCACGCCGCCGTCGATTGCCTTGAGGATCCACGCGAGATGCTGACGCATGTAGTCGATGCGAGGGGCGTCATCGATAAAGCCATCCTCGAAGTCGTCCTTATAGCCCATGCCGTTCTCGGTGATGTAGATCTTCTTGTAGTTGGGGTAATCGTTCTTAATGCGGAGCAGCAGGTCGTAGAGGCCCTCGGGATAGATGATCCAGTCCCAATCGGTGGTGGGTATGCCTTCGCGCACGCATGACTCGCCCACGCCCTTGAGGAACCAGCGCGAGGAGCCCTTGTCGCCGGTGCCATTGTGGTTGATGTCGTTTTCGCCCTCGGCGGCACGCAGGAACTGGCACTTGTAGGTGTTGACGCCCAGGCAATCGTTGTAGGGGAGCGCGGCGGTCAGCGCGGCGATGTCCTCGTCGCGGACGTCGAGCTCGCCGCCGGCGATATGGGCCAGCTTGGTCGCAGCCTCCATGGTGTCGGCTGCATAGTGGCCGCGGAAGGTGGCGTCGAGTACCCAGCGGTTGTTGATGACGTCGGCCATGCGAGCTGCCTCGCAGTCGGCGGCGTTGTTGGGATCGAGGGGATACTTGGGCTCCAGGTTCTGGACAATGCCGATCTCGCCCTCAAAGCCGCCCTCATGGAAGGCGACGACAGCCTTGGCGTGGGCCACCATCATGTTGTGCATGAGCTGGAAGGCCTTGTCCAGGCGATACTTCTCGCCGTGCGGCCAGTTGCCGACGATAAAGCTGCCCTCAGCGGTCGCGGGAATCTCGTTAAAGGTGAACCAGTGCTTGACCTCGGTGAACTCGGCAAAGCAGAACTTGGCGTACTCGACAAAGGCGTCGATCGTCGTGCGCGTCAGGAAACCCTCGCCGCCGTTCTGGTAAAAGGCCTCGGGCGTATCGAAGTGATCGAGCGTGACATAGGGGATAACGCCAGCTTTATTGCAGGTGGCAAAAAGCTCGTGATAGAAAGCGACACCCTCGGGGTTAATCTCACCGGTGCCGTTGGGGAAGATGCGGCTCCAAGCGATGGAGACGCGAATACCGTTGATGCCGAAGCGCTGGCACAGGTCGATATCGACCGGGTACTTGTTGTAGAAATCGCTTGCGGGATCGGGGGAGAAGCGACCCTGAGCTGCCAGGAAATCGTCCCAGGGCACTTTGCCCTTGCCGTGCGTGCGGGTCTCGCCCTCAACCTGGTAAGCAGCGGTGGCGCCGCCAAACACAAAGCCGTCGGGGAACTGCATGGGGTTGGTCATGAGTCATCCTTTCTGTGGGATACGAATAGGGGGAGGTGCCCAAACTGGGGGTCCGGGCACCAACAGAGGGAGGAACTAGTCGAGGTTCTCGCGGAGCCACTTGATGGCGCCAGCGGGGTCGCGAGTAAGGTCGATATATTCCTTGCCGCGCGGGGCGAGCAGCTTAATGCCCAGACGATCGGTGTCGGCCTTCATGTCGTTGTAGTAGCTACGGACCTGCGGGGCAAGCACGATAACGTCGTACTGATCCATGATGGCAGTGTGCTGGCCATAGGCGCCTGCGGAGGAAGCGATGTTCTCTCCGGTCTGCGCAGCACCTTCCTTGATGGCGTTGGCAAGCATGGCAGAGGTGCCGGCACCGGCGCACAGGACGAGGACCTTCAGACCGTCGACATCCTTCTTAGCGGATGCGTCGGCTGCGGGCTCGGGCTGATCGGCGACAGGCTCGCTGTCGGCGGCAGCGGCGGTCGGCTCGACGGAAGCGGTAGTCTGTTCGACAGCGGGCGCAGAGGTGCTGGCGGCGATGGCGGCAGCACCATCGGACTCGAGACCCAGCTCGGCGGCGCGCTCGGCCTCCTGGTCGCAGAGCAGCTTATCGTACGCCTTCAAGAACGGCAGGTAGATGATGGCGTCCAGCAAGATGATGATTGCGACAAACACCAGGGCGATAAGCTGGAAGTTTGTGGTGATGAAGATGCCGATGGGGGCAGGGGTAGCCCAAGGCACCACGAAGGAGAAGCCGTTCATGCCCACGTTATCGATAAAGAACTTGGCAACACTCACGTTGACGCAGCCGGCGGCAACAAAGGGGATGAGCATGTAGGGGTTAAGGATCATCGGCGCGCCAAAGAGCAGCGGCTCGTTGACGGCGAAGGCAACAGGAACAATCGAGGCCTTACCGACGGCTTTGAGCTGCTTGGACTTCATAAAGAGAATCAGCAGAAGCGGCACGATGAACGTGGCGCCGGTGCCGCCGAACTCACCTACGAGTGACATGTTGAAGGTGAGGGAATGGGCGGGGTGACCACCGGCCAGCAGAACCTGCAGGTTCTCGGCCTGGTTGGCAAGACGGATGGGGTCGATGCCCGGCTGGACGATCGAAGGACCGTGGACACCGATGAACCAGAAGAATGCGGTGGCTGCCTGAATAAGGATGAGTCCGGGGTAGGTCTCTGCTGCAGTGAAGAGCGGGGAGAGCAGTTTGATAAGCAGCTCGGAGAACGGAACGCCCATGAGGTTGCGCACAACCACATCGATGATGCCGCAAATGATGACAGCGCCACCGAAGGGGATGATGTCGCGGAAGTTCTGAGCGATGGCGCCCGGGACCTCCTTGGGCAGCTTAATGGTCAGATCGCGCGAGACGCAGAACTTATAGACCCACACGGTAATGAACGCGGCGATATAGGCCGAGAACAGACCGCGCGTACCCATGCTGGTGCAATCGAAGACCGAAAGCTCGGAGCCGTCGAACTTGGTGGTGAACTGCGTAACAGCGAGCAGCAGCATGCTGCACTGGGCGGCCACCATGGTGGAGCCGTCGTTGAGCACCTTGCCGGCGGGCATGCGACGGTTCATGGATGCCGTGAAGTTCTTGGCAGTGGTGCCAGCAACCATGATGCCCATGACGCCCATGGTGAAGTTGTACAGCTTGTTGCACCAGTCGATGAGCGGCTGGGGCAGCGTGACACCGACTACGCCGGGAAGGGTGGCAATGAGCAGAAAGATCGAAGAGGTGAGGACAATGGGCATGCACCCAAGGAATCCGTCCTTGATGGCCTGGAGGTATATGTTCCTCGAGATCTTCTCAAAGAACGGTTGATGCTTTTCGAGCATCTTTACGATGGCGTCCATAGAGCTCCTTTGCTACTTGATGCGCGATGCATGTGGATGGAACTGGTCGTCGATGGATGGTCAGGACTGCCCGGAAACCTTCCTGCTTAAGGAAGGCATTGCGAAATGACAACGTTGTCATTTCGTTAATGACAACGTAAGACATTTTTGAAAGAGCAACAAGGATTTACGGGTGAACGGTCGATATTGTCCGATAAACGGCTGATTTGTCAGTCAGGCAGGTAGTGTATGCTAGAACGCAAAAACAAGCGATGTAAAACCGACTGGAGAAGCAGTGGCAACGATGGACAAGAAAAATGTCTCAATGAATGATGTGGCGATTGCCGCTGGTGTTTCTCTCAAGACGGTTTCGCGCGTGATTAACGAGCCCGATAGCGTGCGAGAGTCGACACGCGATAAGGTTCATTCGGCCATGGAGGCGCTCGGGTTTCGAGCCAACTTTGCCGCGCGTTCGCTCAAGTTGGGCCGTTACGGGTGCATCGGCGTCGTGCTGTTCCACTTGTCGGGCGGTGCCGTGGACATGATCGACGGTATCGCCGATGCCGCCGAAGAGCGAGGCTTTGCTCTTACGATGATCAAAAAGCGGGCGGGGGAGAAGATGACCCTTGCCGAAGCGGCGCGTAGGATGTCGCAGCTTCCCGTCGACGGCATGATTTTCAACCTGCGCCAGATGGTCGATGACTTTGATACCTTTGAGGCGCCGAAAGACCTCAAGACGGTGATTATCACACCGATGGAACATCCTACCTGCTCTACCGTCAGTGACGACCAAGAGGGCGGCGCGCGCATGGCGTGCGAGTACTTCTTGAACCACGGGCACAAGAACGTGTACTTCGTCTCTGGTAAGAAAGAGTCACTGTCGAGCCAGTGCCGTATGAAAGGTTGGCGAGCGGCACTCGAGGCACGTGGCATTGAGCCGCCTGAACCTCTGCAAGGCGATTGGAATGCGGATAGTGGCTACGCCGCGGGCCTTGTGCTTGCCGATAAACCCGATTGCACGGCGGTCCTCGCTGCTAACGACTGCATGGCAAACGGCGTGATGATGGCTCTACGTGACAAAGGGCTCAATGTGCCCGACGACGTGTCCGTGATCGGCTTCGACGATGAACTCTACAAGACGATTCCCAACTCGATTCTGACGTCGGTGAAGTTTCGCCACCGCGAACTGGGCATCCGTGCGCTTAACGAGGTCGTCGCAGGTCTGGAAGCCCCGAGCTCCAGAAGCCGTACGCTCGTCTCGGGCGTGTTGGTCGAGCGCGCGAGCGTGCGGGATCTGCGGGCGTAGACGTGCTCGGCCTGCTCGTCTAAATCTGTAACAGGTGGGACCCGAAAACTCGACTAGGTGTTATAGATTGAGATTTTGTCTACCCAGCCATCATCTTTGTCTCGATCTGTAACAGTTAGGAGTGAAATGACCAGCCAGGTGTTACAGATCTAGATTGATTGGATTGACCCATCTGTTTGTCTCGATCTGTAACATCTAAGCGGTCAAAAGCGGTCTACATGTTACAGATTGAGATTTTTGGCTTGGCCTGTGCGTTCACCTCGATCTGTAACAGCTGGGACCCAAAAACTCGGCTAGATGTTACAGATTAAGATGAACAGGAGGACGGGTGCGGTCTAAACAAAATGGCCCGCGCATCACGCATCGATGCACGGGCCATTTTTTTTCTGCGAGCGGCAGGTGGCGTCAGCGTTTTATGCCTCGAGGTTTTCCTCGATCCAGGCGACGGCACCCTTGGGATCCTTAGTGAGGTCGATGTACTGTTTGCCCTTGGGCGACAGCAGCGTGATGCCCAGGCGGTCGGTGTCGGCCTTCATCTCGTTGTAATAGGTGCGAACCTGCGGAGCCAGGACGATGACGTTGTACTGGTCCATGATGGCGTAGTGGCTGCCGTAGGCACCGGCGTTGGCGGTAATGTCGATGCCCAGCTCGTCGGCGCCTTCCTTAAGCGCGTTGGCGAGCAGTGCAGAGGTGCCGGCGCCAGCGCACAGAACCAGAACCCTCAGATCCTTGCCCTTAAGGGCGGACGGAGCTGCGGAGGCCTCAGTGGCAGAAGCGGTCTCGACAACAGGAGCCTCAACGGCGGGGGCGGCAGCGGTCTTGACGGCCTTGGTCTCCTCGGCCTCTTCTTCGGCCAGGGTCTCGGCCTCCTGCTTGCACAGGACGTTGTCGTAGGCCTTGCAGAACGGGTAGTAGATTAAGAAGTCAACGACCAGCAGGACGACAACCAGGACCAGAGAGATCGGCTGGAAGTTGGTGTCGATGAAGGTGCCGATCGGTCCGGGGAGTGCCCACGGCATGGCATAGATAAAGCCGTTCATGCCCAAAAAGTCGATGAAGAACTTACCAATGAGGACGTTGGCCACGGGGGCAAACAGGAACGGGATCAGGAAGTACGGGTTGAGGATGATGGGCGCGGCGAACAGCAGCGGTTCGTTGACGGCGAACATCACGGGTACGACAGAGGCTTTGCCGACGGCCTTGAGCTGCTTGGAGCGCATAAAGAGCAGGAAGATGATCGGGACAATGAACGTGGCGCCGGTGCCGCCGAGTTCGCCGATGTAGTTACCGAAGTTCTCGGTCAGGGCGAGGGCGGGGTGACCGCCGGCCTGCAGCGTGGCGAGGTTGGTGGTGATGTTGCCAAACAGCGCGGCGTTGAGGGCAGGCTTAACGACCGAGGGGCCGTGGATGCCCATGAACCAGAACAGCGGGATCATGAACCAGATGAGGGCGAGGCCGGCGTAGGAATCGGCAGCGGCGAACAGCGGGCTCACCAGCGTGGAGATGACGTTGGCAAACGGGACGGCCAAGCAGGTGCGGCAGATAACGTCGATGACGGCGACAAACAGGATGGAGAAGCTGAAGGCGAAGATGTCGCGGAAGTTCTGGGCGATGGCGCCGGGGACTTCTTTGGGCAGCTTGATGGTGATGTCTCGCTTAATGCAGAAGGCATAGATGTTGACCGTGGCAAATGCGGCGACAAAGGAGCTCAGTAGGCCCTTGGTGCCCATGTTGTCGGTAAAGAACACCGAGACATCGGCGCCGTCGATCTTGGCACTCGTCTGGGTAACGGCCAAGATGAGCATAGCGCACATGGCGGCGACCATGGTGCTCGTGGCGTTGATGGCCTTGCCGGCAGGCATGCGGCGGTTCTTGGAGCCGGTCAGCGCGCTTGCGGTGGTGCCGGCGACCATGATGCCCACGACGCCCATCGTGAAGTTGTAAACCTTGTTGCAGAAGTTCACGACGTCGACGTTCCACCAGTCGGGCAGCGTAAAGCCGCCGACCGTGGCGACAACGCCCGGCAGGGTCGAAATAAGCAGGAAGACAGAAGAAGACAGGATGATGGGCATTGCTGCCAAAAAGCCGTCTTTAATGGCCTGAAGGTAGATGTTCTTAGAGACCTTGTCGAAGTACGGCTGACCTTTCTCCAAGAACTTAACGATCGATTCCATAGTTCACGCTCCTCTTTGCATGAAATCTTAATGGCATGGACGTTGAAAACCTATATGGTCTCCCGCTTGCTAAAAGCCCGGGTGCAGGCGGGGTCGGTCCCAGGGGGAGAGAGGGGAGCGGCTGGGTTTGTATCGCATAGGGCCGCTCCCCTCTCGGGGGAAAGCGAGGCGATGCGCTACTGCGCGTCCGCCATAGTGTCGGCGAGCTCCTTGTACCAGAGTGCCGACTGCTTGATGTAGCGTTTTTGCGTGTCGAAGTCGATGTAGAACAGGCCGTAGCGCTTGTTATAGCCGTTGGCCCACGAGAACTGGTCCTGCAGGCTCCAGATAAAGTAGCCCTGGACGTCGACGCCCTCGGCGCGCGCTCGGAGCACCTTCTCCATGTGCTGGTCGACAAAGTCGATGCGCTCGGGATCGGCGACGATGCCGTTTGCGTCGGGCTCGGGGTCCTTGTGGCCCAGGCCGTTTTCGGTGATATAGATGACGGGGAGGTTGGGATAGGTGGCGCTGATGTGCTTGAGCGTGTCGTAGAGGCCTTGCGGGTAGATGAGCCAATCCCAGTCGGTGGTGGGGATACCCGGCATATCGACCTGCTGCCCGACGCCCTTAAACTTAAAGCACGACGTGCCCTTGTCTCCGGTGCCGTTAAAGCTGTTGGTGGACTCGCCATCGTAGGCGGCGATAAACGCCGACTGATAGTAGTTGAGGCCGAACATATCGTTGCGGGGCGCCGCCTTGGCGAGCTCCTCCATGTCGCTGTCCTCAACCGTAAGCGTGGCGTTGTTGGCACGCAGAATCTCGTTGATGAGTGAGAGGGTGCGCGCGGAGTAGTGACCCAGGAAGGCGCCGTCCATGATGAAGTCGGTGTAGAAGGCGTTGTACAGGTCGGCGGCGTGCTGGTCGGCGGGCGAGTCTGTGGCAGGATATGCCGGCGTCAGGACGTTGACCATGCCAATGCGTCCGCCCAGGTGCTCGGTCTCGTCAAGATCCTTATACAGGTTGACGGCGCGGGCGTGGGCAACGAGCTCGTTGTGCTGGCTCTGGATGCCGCTCGTCACATCAAAGTGATGGTTGGGCGGGAAGTTGCCTTGGATGTATTGGGAGTGCGAGAGGCTGATGAGCTCGTTGATGGTGAACCAATTCTTGACCTCGCGGAACTCGCGGAAGCAGAACTCGGCATAGCGCACATAGGCGTCGACGGTCTTGCGGTTGAGCCAGTCGCCCTGGTTGAACAGGGCGGCGGGGGAGTCAAAGTGATGCAGGGACACATAGGGCTCGACGCCATACTTTTTGCAGCAGGCGAACAGCTCGTGGTAGTGCTTAACGCCCTCGGCGAGGGGCTCGGCATCGTCGCCGTTGGGGAAGATGCGGGTCCAGGCGATGGACACACGGATGGCGTTGAGTCCATGCTCGGCAGAAAGGCGGATATCCTCCTCGTAGCGGTTGTAGAAATCACTGGCCGGGTCGGGCAAAAAGCGACCCTGGGCGACAAGGTAATCGTCCCACATGGTCTTACCCTTGCCTGCCACCTTCGTGGAACCTTCCGTTTGGTACGCGGCGGTTGCGGCGCCCCAAACAAAGCCCTTCGGCAGCTGCTGTACGCGGTTTAGCAAAGACATATGCATACACCCTCTCGTCTCGCTGTTCGATATTGTGCGTTTGCGCTCAGGAGGCTCCCTGGTTAGCGTTCAGCGGTGAAAAAGCCCGATAAACACTATCTTAAAATGATTAGAACCAAAATGAGCGCGTGAACATTTGACAATGAGCACGTTAACATCCGGCTGGGATGTATAGAAACAAAACAACTTCAAACAGCCGCGAACGGTTGTATTTGTTCGGTAAGCGGTTTTGATTGACAGAAGTTTTCATGTTGTGGTATATGGCTCGGGTATCATGAGCACGTTATCGATGTATGTACGATGCGCCATGGGCGCGGGGAATAGTTGGGAAGCAGGTTAGCGTGGAAGGCATGGCTCAGCAGACAAGGAATGGTCATTCGGCGAGCGCGGCAGAGGTTGCGGCGCTCGCTGGCGTGAGCCGCCAGACTGTGTCTCGCGTGGTCAACGGTATGCCCAACGTGACGGAAAAGACGCGCAAGCGTGTGCTGGCCGCCATGGAAGAGCTGGGCTTTCGTCCCAATTTTGCTGGAGCGGCGTTGCGCGGCGGGTCGTATCGTTCTATTGGCCTGTGCATGTACAACATCACACGTGTCGGTAACCTGGCGACGCTCGAGGGTATCATGCAAGCGGCGCGCGAGCACGATTTTGCCGTCACTATGATCGAGATGGGCGGCGACAAGCCCTATACACTTGCCGATGCCTCGCGCCGCATGGTCGAGCGACCCGTCGACGGCATGATTCTCAACATGAACCGCATGGCTCCCGATTTTGAGGAGTTTGTTCCCCAGCCGGGAGTGCGAACGGTCATCCTGTCCATGTATGCGCATCCGCGCTGCACGACGATCGACTCCGACCAGTATGGTTCGTGCGAGCTGTTGACCAATTATCTGCTGGAACATGGTCACTCGAATATGCGGTTTGTGGCGGGTCCGGAAAACTCGATTTCCTCGCGTTTTCGTGAGGCCGGTTGGCGCGATACGCTGGGTCGTGCTCATGTCGATGCCGCTCCGATGCTGCGTGGCGATTGGAGTGCGGACAGTGGGTACGCCATGGGCGAGCGGATTGCGGCCGAGGTGCTTGCCGGCGGGTCGCAGGCGCCGACTGCCGTGCTTGCGGCAAATGACCAGATGGCGCTGGGCGTTATCGCCGCGCTCGAGAACGCGGGCCTGTCCGTGCCCGACGACGTGAGCGTGGTTGGTATCGACGACGCACTCGAGGGACTTGTTCCTCACAATCGGCTGACGACGCTGCGATTTGATTTGCGCGGTGTCGGTAAGCTTGCGTTTGAGGCGGCGATTGGAGAGAGCTCGTCTATCGAGGCGATTCATGTGCCGAGTACGCTGGTCGAACGCTCGACTGTTAGGGACATACGGGGTTAGGTCCTACTCCGTTTGTCTCGATTTGTAACAGGTAGACGGTCAAAAGCGGGCTACGTGTTACAGATTTAGATTCTTCGGAAAGAGCAATCCTGTTCGTCTCAATCTGTAACAGCTAGGACCAAAAACTCGGCTAGATGTTACAGATCGAGACAAACGGCTCCCGACCAGCCCAAAAACAAAAAGACCGGGGGCGGCGCGCCGTGTGACGTGCCGCCCCCGGCTGAGAAATGGGGACAGGTTGTGTGAGCGGGCAACCCCGCCAGCCACTAGTCCAGACGACGGGTCTGCGCCACGTGCTTATACCAGTATGCGCTTGCCTTGGGCGTGCGCTTCTGGGTTTCAAAGTCAACGTAGAAGAAGCCGTAACGCTTGTTGTAGCCATTGGTCCAGGAGAACTGATCCTGCAGGCTCCACAGGAAGTAGCCGCCCACGTTGACACCCACCTCCATGGCCTTGAGCAACCAGCGCAGGTGCTGCTCGATGTAGTCGATGCGCGGCTGGTCGTCCACAAAACCGTCCTTGTAGGGGTCCTTGTAGCCCATGCCGTTCTCGGTGATGAAGATCTGCTTGTAGTTGGGGTAGCGCTGCTTAATGTAGACGAGCAGATCGAACAGGCCCTCGGGATAGATGATCCAGTCCCAGTCGGTGGTGGGGATACCAGGCTTGTTCACATGCTCGCCAATACCCTTAACGCGCCAGCGGCCGGTGCCCTTCTCGCCCGTACCGTTGTGGTGCAGGTCGTTCTCGCCATCGTAAGCCTTCAAAAAACGGCACTGGTAGTTGTTAACGCCAAGGTAGTCGTTGTAGAGCGCGGCCTCGCGCATGATTTCCAGATCCTCGTCCAGGATCTCGATGGCGCCGCCCGAGACGGCAGCCAGGCGGTTGGCGCACTCGAGGGTGTCGGGGGCATAGTCGCCGCGGAAGGTGGCATCGAGCAAGAACTGGTTCTGCAGCACGTGCTCGTTGTTGGCGGCCTTGATGTCGGCGGGGTCGTTCTCGTTGAGCGGATACTTAAACTCCAGCGACTGAATGACGCCGATCTTGCCCTTAAAGCCACCGTTGTGGAAGGCCAGCACGGCCTTGGCGTGGGCGAGCATCATGTTGTGCTCGCACTGGAAGGCCTCGGCCAGATGCGCCTTGACGCCACCGGGGAAGGTGCCCTCAATGTAGGTGTTGGAGGCGTCGGCCCAGATCTCGTTAAAGGTGAACCAGTAGGTCACCTGGTCGGCGTACTCCTTAAAGCAGAAGGTGGCAAAGTCCACAAAGGCATCGATGGTCTCGCGGTTGAGGAAGTCGCCCTTCTCAAAGAGGGGCAGCGGCGTGTCAAAGTGATGCAGCGTGACAAACGGCTCAACGTGGTGCTTGTGGCACTCGGCGAAGAGATCGTGGTAGAACTGCACGCCCTCGGGGTTGATCTCGCCGGTGCCGTTGGGAAAGATGCGGCTCCAGGCAATGGAGAGGCGAATGCCGTTGATGCCGAACTCCTCGCACAGCTCCAGATCGACGGGGTACTGGTTGTAGAAGTCCGAAGCGGGATCGGGGGAGAAGCGCCCCTGGGCCTCCAGGAAGTCGTCCCAGGCGACTTTGCCTTTACCGTGGGTGCGGGTCTCGCCCTCTACCTGGTAGGCAGCGGTAGCGCCGCCAAAGACAAAGTCCTCGGGAAACTGCGCAGGCGGGTTGGTGACGCTAGCAGGGTTAACGGACATGATGATCCAATCGTCTAAATCGAAGGGCCAGCCGGTCTTGGATGGTCGGCTGGCCCTAAGCGTTACTTACTTCGAAAGCTGTTCACTCACGAAGGCGAGAGACTTGTCGCCGTTCTGGGAAAGCTCGATGTACTGCTTACCGCGGCAGGCGACGCACTTGTTGCCCACGCGTTCGCAGTCCTTCTGCAGGTCGGCCAGGTAGCTGGCGGCCTGCGGGGCCAGGACGACCAGATCGAAGTCGGGGAGCATGTCCACGTGGTTGCCATAGGCCTCGGCAGCGGTCTCAAGATTGATGCCGCGCTCCTTGGCGGCCTTGGCCAGCGCGTTGGCGAGCAGGCCCGAGGTACCGCCACCCTGGCAGAGCACGAGCACGCGCTTGCCGTTGAGGTCGCTGGTGGCCGTGGCCTCGGCAGCGGGGGTAGAGGCGGGAGCGGCATCGGTCTTTACAGCCTCGGCAGCAGCGCCGGCGGCAACGCTCTTGGCGTCAGCCTTGCCCTGGAAGGCATCGTTGAGCTTAGCGGCCTTCTCGGCGTTCTTGGCGGCGAGCTCCTCCTCGGAAATCTCGGCCTCCTCGGCGCACTTCTGGGCGTCATAGGCACGGAAGAACGGATAGTACAGAACGAAGTCGACGACCAGGATAAGGGCGAGCATCACAAAGGCGAGCGGCTGGAAGCCCAGGCCCATGATGGTGCCGATGGGGCCGGGGACGGTCCAAGGCAGGGTGTACATAAAGCCGTTCATGCCCAAGAAGTCGATAAAGATCTTGAGGATCCAGATGTTGGCGATCGGGGCAAAGACAAACGGGACAAAGAAGACGGGGTTGAGCACGATGGGTGCGGCGAACAGCAGCGGCTCGTTGACGGCAAAGCAGACGGGGACGATGGCGGCCTTACCGACGGCGCGCATCTCCTGAGACTTGGCCAGGAAGCAGAACATAAAGACCAGGACGAGCGTGGCGCCGGTGCCGCCCATGCAGACGACGAAGTACTGGGCACCCTGGGTCAGGACAGCGGAAGCGTGCTGGCCGGCCTGGAACGCAGCCAGGTTGTCGGTCATGTTGGCAACGAGAGCGGCGGCGATGGCGGGCTCGACGATCGAGGGGCCGTGGACGCCCACGAACCAGAACAGGCTCATGGCGCCGTAGATCACAGCGAGGCCGATGTAGCCATCGGCAGCGGTGAACAGGGGCTGGAACACCTGGATGACACCCTGGGCAAAGCAGAAGCCAAAAGCAGCGCGGAAGACGATGTCAAAAACCCAAAAGACGGTGATGCAGACGGAGAAGGGGATGATGTCCTTAAAGGTCTGCGAGATGTTGGGCGGAACCTGCTCGGGCATCTTGACGGTGATGTTGCGCTTAATGAAGAACTTGTAGATGATGCCGGTCACAAACGCAGCGATGAAAGCGGTCAGCAGGCCTTTGGAACCAAGGTAGGTGGTGTTGAAACCGCTGGCAGCGTCCGTGGCGATGGTGTCGCTCGAAAGGAGCAAGAAGCCGATGATGGCCGCGCACATGCACGAGATGAAGTTGATCTGGTTGTTCTTGGGCAGATCGCGGTTCTGGGCGTCGGCGAAGTGCTTGGCCGTGGTGGCGGCGCAGGCGATGGCCAGGATGCCCATGGAGTAGTTGTAGCACTTCCACAGGGCGTTGTTGATGTCATCGGGCCAGTAGAAACCCCAGATGTTGGGGACCGAGGCTACCAGGCAGAAGATGGACGAGAAGATGATGATGGGGATGACGGAGATAAAGCCGTCGCGAATCGCCTTGAGGTACTTGTTGCGGGCGATCGCGTTGAAAAAGGGCTGGCCCTTTTCGATGATGGCGATAAGTTGCTCCATGCAATGCTCCTAAGAGTCGGTGGGTTAACAACGATGGTAGCTTTTGGCGTTCGGTTGCCAAAATGTTGACGTTGCCATTTTGTGACACAAAAAAAGACGCGAACCGGTGGTTCCTGTGCCTGCGAACCGTCGATTCCCTATGCGTAAACGTTTGAGCCGCCCGGTGGCTCTGTGTTTGCACAATGGCAACGTTAACATTTGGGCGCCAAAAGCCGTTTGGGGAAGCAAAAATGTCGGTGAACGGTAGGTTTTGGGTGGTGAGCGTATGGTGGGGGAGGCGTTGGATATACTTGAAGGCGTTAAAAATGACTGCGTAGGGTGCCACCAATGGCATCGTCGACATAGAAAGATCGACCTATGGCCGCTGTTAAAAAATCGGTTTCCGTTAAGGATGTGGCGCGTCTCGCGGGCGTCTCGGAGCAGACAGTCTCGCGTACGGTGCACGATTCGCCCAGCGTGCGCCCAGAGACCAAGGAGCGCGTGCGTGCCGCCATGCGCGAGCTGGGGTATCGCCCCAATTTTGCCGGTCGATCGCTGCGCCGCGGTAAGTTTAAGACCGTCGGCGTCGCCATGTTCAACATTACCGGCACCGGCAACCTCGACCGTATGGAGGGCTTTGCCGCCGCCGCCGACAAACACGGCTACGCCATCACCCTCACTAAAGTAGACGGGCATCCGTATACCCTCGAGAGCGCATCGTCGCGCATGAGCGCACTGCCGGTGGACGGTATGGTCGTGATCATGAACCGCATGCCGGCGGATTTTGGCACTTTCGAGCCGCTGCCCGGCATGCAGACGGTGCTCGTTACGATGTTGGAGCACCCGCTCTGTTCAACGGTCGATAACGACCAGTTCGATTGCTCGCGTCAAGTTGTTGAGTACTTGCTGGGGCGGGGGCACAAGACTGTGCACTTTATCTCATGCCCCGAGCGCTCGCTTTCGGGCATGCGGCGCGAGGAAGGCTGGCGCGAGACATTGCGCGCGCATGGCATTGAGCCCTCGCAGCTCGTGCGCGGCGACTGGACGGCACAGAGCGGATATGCCGCAGGCCAGGCTCTGGCGGATGATTCGACCTGTACTGCCATCTATGCCTCCAACGATGCCATGGCATATGGCTGCATTCGCGGGCTCGAGTCGCGCGGAAAGCACGTGCCCGAGGATGTGAGCGTGGTGGGTGTTGATGACAGTCTGGGCGACATCGTGCCCGATTGTCGCCTGACTACGGTGCGCTTTGACAACAAGCGCGTCGGCATGTGGGCGGTCGACAAGATTGCCGGCGCCGAGGGCGTTGAACCCGGTGTGGAGCACATGCTGTTTCCGGGCGTGCTCGTCGAGGGCGATACGGTGCGCGATGTACGCTAGGGCGCGGGTCTGTTTGGGTTGCCGCTAATTGTGTTCGATATTGTTCAAATTAGTTTAAAAACCGTTCACGGGCGAAAAGTGACCGTTCATAGCTCGAAATTACGTTTTGCGCTGTTCTTTTTTGTTTGAATGTTATTGTTTCTGTCATACACAACGCAGCGCGTATGCCCGGACGCGATGCTCTCCATTGGTTCATATGTGAAAGGAACGCAACATGGCAACCAAAGAAGAAATCTCGATGGTTGGATTCGAGATTGTCGCATATGCAGGTGACGCCCAGACCGATCTGCTTGCAGCGCTCGATGCTGCTCGCGAGGGTGATTTTGAGAAGGCCGAGCAGCTGCACAAGGATGCCAGCGATGCACTCATCGGTGCCCACGACACGCAGACCAAGCTGCTTTCGCAGGAGGCCGGCGGCGGCGAGATGGAGATGACCTTCATCATGGCCCATGCTCAGGATACCCTCATGACTACCATGATTCTGGAGAAGCAGGCCCGCTTTACCATCGATGCCTACAAGCGCATCGCCGAGCTCGAGGCCAAGCTCGCCTAACGAGCTCTCACAACCAAGCCCCCTTCCAAAAGCCCTGCCGCCACCCGCGACAGGGCTTTTTCTGTCCTCCTCCAAGTTGCGGTGAAATAGGGACTGAATAGGGGCCGACGGGCGCAAAACAATCCCTATTCCACCGCAACTCATCCCGAGACAGTCATTGGGTGTTCCTATAGTTTTGTCAACCGTCGGGGCTACTCCCGGTAGGGC
>CATXWM010000030.1 GCA_958403205.1 uncultured Collinsella sp. | reverse complement strand
CACTCGATGTTCTACCGCAAGCACTACTTCTATCCCGACATGGCCAAGAACTTCCAAACCACGCAGGGTCCGGTCGCTTTTGCCATGTACGGTCACCTGGACCTGGACGTGACCGGTCGCGGTGCCGCCGAGCGCCCCGACTGCGCATTTGGCGAGGCCGAGGCCCAGAGCCTGGCGAGCGCCTCGGCCAACGCCGAGGGCCTGTCCACGTCCATGACGTCGACCATGCGCGAGGGTAACCAGCGCGCCGGTCACCTGGCCAGCTACGATGCGTCCAACCTGCAGATGCCCGAGCGTCGCGAGGACGGTTCCTACACGGTGCCCATTCGCATCCTGCGCATCCACATGGAGGAGGACGCCGCCAAGATGGTGCACGTGGGAGGTGCCGAGGGCCGCATTACCGCCGCGGCTGAGTCACTCGTCGACTACAACCGCTGCGGCACGCCTTTGATTGAGCTCGTCACCGAGCCCGACCTGCGCACGCCTGAGGAGGCTCGCCTGTTTATGGAGAAGCTCCGTCGTATCTTTGTGACGCTGGGCATTTCGGACTGCTCCATGGAGAAGGGCTCCATGCGCTGCGACGGCAACGTGTCGCTGCGCCGCCGTGGCGAGACCAAGCTGGGTACCAAGACCGAGCTTAAGAACCTCAACTCGTTTAAGAGCCTGCATGACGGCCTTGCCTACGAGATTTGCCGTCAGGCCGAGGTGCTCGAGGAGGGCGGCATCATCTATCAGGAGACCCGCCACTGGGAGCCCAGCCGCAAGCGCACCGTGGTCATGCGTGTGAAGGAGACGGCCGACGACTATCGTCTGTTCCCCGACCCCGATTTGGCGCCGTTCGATCTGGACGACGAGTTCATCGACCGCTGCCGAGGCGAGATCCCCGAGCTGCCCGATGCCAAGCGTGCCCGTTTTGAGACCGACTTTGGCATTAAGGCGGCCGATGCCGAGCAGATTGCCGGCGACCCCGAGTTTGCCGAGTTCTTTGAGGCCGCCGCTGCCGGTATGGCTGGCAAGGAGGCCCAGACGGTTGCAAACTTGCTGGTGAACGAGATGATCGCCTACCTTAAGGGCGCGGGCGTCTCGCTGGCCGAGTCCGGCATCGCGCCGGCTCAGGTGGCAGCGCTGGCCAAGCTGCTGGCGACCGATGCCATCAGCTCCAACCAGGCGCACGAGGTCTTTGAGGCCATGGCACAGACCGGCGACGACCCCAACAAGATCGTCGACGAGCGCGGCATGCGTCAGGTGAGCGATGCCGGCGCGCTGCAGCCGATCGTGGACGAGGTGCTGGCAAACTGTGCCGATCAGGCGCAGCAGTATCGTGACGGCAACCAGAAGGTCATCGGCTTTTTGGTGGGCCAGTGCATGAAGGCGAGCCGCGGCAAGGGCAACCCGAAACTCTTCAACGAGTTGCTGAGAACGTCGCTCTCGTAAACGGGAACCGAGGGGCCGGGCGCAGGGCCTTGCCTCTCAATTTCGGACAGTCCTGACTCACGACGGAGGCGCTGCTGGCGCCTCCTGTTCGTGCGGAACTCATTGAGAGGCAAGGCCCTGCGCCCGGCCCCTCGGTTCCGTGACGACTCGGCCGTTCGGGTCAGGTGGGCTGAATTGAATTTGGTGAATAGGCGCGCCGTTGGCGCCCTCATTCTTTATGGATGTTGAAAACGAAGGTGAATACTTATCCGCGAAGTGAACGACCTATTTTGGACTCCTGAAACATCAACACTTTTCTGGCTCGGTTTCCTGCGGTTTTGTCGAGTGCTTCCTGTGGTTTTGCTGCGAAAAATATGGATGCTTCGGGGGTCCAATTTTGCTCGTTTACTTCGCGGAAAACCATTCACCTTCAATTTGCTGGAGAGGGGAGGGCTTCCTCTTTGGCGTCACGGATGTACATCGCGGCGGGCGGATCGCCAGAAGCCGGCTGCTCCGCATCTTAAGATTTCCAAAAAGTTAACCTTTGTTGACCTCAATAGTTAGATAAACTAAACTATTTTCCAAAAGTGTGCTCGAGCAAACTTGTTTACTCGGGTGCTGAGGCACCGTGCCGCGTCCAATGCGGCAAAAGGGAGAGACATCATGAAGAAGTCGACGTTCAATACCCTGCTTGTCGGTGGCGGTTTTCTGCTTGGCACGGCCGGCATCAAGCTGCTTACCAGCGCTCCGGTCAAGAATGCCTGCGTGCAGGGTATCGCGTGCGGCATGCGCATCAAGAACGGCTACCAGGACATGGTCGAGCAGGCCAAGGCTAATGTCGACGACATGGTTGCCGAGGCGGCCTACATCACCCAGAGCGAGGCCGCTGCTGACGAGGCAGCAGAGTAACGCTCCCAGGCACAAACTATGAGATTCTCGATTATTAGCGAGATCCCCGGCAGGACCCGTCTTCAATTGGCGGGTCCTGTGCCAGAGAGTGATCTCGATGCGCTTCTTAAGCTCAGCGGCGACATCGACGGCGTGCACAAGGTGCGCGTTTACGGCCGTATTGGCCAGATGGCGCTCGAATATGATGAGCAGTGTCGTGCGGGCGTGCTCGACGCCTTGTGTGCGCTCGATGCTCAGGCCATTGCCGACGCAAAGACGGGTTACGTGATGCAGCTTGAGCCACGCAAGCACAAGCTCGTCATGGATCTTGCCACACTTATCGGCGCCCACTACGCGCGCCGCTGGTTCTTGCCGACGCCTCTGCGTGCGGTGTTTGTCGTGGCCGGTTACATGGCATTTTTGCGCGCTGCCCTTCATGAGCTGGCGCAGCCGCGCCTAACCGTTCCTGTGCTTGACGCTTCGGCCATCGGCATTTCGTTCGTCAAACGTGATGTCGACACCGCGGGCCAGACGATGTTCCTGCTCAACGTGGGTGAGCTGCTCGAGGACTACACCCGCGCCATGAGCGAAAACGAACTCATCAACTCGCTGCTCGATGTGCCCGACAAGGCGCAAAAGGTCGTCGGCGACACCGAGGTAAGCGTTGCCGCCACCGAGCTTGAACCCGGCGATTTGGTCGCCGTGCGCACCGGCATGTCTATCTGTATCGACGGCGTGGTCGAGCAGGGGAGCGCTATGGTCAACCAGGCGACCCTGACCGGCGAACCGCTGGCCGTCGAGCGCAGCGTGGGCGACGACGTGTTCGCCGGCACCGTTGTGGAAGATGGCGGCATCTTGGTGCGTGTGCGCGCCAACACGGCTCAGACCAAGCTCCGCTCGATCGTCTCGCTCGTGCAGACGGCCGACTCGCTCAAGTCCGAGGGTCAGTCGCACATGGAGGACCTCGCCAACAAGATCGTCCCATGGAACTTCCTGCTCGCGGGCCTGGTTGCGCTCACCACGCGCAGCCTCATCAAGACCTCAGCGGCGCTGATGGTCGACTACTCGTGCGCACTCAAACTCACGGGTTCCGTCGCCGTCATGACTGCCATGAGCGACGCTGCCAAGATGGGCGTAATGGTCAAGGGCGCCAAGTACTTTGAGTCGTTTGCCAAGGCCGACACTATTGTGTTTGATAAGACCGGCACGCTCACCGAGGCGCAGCCGCGCCTGGCTTGCGTGCTCACGACCGATGGCTGGAGTGAGGACGAGGTTCTGCGCCTTTCCGCATGCCTGGAGGAGCATTTCCCGCATCCGGTGGCGCGTGCCGTGGTCAACGCCGCCCGCGAACGCGGGCTCGAGCACCGCGAACGCCATGCCGCGGTCGAGTACATCGTGGCGCACGGCATTGCCTCGTCCATTGAGGGGCGTCGCGCGATTATCGGCTCGGCGCACTTTGTATTCGAGGACGAGGGCGCGCAGCTCGAGTCCGACATTAAGGAGCGCATCGAGTCCCAGATGCAGGGCCTGTCGCCGCTGTATCTGGCGGTCGACGGCACCGTTGTGGGCGTGCTTGGTATCGAGGACCCGCTTAAGCCCGGGGTCCGTGAGGCCATCGCCGACCTGCATGCGTTGGGCGTTAAACACGTGGTTATGCTCACGGGCGACTCGGAGCGCACGGCCGAGCGCATTGCTCGCGAGGCAGGTGTCGACGAGTATAAGGCCGAGTTGCTGCCCGAGGACAAGTACGCCTATGTGGAGCGGATTAAGCGCGAGGGGCGCCACGTTGCCATGGTGGGCGACGGCGTCAACGATTCGCCGGCGCTCGGTTTGGCCGACGTGGGGCTGGCCATGGGCGGCGGAAGCGACATCGCCAAGGAGGTCGCCGATATCATCCTGACCGATACGGATCTGGCCGCGATCGTGCGCCTGCGCCGCATGAGCCAGGGCCTCATTGATCGTCTGACGAGCTCCTACTCTAAGGTGATGCTCACCAACTCAGCGCTCCTGGCGCTGGGCATTACCGGCGCGATTACCCCGCAGACGTCGTCGCTGCTGCACAATGGCTCGACGATTGCCTACAGCTTGGGCAACGCGAAGGCATATCTGCGCTAGCGTTTTCGATTGAGTATATGGCCTGCACCCTGGCGGCACCGCAGCCGCCAGGGTGCAGGCCTTTTTAGATAAGTGCAGCTTTGATGGCGTGACTTTCTGCGAGCTGCTCGGCTGCCTTTTCTTCGGAGCTGTCGAGTGCTGCCAGACTGCGGTAGACCCACTCGTTGACCTGGGTGTTCTTGACGCCTGCGGTCTGCATAAGGGCGCCCACCTCGCGGATTGCTGCGAGCAGATCGGCTTTGGGACCCGCGAGCTCGACCTCGATGCCGTGGTAGGCGGCCACGCCGCGGTTCTCACTCACGTGGTCGATAAAGCCCTCGACGGTCTCAAGCTGCTGGGCGAGAGCCGCATCATCGTCAGCGTCCAGCGCGACGAGTGCGTTCGATACCGTGAGGGCGGGATGTCCGCAGGGGACAAAGCCCTCGATGACATCCATAGCTTCGGTAATGGTTGAGCCCAGGCCTGCGAGGGCATTGACGAGTTGCTGCTTGGTATCCATAACGGTCCTTTCGATGGGTCAATTTTGCTTGGCGAAAATATACGTGACGCGATCGGTAGCAAAAGTGCGAAGTGCGGCGCACATTGGGGTCTTCACAGCTCGTGCATAGAACAGCTGTCCGCTTTCAGAACGTGGTAAGATAACACTCCACAAGCGGGGCTCGCCCCGCATGTTCCTTGAAAAGTCGACGGTTATCGGGTGTTTGCAGGCCCGATACCATCCAGACTTTCCCGACATTCGGGGGCGACTGGTTTCGACACGATAGCTCTGAGAGAGGAAGCAAGCCGAGGTCTCCTCGCCTCGTTAAACAGGGGTACCGTCAAATTGAATTGACAACAACTCTTCTTTTGAGCCTATGGCTCTCGCTGCTTAGTTTATAGCGGCGCGTCAACCCGGTGATTTCCCCGACACCGGCGCGACGTCATTTTAGGGGAATGCTCCCGCGCACGTAATCGGTATGGCGCGGGT
Organism: uncultured Collinsella sp.; assembly: GCA_958403205.1. Lineage (GTDB taxonomy): Bacteria > Actinomycetota > Coriobacteriia > Coriobacteriales > Coriobacteriaceae > Collinsella. Next base: position 19,769 of record CATXWM010000030.1, on the reverse strand, counting down.
TAAGACCGAACCGGTTGGGATGCCGCGAGCGTGTCGCTGCGCGCAAAGCGTCCGAGACAAAACCAGCGACTGAGCTTGGAGATGCCAATCAGGGGGCTTTCGTGGACCGGAGTTCGATTCTCCGCGCCTCCACCATAAGTAACAGGCAGGTAGAGAAGTGTCTCTACCTGCCTTTTTATTACTTACAGATACCGCGGAGAATCGAACTCTATGCAGGGCGCGAGCGTTAAGCAAACGCGAAGCGTTTGTAGCGAGCGGGCGAGGGCGCCGGCAGGCGGCCGAAGCCGGTGCGTATTTGCGAAGCGAATACGCGGATTCTCCGCGCAAAGCCCCGACCCTATATAGATGCGATGTTATCGAATTTCAGCCTGCCGTGCCCCGCATCAACGGATGCCCCGCACCGCGGAGAATCGAACTCTGTGCAGGGCGCGGGCGTAAAGAAAACGCTTTGGCAACGCAGGCTGGGACACGCATTCCCAATGGCAGCCCAGGCGGAAGGCGCGTCCCGGAATCCGCGCTCAGACTGGGATATAGTTTCCGGATGATGCCTCAAGCGGAAACCACATCCCGGAATTTACGCTCGGAATGGGATTCATTTTCCGGATGGCGGGCTCAGCGGAAACTGCGACCCGGAATTTGTTCTGAGACCGGGACGCGCTTTCCCGCCGACCGTCCCGCCCTCTCAACTCCAAAATCTAGCGCGCTCTCCTCCGTAAAACTGGGTAGAAGAAAGCCAAAACGCAACGGCAGGAGGTCACCATGACTGCAGAAGATAAGGCGAAAAATGCTGGCAAGGTCGCGCTCGTTTTGGAGGGTGGCAGCTTCCGCGGGCAATTTACCGCAGGCGTGCTCGACGTTCTCATGGAGGCCGGCGTCGAGATTCCGGCGGTATATGGCGTATCGGCCGGTGCCCTCAACGGCGTGAACTACAAGTCGCACCAGATCGGCCGTGCCAACCGCATCAACCTGGCTTTCTGCAACGACAGCCGCTACATGGGTGCCGCATCGTTTGCGTCCACGGGCTCCATCGTCGGCTACGACTTTATTTTCAACGACGTGCAGGATCGCCTAGACCCCTTCGATAACGAGACCTTCGACGCGAGCCCCATCGAAATGTATGCTGTCGCGACGGACATGTTATTTGGCACCGCTGCCTACCTGCCCGTCAAAAACGCCATGCTCGATATCGATTGCGTGCGTGCGTCGACCTCGTTGCCGCTGGTGACGCCGCCGGTCGAGATTGATGGTCACAAGTACGTCGACGGCGGTGTGGCGGATTCGGTGCCTGTCGAGCACGTGCTGGAAGAGGCCGGATACGATCGCGCGGTTGTCGTGCTTACGCAGGACCGCTCGTACGAAAAGGCGCCCTACGAGTTTATGCCGGCCGCGCGTGCGCGCTATGGCGACTATCCCTATCTGCTCGAGGCCATCGAGACGCGCCACGACCGCTATAACGTCCAGCGCATGCACCTTTGGAAGTACGAGCGCGAGGGCCGTGCCCTGATTGTGGCTCCGCAAAAACCGGTCGAGGTCGGCCATGTGGAGCACGACACGGCCAAATTGCTCGACTTGTATATTCAAGGCCGCCGAGAGGCAAAGCGCCTGCTTGCGGAAATACAGGAGTTCGTTGAGCGTTAAGACGACCGACCCACAAAAGGCGACAAAAGACAGGGACCCAGAGGACCATTCGCACGCCGAGGGATCTCTGGGTCCTGTCTCGTGAAGGCACCGGGCATGGACGACATGTGCAGAAACTCTGGTCAGAGCCAAAATTCCTGTTGACTCGGGCGGCGAGCGGGGTAATATGGACGGGTTACTTGCAGAGCCCCGTGAATCTCTGTAACAACACGTACTGTACATGGAGGAGTCTAAGTGATTTCGAAATCGACTCACTACGCCAAGCAGGGCGAGGTCCAGCGCAACTGGGTTCTCGTCGACGCCGATGGTGCTGTCCTGGGCCGTCTTGCCACCCAGATCGCAATGATTCTGCGCGGTAAGAACAAGCCCCAGTTCACGCCCAACAGCGACTGCGGCGACTTCGTTGTCGTCATCAACGCCGATAAGGTCCAGCTTACCGGTAACAAGGCCGACACGAAGACCTATTATCGCCACAGCGGCTACAACGGCGGCCTCAAGGCTGAGAGCTTCCGCCAGGCTATGGAGAAGCACCCGGAGAAGGTCATCGAGCGCGCCGTTCGCGGCATGCTGCCCAAGACCACCCTCGGCCGTGCCCAGATGACCAAGCTTAAGGTCTACGCTGGTGCCGAGCATCCGCACGCTGCCCAGAACCCCACGAAGATTGAGCTGGAGGCTTAAAGATGGCTGAGAACACCGTTGTCTACCAGGGTACCGGCCGTCGTAAGAACGCCGTCGCCCGCGTCCGTCTCGTCCCCGGCACCGGCAAGGTGACCATCAACAAGCGTGACGCCGAGCAGTATTTCGGCCGTCATCAGCTCGTTGAGAACGCCCTTGCTCCCTTCAAGGTGACCGACACCGCCGGTCAGTTCGACGTTATCGCTCTGTGCGATGGCGGCGGCATCTCCGGTCAGTCCGGCGCTCTGCGCCTGGGCATCGCTCGTGCTCTTCTGAACGCTGGCGATTACCGTGCTGACCTCAAGAAGGCCGGTTTCCTTACGCGCGATGCTCGCGTGGTCGAGCGCAAGAAGTACGGCCTCAAGAAGGCTCGCCGCGCTCCCCAGTTCTCCAAGCGCTAAGGTTTTATCTCCTTACGAGATACAATGTACAAGCGGGGCCTGCCGATTGCTCGGCGGGTCCCGCTTTTCTTTTTCGACTAGGGTGGGCGACTGCGTTTTGCCCACTTGGGAAGGAGCGATCCTATGCCCCAGAACATCTTCGGTACCGATGGCGTCCGTGGCGTCGCCAACGCCGACCTCTCGTGCGACCTTGCATTTCGTCTGGGCCGCGCGGCGACCAAGTTCCTTGGCCCGGACATTTGCATCGGCCGTGACACGCGTCTTTCGGGCACCATGCTCGAGAGTGCTCTGACCGCCGGCATTATGGCCGAGGGCGGCCGTCCGCACTGCTGCGGCGTTATCCCTACGCCGGCCGTGGCGCTGCTCACCGTCCAAAACGAGCTCGACGGCGGCATCGTCATCTCCGCTTCGCACAATCCGCCGGAGTTCAACGGCATCAAGTTCTTTAGCCGCAAGGGCATGAAGCTTCCCGATGCTGTCGAGGAAGAGATCAGCGCCTGGGTCATGTCCGAGGAGGCCATGGCTGCCGATACGCTGCCGACCGGTGCCGGCGTGGGTCACATCATCAAGATGAAGGACGCTCGCAAGGCATATGTCGACCATGCTATCAGCACCCTCGACGGCCTTAAACTCGACGGTCTGGTTGTTGCCGTCGACTGCGGCCACGGCGCTTCTTGCCAGACTACGCCCGCCGCGCTGCAGCGCCTGGGCGCCACGGTCCATGCCATCAACACCGACTACTGCGGCACCGACATTAACGTCGAGTGCGGCTCCACTCACCTTGAGCCCCTGCGTGAGCTCGTACTGCGTACCCATGCCGACATCGGCCTGGCCCACGATGGCGACGCCGATCGCGTGCTGTTCGTGGACAGCGAGGGCAACGAGATCGATGGCGACTACATTCTGGCCATCTGCGGCTCCGACCTGGCCGCTCGCGGTAAGCTCGCCAACTCCGAGATCGTCTCGACCGTTATGTGCAATCTTGGCTTCTCCATCGCCATGAAGGAGCAGGGCTTTGAGATGGTGCAGACCGCCGTGGGCGACCGCTACGTATTGGAGCGCATGCTCGCGGACGGCGCTGTCATCGGCGGCGAGCAGTCCGGTCACATCATCTTCCTGGAGCACAACACCACCGGCGACGGCTTGGTGACGGCCCTGCAGCTTCTGGCCGTGCTCAAGCGCACCGGCCGTACCCTCACCGACCTTGCCGGCATCATGAAGAAGTACCCGCAGGTGCTTGTCAACGTGCATTCCGACAACAAGGCCGGCTTGGACGATTGTCAGCCCATTTGGGACGCCGTCGCTGCCGCCGAGAAGGAGCTCAATGGTCGCGGCCGTATCCTGGTGCGCCCGAGCGGTACCGAGCCGCTGGTTCGCGTGATGGCCGAGGCGGAGACGCATGAGCTGACCCAGCGTGTTGTTGACGATATCGTCGAGGTTGTCAAGCGCGAACTTCCCTAATGGCCAAAAACGGATGCCAAGTGGTAAACTGGTACGGTTATTTTGATTGATTGGTATGTCCGAGGGGGAGCATGTTCACTAAAGTCCTGAGGTCTTTTGGTATGCGTGGTCGAGTCCTTACGCTGGATGCTCCCATCTCGGGCGACGTCATTCCGCTCTCCGAGGTAAACGATCAGACGTTTGCCACTGGCCTTTTGGGCCAGGGCGTGGCGATTCAGCCCACGGGCACACGTGTGATCGCGCCGGCGGATGCTAAGGTCGAGGCGATTTTTCCCACGGGTCATGCCGTTGCGCTTAACACGGTTGATGGCCTGGACGTTCTGATTCACGTTGGCCTGGACACCGTTCAGCTCGAGGGCAAGCATTTTACTGTATATGCGCAGGTGGGCGATATTGTCCATAAGGGCGATGTGCTCATCGAGTTCGATCGCGAGGCAATTGCTGCCGAGGGCTACGATGTGACGGTTCCCATCTTGGTGTGCAATTCCGTTGAGTTCTCGAGCATCAAGGGTTCCGTTGGCGAGCATGTCGAGGAGATGGACCAACTCATCGTCGCTCGCGAGCGCTAGTGAGCGCGCTCAGCCTTTAGCCTACAATTCAAACACGTTTACGGAGGGCGCCCTTGAAAGAGGACGCCCTCCGTGGCAAGATGGGAAACGTCCGAAGCTAAACAGCTTTGGGTCACCGTGGACGGGCAGGGGCCTCGACGCGGCTAGACACGAGACACATACATTACGCGACCTCGCCCTGGTGGCCGCACACGTTGGTTGCGGCCGACGCGGGCCGCGGGCAAGTGCTTGTAAGGGGAGCCTTGCCTCTCTTGTACGAGAAAGGACGCGTAATGAAAATCATTAAAGCTAAAGACTACGAGGATATGAGCCGCAAGGCCGCTAATATCATCTCGGCCCAGGTTATCCTCAAGCCCGATTGCGTGCTGGGTCTTGCCACCGGCTCCACCCCGATTGGTGCCTACAAGCAGCTCGCCGCTTGGTACGAGAAGGGCGACGTCGACTTCGCCGAGGTCAGCACCTATAACCTGGACGAGTATCGTGGTCTTTCGCACGACGATCCCCAGAGCTATCACTACTTTATGCGTGAGAACTTCTTCGATCACATCAATATCGATCTGAACAACACGCACGTGCCCGATGGCTCCAACCCCGATGCCGCTGCTGCCTGCTCCGAGTACGACAAAATCGTCGCTGCCGCCGGTTACCCGGATCTGCAGCTGCTCGGCATTGGTAATAACGGTCATATTGGCTTCAACGAGCCCGATGACCACTTCTCCAAGGGTACGCACTGCGTCGACCTGACCGAGAGCACCATTCAGGCCAACAGCCGCCTGTTCGACAGCATCGATGATGTGCCCCGTCAGGCTTACACCATGGGCACCCAGACCATCATGTATGCCCGCATGATCTTGGTTGTCGCCAACGGCGAGGCCAAGGCTCAGGCCGTGCACGATATGTGCTATGGCCCGGTTACGCCCAAGTGTCCGGCTTCGATCCTGCAGCTGCACACCAACTGCGTCGTGGTCGCCGACGAGGCTGCCCTTTCGCTCTGCGAGTAAAGACTCCGCGAAAACCGTATTGCGTTTTGAGAGGCCTCCGCGTTGCGGGGGCCTTTTTGCTGGGCAAGCGACAGGTCGTTACGCGGCCCATAAGCATAGACCACATGCGAAACAATCCTTATCAAAAAGCGCACCGTGTGCACGCTAGATAGAATAATGCATTTAATAGCATATTCTATGCACAATTACCACTTAATAGTCGCAGACGGTAGCGGTGAATAGGTGAGTTGCACAACTCAAATAAAACGCTTCCGTTACGGTAAACTGCAGAACAGATGGGACATTTCAGCAAGCTATTTGACCTGCATAAACAGTCGTCTGTCGAGGGAAAAACAACGAGCAGTGCCCGCTGTACAAAAACTTGCCGAATGCGTACCGACAAGCAGCCAAAAACATGGTGCCACGCTATTCATAGGGTGGTGGGTGTGGTCATGCGGTTACGGTATCCATGTGGTCGAGTTTAGGAGCGGGTATGGTGCAAGATCTGGTTAATACGAGCGACCTCGAAGTGATGTCGATAGGCGGGAGCTATATGATTCGCCGCGATCGGCTGATGAACGAGCTGGTTATCAAGGGCCGCCAAGCCGGGATCGTGCTTCTCTATGCGCCCGATGGGTTTGGTAAGACTTCGGTGCTGATGCAGTATGTTCGCGAGGCCAAAGGCGATTGTACGCGAGGGTCGGTGCGAGTTATCGAGGCCGACCGGGCCATTGGCCGCGAGGTGTTCATGCAGCTCGAGGTGGTTGCAGAGGAACTCAAAGACAAGCCGCATTCGCTCATAGCAATCGATAACGTGCCGGTTCTCGATCAGCGCGATACCGAGGACTTTATCGATATGATTCGCGGCCTGCGTGCGGCGGGGATGGGCATTCTTCTTACATGCCGTCCGTCAAACCGTCTGCTTATCCGCGGGCTGGGAGATTCGGTAAAGGTCAACGCGCAGATGCTCAAGGTACATGCCTATGAGTATTCGGCTTGGGCTTCGGCGTTTTCGATTAGCACCTCGCTCGATTTTTATCAGCTCACGCAAGGTGTGCCCGAGCTTGTCTCGGCGCTGCAGACGGGGCTGTATGGCCAGGGCGACGTCGCCCAACTGCTCGAAAACGAGATTGTCAACGTATACGGCGCGGTACTTGCCGACTTGGCTTCTCTCGAGAACAACACGCTGTTTAATGTTGCGGGCCTTATGGTTTTAATGGGCGAGGGTAATATTGCAGAGCTCGAGGCGTGCGGCGTGCGGCTTTCGATGGTCGATCAATCGTATCTGGTTCGCGACTATCCCGTATTTGGTATTGACCCTGCCGAACGAAGTTTTGTCTGCATGGGAACGGATGGCAATGCGCGGCTTAGGCTGCGCAAACTGATTGCCGAGATCAGTCCCGAACTTATACGGCGTGCGGCTCGCATTTTAATCAAGGCGGGCCGGTGCGACTTGGCGATGGATCTGGCGGACGCCTTTTTAGACCGGAATATCGTGCTCGAACTTGCCGGGCAGTACGGGGTCGATTTGGCCTTGACTGGACATGGGGCGGACGTTTGCCGCGCGGTACTGGGGGCAATGAATGCCGATGGATTGTCGTACGAGCCGACACTGTCCGAGGCTCCCGGCGTGTACCTGTCGGCGGTAAGCATTTCCAACGCCAAGCTTGCTCGATGCATGGCGGCTGTTATCGAGCGAGCGGGCGAGCGCGCTGCACAGGAGATTGATCCGCTTTCTTGGAAAGTGGCGCAGGCGTTTACCATCGTTTGCTACGGGCAAAGCGGGCTGGGGCTGCCTGCGACGCTTTCGTTTCCGGATCACGTGGCTTCCTGCGACGCACTCGACATGTTGTCGGCACACATCGAGATAAAGCGCCACTTGGCCGAATATGCGGACGTGGGCGATGCATTTGATGGACTCAGGGAGCATGGGGCGTATGATTGCGAGCTGGATATCGCCGGCTTATTTATACGGGCGGACCGGATGCTGGTGGAGCTTTTTGACGGTTCGTTTACAGGAATCGATGCGCGCGATGACGAGCTTGCCCTGATGGTCGAGGCGCTCGATGCCCGTAGCCTGAGGGCGCTGACGATTTGGGTGCGCATGGTGCTGGCGGCGCGCCGCCTGCTTGCCGGCTTGCCGGTGACCGACGAAGCGGCGTTTAGTGAGATCGACCGTTTTGCCGTGCGCGTACGCGACAACCGGCTTCAGCTCTTAGGGCTTTTGCTCGAAGGGTGGCAATCGATGTCTGAGGGACGCCCCGTCAACGCAAAGTTCCGCGCCGTCCAGGTGCTCAAGCTTGTTGACGAAACGGCAACGTATATGCGAGATAACGCGCTGCTGCTGGAGCGCGTGGCATTTTTACGAAACACATCGATGATGACGGTGCGCGAGGAGGCGGAGCTACTCGATATAAGCCAGACGCAGGTTCGTGGCTCGGAGGCGTGGATGGTGGCGCTGCACTTGGCCTCTGCGGGCCGTGATAGCGATTTGGCGGCGTGGATGTCCATGAATCGCCCGGGGATGCTGGAGCCGTCGTATCGGCTCTTTGCACGCCTTGCCATGCATTGTCTTGGCGAGTCTGGTGCAAGGATACGCAAAAAGCTTCCGGTGCACGAGCTTTCGAAATACACGCTGCACGACGATTTGGACGAAGCGCGCGAGCGGCTGTTTCAGGTTGAAGAGGTCGAGGCTGTCAACACGATCGAGCATATCGAGATCCGCATGTTTGGGGCATTTCGTGCCGAGCGCGACGGGTTTCCCATCACCGATAAGATGTGGCGTCGCAAGAAGGCGGCAACGCTCGCGGAGCGCCTTGCGTTAAGTATGGATGCGCTGGTCGATCGCGAGACCCTGGCCATGGAGCTTTGGCCCCATGCCGAGTTCAACCGCGCCCGCAATAACCTGTATTCGACGATATCGCGCTTGCGTTCGGCCTTGGGGCCGACGCCCGATGGCAAGTCGTGTGTGCTCATTCAAAACGAGTGCGTTGGACTCAACGGTGACTACGTTAAGACCGACGTGCGACTGTTTGAGCAGATGACCCGGGAGATTCTGGGAAACCGTGGGGGAGCGCGCGGACCTCACCTGGTGGAGCTGTGTCTAAAGGTCGAGCAGCTTTATGCAGGTTCGCTCTATATTCCCAATGGCTGTAACCCAACATATTTTGTGCGCATGCGTCACATTATGCAATCGAAGTTTATCGACAGCATGATTCGCGGGGCAAACGAGGCCTTGGAAGAAAACGATCTGCAGTCGGCGATATGGCTGGTCGAGGCGGGGCTTCGCCAGGAAACGGCGCGCGAGGATATGGTCCGCTGTGCCATGCGCGTCTACAACGCCGCGGGTCGCCGTCGTGACATCATCGATTTGTACAGCGGACATGTCCATCATCTAAAAGAGCAGATTGCGGGCGTGCCCGAGCCCGAGACGCGGCGTCTCTACGAGCGCTTGGTCGAAGGCAGGCTTAAGCGCATGGCCGTCGTGCGATAAAAAGGGGGCGTCCGGATAACCCGGACGCCCCGCAGGCGCACTGTGCGTGAGCGCTTAGACGAGCTTGATCTTCTCGATATCCTTGCGCGAGGACTCGCGATACAGCGAGAACTTGCGGCCGATGACCTGGACGACCTCGGCGTGGCAGCGCTCGGCAAGCTCCTCGGCGGCCTCGCGGGCAGAAAGGCTGGAGCCGTCCAGCACAGAGCACTTAACGAGCTCGTGCTTCTCCAGATAGGCGACCGTCTGCTCGACGGTGCCCTCGTTGATATCGGACTTGCCGATGATGATGGCGGGGTTGAGGTGATGGGCCATGCTGCGAAGCTGCTTGACCTGGGCTCCTGTCAGTGCCATGGGTTCTCGCTTTCTATGTATGGGGCGCCCCGCAATGGGGCCTTAATCTACGTGAGCTGTCCCACGATAGCGCAGGAACAGCGCGGTGTGGAGCACGTTTGCCCAGTTCGCAAAGAATGCGGATGCCGAACTGGTGGACGGCGCGGGCTGCAAGTGGGTAAGCGGTTCGGGTGCAATTGGGCTACAGGCGGTTCGCGGAAACTGGCGCCCAGGCAATAAAGGCCCAGCGGACCTTACGGATATGGTCGAGCATATAGCGCCCCTGCGGCACGCCCTTGGACCCTGGCTCGCCGGCATGGGGATTCTCGATCATGTGCTGGGCGATGTAGTCGCGCAGACGGTCGATTTTATCCTCGTTGCCATGTTCGAGCATACGGGAGAAGTCCGTCACGCCTGCCTCGAGGCTATCGAAGGTATCGCGACGAGGCGATTCAAAGTACGTAACCTGCGGCAGCGCACCCATCTGAATAAGGATATTAAAGGCATATACAAAGCCATTGCTGCGGGTAACGGAGGCACCAATGGCGTTCATCACGTGCAGGTCATAACGCGGGCTGGAGTTAGCGACCATCGTGACAGCACAACGCCGGCGAGCCGTACGGTCAAGCTTGGCAAGCGCGCCTTTTAGGTCATTGGTGGTGACGGAACGACTGGCAAAGGCAACATCCACAGTCTTGGCAACCGGCCCAACCAAATCCCAATCATCGTCCCAAGCAAGCTCAAGCGGCGTAATAAGGTCCTCGAGCCCATAGTACTCAATGCCGGCATCAAGCGTGCTCAACATAGCAGGAGAAAAGTCAGCAGCAATCACAGGATGCCCAGCCTGAGCAAGCGGAACAGCAATCGACCCAGCCCCACATCCCATATCCAGCACCGATTCACCAGGCTTTAACGCCAACAGCTTTATAAAATCCCGGGCATACGGAGCAGTCTCCAGCGGACGAAAATGCCGAGCCCGCTTATCCCACTCAAAAGAATCATCAGCCCGATGCCGAGTGGCCTGCAGACGCATCCACTCCTGATTCCAATCAGCAGAAAGGAGCTCAGAACGATTCTCCCCATCAACCACGGGCCAACCTCCTAGCAACAAAAAAGCGACTCCTCCCAAAAGAAGAGCCGCAACCAGCATATATCAGAAAGAACCGATCCAACGTCAAACCGCCGCACCAGCCAAGGCGGGCAGAAGCGAAGCGACTGCCACTGAGCCAGAACCCAGACAAGGTTGAGATGTGCGGGAGCCCCGCCGCCGGGCGGCAGACATATAAGGTCGATCGCGAGTTCCGCACGAGCCGGAGAGCACTTAATGTGCTCTCCGTGCGAGTCAGGACTGTCCGAGCAGGCGACCTTATATGTCTGCCGCCCGGCGGCGGGGCTCCTCGCCCGAGCCCTCAGCTAGTTCTTCAGCGAGTTCAGCGGTGCCGGGAAGCGTCCACCACGGTGGGCAAGCACGGTGCCGGCGTTGGGGTTCACCGGCATGATGGGTGCACGGCCAAACAGGCCGCCATACTCGACGCAGTCGCCCACGCCCTTGCCGATGGCGGGGATCACGCGCACGGCCGTGGTCTTGTTGTTGATGACGCCGATGGCCATCTCGTCGGCGATGATGCCGGCGATGGTCTCGACCGGGGTGTCGCCGGGGATGGCGATCATGTCCAGGCCGACGGAGCACACGCAGGTCATGGCCTCGAGCTTCTCGAGCGAAAGTGCACCGGCCTCGACGGCGGCGATCATGCCGGCGTCCTCGGACACGGGGATAAAGGCGCCGGAGAGACCGCCCACGCTGGAGCTGGCCATGACGCCGCCCTTCTTGACGGCATCGTTGAGCATGGCGAGCGCGCAGGTCGTGCCCGGGCCACCGCAGGTGCCCACGCCGATGATCTCGAGGATGCGCGCGACGGAGTCGCCGATGGCAGGCGTGGGAGCCAGCGACAGGTCGACAATGCCCTTCTCGACACCCAGGCGATGGGCGGCCTCGCGGCTCATAAGCTCGCCGGCGCGGGTGATCTTAAAGGCGGTCTGCTTAATCTTCTCGGCGACTTCCATCATCGATGCGGAATCGGGCAGCGTCTCCAGGGCTGCGGCCATAACGCCGGGGCCCGAGACGCCTACGTTGATGACGGCGTCGGCCTCGCCACCGCCGTGGACGGCGCCTGCCATAAACGGGGAGTCCTCGACCATGTTGGCAAAGCAGACAAACTTGGAGGCGCCGACGGAATCCTGGTCGGCCGTGAGTTTAGCGGCATCGATGATGGTCTGGGCGGCCATAAGCACGGCGTCCATGTTGATGCCGGCGCGCAGGCTGGCGACGTTGACGCTGGAGCAGACGCGGCTCGTGGTAGCGAGCGCCTGGGGGATGGACTGGATGACGCGGCGATCGGCGTCGCCGATGCCCTTCTGGACGAGTGCGGAGAAGCCACCCAGGTAATCGATGCCGAGCGTCTCTGCCGCGCGGTCGAGGGCGTGCGCGATGGGGGTGAGGTCCTCATCCTTGCAGCATGCGGCAATCTGCGCCACCGGGGTGACGGAAACGCGCTTGTTGACGATGGGGATACCGTACTCGCGCTCGAGGTTCTCGGCGGTTTCGACCAGATGCTCAGCCGTGTGCGTCACGTGGTCGTAGATTTTCGTGCACATGCGGTCGAGGTTCTCGTCACCGCAACCCATGAGCGAAACACCCATGGTGATGGTCCTGATGTCGAGGTTCTGCTCCTCAACCATGCCGCGGGTTTCCGCGATTTCTGCGGGCGTGATCGCCATCCTTGCGCTCCTATCTGCCAAAACGAGCATAGTCTTTTCTATTCTAACGTGCCGCACGTGCCAAGTGGCGCGTGCGGCACGTTTTGGTGCTCGGTTGTTTCCGTTGTGTTACTGCCCAAAGACCTCTTCGGCGATACGGGCGCTTTCGGCGGCGTCCTTGGCGTAGTAGTCCGCGCCGATCTGCTTGGCGTATTCGGGGGTGAGTACGGCGCCGCCTACGATGATCTTGACGCCCGGCACCTCGGCATGAAGCAGCTTGATGGTCTCTTCCATGGCCACGACGGTGGTAGTCATAAGCGCCGAGAGGCCGACGAGCTTGATGTCACGCTCCCGTACAGTCTTGAGCACCTCTTGCGGGTCGACGTCGCGGCCTAGGTCAAAGACGGTATAGCCGTAGTTATCGAGCAACATTTTGACGATGTTCTTGCCAATGTCGTGGATGTCGCCTTTGACGGTGGCCACGCAGATCTTGCCCTTGTCGGCAATCTCGCCGGCGGGCATCAGGCGCTTGATGGTGTCGAAGCCCACACGCGCTGCCTCGGCCGAGGCCATGAGCTGCGGCAAGAAGAACTTTCCCTGGTCAAAGAGGACGCCAACCTCGTCGAGGGCGGGGATAAAGTGATTGTTGATGAGGTCCATGGCATCGTGATCCGTCAGCAGACGCTCGGTCTCGGCCGCGATCTCGCCTTTGCGGCCCGAGACGACCATGCGACGAATCGGGTCGTCGTTGCCGTCGGAGCCGGCGGTGCCGGCGGCGGGAACGGTGTCGGTCGATACCGCCTGAGCCGCCGCCGGGTTGGCGGCGATCTTATACGGGTCGGTCCAGCCGGCGTAGCGCTCGATGTATCCGGTCGAGCCCTCGTCCTCAACGCTCAAGACGCGATAGCTGTAGACAGTGTCCATAAAGCGCTTGGAGCCCGGGTTCATGATGGGGGCGTCCAGGCCCGCGCCGAAGGCGGCAGCCAAAAAGACCGAGCCCAGCAGCGGGCGGGCAGGCAGACCAAAGCTGATGTTCGACACGCCGAGTGCGCATTTGACGCCCAGGCGCTCCTTGCACATAGACATGGCGCGCAGGATCTGTTCGGCCTGGCGTTGATTGGTCGAGGCGGTCATGACCAGACAGTCGATGAGGATGCGGTCCGGGCCGATGCCGTAGCGGGCAGCCTCGGCCACGATGCGCTCGGCGATGGCGAAGCGAGCCTCGGCGGTATCGGGGATGCCGCCTTCGTCGAGCGTAAGGCCGACGACGTTGGTGCCGTAATGGGCGACCAGCGGAAAAATCTCATCCATGATTTGCTGTTTGCCATTGACCGAGTTGATGATGGGCTTGCCGGCGTAGCGGCGCACGGCGGCCTCGACGGCTGCAGGGTCGGTGGAGTCGATCTGCAACGGCAGCAGCGTGGAGCCCTGGAGCTGCTCGGTCGCCTGTTGGATGATCTTGACCTCGTCGATCTCGGGCAGGCCCACGTTGACGTCCAGGATATCGGCACCCTGCTCTTGCTGGCTGATGCCTTGGCTCACGACGTAGTCAAGGTCACCGTCGCGCAGGGCCTGCTGCAGGCGCTTTTTGCCGGTGGGATTGATGCGCTCGCCGATGACGGCAATCTTGTGGCCGTCGCAGGGAAGGTCCACGACCGTCTGGGCGCTCGTGACCGACATGCTGGGCTTGCGGTGGCGCGGGCTGGGCGTGTGATTGTCGATGAGGGTGCGAAGTGCCGCCATGTGCGTGGGCGTGGTACCGCAACATCCGCCGACGACGCTCACGCCGTCGGCGATCATGCCGGCGACGGCCTTGGCGTACTCGGGGGCCTGGATGTCAAAGACGGTGTTGCCGTCGTCGTCCACGCGGGGCAGTCCTGCGTTGGCCTGCACCATGATGGGCTTGTCGGTAACGGTGAGCATGCGCGCAGCGAGTCCTCGGAGCTCGGCCGGTCCCTGGCTGCAGTTGATGCCCAGAACTTCGGCGCCGATGGCGTCGAGCGTGATGGCGGCCACCTCGGGACTCGTGCCCAGGAATGTGCGACCGTCTTCCTCAAAGGTCATGGTGGCAAAGACGGGCAGGTCGGAATTCTCGCGGCAGGCGAGGACAGCGGCCTTGATCTCGGCAAGGTCGGTCATGGTCTCGATAATAAAGAGGTCCACGCCCGCGTCGACGCCGGCGCGCACCTCCTCGGCAAAGAGGTCGTAGGCCTCGTCAAAGCTGAGGGTGCCTAGGGGGCGCAGTAGGGCACCGATGGGGCCGATGTCACCGGCGACGTAGCGGGCACCGGCCTCGCGGGCGCAGGTGACGGCCGCGGCAAAGACGTCTGCCACGGTGGCGGCGCCATCGAGCTTGTGCGCGTTGGCGCCAAAGGTGTTGGCGGTGATCACGTCGCAGCCGGCCTCGACGTACTGACGCTGAATATCGGTAATGACCTGGGGCTCCTCAAAGTTGAGCAGCTCGGGCAGGGCGCCGGCCTTCATGCCAGCGGCCTGCAACATGGTGCCCATGCCGCCGTCGAACAGCAGGTGCCCCGTGCCCTCGATGGCCGCACGCAGACGATCGTCCTTAATGCGCAGATCGTCGATCGTGCGCGTCTTGTACGTGGCACCGTTGCGACGTGCGGCATCAACAGGCGCCGCCAACGCGGCACCGTCCAGATCATGAGTGATAAGCGGAGTAAACATCAATGAGCTCCTAATGGCTGGAATAGCAGGTGGTGTGGGCGGCGCGGAAGCGGCAGTGCTCGCGCATGCGGCAGATATTGCAGGTGGGGCGGCTCTGGGCGTCGTGGACTTCGCTTTCGAACAGACCGATCACCGCGGTCACGCTTTTGGTGGGCATGAGCAGGCTGGTGGGCGTGACGGTAAGCCCGATGAGCCGCGTGGCGTTGAGCGCATTGACGATCGAGCGCTGGGCCGAGAGTGGGCAGTCGCCGTAGCCGGGACTAAAGCGCCAGTTGCCGGCGAGTCCATGAACGGCGGCGTCCGTCTTGACCTGCTGGTCCATTTGCTCAACGGCGGCTTCCGCGTAAGCGGAGCACGCGGCGTCGAGCACGGCGCCCTCTAGGGGATGTTGGGCTCCCGTGGTGCGCAGGCGACGCTCGGCGTCCATGCCGAGGGTGCATGCCATGAGCGCGGCAAAGCGGGCGTCTTTGAGATGTCGATAGATATCGCGACCGCGCAGCTCAACGTTGGTGCCGACCAAGCGAATGCAAGGCTTGCCCTGCTCGTCCACGCCCGTGGCATCGACGGCAAATACGCGGCGCACGCCACGGGGCTCAATGTCCAGTTCCAGACGTTCAACGACAAGCTCAATACGTCGTGACAGTTCGGGCTCAATCTGCTGGCCGCCGTAACCCAGATACCGTAGCATCTCGGCACGGTCGACACGGGGATGGTGCGCAGCATCGACACGGTAAAGCGCCGGCGACGCAAGGTCGGCCGGCACTTCGACAGTGGTTGTATCGATGTGCGGTTTTTCCATTACCCCAGGCGCTCCATAATGGTCGCGGCGATCGCAGGACGGTTCATAGTGTACAGGTGCAGGCCGTCGGCGCCGTGCTCCTTGAGGTCGCAAAGCTGGCGGGCTGCATAATCTACACCAGCTGCCTGCAGGCTCTCGGGGTCATTCTCGTACTTGGCGAGAATCTTGATGACGGGGGAGGGCAGTGACGCGCCGCACATAAAGACCATGCGGCTGATCTGTGACTTGCCCATAAACGGCATGATGCCCGCGGTAATGGGCACGGTGATGCCGGCCTTGTCGGCAAGCTCGCGAAAACGGTAGAAGCACTCGTTATCAAAGAAGAGCTGCGTCACAAAGAAGCTCGCGCCAGCGTCCTGTTTTTGCTTGAGGTGTTCGACCGAGAGGTTGAGATCCTCACAGGCAATGTGGCCCTCGGGGTAGGCTGCGGCACCCACGCAAAAGCCGGCGTCGACGAGCTCGGGGATGAGGTCGCGGGCGTAGGCGTAGTCGGAGGCGGGCTTGTCGTCCTCGGTTGCGCCGGCAGGGAGATCGCCACGCAGGGCCAGGATGTTTTCCACGCCGGCGGTGCGATACTCGTCGATCTTGGCGGCGATATCGGCGTGCGAGCGGCCCACGCAGGTAAGGTGTGCCACCGAGGGTGTATCGAATTCGCTCGTAATCATATGCGCGATGGGGGCGGTGGTGGCGCCGTTGCCCGAGCCGCCAGCCGAGCAGGTGACCGAGACAAAGCTCGGCGAAAGCTTGCACAGATTGCCTGCCACTTCGCGAGCCGTGTCGAGGGTCAGCTCGCCCTTGGGCGGGAACATCTCAAACGAAATGGGCGCGGTGCCCTGGGATGCTGCCTGCTTAAAAACCTCGTCGACGCGCATATCGTGCTCCTCTAGATACGTAATAGTGTGATGTGTTGTAAGGATTCTACAGCACCACTGTGCCACGGTGGAGTTTCACTCGCTATTTGAGGATACCAATCAAAGATGCCTTGCTATCGGCTTTCTCTATAACAGAGCGGCTAATCTAGGCACGGACTATAAAGACTGGTATCTGATGCAAAATACCAGTTAATAGAGCTCCATCCCAAATTGACTACCCTTAAACCATGGGGAGAGGTCTGCTATTTATACAGTTGATTGGCTGTTGAGGGTGGCAACGCCGCCTCGATAGGGTAACCTCATTGATTGGTTTCGCGACAGCAACATAACGGTAATGTCGCGGAAACACGGCGAGTCTAAGCTATGACTCGTTCGTTAGTAATCAACACCGCTTCTCACGCGGTGCCGATACGAAGGGAGTTCCGTATGGCCGATCTTACTGACCGCTTCGGGACCATGGTGTTCTCTGAGGAAGTCATGAAGGACTACCTCCCCAAGGACATTTGGAAGCGCCTTGCTGCAACCCTCGAGGGCGGTGAGCCGCTCGACCTGGATGTGGCCAACGCCGTTGCCCATGCCATGAAGGTCTGGGCCATCTCCAAGGGCGCGACGCACTACGCGCACTGGTTCCAGCCGCTTTCGGGCATTACTTCCGAGAAGCACGACAGCTTCCTGGAGCCCAACCACGACGGCACCGCCATTACCAAGTTTACGGGCAAGAACCTCATCCAGGGCGAGCCCGATGCCTCCAGCTTCCCCAACGGCGGCCTGCGCGCCACCTTCGAGGCCCGTGGCTACACCGCTTGGGACCCTACTAGCCCCGCCTTTATCAAGGACGATGTCCTGTGCATCCCCACGGCTTTCTGCTCCTACACGGGCGAGGCTCTGGACAAGAAGACCCCGCTGCTGCGTTCCATGACCGCGCTCTCGCGTGAGTCCAAGCGCGTTTTGGCGCTGTTTGGCAAGACCCCCAAGAAGGTCGTTCCTTCCGTGGGTGACGAGCAGGAGTACTTCCTGATCAAGAAGGACGCTTACCGCAAGCGCAAGGACCTGGTCATCACCGGCCGCACCCTCTTTGGTGCTGCTCCCTGCAAGGGCCAGGAGCTCGAGGAGCACTACTTTGGCGCTATCCGCCCCACCGTCTCGGCCTATATGAAGGACTTGGACGATGAACTGTGGGCGCTTGGTATTCCCGCCAAGACCAAGCACAACGAGGTTGCTCCCTGCCAGCATGAGCTCGCACCGGTCTATGGCGAGGTTAACGAGGCCATCGACCAGAACCTGGTCATGATGGAGAAGATGAAGCTCATCGCCTCCCGCCACGACTTGGTCTGCCTGCTGCACGAGAAGCCCTTTGAGGGCATCAATGGTTCGGGCAAGCACAACAACTGGTCGCTTGGCACCGAGTCCGAGAACCTGCTCGATCCGGGCGACACCCCGCTCGACAACCTGCAGTTCATCGTCTTCCTCACCGCGGTGATCGAGGCCGTCGATAACTATCAGGAGCTCCTGCGTGCCTCTGTTGCCTCGGCCGGCAACGACCATCGTCTGGGCGCCAACGAGGCTCCTCCGGCGATTATGTCCATCTTCCTGGGCGACCAGCTTACCGAGGTCGTCGAGAAGATCATCGATGGCAAGGCTTCCGTCCATGCCACGCGCGGCGTGCTCGACCTGGGCGCCGATACCCTGCCCAAGCTGATGCAGGACAACACCGACCGCAACCGCACCTCCCCGTTCGCCTTCACCGGCAACAAGTTCGAGTTCCGTGCCTGCGGCTCCGAGCAGAACGTCTCCGACTCCAACCTGGTGCTCGATGCCGCCGTGGCCAAGTCGCTCAAGTCCTTCGCCGACGCGCTTGAGGGTACGCCCGAGGATGAGTTCCAGGATGCCGCGCTCGAGTACTGCAAGAAGGTGTTGACCGATCACCAGCGCATCCTGTTCTCCGGCGACGGTTACTCCGACGAGTGGCCCATTGAGGCCGAGAATCGCGGCCTTGCCAACAACAAGACCACGGCCGATGCCCTGCCCGCCTTTGTTTCCGATAAGGCTATCGCGCTCTTCGAGGAGACGGGTGTCCTGACCAAGGCCGAGGCTCAGTGCCGCTACGACTGCAAGCTCGAGAAGTACAACAAGCTCATGAACATCGAGGCTACCACGATGGTTCGCGAGGCGCGTCGTACCTATCGCCCGGTCATTACCGCCTATGCCACCAAGGTCGCTAAGGGCCTTGAGACTATTCGTGCCGCCGGTGCCGAGGCCGCCATGCAGTGCGAGCAGAACACGCTCAACAAGCTCTGCAACGGTATCACCACCATCAACGACTCCATCAAGGCGCTCGACGCCGTGCATCAGAAGGCCGAAGCCCTCGATGGTCAGGAGCAGGCCAATGTGTATGCACACGAGGTCGTTCCCGCTATGGATACGCTGCGCGCCGCCGTGGACGCCATGGAAGAGATCGTGGCAGCCGACTACTGGCCGGTCCCGACCTACGACGACATCCTGTTCTACGTGTAGAGCGTAACTGACATATCGTCACGGCATTGAGCCGGGGTCCGCATCGTGCGGGCCCCGGTTTTTGTTTGCGAAGGACGCTTTGAAGCCCGTTTTGCCGCCGACTTGCCTAGGTATAAAGGGTTGTGGACAAAAAACGTCAAATATGAGTACTGTCACAAGTCCTGTAGCATTATTTATTTGCAAAATATGTAGTGTTACGCAACATATGTCCAAGTACTTAGCCGATAAACGTCTGCAATTTTTCCGCCGTAGGACGCCTGACGGCTAAACCGCCTTCTGAAGGCATGAAATCGCTGTAACTAAAGATCGCGCGAATTTTTGTGGTGTAAGAGGGAGGTCCGCGTCAGCGCCCCCTGCGCCTAAGGCTATTCCGCAACGCCGTGGCGGTCAAGGACCTCCCTTATGACCTCGTGCGCGGCCAGCCTGACCGCCTCGAGCCTCTCGCCCTCGAGCGGTTCCGGGGCCGGGGCCGGGGCGGACGCGCGGGCGGCCGACTCGGGCGCGGCGACCCGGTGGGCGGCCCACCTGCCCTCCTCTCTGTTAGCGTCAATCTATTTTTCACCAGTTTCGCTAAACAGGCGCACCGTTC
>CATXWM010000029.1 GCA_958403205.1 uncultured Collinsella sp. | reverse complement strand
GGGATTGGTCAATCTCGGCCGACTATATTTGGCTAAAATAATCCGACGCTAACACCGTTCTAGCCAAAGAACAGCTTGGGCACACTCCATGAGACCACAGCAAGAGCCGCAACCGGACCTCGCGTCAGTAGCGGACACACCCCATCCCGCCGGCAATCACCCCTCTCCGTCCATGACCGACCAGCTCACAGGTTCAATGCCCGGAAGAGACGTTAGGCAAGAGGGGCAGGCAACCTGATAGTTCCCGTAATTTGTTCTGCGCTGCATCGAAGCGGAGACGTATACCGCTTTGCGGGCGCGAGTGACGCCGACGTACAGCAGGCCTATTTCCTCAATAAGCCCATCTGGCATTTTCTTCGCATCAGCAATCTGGCAACCTCGCGCAGAACGTAAGCATATACCAGCATTTTCGCAACGAGAGCAAATCCCTCCAGGCCAATCGAAACGCGTAACGCCCGGAATGAAAACGGTGTCCCACTCGAGCCCCTTAGCGGAGTGAACGGTCATCATGGAGATACCCACATCAAGGTAATCGGAGAAACGTCGCAGGGAGCCCTCGGAAAAGATACTAACGATATAGTCGAAGCGCTCCGAAGGTCCCATCGCGACGCAGTCATTTTTAAGGCGTTTCCGCAGCGCTCCTAGAAGCATGGCATAGGACCGCCCATACTCGAACCTCTTGGAGCCAGTCAGCAGTTCATCAGAGATGGAGTCGATTATTTTGTCCGCAGCAGACCGGCTGACGCCCTTTTCTCCAGACACTGCATCGGTAATCCTGGATAAAGCAAACGCATTGAATTCGATGAACCCCCGACTTGTATCCGAGAAGAGTCCGTTGAAGTAAGAGATACCTTCTTTAGCAAGCTCTTCCATAATGAGATCGGCAAGGGCACCACGCTTACGAACAAGAATCGCAATCCTCCCGCCACTGCTTTGAGCGAGCGCCGTAACCTTGGAAACGATGGCAGTCGCTTCGTCTTGCTGAGTAGAGCCAACAAATATGGGAAGTTGGGGCGTACCGCCGGCAATGGTGCCCTTCATGTTAGAGCGAATCGCAGCACCGAGCTCTCCGACGATAGATCTCCCAGAAAACCTATGGTTATGCTCGAGTTCCAACGGCGTTAGACGCAGTTCGGTAGTGGCCTTTGCCTTTAAGCCTTCCATTGCACCAATAAAACCATAAACACGCTGAATGGGGTCGCCGAACATGCAAATCCCCGACTCATCAGAAATCAGACCCCTTAGGAAGACATAGCACAACGCATTCGTGTCCTGCGCCTCGTCGACAAGCACAACAGGATATGCTGCCGACAGATAGGACCTTAACTTGGGAAAATGAGCGAGCAATTCAATTGCAAGGGAAATCATTGCGGAGTATGGCAAGAGACCGTTCGATGCAAACCTTTCCTTGATGATCCTATTAAAGGAAAACATCACACGCCTCAAGTCCATTTCCTGACCGTTTCTCATGAAGCGGAGGAAGTCGTCAACGGCATTCTTTTCATCCCAGGTCAGCCTGCCACCTCGCGAAACCAGCTCGCTAACGGCGCTGTTGTCATCAACCATAGAGAGCTCGCCAACGTTCACTGGGAGCGAGAGCGATTTCCAGTATCTGCGTAGCAGAGCCCAAGCAAAGCCGTGGAAGTTGGTCGCCATGACGCTGTCCTCAAAACGCTTGGCCACGGGACCAGGAAGTGCCGACATAGTGATGCTCAAATCCATACGCATCCTCCGCGCGGCGGCAACGCTAAAGGTCAGGGCCAAAATCCTTTTTGGCGGATGGACTTCGCCAGATGCCAGCAGCCAGCAAGCCCGTCCAGTCATCACCGTGGTCTTCCCGTAGCCTGCCGGCGCCTCCACGAACACCCTCTTTGATGGCGAGAAAATCGCGGAGCACCGCGACGCATCCCCACCACAGCGCGCCTCAATCTCGGCTCTAACACTATCCCGCAGGTCAGTCTGACTCATCAGCATTCGAGCCCCACGGCCTTGCGAATAATACTTTTGTAACATGTGGGAACGCCATTAGCACCAAGAGCCTCCGCGAGGGCGACGCCAGACACGACGCCCTTGTTCGATGAAAGCCATGCATACATAAGCGCACGTGATTTGGGCGTGTCTGCGAATAACCCGTCAAACTCCGATCCCCGGAAATCGTATTCAGGGTCCCGCAAGTTAACGCCGTAGACAGCACAGGCGCTTTTCAAAGCTTTACTATTCCCCTTGATGCAAGTTGCCCTCTGAAAAGGATCAATCGACTCAAGAAGCGCAATAAACGCACCCTGGTTATCGCTAGCGAAGAACGAGTCAACGACCTCAGCTTCAAAATCCCGTTCAGTTGTCGTTATGTGGTCTCCAGAAGTTTCTAGCGAATCGTTATCCCTATCGACAATGGAATAATTTGGAATCTCAAACTTGTTCAGAAGCTCACAGAGCGGCTCGACGTTCTTTTTCCCGCCAGCCCTGATAGGCACAACTCCATAATCATCCAGATCCATCCCAAGGTTGCGTGCAAAGACCGGAATGGCCCCAGACTCCGTCTGCCCTTCAAAAGCCAATACCGACCGCGCGAAAAAAGCCTCTCGTATTGACTCAAAGTTCAGCATAAGATGCTTTTCAACCTTGTCAGAAAGGTTAATATCCTTGCCGCACATGACCCTTGGAGAATCTTCGCCCTGTCCAAATAGCACAATGTTCTTATAGCCGCGAGCAAGAATGTTTGGCGAATGCGTCACCATGATCAGCTGAGCTTTGATTGAATCAATCCCGAAATACTCCTTTAGAAGGGCGTTAAACTTGGTGTCCTCCCCTTCGCAAATCCTATGTAAGCTCTTCGAGAGCCGTCTTTGCATATACGGATGAAGATGAGCTTCGGGTTCGTCATAAGCCAGCACGGCATGCAGCACGCGCTTGTCATCGCCATCCGAGCAGAGGCTCTCTTGAAGGCGTTTAGGCGAAAGTCGCATAATGCTCTCGATTATCGAAAGCGAGGCAATGGCAAGGTACTGCAAGCCTACCCCTGCCTTTTTAAAATGAACGCCTCTCTTATCAAGCAAGGTAACCAAACTTCCAAGCGTTCCGCCATCCGATGAGTCGACGCCCGTCCTCACACCATATGATGACAAGATGGGTACGTCACCGACAATCGCACCGAGATCTTCAAGCAGACCTTCGAGCTCATTCCCGTCTAGAAAGTCAAAGACCTCTTTGCCCTCCTTATCCAGGTAAAGAGCGATACCTTTGGAGAGAACTTTACCGACGCCGCGCGTACCGTCAAACGCCAAGTCTCCCCTATTGAAAGATGCAGTAGAGTACCTGAACATGTGAACAGATCTCATAAAAGAAGGGGGGATCTTTTCCCCGCTTTCCTCGGCCACAAACTCTATTCGAGAATCCGGATCGTCAGCAAAGGCGCAGACGGTAATGGTGTTTCCGGTCGTAGGATCGATGTCGATCCCCGATATTCCGATCTCGTCCTCGTCCATCTTTAAAGTTACTACAGCACCTGATCGCCTTTCGGTGTCTGCGAAATCTTCTTCGCTGATCATCGCTTGGTTGAAAATTGTATTGAGCAAGTCGAGCACATTCGTTTTGCCGAGATTGTTCTCGCCGACAATATAGGTCACGTCCTCGTCAAAACTAATCGCAACACCATCGAGATTCCGATAGTTCTCAATCTTCAGTTTAGAGATCCTCATGCAGCCTCCCGACCGTTAGGGTTTATGGCTACCAATAATCTAGCACGCCTCATGTTGTACCGAGTGTGAGGCGCAACCGCTTCGAGTGGCTTCTAAATCGCAATAGCAATCCTAAGAAGGTTATTTGCACGCAAGGTCCTGTCTCTTATGAACACCAATCCCCAGTCTGCTCCCTCCCCCTCCCCAACATCCCCAGAAAGTTCGCTGATGTTGACTGTTGTTCCCGTAAAATAAACCCAACAAAATATGTGCGGAGTGCTGGCCTGGAGCTGCCTTCGGACCCTATTGGCTGCTCACCGAGAGGCTCCGCTATGAAACGACCCCT
Source organism: uncultured Collinsella sp. (assembly GCA_958403205.1). Classification (GTDB taxonomy): domain Bacteria; phylum Actinomycetota; class Coriobacteriia; order Coriobacteriales; family Coriobacteriaceae; genus Collinsella. Next base: position 21,236 of record CATXWM010000029.1, on the reverse strand, counting down.
TTACTACCTGCTCTGCGCGATCGCGTGCACGTCCATGGTCGGCGCGACGATGCCCATGGCAGCCATCGCGGAGGCGATTCAGCCCCAAGAGACCACCGAGCAGCAGGCGCAAGCCGACGCCGCGAGCAGCGACGCAGGCAAGGCTGAAGACGGCACCAACACAAATACGACAGCAGATACCGTAGAGGACAGCACCGCAACATCCACCGGCACCAGCGCAGCCAACACGGAAAGCGCCGACGCCACCAATGCCGGCACCACCGCCACAACCGGCACCCCCGCCCCATCCCTCCGCGCCCAAACCAACCCCACACCCGCCGCAATCTCCACAACGCCACAAACCACCTACGCCCACTCCGCCACGGCAACCCAAAACGGCGTCACCTTCACCGTCTCGTGGAACGACGCCCCCGCGGGCACCGCGACGACCTTCCACGTAACCCAAACCAACGGCTCGTCCCAGGCCAAGGCGCGCATGGACGTGCCCACCTACTGGGACGGCGGCAGCCATGAAAGCGTCTGCGACCCGTCGCGCCAGGCATGGTCCAGCTACTATAGCCTGGGCACCGCGGGCCACGACTTTACCTTTGGCTTCACGGCATCGGGCACGTACCGCATCTACTTCTACTTTATGGACAACGACAGATACGATCCCCAAAACGACAAGGGAATCTACTACCTGCGCACCACGGCGGAGGTGACCGTAAACGACGCCGCCCGCCCGAGCGTCACGCAGATCGCCAACGACGCCGTTGCCCAGTGCAGGCAAGAGACAAACGGCTCGGAATACGACATGGCGCTGTGGCTCCACGACTGGACGCTCGACCGGCTGGAGTACGACCACAGCCTCAACTGGTGCTCGGCCGAAAGCGGCCTCACGCGCCACCAGGGCACCTGCGAGAGCTACCAGCGCATCTACTCCAAGCTCCTTGACGCCGCGGGCATCGCCAACGGCCGCATCACCGGCAACGGCCACACCTGGAACGCCGTAAAGATCGACGGCAAATGGTGCCAGATGGACCTAACCTGGGACGACACCAGCGACAACTGGTACGGAGACCTGGACCAGCGCCATCTGTACTTTGGCCTGACCGACGAGCTCATGGCAATCGCCCACTCCGACCACACGACAAACTACCAAAAGGACGACTACGCTTACCACTCGACCGACCTTTCCAACAATTACTTTGTGCGAAATGGGAAGGCCGACGAATGGGCCGAGAAGTATGCCGACCGCATTCAGCAGCACCTGGATGCCAAGGAAGAAAGCTTTTCCATTGATGTCGACAACCAGTCGTTCCCGCCGAGCATCTCGGGGATTCAGAACGGGACTGTTGCGTACGCGATGAACCAGAGGGAATGGAAAGTTCAAGGCGCCAAGGTTGAGCTTACTGCGGCATCAAACGTCACCAAGGAATCGAACAGCAAATGGAGCGCTAGGTACGACCTGGCAGCAAAATACCGAATCGCAACATTAGAGAAAGTTATAGACGACGGCTCCTACCGCCTCGCGGCCGCCCTCGACGCCCGGATGGCCGTGTCGGCCTCCGCATCGGGCTGCTCGCTGTCTTCGGGCGCGGGCGCCCTCTCCCCCGAGCGCGACGGGGCGACGGGCCTCTACAGGGTCTCCTCGGGCGGCCTGATGCTGACCGAGTCGGGCAACCGGGCGGTGCTGGCCGAGGCGGACGGCTCCGCCTCGCAGCTGTGGCGCGTCTCGGCCCTGGGCGGAGGCCGCTACTCATTCACGTCCGCCTCCGGGCTGGCGCTGGACGACCGGGGGCAGCGGACCTCGGAGGGCAACACGGTATGGCTCTACGAGCCCAACGGGGGGCCCGCCCAGGCATGGGTCCTTACCTAGTCTGCAAGATCTTTCAAATACTTTTTGACAATCTCCCGAAATGATTCAGGGAGAAGCCTTCGTGCTATTTTCTTAGTATAAAAAAATATTCCCCGCTCACGCCTTTTATACATACACTCAATGGCATGCCAACCACCTTCGACAAATGCGTCAATATAGAGCTGTCTGTCTTTTGGAAGGGTGCTCGGGCGGCGGAGCTGATCGTTGCCTTTAGCGATATCGTCAAATTCGACAGGGTACAAGTCCAGAGCGTTGCTGGATTCAATAAACTCCCTGCCGCGGTCGTTATTCACCAGCAAGCAGGAGACACCTTTCATCTGATTAAACTTCTCAGCATCTTTCAAAACGTCGGGCCTATTAACGTCGACGCCCCAAAAATCACCGATGGTAAGATCGCCGGCGCGAAATCTCCCTGCATAGGGGCACCTATAGCAGCTATCGCGAAGAGTCTTGAGGTTCAAGAACATGTCGTAGTAGGGGGATTTCGCCGCAGGAATGGTGACCTCTCTTCCGTCCTCAAGAAGAAGAAATAGAAGAAGAGAGTTGTCCCACCCCTCGCGCTTGCACCTAAACCGGAAATCAACCACGGGAGACCCAAGCTGTCTGCCATAGCCCTCAACGCAATCCGCGAACATGCGGCCGGAAGGGACGCCGTGGCAGACCAGGTCAACGGTTGTCAGGTTCTCATAATCGCCTCCGAGAAAGCCCCTAAGGCCGGCGACTTGGCAAGGCGTACCGCAGAAAAGAACCCGCCTCCCCTCGCGAAGGTCCGCCTTCACGTCGGCAAAACAAGCTCCGACATCACTCTGCACATATTTTGAGTTAAGCAGTGGACGAAGCCCGTCAACGCTCGCCGCGCGACGGTGCCGCACCCGAAGGATGCTCCCCTCGCGCTCATAGGCAGCGCCATATGCGACCCCACCAGAAGCAATAAGCTCACGCGCAAATGCACCAAAAACGCCACCGGAGGCGGACTCCGAGACATCGTCCCTACCGGCGGCGGCAAAGAACGGTCCGGCGGAATTAGAGCCTATCCCTCGGTTAAGACCGCACGCCTTAATGCACGCGCCGCAGCCAATGCAAAGATCACCATCAATTACAGGAAGAACGAACCCATCCTTACCCTCGGACATGGTAACGGCGCCTCTAGGGCAACTAGCGGCACACGCTCCGCAACCGCAGCAATGCGATGGCGACTCAAACAGCGTGGGAATTTCTCCCCTTTTCACAATAGACATGCAGTTACCCCCCCCCTATTTATGAACCGAAAGCAACTTGCGCAGAATGTCCGCATTCATATAACCGAAAAAAGCCAACGCAATTGCAAGACAGGCAATAGCGCTCAAAAAGCCAGCACCGTAGGCTGACAGATAATAAAAGGCGAACACTCCAAGAATTGAAACCAAAGTCAGAATCTGCTCAGCCCGGTCTTCGACAAGCTTCGCAAACTTAGCGACTTTAATCCTGCGGTACTCATTCACCACGATCATCGCCAAGAGGGTTGCAAAAGACGCTCCATATAGACCAAAGCGTGGAATCAACAAGACACACAGCAGGGCGCAAAGAGCAGCAGACACCGCAGTAGTGGTTCCCATAATTCCAGTCTCTTTATGTGCGGTGAAGATACCGCCATAAAAACCGGAAATATTGCTGAAGTACGTCGCCAAGAGCAATATCGGTACATACAACATGCCCTCGCCGAATGAACCCTTAATCAGGACGCCATACACAAGAGGCATAAGCGCGGACATAAGCAGAACGACGCTCATCATAAAACGCCTTAGCGCCCGATACACAGAGTTATAGAAAGCCGACTCATCCTCATCAGAGTTTAGGGCTCGAGCTGAACTCTCCTTCCAAGACTGATAGAAAAAGCCATACACCTGATCCATGATACCGGGGAACTTGTACGACACTGCATACACGCCGGCAGCAGAAGGCCCAAGCGTACTCATGATAATGAGCCTGTCCAGCAAGTTATTAATAGTCCAGGAAACCTTATTAGGGATGAGCGGAAATGAATACCGTAGAAGGTTTAAAGCATAGGAGATAGAGAGAGCCGACGGATCGATATAACGCCAGAGCCTCCGCATTACCATGAACACGAGAGCAACACCGCCCTGCGCAATGACCGTTGCAGATAGCATACCCACAACGCCCCAGCGAAGAACGGCGATAAAGAGAACATTGAGCAAAATGGTAAAAGCACTCGCGGCAAAGTTCATGACGGAATATCCCACGGTATCCCCGAAACCACGAAGGACAGCAGAAGCCATCTGCAGAAGCGCGCCAGCAACAACAAGTCCCACGACCCAGCCAAGATTTTCAGGCTCAAAAAGCAACCATACCAGAATCGCCATGACTGCAAAGCATACGCATCCGGCAAGAAGTACAGCGCATGACGCTGTCACGGCTGTAGACCGATCCTCATCGGTACGGCAGTCAATGAGAAACCGAAACAGCGCTTCATCCATAAGCAGCGAAACCGCAGGAACGCAAAATAAAGCAATAGTATTGATGTAGTCTACGGTGCCGTAATCAGCAGTGGAAAGAACCGATGTATAGAGCGGAAGCAGAAGAAACGACACGAGCTTTGTTGCCATGCCGCCAACTGCGATAATGCCGGTATTTTTGATAAGTCGGCTTGTCTCTCCCATTACGAAAGCGCCTTTCTAAGATAAGCCCACGAATGCTCACGCAGAGAATCAAGAAGAGAGTCCACATCACCCCAGTCACAAGGAGGAACATCGTCGGCACACATAACGTTGACGCAACGGTCAGACAGCCCGATATTGCCCAGCAAGTCGCGCATACGCGCACCAGACTTATCTGTTGCATATACGCGGAAGGGCTTATGGAAGAGAACAGAGAATACAGTTGCATGAAAGGAATTGGTAACGATGAGGTCTGCGTGTGCGATAAGAGAAACGAACTCTTCAGGGCCAACGCCAAACAGGTTAATTGAATTTGGGATATCTAGATTATTCTCAGATATATAAGCCACCTTCATGCCTGTTGCCTCCGTCATCGCGACGGTGCTCTCGATAAGCTCAGGACATTCACGCAAAAGATACATGAAAATATATTCACCTTGCAAGACATCTTTAGATGCCATGTCGGTATAGTCATCGGATTCCAACAAAAGTGTGGGATCTAAAACAACGTCGATAGGCGTATCGACAAGTGGCTGAAATAGCGGAACCGTCTCCTCCTCGCGAACAGACAAATAATCAAACCTTGAAAGTAAATCGGATACAAGTTGCTCATCAAAATTCTCCGGTCTAAAGAAAGTATGAGCAAGACTGGGAGCGTAAGCAACTCGTCGACTATCTCCGGCAAATGAAAGGAAATAGGGGCCAACAACACCTTGTGTGCAATCGAGATTCCAAATTTGATCGCTTCCGCAAATAAAACAATCAAACTGCTCAGCGAGTTCGTACATATCACTTTCTTTTTTCCAGAAATACGGTCTCTTTGTAAGCCTGAAATACTTTTTAGAAAATTCCGCGAATGCAGCCTTTCTAGACGACTGCTTACGCCAACAGCGCATTGCGCGCAGCGTCATCTTCGGGTGGCGAGGTTGGAAAAACCTATATTGCTCATAGTCACGAGAACGATAGTCGATTATTCGAACCTCATGCCCCATGCCTTTCAAGACTTCTTGAAGCGCATAAGACTGAAGTGCAGACCCGAAATTTAAAGCACCGTGGAAAGTAATCGTTCCAATCTTCATTATTTATCTGTTCCTGTTCACCCAAATATGAATAGCATCTGAAAGGCTGAGTCCAGTTACCCCATCAGCAGCTAGAGAAAGCGATGCGAGAAGATAGCGGCTGTAATCCGAAGTGCGCAGAGCCTTCTCAATATCCTTCCATCTACCATTCATCGAAGTACTCGCCCTGTTGAACTCATCAATTGAATTGAACGTGTCACAACAACAAGCAAATAAAATCTTACGAGCGCAGTTGTCCAGAGCGACAGTTCTCCCAAGCAAGAGCGGTCCGAACAAAGGAAAAATGCGATTGAAGTCTTCCTGACTATAATTAATCCCCAGCTCTGCACGTAAAGAAATCAACTCATCAAGAACCCAATACGAATCAAGCCCTTTAACATTCGTAGGGGTAGACTGCATTATGGATCCAGGACGGATTCGGTAATAATAGCCACTCAAATCATAACAAGGTTCATCGTTAAAGCGACAATCTATCCATACCGGATGAATCAGATCTTCGTACCATGCACCAACGGGAAAACCTAGTCGATTCCAGACTTCACGACGATATAGCCTGCCCCACGGCACCATCCAACTAGCTCTATCGTTCTCTATCTTGCCAAGCAAACCATCATCAGACATATATCTAAAAGTCGATGTAACGAAATCCGCAGATGTTTCATCGAGTCTGCTCCGCATATCCTCAAGATACCCTGGCCCGATCATGTCATCAGAATCCACGAACATGATGTACTTACCGCGAGAAACGCTAAGACCCGCATTACGTGCTGCGGAAAGGCCGCCGTTTATTTGGTGAATTACAAGAACATTAGGCATTAGTCCATACGAATCGGCTATAACGCCAGAATCATCTTTAGACCCGTCATCTACAATAATAACCTCAAACTTGCCAGAAAACTCCTGTGTCACAATGGAATCAAGGCAAGGTTTGAGGTATTTTTCAACGTTGTATACAGGCACAATAATAGAAATGTCGTAAGATATGCCTTCCTTAAAAACAATAGGCATGAACATATTGGATGGTCTCTTGGAAACCATGCTAAGCTTCGCCTTAGACGCATAGGATATAGAATCGGAACGACGACATAACCTAAGTAAGCCATCATAAATAGGGCTAGAAAGTAGAAGTTTTATAGCCTTCTTAATTAAATTAAGAATATGCAACAATTGACTCCTCCCATCTTCAAAGTCGAATAAATATGCGCTTCCATCAATTCGGACATTTAAGTTATGATGCCCCAACATGCAATCAACAAGACCAATCGCAGACGGCACCCCATAGAGGAATAGACTACAAACAATAAATCACAAACGAAAGCGTCTATTGGCTCACCCAGACCATGGGGGCGTTGGAGAACTTCTTTGAAAAAACGTGCAAAGACCAGCTTCTAAGCATCGACCGAAATAACTAAAGCCCAAGGAATGAATACACCGCACGACAAGACTGAACCTTTGATATCGGTTCAATCGTAAATTCTTGTCACTTAATTGAAAGCTAAGGACAAGCTCGGTCAGGACTAATAATGCTCCAACTAAATATATTAGAAAAAAGCAATAATGACCTGCATTATACAAATAGACGACGGAGACATTTAAAGCAGCTTAGTAAGTGCCGAGCAGAAAAAGAAACGATACTGCAATTTGACAAAACAAGACTATGAACTAAGTCCGGACAATTGCTGATTCGACTCTGATACTCGCTTTTAATTGTTTTATCAAATTGCCTTTTCACCTCTTTATCCACTTCACAATGCCAAAGAACTTCATCAAGATCACAATAGTGTCGACAGATACCCCTTTTGGCATTTTTTACTGAATCGCTCGACCATTCACTCGCATAACGAATCAACTCGTCGCTTACAAAGCTCCAATCAGTTATCTGATCCTCTTTAAACTGCTTCGTACTATTAGCGCCATGCTGACGATAGTAGTAAAGCGGCTCGTCAATGTGAAATAAACTCTTTGCAATATCGAAAACAGGAAGAAGTTGACAAAGATCCTCACCGTGCATAAGGCCAACTCGTTTCGAGTACCACTCATCACTGGCAAACAAATCTCTCCGAATGACCTTATTCCAAACGCTATTGAAATCGCATCCGCACAACAGGTTTTTAACAGCATCAAAAGATTCGCCCGTATGCATACCAGAACAGATATCAACTTTTAACGAGGGTTTAATAGGCATCAATCCCATGGTAAAGTCAAATGAAATGATATCAGCACCAGTCGAGGCAATTACATCGCATACCTTTTTGATGCAGCCTTCAAGAAGAGCGTCATCGGAGTCGAGCGAAAGAATATAACGCCCACTCGCCTTACGAAGACCGTCTCGACGTGCAGCGAGAAGACCTTCGTTGTCCTTATGAATAACGAAGGCTCTCTCACGCTTATCGCAATAAGCATCGCAAATCTCGGGAGATCCATCGGTGGAACCATCATCCACAAGAATCACCTCAAAAGAGCCGGTCCCTTGAATATCAATAGATTCCAGACAAGCGGGAAGAAAACGCTCGGTGTTATATACCGGTACAACAATACTGATGTCAGGCGTTTCGTCATGCATAAATAACTCCTAATAGCGCCGACGAATACGGAAAAAGATCGCAGCTGCCGCCATATACAAACGTAATGACAAAATAAAACACGAAAAATAAAAAGCCCAGAGTTCCAGTTAGAAACCGCTCTCTACCAAGGTTTTCAGATAAAAAGGGGTAAACCAAACCTGAAATGAAAAGAAAAGGGAAACTGAGTCGAATTAGCTCAGGACTGATGCTCGCAAATTGAGCGAATAAGGAAGAAATTATGCCACAGCTCGTATAAAAATTAAGTGTCCATCGATCAATGCTCGTGGTCAAACCCTTACTACCCAACATCCATATAGCAAGGCAAAATAGAAAATAAATAAGCATTGTGATATTAAATGAGCCCATTCCAGCGTGTTTGATCTGAAAGCTATATGACGACGTAAATAGAGACACGAGTTCCATTACATCCGGTCCAATCATAATCACACAAATAGCAAAAATGATAACGCCAACGCATGCAAGAAGTGCAACGGTCTTGTATGAACGTTCTTGTCTGCGGTTGAAGCATGAAATATAAATAATCCAAATTAAAAGTCCTATGATAGACATTTTGTGAAAGCCAACTGCAAGAGCCAAATAAACAATAGCGGGGACGCGCTTCTCACGGAACAGCTCATAGAGCATCATGACGAGCATACTAGTAGCAAGACATTGCCTAATTATGTTTAACGTATAACCGAACACAACGAAACAAAGAAAGAAACCTACGACAGGATACCCGCGAGGATACAACTTCCTAACAACTAAAATATAGGGAAGGAGAACGATGGCTTCACAAAGAAAAAGAACAGCGTGGAAATCACCAGTCAGTCTCCCCAGAATCCAGAAGAGAATTACGAATAGCGGCTCTTGATCTGAGCAAGCACCCATAGCACCTGTGAGCGAATAATACTGCGAGGCGTAAAAACACCTGAGAGGATATGCCGAGGTATCGGTACCGACAGATGCATCGCGCAGCCCCGCCACCAAACAAAGGGGGAGAACCGCGATAACCGCTAGAAGAAAACTGACGCGCTTATTAGGTATCTTTACCGAAAAATATAGCAATGCAATATGGGACACAAAGGCAATGAAATAGATTGGCATCTCTACACCTGCTTTGCATATCGTTTGTAAACCGTCGATTTACCTCCGGTCGAAACCACGTCGAAAACACCAACACAGCAGTTAAACACATCTTGAAAATAGATGTTATACAAAAAGCTGCCATGGCATTCAGTAACGTTAAACAGATGCGCGCTAATAGAAAAACTCACCTTATCAACCTTTTATCACAGGAGTTACCCGATAGCCTTACCAGAAATTGCAGCATATAACGCATAGAAAGCGTTATGAACCCTAGGAGAGATAGAAAAGAGAGCACAGCGTAACCTCCATTTTGAACAAGCATGTGGGTTCCTCGACGCCCTCCAGGCAAGCCCTCGAGCATTCCTCAAATATTTCTGGGCGTCAGCCTTACTATCAAATCCGTCCGGATCAACCCTCATTGCAACGCGGAGCGTACAGAATGATTGAAAACACTCAAACTCGCCCTGAAATTCAGACCCGGCAAATCGTCGAACAGTCTCAATAGTCCTGTCCATGTCTTTAGCATGCTTGGAACCCTGCTTTCTGAGCGTTGTAATGGAACCAGGTCTCGTCACGTATGCATAAAAGCACGCATCAGAGAATGCAACCTTTTGAATTTTGGAACAAATTTTAGCAATTACGCCCATGTCTTCGAAGAGCTGCCCCTCAGGAAAGACAAGGTCGTTAATAAGAGATCGTTCAAAGAGCTTTCCGCACGCAGAGCCGCTCTCACCGCTTAATAAAAGTAATTTTCGTAAATGCTCAATTCCAGATTCAACATGGAATTCTACATTCTGCCCCATCTTATAGTTATCAAGAACAGGCGTCTTCGCAAAGGAGCCGATAACGAGCGAAACTTGATACTTGTCAGCCGCTTCGACCATCAACTCAACAGTTCGCGAATCAATCAAATCGTCCCCATCAACATACATGACATAATCGCCGTGGCACCTTTGAGTACCAAAGTTACGAGCAGAAGAAAGACCGCCGTTTTCCTTATGCAAAATCTTAAATCGCGTGTCTGATCCAACGGCATCTTCAATAAGATCAATAGTATTATCAGTACATCCATCATCCACAATAATATATTCGATATTCGAATAAGTCTGACCAAGCAATGAGTTTACGCAAGGAAGCGCGAACATACCCACGTTGTACATGGGGACAATGACACTAACCAGAGGCTTAGCAACATCAGAAGCCATATATCTAAGACCTCCTGAGAACAAAACGATATATCAACGCTCTAACGGAATTTGGCATCAGACAGACGACGGCATGCGGTAAATAAGAACAGATATAATCGCATTTTGTGAAATAGCCACGCTCAACTTGAGCACGCTTAAATGCTTTAGCGTACTTAAGATACTGCGAGCCCCCCCTGCGAGCATAGAAATCCCCACTAACGCGCATCGCAACAAGCGGTTCCTTCAGGTTATCCGCCTTGCAGCCACATGCGAGCATCCTGTTAAAAAGGTCCCAATCCTCAAAGTAGAGAAAATCGGAACTGTAGTTACCAGCCTCCATGACTTTCGACTTTCTAAACGTCATAGGAGGATGACGAAAGGGATTTCGCCTTTTGGAATAAGAACGTATAGCGTCGATGCCCTTGGGAAGATCTGTGGCCGCAACAGGTTCATTGGGAGTCGTGACGAATTCGATAACATCGCTTCCGACCATATCGAGACCACTATCAATAGCGGCAAGCTGTTTCTCCATACGATCCGGACGAGCTATATCATCAGTGTCCATGCGTGCAACAATTTCGTTAGAGCAAGCAAGGATGCCTTGGCGCAGTGCATACCCAAGTCCATGGTTTTTTTCATACGAAACAAAATTGAACAGTCCGGGATGCAGGAAGTCATAATCTTGGAGCACGTCTTCAAGCTCATGCGTAAGCGGACCATCCTTGACCATGACGATCTCGGCAGGAGAAACCGTTTGATTCAGCATGCTGTCTAAAGCTTGAATTAAAAAGGCAGGATTTTCTTTTTTGTAAATGCTCATCAACACACTGTAAGAAGACGAAAAGTTTGTCTGCATCTATCGTCCCGTTCTCTTCTTTCCAAACATGGCACCAAAAGTGCCAGTAAAGCACTTCCAATCCATCGCAAAACAACGGTTTTGGACATAGCGAAGCTCAATCTTCTGGCGCAGGCCGCTCTCGAAGGTTGCCTCATTACGATCGGTTGCCTGCCACAGACCAGTAATACCGGGCTGAACAGAGAGCAGCTCAGCCTTTTCCTCGTCGGAAAAGTGCTGTTCAAGCTCATCCCTTGTAATGGGACGCGGTCCAATAACGGAAAGATCGCCGTTAAGCACGTTCAGGAACTGAGGCATCTCGTCGATAGAGCACTTACGAATAAACTGACCAATCTTGGTAATACGAGGGTCATCGTCAACCTTGCGTTCGACTTCCCACTGATGTAGCTGCTCGGGACTCAGATACTTCTGTACATCGCCAGCATCGGCGACCATACTACGAAGCTTAAAAATCTTGATAGTCCTTCCGCCTCTGCCGACGCGCTCTTGCGTATACATGGGGCTGCCGGGCGATTCGAGACTAATGAGCACGCACACGATGGCGATAGGAATAAGCAGCAGTACGCTCATCAAAAGACTGAACACCAGATCAAACAGCCTCTTAATAAAGCGGTAACCAAGCGTACCGCTCGGCTTAATCTCTTTAATAGCTAGTGCATCCCCCATTGATGCACAGCTCTCTGTCATTTCCTTAGCAGCCACAGTCAAACTTACGTCCCCGTTCCCCAGGGATCCCCCAATCGGTAAATTCAAAAATGCAAACGAATAGTCGGTGCAACGTCTCCCTTACGTCTTGCTGGGAACGTCGAGCGGTAGCAGCTCCCTAAATGTGGAGTCGCCCTCGCCCACGTCCACCAGGCACCAGCGCTTATGACGGTCGATCTTCTTTACACGGGCCTCTTGCCCCACCAAGGGCCCCTGCTCTATGTGCAACACGCCGTCTTCTATGCGTGCGACGCTGTTGCGTACCACGCCGTCGTCATCCAGAACGCTGCGGTACCAATCCTGCGCATCGTCCGGCATGGGCATGTACGCCCGCTCCCTACTGCCGGCGATGCGACAGCCAAAGCTCAACTGAGCCAAAGCCCTATCGAGCGCGGCAGCATCGTACGTGGCGACGAAGAAATATTCCTTGTACATGGGTTTGGTTTGGAGCGACCATGCGCCGTCCCGCTTAAACCAGAACTCCTTTTGCATCACAAAAGCGTCCTGCATCAGGTTGTGCGGGATTATGCGGCGGACCTTTTCGCAGGTCTCACGCTCTTTTCCATTGGGGGTGTGGACCAGATACCAGCGGACGCGGCCGTGCCGGCTGTTGGTGGTGACGCCGTTAAATGCGCCTGGCAGCTGCTCTTGGCGCCGTGCCGTCTGTTCCATGTTCTCGCCCCCTCTTTTAGCTTTGCGATGCACGCAAATGCAGGAGCGTTTAGAACAGGCTTCTCGCTCGCAGCTAGGCGCAGTCGCAAAAGTACAGGTTTTTGTATCTTTCGACAGACGACATTATACGAGCAATTAATCAGCGTTTGCCCAGATTACGCAAAATGTACTGCTAGTAAGTACATCTACATACCCCTCTACAAAAATCTGTACCTTTTTGTGCAACAAAAAAAAGCCGCTCAACCAGCGGCTTTTCTTATTTGGGCATGAAAAAGGCGACCGCCCTGTGTGGACGGTCGCCTTTGTTAATTGTTGTGAAGTTTGCCTTAGGCGCGGGTCTTGATCTCCTCGAGCACCTTGGCAACAAACTCGTCAACGCTCATCTGAACGGTCTCGTTGGAGCGATCGCGGACGGAAATGTTGCCGGCCTCGACCTCCTTTTCGCCCAGGATAAGCATGTAGGGCACACGGTCGATGCTGCGGGCCTCGCGGATCTTATAGCCGATCTTCTCGTCGCGGTCGTCGCAGACCACGCGAATGCCGGCCTTCTCCAGCTTGGCGCACACCTCGTGGGCGTAGTCACGGCTCTTCTCAGAGACGGGAAGCGCCTTGACCTGCACGGGAGCCAGCCAGGTGGGGAACTTGCCCGCAAAATGCTCAATCAGAATACCGATGAAGCGCTCGATGGAGCCAAAGCATACGCGGTGCAGCATGATGGGGCGCTTCTTGGTGCCGTCGGCGTCCACGTACTCCAGGTCAAAGTTGAGCGGCATCTGGAAGTCAAGCTGGACGGTACCGCACTGCCAGGTACGGCCGAGCGAGTCCTCCAGGTGGAAGTCGATCTTGGGGCCGTAGAAGGCGCCGTCGCCCTCGTTGACCTCATAGTCCATGCCCAGCTGCTCCAGAGCAGTGCGCAGGCCCTCCTCGGCGCGAGCCCAATCCTCGTCCGAACCCATGGAGTCCTCGGGGCGGGTGGAAAGCTCAACGTGGTACTTAAAGCCAAACTTTTGGTACACGGAGTCGATGAGGTTGACCACGCCCACGATCTCGTCGGTCAGCTGGTCGGGACGCACAAACAGATGGGCGTCGTCCTGGTTAAAGCAGCGCACGCGGAACAGGCCGTGCAGGGCGCCGCGCAGCTCGTGGCGGTGCACCAGGCCAATCTCGCCGGCGCGAATGGGCAGTTCGCGGTAGGAGTGCGGCTTGGAGGCGTACACCAGCACGCCGCCCGGGCAGTTCATGGGCTTAATGCAGTACTCTTCGTCGTCGATGACGGTGGAGTACATGTTGTCCTTGTAGTGGTCCCAGTGGCCCGAGGTCTTCCACAGCTGCTTGTTCATGATGAGCGGCGTGGAGATCTCCACGTAGCCGGCCTTATGGTGGATCTCGCGCCAGTAGTCCAGCAGCGTGTTCTTAAGGATCATGCCGTTGGGCAGGAAGAACGGGAAGCCGGGGGCTTCGTCGCGCATCATAAAGAGGTCCATCTCGCGGCCGATCTTGCGGTGGTCGCGCTTCTTGGCCTCCTCCAGCATGTGCATGTGCTCGTCAAGCTCTTCCTTGGTGGCAAAGGCGACGCCGTTGATGCGGGTGAGCATCTTGTTGTCCTTGTCGCCCTTCCAGTAGGCGCCCGAGACGCCGGTGAGCTTAAAGGCCTTCAGCGCCTTGGTGTAGCAGATGTGGGGGCCGACACACATGTCGATGTAGTCGCCCTGCTGGTAGAAGGTGATGCGGGCGTCGTCGTCCAGGTCGCCGATGTGCTCGACCTTGTACTTCTCGCCGCGCTCCTCCATAAGGGCGATGGCCTCGGCGCGGGGCTTCTCGTACACGGAAAACTTGAGGTTCTCCTTGACGATCTTTTTCATCTCGGCCTCGATCGCAGGCAAGTCGTCCTCGCTGATCTTGACGCCCTCGGGCAGGTCGACGTCGTAGTAGAAGCCATTGTCGGTCGCGGGGCCGTAGGCAAAGTCGGCCTCGGGATAGAGGCGCTTGATGGCCTGCGCCATGATGTGCGCAGCAGAGTGGCGGATGACGTGCGTGACCTCGTCCTGCGGGAGCTCGGCCACCGAACCGTCATTGTAGAGTGCCTTCATGGGTATGTTTTCTCCTCTCGGATGCCTAATGCAAGTGCGTGCGATGCGCTCGGCGTTTTTGACTTGCATCATTATAGGCAGGTTGCCTTGGTATACAAGCGCCCGCCGCACCTTAATGGCACGGCGGGCGATTTTCTACGCATGCTTCATCGTGTGGGCGGGGTCTGGGGCGCGCGTGGCTTGCGCGGGATGCGCGGTGCCCGTGGCTTGCGGCCGGCCCGGCGATGGATGCGTTACTGGATGCGAGTTCGGCAGTAGGGGCAGACCTTCCAGTGCGCATCGAGCGGGCGATGGCAGCTGGGGCATACGTTGCGAACCTGGGTATCGCACACCGGACAGACGACGAAGTCCTTCTCGATGGGCGCACCGCACTGCGGGCAGGTGCCGTACTGGGCAAGCTGGCGCTCGCGCAGGGCCATGTCCAGCTCCTGCTCCTCGCGGTCGGACGCGTAGGAGTGCGGACGCAGGACCAGGTAGGCAATGAGGCCCACAAACGGGATGAGGGCGATGATGCCCCATGCCACGTAGGCGCTGGCGCCGCGGCGGCGAGCGTCGATGAACACATAGACGACCGACAGCACATACAGGGCGATGATAAAGCCAACAAAGGCATAGACGACGCCCATAAGCTGCGGCGACATGAGCTCGGAAATGTACTTGGACATTACTGGTACCTTTCGGAATATTAACAGTCCGGTCAAGTTTACCACGGGGTTTGTTTATATGGGACCACGGCTAGGGGCGGGGCCGGCGCGGACACAAACATCTCAATCTGTAACAGTTACTCGGCAAATTCGGGACTAGGTGTTACAGAATTAGACAAACCGTTCTCTCCCAGACTTAAATCTCGATCTGTAACATCTTGGGCCAAATTTCCCCTCTTACTGTTACAGATCAAGATGAACGGACAAACCGCCCGATGATTATCTCAATCTGTAACATCTAGAACCCAAATCCTCAGCTAACTGTTACAGATTGAGACAAAGACAACCGCCCAAACAGAATGTCTCAATCTGTAACAACAACTCGGCAAAAACAGGTCTAACCGTTACAGATTTAGACACTCGAAACCGACTGATAGGTTCATCTAAATCTGTAACATCTAGACCCCAAAACGGTCCCTAGATGTTACAGATCGAGACAAACGGATGACCCGCCAGACTAACATCTCAATCTGTAACATCTGGAACCCAAATCCTCGTCTAACTATTACAGGTCGAGACGAACGGTTGCCGTAGTCGTCGGCAGACAAGGTTGTCGACGTTGCTGAGTCTCCCCTCGCCTGCCGTTGGCGGATGCAGCGGGGCTGTTCGCCGCATTGCCGCTGCGCTGGGGGGTGTGCAGACCGTAGGATAGTCTTATTGACAGCCTGTCAACTTGTCTGGGAGGCACTGTGACGGAAACGTTTGATATCGCGATTGTGGGCGCGGGCATCACCGGGTGCGCCATCGCGCGACAACTCGCGCGCTATGACTTGTCCATTTGCGTGGTCGAGGCGGCCAACGACATCGCCCTGGGCGCGTCAAAGGCCAACGGCGGCCTGGTACACGCCGGCTACGATCCGACGCCGGGAACCGTAAAGGCACAGGTCAACGCCCGTGGTTGCGAGCTATATGGCACCTGGCCCAGGAGCTGGGCTTTTTGTTCCACCGCACCGGATCCATGGTGCTGGGCTTTAACGATGAGGACCGCGCACACCTGGAGAAGCTGCACAGCAATGGCCTTGCCAACGGCGTGCCCGAGCTGTCGATTATCGGTCCCGACCGCATCCATGAGCTGGAGCCGCGCGCAAGTGCCAAGACGACATGCGCGCTGTGGTGCCCCTCGACCGGTTTTGTCGATCCGTTTGAGGTCGCCATCGCCGCGCTGGAGAACGCGGTCGCCAACGGCGTGACGTTTATGCGCTCCGCGCCGGTGGAAGCCATTGAAGTTGCTGGCGGCGAGGCTACCGACGGAGCCGCGCGCTTTACGCTGGCGACGGCTGCCGGCGATGTGCGCTGCCGCTACCTGATCAACGCCGCGGGCAACGGCGCCGCCGACATCTCGCATATGGCGGGCGCCGAGGAGTTCCAGATGGTCTGGCGCCAGGGAAACATTGTGGTGCTGGACAAGGAGCCGCGCGCGCTGATGCCGCTCTACCCCGTGCCCACGCCGGTGTCCAAGGGCGTTATCGTCACAGGCACCGTGCACGGCAACACCGTGATCACCGCGACCGCCGCCGTGCGCGAGCCGGGCGACACGCAGACCTATGCAAGCGATGTGAACGCGCTGCTGACCGGCGCGCGAAAGCTGGTTCCCAATCTGGACACGCGTCGTGTGGTGCGCGCGTTTGCCGGCGGTCGTCCGGTCATTCAGGGGACCAACGACTTCTTTATTGGGCAGTCGGCCGTGGTGCCAGGCCTGTTCCAGGCGGCGGGCATTCAGTCGCCAGGCGTGGCAAGCGCGCCGGCCATTGCCGAGCGCATGGAGCAGGTGCTGCGCGATGCCGGCGTGACCCTGCGCGAACGGAACGACTGGGACCCGATACGCCGTGCGCCGGACGACTTTGACCGCGCACCGCTTGCGCGCAAGGAGGAGCTCATTGAGTCCGACCCCGCGTGGGGACAGATCGTCTGCCGCTGCGAGACAGTGCCCGAGGCCGAGATCGTGGCCGCGATTCGGCGCCGCCCGGGTGCGGTTTCGCTCGAGGGCGTCAAGCGCCGCTGCCGTGCCGGCATGGGTCGGTGCCAGAGCGGCTTTTGCCAGAGCCGCGTGGTGGCGATCCTAGCCCGCGAGCTGGGGTGTGACCCCAGCGAGGTGCTGCTGGAGGACACTGGCTCGTGGCTCGTTGAGGGTCCTTTGAAGGGGGTGCGCTAGGATGGCGGAATTCAAATCGAGCGTGATTGATGGCGATGCCGTTGTGGCAGTACCCACGCAGGCCTTCGAGGTGGTCGTTATCGGCGGCGGACCTGCTGGCATGGCAGCCGCACTTGCCGCGCATAAGGCCGGCGCGCGCGTGGCTATCGTGGAGCGCGAGCAACACTTAGGCGGCATCCTGCGCCAGTGCATTCACCCCGGCTTTGGACTATCGCACTTTAAGCAGGAGCTCACCGGCCCCGAGTATGCACAGCGCTTTATCGACCAGGTGCGCACGACCAACATTGCGCTGTTCTTGGACAGCATGGTGCTTGGAATTGATTCGGGCGCGTCCACGAAAGACGCCGCACTCCACACCGTCACGCTCATGAGCCCCACCGGTATGCTGCAGCTCACCGGGCGTGCGGTCGTCCTTGCCATGGGTTGCCGCGAGCGTACCCGCAGCGAGATCAAGATTCCCGGCAGCCGTCCCGCCGGCGTGTTTACGGCCGGCCTGGCGCAGCGATACATCAATATCGAGAACCTCAAACCCGGCTCGCGCGCCGTCATTTTGGGCTCGGGCGACATCGGGCTGATCATGGCGCGCCGCTGCACGCTCGAGGGAATTTCGGTCGAGGGCGTGTACGAGCTCATGCCCTACGCCAACGGCCTGCGCCGCAATGTGAAGAACTGCCTGGACGACTTTGGCATTCCGCTGCACCTGTCCACAACGGTCACGCGCGTGATCGGGCACGACCGCGTGGAGGCCGTCGAAGTGAGCCAGGTCGATGAGCATCTGGCGCCCATTCCGGGGACCGAGCGCATCGTTCCGTGCGACACTCTGCTGCTCTCGGTGGGCCTGATTCCCGAGAACGAGCTTTCGGTTGCCGCGGGCGTGGAGCTGGACCCACGTACGCGCGGCGCCGTGGTGGACCAGTGTCTGCAAACGGACGTGCCGGGCATCTTTGCCTGCGGCAACGTGCTGCACGTGCACGACCTGGCAGACAATGTGACGACGGAGTCCGAGCGTGCCGGCGCGGCTGCAGCGGCGTCGGCGTTGGGGGCTGTCGACACCGCGGCGGGAGTGGCGGACGCGGGCTGCGAGCTCACGGTCTCCCCCGCCGGCATCGCAGGCTACGCACTGCCGGGCCGCATTACGACCGTGGCGCTCACCAAACTCAACTTCCGCGTACGCCGACCGGTCGACGCCGCCCGCGTGCGCATTCTGGCAGGCGACGAGGAACTGTCCGCCGGCAAGGTCCGCCCGTTTAAACCGAGCGTAATGGAAAGCTTCCCGCTGCCGGCAAAGGTGATTCAGCGCGCACTCGACCTGGGTGTTAGCGAGATTGTCCTGTCCGTCGATCCCGTTGAGGAGGCGTAAGGCCATGAGCACAAACACGATCGAGACGCTGCGGTTCAACTGCACCACCTGCCCATCCGAGTGCCTCCTGACCGTGGAGGTGGAGCGCGACGCAGACGGCGCCGTGGCAGAGGTGCACTCCGTGATCGGAAACAGCTGCCCGCGCGGTGATACGTTCGCGCGCCAGGAACTCACCTGCCCCATGCGCGTGCTCACCACCACGGTGGCCGTTTCCGGCGGCGACGAGACGCTGCTTCCCGTACGCACGGCCGAAGCCATCCCGCTCGAACTCCACGCCCAGGCGATGGACCTCATCCGCGACCTAGTGGTCAAAGCCCCCATCCGCATGAGCGATGTAGTCCTCCCCAACCTCCTTGACACAGGTACCGACCTCATCGCCAGCATGGACATCGACCGGGCCTAAGTAGCCAATTAGGGACGGAGCTCTTTTAGCTACCCCGCCATCCACCCCGCCCTCCTCAATTGCGGTGAAATAGTTCCTGATCTCCGCCAAAACCCCGGCATCCAGGAACTATTCCACCGCAACCATCTTTGGAATTGGTATTTAGCCTGCGCCTACTTTAGTGCCATTTCAAAACTATGCCGGATTACGGGGCTGATTCGGAGAACCCCATCCATGCGGGCAGTTTTCGATTTTTGATAAGCCGTTTACCTGCGGTTTTAATTTCGCGATTTTTCCCATGGTCAAGTAATACAGGTCCAGCCCCGTAATCCGCCATAGTTTTGAAACCAGTCCATTTGGGACGGGCCTCTTATGACTATTTTTGCCCGAACGTTCGCTAGGCTGGCCATGCCAAGGAGCGTCCCGAAGTGCCGGCATAAAAGGAACGTCCCTAGCTGCCGGGCTTGGGATACCATGGTGGCACCCTAGCGAAAGGACGATGTATGGCACATGTCGATGACCAGCGTGTGGCGCGCGTGCTCGATGCGCTCGAGGCTCAGCACCCCGGCGCGCAGCTGCTTGTGAATGACCCGTGGTCGATTTACTACCTGACCGGTTTTTATGCCGATATGTTCGAGCGTTTTTGTGGCGTGCTGCTCGCGCGCGGAAGCGAGCCCGTGATCTTGGTCAACGCGCTGCATCAGCTGCCCGAATATGACAATGCCCGCGTCGCGTATCACAACGACACCGACGTCGTGACCGACGCCATCGCACGCGAAGTCGATCCGACCAAGCCGCTCGGCATCGATACTGTTATGCGCTCCGGCTTTTTGATGCCCCTTATGGAGCGCCATGCTGCGAGCGAGTTCTTCCTGGGCGACTTTGCCGTCACAGCCGCACGCACCCACAAGGACGCAGCCGAGCAGGAGCTCATGCGCGCGTCCTCGGCCGCCAACGACGCCGTGATGGCCGACGCCATCAAGCTCGTTCACGAAGGCGTGACGGAGCGCGAAATTGCCGACCAGATGCTCGGTCTGTACCGCAATCACGGCTGCGAGGGCTTTAGCTTTCCGCCCATCGTGAGCTTTGGCGCCAACGCCGGCGACCCGCATCACGAGCCCGACGACACCGTACTCAAGCGCGGTGACGTGGTGCTGTTCGACATTGGTGGACGTCGCCGCAACTACTGCTCGGACATGACGCGCACGTTCTTTTGGGGCGAGCCGGACGAGGAAACCGCACGCATCTACGACATCGTGCGCCGCGCCAACGAGGCCGCCGAGGCGCTCATCGCACCGGGCGTGCGCATGTGCGACCTGGACCGCGCCGCGCGCGACGTGATTGAGGATGCGGGCTACGGCAAGTACTTTACGCATCGCCTGGGCCACTCGATCGGCCTGCAGGACCACGAGCCAGGCGATGTTTCGCTCGTCAACGAGCAGGTCGTAGAGCCGGGCATGACGTTCTCCATCGAGCCGGGCATCTACCTCCCCGGCCGCACCGGCGTCCGCATCGAGGACCTTGCCCTGGTCACCGAGTCCGGCGTCGAGATCCTCAACGCCTACCCCCACGATCCGGTCCGCCTAGACTAGGTAATGCGGCAAAGGGACAGTCCCTTTGCCGCATCTTGCAAACGCCGCGCCACGAAAACGGCCTATCTACTACGTTTAACCCGCATGGGTCGACCATAACCGAGTTTTCGCAAAATACGCAAGCCGTCTACCTGCGGTTTTAATTTCGCGATGTTCCGTATGGTCGGGGGTAACCGGTCAAACGTAGTAGATAGGCCCATTTCGTGGCAAGCGAGTCAACTCAGGGCACAGGGTAGCAAAAAGCCCCATTACAGTTTGAGTCGTCCGAAAGGGCGGCTCTTTTCCGTTGCAC
>CATXWM010000028.1 GCA_958403205.1 uncultured Collinsella sp. | reverse complement strand
CAAAGGAAAGCACTTAATGTGCTTTCCGTCTTGCGCAGGACTGTAGAGCAGGAAAGTTCATATGCGCCGCCCGGCTCCCGCGGCTCTCAGGGGCATCTCTCATGCAAAAACTGTCGTGGGGTAAAGTCCGAGGTCAGTGGCGTTTTATACCGAGAAATCAAAAAAAGTTGAAAATTCATTACAAATTTGCGTTGACTTTAGGTAACTAAAGTTTCATACTCCTTTTCAACCACTGGGGGATGTGAACACGCACGGATCGTTCGCATCATGATTGAAGAGGATTTCTTAGACATGTTCACGCATCAGCTAAACATTATCAGCGTAGTAATTATCTGATGCGGGTTAGCACATACAGCTAGCCCGTACGATAACGGGCGGCTGATGAAGATGAGGGCCGTCGAGCGCAACCGACGGCCCTCATTTTTTATGTCTGGGAAGTTCTTTTTAGAGGAGGAAATGTAATGAACGGAGTTTTGCTCATGGTTGTGGCCGCGGCGGTGCTCGCCTACGGCTATCTGGGCTATGGCCGATGGCTGGCCAACAAGTGGGGCGTTGACAAAGAGGCCCTCACGCCGGCCAAGCGCATGAAGGACGGCAACAGCTTCTCGCCCGTCTCCGCCTTCACCGCGTTCTCGCACCAGTTCAGCTCGATCTGCGGTGCTGGCCCTGTTACGGGTACGATCGTCGCCATGGCCTTCGGCTGGTTTCCCGTCGTGCTCTGGGTCCTCGTCGGCGGCATCTTCTTTGGCGCCGTCCACGACTTTGGCGCTCTGTACGCCTCGATGAAGAACAACGGCAAGTCCCTGGCTCAGCTCATCGAGAAGTACATCGGCAAGACCGGCCGTCGCCTGTTCCTGCTGTTCTGCTGGCTGTTCTGCATCATTGTCATCGCCGCCTTCACCGACATGGTCTGCAAGACGTTCATGTTCACCCCGGCCGTTGACGCTTCTGGTGCTGCTACCGGTGCCATCGACTTCACCAAGTCCTATGCCGCCGGCTGCGCTGGTACCATCTCCATCCTGTTCACCTTCGTCGCTATCGCCTTTGGTTGGGCTCAGAAGAAGTTCAACCTCACCGGCGCTGCCGAGTTCGTCACCGGCGTGGTCCTCATGGTTCTCATGTTCGCCGTCGGTATGCAGTTCCCGGTTTACCTGGATAAATTCCAGTGGTTCGCCGTCGTCATGGTCTACCTGGTCTTCGCTGGCGCTATGCCCATTCAGATGCTCAAGACCCCGCGTGACTACCTCACTTCCATCATGATGATCGTCATGATCGTCTGCGCTGTCCTCGGCATCGTCGTCCTGGGCGTTAACGGCCAGGCCACCATCACCGCTCCGGTCTTCACCGGCTTCTCCACTGCCTCTGGCATGATGTTCCCGGTCCTGTTTGTCTCCGTTGCCTGCGGTGCTCTCTCCGGTTTCCACAGCCTCGTTTCTTCCGGCACCTCTTCTAAGCAGGTCGAGAAGGAGCAGGACGCCGTCAAGGTCGGTTACGGCGCCATGATCGTCGAGTCCTTCGTCGGCATCCTTGCCATCATCGTCGCCGGCATCATGTTCTCCGATATGAACACCGCCGGTACCGGCGCCCTCAACGCCGGTGTCGCTTCCACCCCGTTCCAGATCTTCGCCGCCGGCATCTCCCGCGGTATGCAGGCCTTCGGTGTTGACGGCACGCTCGCTACCGTCTTCATGACCATGAACGTCTCCGCTCTGGCCCTGACCTCGCTCGACGCCGTCGCCCGCATCGCCCGCACCTCGTTCTCCGAGTTCTTTGCCCAGACCAACGACGCCCTGGCCATCGAGTCCAAGGCCGGCTACATGAAGGTCCTCGGCAACCCCTGGTTCGCCACGGTCGTCACCCTGCTTCCCGGTCTCGCCCTCGCTTTTGGTGGCTATGCCAACATCTGGCCGCTCTTTGGTGCTTCCAACCAGCTGCTCGGCGGCATGACCATGATCACCCTCGCCGTGTTCTGCAAGTGCACCGGCCGCAAGGGTTGGATGCTCTACGTGCCCGTCGTCTTCCTGCTCTGCTGCACCTTCACCTCGCTGGTCCAGAGCGCCATGGGCTGCATGACCGCCGTCCAGGCCTACGGTTTCTTCGGTACCATCCCGGCTACCGCCACCACGGCCGCCGTCTCCGTCGCCGCCACCAAGGGCCTGCAGCTCGTCTTTGCCGTCCTGCTGATGGTCCTGGGCCTCATCGTCGCCGTCAACTGCCTCAAGGAGTTCTTCGGCAAGGAGGCTGGCTCCATGCCTGACGAGGAGCCCGAGTGGTCCGAGATGGGCAAGGCCGAGTACGGCCGCGCCGCTGCCGCTGAGGCTCCTGCCGATGCCGAGGCTGCCAAGGCTTAGTCGACCTGACGAGTTGAACGTCACATCTATATGACTCGGAAAGACCGGGTCCGCGACTTCGCGGGCTCGGTCTTTTTTTCATGCAAAAGCGGGTGACGCTCGAGTGTTCTCGCAGATGTTTTGCGTGGATAAGGGCGCGCGTTGTACCATATAAACGTATATGTGTGCATATGAAAGGGGCCCCGTGGCCAAGACGGTATATTCCGATAACCAACAAAATGTCGATGCTCTGGCTGAGCGTCTGAGCGGACAAACGTCGCTTTCTGCCGAGCGGGCAAAGCTGGTTGCCTACGACCTGCTTTGCCGCAAGGCACTCAAGATTAAGTCGAGCGCGCTGGCGCAGATTTTCCGCTCCGTCGATAAGGAATGTGACACCAAGGCGATGCGCGATGAGCTTATCGCGGCAAATATCGTGACCAAGATCGAGGGTAGCGGCATTAACGGGCGCCCGGCGTTCTATACCATCAATGCCGAGATCCGCGATGCCCAGGAGCAGCCTGCCGAGTCCGTCGAGGATTTTGTCGTCGAGGATTCCGCTGACGTGCCTGCTGTGGAAGAAGTTGCCCCGCGTGAGCATGTCGATACCGATGAGTTGCTCGATGAGAACGTCGTGCGTGCCTTTACGGCCAAGGCAGGACGCGGCGGTTTTGGCGGGGGCGGCAAGCGCGATGCACAGCGCCGCGCCCAGCAGGAGCGCTTCCGTCGCGCCGTTGCTCGAAAGGGCGAGACGGATGCCGAGGCTGTTGAGACCGAGGCTGCTGCCGAGTCGCAGAAGCCCACGAAGGAGCAAAAGCCCGTGGAGGCCCAAGAGCCCAAGCACCGTCGCGGCGCTCACTTTAAGGCTGCACAGCAGGATGCCGCGCGTGAGGTCGAAGAGTCTTCTGAGGTTGCAGACGATGTTGAGGAGTCTGCCAAGAAGGCTCCGGGTTCATGTCGTCCCGGACGTGGTTTTGCGGGGCGCGCGTATCCCGTGAGGCGTCAGGAGAAGAGCGAGCCGGCTTCGACCACTCAGGACGAGAAGGCCGTTGAGCCGGCGGCTCGCGAGCAGAAGCCTGTTGAGCCGCAGCTTAAGGTTGATGCCGAGGCCAAGGGCCAGCAGCCTACTGATGAGCGGACGGAGCAGGGCGCGTCGAGCAAGCCTCGCCGCCGTCGCCATCGTGGGGGCCGCAGTTCCCATGCCGAGACTGCAACCGAGAAGACCACGCCGCAGAACGAGGATGCGAAGGCCGAGGTTTCTTCGGGGCAGCCTAAGCGCCAGCCGGCGAAGGAGAGCAAGTCCGTTCGTCAGCAGAAGCAGGCGTCTATGCCGAAGCACGAGCGCAATTCCCAAGGCGATTCTAAGCGCAAGTCTCAGAAGAAGCCGGAGTCTGCCGCAGCAGATACTGCTGCCCAGCAGCCCAAGTCGGCCGTTCACGGCGAGGCCTCGGCGTTTGCCCTTGCCCGCGTTTTAGGCAGGCAGCTGCTCAAAGTTGTCCCTACGCCCACGGCGCTCTCTAAGATCAAGGAGCAGCAGACACAGATCGTAAAGGTCGAGGGCAAGGATGGCAAAAAGGCTCCGCAGCGCACTCAGCACAACGAGATGTCCAACCGCAAGATTGCCGAGGAAATCGCAATCATCCAGGCTTGGATCGAACAGAACCGAGGTGCCGATACGCCGGTTGCCTCGCGCCGCCAGCGTGCCTACCAGATCTTTAACGACGAGAAGGCTTTTGACGGCAAGCACGGTGAGCGCCTGATCAGGCGTATGACCGAAAAGGGCATCAGCATGCAGGCGATCAAGGTCGCCCCCAATCGCCCCGTGCACTTTACGGGCTTCTTTACGCTGGGAGCCGACAAGCCGTTCATTATGGTCGAGAACCTGGACACCTACGACGAGATCGTCAAGCTGCTGCGTGGCCGCAAGCACGCCAAGCTCTTTGGCATCAAGGTGGGCGGCGTGATTTTTGGCGGCGGATGCAAGGCGAGCGTCTCGCATGCCCTGGACGATTATCTGGCTGAGATTGGCTATCGCTTTAACTACGTCTACTACGTAGGCGATATCGATCGCGAGGGCGCGCGTATCGTCGAGCAGGCTCGCAATGCCAATGTGGTTGAGATTCGCCTGCATGCCGGCATGTACCGTGCCATGCTCGCCGAGCATAAGCGTCGCGTGAAGGCCGGCGGCGAGTGCGAGCCCGCGGCTGCCAACCAGGGCGTGCCGCAGAACCTGGCGGCGACGATCAAGGATCTGCCCATGGTTACGCGCGTGCAGTTCCGCAACGTGCTGCGCGAGGGCGGGCGCATTCCGCAGGAGATTCTGATGACCGCAGACTATCGGGATGGCGACTCGGGAAGCTTCGACCGCATGCTCAACAACTAGGGCGTTCGGCCCCGGGAGAGCGGGGACACCGGCTTAGGTTTCCTGCTCTACAGTCCTGCTCACGACGGAGGCCACATTAAGTGGCCTCCTGTTCGTGCGGAACTCGCGATAAACCTAAGCCGGTGTCCCCGCTCTCCCGGGGCCTGTGGTTACCTGGTTGTTGCATGCGGCTCGCTTTTCGGAACTGGGCTGATATTTTCTTGATGTTAGGCGCTCTTGGTCCTAATGGGCTTGGGGCGCCTTCGCGTTTCCTCAGCTCCGCACCCTTGCGGGTTCGAATCCCTCCGCTTGCCCACAAGAAAGCGCCCTGGGCCGTTATGGGCTCAGGGCGCTCAATTTTAATGGCTGGGACGGAGGGATTCGAACCCCCAACAGCCGGCACCAAAAACCGGAGTTCTACCGTTGAACTACGTCCCAATGTGTGGTGTTGCCCAAAAGCAACTCGTTTAGTTTACCTAATCTGCGAGGGCATCGCAAACGCCATCGAGCAGGCGTACGGCGAGTGTCTGCGCGTCGCTGGCCGTGAAGGTGCCGTTGTAGCGCGTCATGCCCGTGAGCTCAATGCGAATGCGTGCCGGCTTCTGCTGCGCGGCGACATTGGCAGTGCGGATGCGCTGGGCCAGGTTGTGGCACTCGGCGAGGGCGATCGTGGCGCGCGGCGCTGCATCTGCGGGCAGCTCATCGCTTGCGATCTCGAGCACCAGGTCAACGTCGGTTGGGACCTCGGAGTCGCAGAGCATCATGCCGCTGTTGTCGGTCGTTGCCGTGGCGATATTCCACATGCGCGACGCAACGCTGCGTGCGATGGGGTCCTCGCCGATAACGGCAATCTGGAAGCGCTCGAGCACGTTGGCGGCGCGAGCAAAACCGATACGGGACTCGGCTTCGGTGACCGAGGGCTTGCCCTCCCACACATGGTGCAGGCGGTTGATGTAGGCGTAGGTGTCCTGGAAGGCCATGCCGTCGGCAAACAGGCCGACATTTTCCTGGAACTGCTGCAGGGCGGCCTCGGTATGCGGACCAAAGTAGCCGTCGTCTTCGCCACAGGCAAAGCCCAAAACGTTGAGAGCGCGCTGCAGGGCCTGCACATCGGCGCCATGGAAATTGGGCATGCGCAGATAGAGAGTGCGGTCGCCCAGCTTATACGAAGCGTCTACAAGGGCGCTCCAGCAGGGGATATCGACGGCATGACCGGCAGCAAGGCCGCTGTCGAGCCTGAAGGTGCTGACGGCCTGCTCGGTGGTGGCTCCAAAGTACTTGTCGGTGACTTCGGCGGCATCAATCGTGTAGCCGAGCTGCAGGAGACGAGACTGCACGTCCTCGACGGCTGCTCCTTGCATGCCCGTTGTAATAGGTTCCATGAACGAACCCCTTTCGGCGTACCATTCGTACTATTTGAGCGTCTGTCGGATAGACAACGCAAAGGGATGCATAAACATGCACTCAACAGTGTAGCAAGTTGTGCCTAAATACGCTGCTGACAGGTTTTATAACCCCCGTTAGTTAAGACGCTCCACAAAGAAATCTGCCATGGAGAGGAACAGCTCGCGTGCGTGCGGATCAAGCTCAACGTTCTCGATGGCCGCTTTGGCCTTAGCGGTCAGGTCGAGCGCGTAAGTGTGGGCGTAATCGATGGAGCCGGTCTCCTGGAAGATCTCCACGGCGCGTGCGAGCTGCGCGGGATCATCGGTGCCTGAGGAAAGAATCGCCTCGACCTCGTCGTGGTGGCGCTCATCAGAGAGGGCGTGTACGGCGACAAGCGTGCGCTTGCCCTCGGTGATGTCGGTGCGGAAGTCCTTGTTGGCGGCTTCCTTAGTGCCGACAAGGTTTAGCAGGTCGTCCTGAATCTGAAAGGCAAGGCCCGTGTGCAGGCCAAAGGCGCGCAGCGCTTCGATTTGCTCATCGTTGCCGCCGCCGATAATGGCTCCGGCGGCAAGCGGCGTGGCTCCGCTGTAAAACGCGGTCTTGTGCGTCGCCATGTCCAGGTAGTCATCAACCGAGATATCAAAGCGCCCGTCACGGACCCAACCCAGGTCGAGCGCTTGACCCTCGATGGTGCGGACGATCATCTCGGTAAGCTCGTGGAGCACGCGCAGCTTCACGTCGGACTCCAGCGTAGGGTCGTCGAGAACCGTCTTGGTGACCATGGTGAGCGCCAGGTCGCCACAATTGATGGCAAGGCCCGTGCCCTCGGTAAGGTGCATGCAGGGCTTGCCTCGACGAAGCTGTCCGTTGTCGGCGATGTCGTCGTGGATCAGCGCGCCCGACTGGAAATGCTCGATGGCTGCCGCGGCGCTGCGGGCGCTCTCAAAGCTACCGCCCACTGCGGTTGCGGCGAGCATACAGATAAGCGGGCGGTGGCGCTTGCCGGCGTTGGCCGTAAAAGCCGAGAGCGGCGCGTACAGGTAGCGCTCGATATCGGCAGAGGTCGCCTGTCCGTCAAAGAACGTGGCCAGATAGTCGTTAATCTGGTCAAAGTGCTGGGCTAAAAAGCTGGTAAACGGACTGGACACGGGTTCTCGCATTCTTTCTGAGGTTGCGTTGATGCAATATGCAGACAACATATTGCCACATTAGGGCGTTTGGCGCGGCAGTTTTGGCGATTTGGGACAACGGGCGTGCGTTTGATGGAGCGCGCCTAAATCAGCCCAAAATGCTCGAGCGCCGCAACGACACCGTCGTGATCGACGGTGTCGGTCACGTAATCGGCCTTATCCTTGAGATAGTCCGGCGCATTGCCCATGGCGATACCGACATCGACGGCGTTCATCAGCGAGACGTCATTGCTGGCGTCGCCGATGCCGTATACGGTTCCGTGGTGGGGATCGAGGGCGTCGAGTACAGACTGGATGCCTCCGCGCTTCGTGCATTCGCGGGGCGAGATTTCGGTTACCTCGAGTTCGAGCTCGTTAAAGCACAGCAGCGGCTCAAGTGCCTTATCTTGAGCGATGTGGTTGGCGAGTGATGTAGACATCAAGATCTTGTAGACACTGTAATGTTGCAGCTGCGTGACTGCGTCGCCCAGGGTGCGCGCGTATCCGGGAGCATCGGGCGCATCGGCACTCATGCGCACGACGCCGTTGAGGCCCTCAAAGCGGATGACCTCGCCCGATTGCTCAAGGTAGGGGGCAAGACGCTGCAGCATACTGGGCGTCATCGACAGATCGCGAATTGCGTGTCCGTTGATCTCGGCGTAACCGCCCGCAAGACAGACGATGCCGGTCCAAGGCAGCTCAAGAAGTTTGGGGTGGATGCAGCTCAGGGTGCGTCCCGTGCAGATAAAGGCCATGTTGCCGTTGGCGACAAACTCGCGGATTGCCTGCGAAACCGCCTCGTTGGGATAGGGGGAGAGGTCCCGCTCGTCTTCGGGAAGGTCTTGGGCGAGCCTGGGGTCTTGCCAGGCGAGCGTTCCGTCGATATCGAAGAAGCAAATATCGCCGCGCTTATGGGCTGCGCTGGCGGCAGGGGAGGCCGAGGTGGTGGGCACAAATTCCGGCTCGAGGCCCATGATCTGGTCAAAATGCTCTTTAACGCGGGGAACGGAGATGCCGATGACCACCTGGGCGGTCTTGCCCGTAATGATGAGGCCCTTGGCGCCCACCGCGACAAACGACGCGTTATCTGCAACGATGGAAGGGTCTGCGACCTCGACGCGCAGGCGCGTGGCGCAGTTGGTTGCGCCCACGATATTGCCAACGCCACCTAAAAGCTGAATTACCCGCTCAGCGAGGACGTGATCTTGATCGGATCGACTATCGACCTCGTCATTGGGGGATTGCTCTTTGGCAAAGTCGCTTCCCGTTAAACAATCGATTGCCGCGCGATTGGCAACATGATCCTCGCGGCCCGGTGTCTTAAGGTCATAGACCAAGATGAGTGCTCGAAAACTAACAAAAAAGATGAGGCTAAAGGCAAGGCCGATACCGAGCGCCAAAAGATAGGCACCGGCATGCGTGCGCATGAGCGGAATAAAGTTGAAGGCTGCCATCTCCATGAGGCCGCCCGAGAAGATGCCGACGATGCCAAAGAAATTCATGGTTGTGGCAAGGCAAGACGATAAGACGGCGTAGAGCAAAAAGAGCCCGGGGTGGGTGAACATAAAGAGAAACTCGAGTGGCTCGGTAACGCCGCAAACCACCGAGGCGATGATGGCGGGAACAAGGATGACCCTGAGGCCGGCGCGGCGCTCGGGTTTTGCGGTGGAGTAGAACGCAGCTGCGATGGCAGGAAGGCCAAAGAGCTTGACCCAGCCGGTGGCGGTAAAACCGGCCCACGGCGCAAGCTCATTAAGGGGGCGCGTGCTATGGGAGAGGATGGGGAGCAAACTGCTCCACGTGGCGTAGATGCCGTCGTTAATGACCAGGTTGTCGTAGTAGATCGGCATGTAGAGCAGGTGGTGCAGGCCAAAGGGCTCGAGTGCTCGTTCTAAAAAGACAAAGATGCCCACGCCAAAGGGACCGACGCCTGCAAGCGCGTGACGCAGCGTATCGGTTACATCGTATACGTAGGGCACGATGGCGGCCGAGATAGCAGCAAGGGCAAACACGGCAAAAAAGCTGATGAGGTAGACCAGCGAGGAGCCCGAGAAGGTGCCGAGCCAATCGGGAACCTTGGCATCGTAGAAGCGGTCATGGATGGCAACGACGGTTGCCGATACCGCCAGCGGGCCGATAATGCCGGTGTCGAGCGTCTTGATGCCGTCGATGACGGTGATACCGCTGGCGGAGGTCAAAGATGACGGGTACTCAAGTCCAAGGTTGTCTCCGCTCAGCTTAATGATCTCGCTCAAAAAGAAGCAGTAGGCAAAATAGGCGACGAGAGCCTCGAGACAGCAACGAGCCGGCTGTTTTTGGGCAAGACCGATGGGCAGCGCTACGGCAAAAAGGAGCGGGAGGCGTTTAAAGACCGTCCACGAGCCGCGCTGGATGATGGTCCAAAAAACGTACCAAGGGGTTCCGTATACGGCGAGATCGCCGACGATGTCCGCAGTCGTTGCGAGAGCGGAGACGCCGACCATGAGGCCTGATATAGAAAACAGCATGGCGGGCGCGAACATTGCCCCGCCAAAGCGTTGGATTTTTTGCAGCATGTTCTGCCTTCCGAATATCGAGGCGCGTTGCGCGTGGGGAAACGTTTAAACAATGGATTCATTGTAGAGGACCAGACGATTGTCGTACCGGCAGTTTTGAGCGAAACCGATTTGGGCATGACAGAAACCGTCAACGGTTAAATCCTGTCGCTTTACCGATATTCGGTTTAAACAACTTTAAGAAATGCTATCGTGCCTAGCCGGAAATGAATAATGTAGAGGTGAAACAATGCCAAAAGCGATATACGAAGGAATCTACCGAGAAATACGCTCGCGCATCATTAATGGGACCTATGCGTTTCAGGAGATGCTGCCAACCGAAGCCGAGCTGACCGCGGAGTTCGGATGCACTCGCAATACCGTCCGTCGCGCCTTGGGTATGCTGGCCGACGGGATGTTTGTGCAGCCCATACACGGCAAGGGCGTGCGCGTTATTTGGCTTAAGGGCGAAACCGACATGTTGGGCGCACTCGAAGAGGTTGAGTCGTTTGGCGAGTTTGCAAAGCGCAACAATGCCGTTGCATCGACGGACGTTAAGTCTTTCGAACATCTGGTTTGCACCGAGCAACTCTCTCGTCACCTGGGCTTTAAGGTGGGCGAGGAGTTGATTCGCGTAGTGCGTGTCCGAAGCCTCAACGGCAACGCGCGCCAAGTGGACCATGGCTATTTTTTGGCGTCGATCGCCAAGGGCCTGACTCCCGAGATCGCGGCAGATTCCATTTACGGCTATCTGGAGCACAAGCGCGGTGTCAAAGTGATGGCGAGCCGTCGTACGGTGAGTGTCGAGCTCGCCAACGATGAGGACTGCAGCTATCTTGACCTCGGCAAATACAACTGCGTTGCCGTCATGGAGAGTCAGTCGTACACCTCGGATGGCATCTTGTTTGAGGTGACGCACACTCGCACACACCCCGAGATCTTCCATTACCGCGTCAATTCCAAGCGATAGCCGGCTAGCTCGCAGCCTGACGAGACTCATGGCCTCAAAGAGAAAACGCCCGGTCAAACCGACGGTACATCGGCTTGACCGGGCGTTTTCTCTGCATTCGATAACAAATAATTGTTTATACAAAACTTGTCAAGTATCAAGTTGAAATTACCGTTCACTGAATTTTTTCTACCGCTCTAGTAATACTTGTTCAAACAACTAGCCAAATAGCGTATCGTTCAAATCAGCAAAAGGGGCAAAGTCCCCGAGCCAATCTCCGAAGGCGGCGGCAAAGGGTGCCGCCACGGTGTGAAAGGGTGGATTGTAATGAAGAACGAAATGAGCAGAAGGCAGTTCCTGGGCTTTGCTGGTTCCGCGGCTGCAGTTCTTGGCCTGGGCCTCGTGGGTTGCGGTGGTTCTGCCGGCTCCGGCTCCTCTGCTTCTGGTGACGCTGCCGAGGTCTACTTCCTCCAATTCAAGCCCGAGGTCGACAAGGAGTGGAAGGAGATCGCCAAGGCCTATAAGAAGGAGAAGGGCGTCGAGGTCAAGATCGTGACCGCCGCTTCCAACACCTACGAGGAGAAGCTTAAGTCCGAGATGTCCAAGAGCTCCGCTCCGACCCTGTTCCAGGTCAACGGCCCCACCGGTCTTAAGAACTGGAAGGATTACTGCGCCGACCTGTCCGATACCAAGCTCCGCGGTGAGCTCATTGATGACTCCCTGGCTCTGCAGTCCGACGGCAAGGATGTGTGCATCGACTGGGTTCAGGAGAGCTTCGGCATTATTTACAACAAGCAGCTGCTCGAGAAGGCTGGCTACAAGGCCGAGGACATCAACTCCTTCGACAAGCTGAAGGCTTGTGCCGATGACATCCAGGCCCGCAAGGACGAGCTTGGTGTCGAGGGTGCCTTCACTTCCGCCGGCATGGACGACTCCTCCAGCTGGCGCTACACCACCCACCTTGCCAACATGCCGCTCTACTACGAGTTTGAGAAGGAGCACAACCAGGAGGACGACGAGATCAAGGGTGAGTTCCTCGACAACTACAAGCAGATCTTCGACCTGTACATCACCGACTCCACCTGCGATCCTTCGCAGCTTGCTTCCAAGACCGGCGACGACGCCACCAACGAGTTCGCAACCGGCAAGGCCGTCTTCTACCAGAACGGCTCTTGGGCCTATTCTGACCTCGTCAAGGCCGGCATGACCGACGATCAGATTGGCATGATGCCCATCTACATCGGTGTTGACGGCGAGGAGAACCAGGGCCTGTGCTCCGGCGGCGAGAACTACTGGTGCGTCAGTTCCCAGGCTTCCGAGGATGCCCAGAAGGCCACCGAGGACTTCATGTATTGGTGCGTCACCGCTGACACCCCGACCAGCATCATCGCCGACAAGATGGGTCTGACCGCTCCGTTCAAGAGCGCCAAGGAGACCACCAACGTCTTCTCGCAGCAGGCCGTTGCCATGGCCAAGGACGGCAAGAAGACCGTCGCTTGGGACTTCGTCTACATTCCCTCCGAGGAGTGGAAGAAGAACCTCAAGCAGGCTCTGATTGCCTACGCTGCCGATAACAGCAAGTGGGACGGCGTCAAGAACGCCTTCGTCGATGGCTGGAAGACCGAGAAGGCCGCTTCCGAGTAAGCAGTTGCTGCCCAAGCTATCTGATTAGCGACAGGGGGCGGGCAGACGTTGGTTTGCCCGCCCCCTGCATATTGAAAGGACCCTTTTATGGGCAAAGCACTCAAGCGCTGGTGGCCGCTCTTTATGCTGCCCACGTGTCTGGCGTTTATGATCGGGTTCGTGATCCCTTTTATCCAGGGCTTCTATCTCTCGTTCTGCCAGTTTATTATCATTAGTAACGCGCACTTTGTCGGTATCGAGAACTACGTGCGCGCGCTGTCCGATCCGCAGTTCTCCACGTCGTTCTTCTTTACCGTGGCGTTTGCCTTCCTGTCGACGGTGCTCATCAACGTGATCGCCCTGGCCATTGCGCAGGCGCTCACCCGCAAGGCGCTCAAAGGCACCAACATCTTCCGTACGATCTTCTTTATGCCTAACCTGATCGGCGGCATCGTGCTGGGCTACATTTGGCAGATTCTGATCAACTGCCTGCTCTCCAACGTGGGCGCCCAGCTCATCGCCCTTAACTCTGCTGCTGGCTTCTGGGGCCTTATCATCCTGACCCTGTGGCAGCAGGTCGGCTACATGATGATTATCTACATCGCTGGTCTGCAGTCCATACCGTCCGACTACATCGAGGCCGCCAAGGTCGACGGTGCCACGGCATGGCAGACGTTTTGGAAGGTTAAGATCCCCAATCTGATGCCGACCATCACCATCTGCCTGTTCCTGTCCATCACCAACGGCTTTAAGCTGTTCGACCAGAACCTCGCCCTTACCGGCGGCGCCCCCGCGCACTCCACCGAGATGCTCGCCCTGAACATCTACAACACGTTCTATTCGCGTGCCGGTATCGCATGGCAGGGTATCGGTCAGGCCAAGGCGGTTATCTTCTGCATCCTGGTCGTAGCCATCTCCATGATTCAGCTTAAGGCCACGAGGTCCAAGGAGGTGCAGCAGTAATGAAACGCGATAAGGTTATCAATCGCGCGCTCTCGATTTTCTTTACGATTCTGTCGCTCGCGTGGATCTACCCCGTGTTCATGATTGCGCTCAATTCCTTTAAAAAGGCAACTGCAATCAGCACCACCACGGCATTCGATCTGCTCACGCCCGAGACGTTCAACGGCCTCGCAAACTACATGCACGCCCTTAACGAGCAGGGCTTTGCCTCGGCATTTATGTACTCGCTCATCATCACGGTCACGTCGGTCGTTCTGATCTTGGTGTGCTGCTCCATGTGCGCTTGGTACGTAGTCCGTGTCAACAACAAGATCTCGAACTTCTTCTATTACCTGTTCGTCTTCTCGATGGTCGTGCCCTTCCAAATGCTCATGTTCACGCTGTCCAATTTGGCGGACCGCATCGGCTTTAACACGCCGTTCAACATCTGCTTTATCTATCTTGGCTTTGGCGCGGGCCTGGCGGTCTTTATGTTCGCCGGCTTTGTAAAGAACATTCCGCTCGAGATCGAAGAGGCGGCCATGATCGACGGCTGCAACCCGGTCCAGGTGTTCTTTAAGATCGTCCTCCCCATCATGAAGCCCACCTATCTTTCGGTCGGCATCCTCGAGACCATGTGGGTCTGGAACGACTATCTGCTGCCCTACCTTACGCTCGACTCCACCAAGTACAAGACCATTCCTATCTTGATTCAGTACTTCCGCGGCGGCTACGGCCACGTCGAGCTCGGCCCCATGATGGCCTGCATCATGATGGTCGTTGTCCCCATCGTCATCATGTACATCCTCTGCCAGAAGTACATCATCGACGGTGTGGTGGCAGGTGCCGTCAAGGGCTGATGCCGTAACTGTTTTGCAAGTTTTAGCGGCGCCCCTCAGCGCGGCGCCGCGTATCGAAAGGTAGAGACATGGCCGAGATCGTTCTCAAACATGTTCAGAAGGTGTATCCCAACACCGAGTCCAAAAAGAAGGGCTTCTTTGGCAAAAAGAAGAAGACCGAGGAGAAGAAGCACAACCTCAAGGTTACCGAGGATGGCGTGCTCGCTGTTGAGGACTTTAACCTCACCGTTCACGACCAGGAGTTCGTCGTCCTCGTTGGCCCGTCTGGCTGCGGTAAGTCCACGACGATGCGCATGGTTGCTGGCCTGGAGGACATCACCTCGGGTGACGTGTTCATCGACGGCAAGCGCGTCAACGACGTCGCTCCCAAGGACCGCGACATCGCCATGGTGTTCCAGAGCTACGCTCTGTACCCCAACATGACGGTGTACGAGAACATGGCGTTTACGCTTGAGCTCAAGAAGGTCCCCAAGGACGAGATCGACCGCAAGGTTCGCTCCGCTGCCGAGATCTTGGGTATCACCGAGTACCTCGACCGTAAGCCCAAGGCGCTTTCGGGCGGCCAGCGTCAGCGTGTCGCTATCGGCCGCGCCATCGTGCGTGATCCTAAGGTCTTCCTGATGGACGAGCCGCTGTCCAACCTGGACGCCAAGCTGCGTAACCAGATGCGTGCCGAGCTCATCAAGCTGCGCCACGAGATCAAGGGCACGTTCATCTACGTCACCCACGACCAGACCGAGGCCATGACCCTCGGCGATCGCATTGTGGTCATGAAGGACGGCGTCGTCCAACAGATCGCCACCCCGCAGGAGGTCTTCAACCATCCCGCGAACATCTTCGTCGCCGGCTTCATCGGCGTGCCGCAGATGAACTTCTTCGATGCCCAGCTGGTGCGCTCGGGCGACGGCTTTACCGTCAAGACCGACGACATGAATGTCGCGCTGGCCCCCGAGACCTGCGCTCAGCTCGCCCTTAATTGGGACGGCGGCGACGTGAAGGAGATCACGGCCGGCGTACGTCCCGAGCAGATTCTGCTTGCCGAAAAGGGCGAGGAGGGTGCGCTTCAGGGCACCATCGAGGTCACCGAGCTCATGGGTTCGACCGAGCACGTTCATGTGATGTCTCCCGACGGCCAGTTTGTCCTGATCATCCCCGTCGTCGATCTCGAGGCCAAGGGTGCGCTCAAGGCGGGCGACCCCATTTGGTTCAAGTTCGAGAAGAACGCGACCCATCTCTTCGATAAGGTGTCTGGCAAGAACCTTATCTAGGCCCGATCCAATCAGGCCCTCCTTTTGGGCGACTGCGGCTTTGCCATCCTTTTGCCGTGGTCACATATAAGGCTCCCCTCCCATCCGCTGGGCGAGAGGGGAGCCTTTCTTTGTGCTGGGGCCGTTCATCTGCCGGTTTGTCTTGATCTGTAACAGGAGGAGGGCCAAATTGGGTCTAGATGTTACAGATTGAGACAGCATCGAGCTGCCTATCCTTTCATCTCGATCTGTAACACGGGAGGCTGATTTCGGCAGCTACCTGTTACAGAACGAGATTGTTTGGTCGAGACAAATCACGGGCCGGCGTATCGGCACAAAAAGCGGAGCCGCGTTGCCGCGACTCCGCTTTCAAGAGGATGGGTAAAGAAAACGAAATTAGCTCAGGTGCCAAATCTCGTCGTTGTACTGTGAGATCGTGCGGTCAGACGAGAAGGTGCCGGCGTTGGCGATGTTGATCAGCGCCTTGCGCATCCAAGCGTCCTGGTCCTCGTAGTCTGCCAGCACGCGCTCCTTGGTCTGGATGTACTCCTCAATGTCGAGCAGGGCCATAAACCAGTCCTTGCCCTTGATGTCGTCGTGCAGACGCTGCAGGCGCTCGGCGTTGCCGGTCGCCATAAAGGCGGGGTTGGTGATGAAGTCCACCAGCAGCTTGATGCCGGGCTTGCGATAGAGCGCGCCGGCGTCATAGCTGCCGTCGGCGTAGAGCTGCTCGACCTGCTTGGAAGAGGCACCAAAGGTGTAGATGTTCTCGTCGCCCACGAGCTCGGCAATCTCCACGTTGGCACCGTCAAGCGTGCACAGGGTCAAAGCGCCGTTGAGCATGAACTTCATGTTGGAGGTGCCGCTCGCCTCCTTGGAGGCCAGGCTGATCTGCTCGGAGATATCGGCGGCGGGGATCACACGCTCAGCAGCGGTGACGTTGTAGTTCTCGATCATGACAACCTGCAGGTAGGGGGCCACGTCGGGGTCGTTGGCGATCCACTGCGACAGTGTCAGGATCAAATGGATGATGTCCTGGGCGATGGTGTAGGCAGGTGCCGCCTTGCCGCCGAAGATGATGGTGATGGGGTGCTCGGGTTTATTGCCGTTCTTGATGTCGAGATACTTCCAGATGATGTAGAGCGCGAGCATCTGCTGGCGCTTGTACTCGTGGATACGCTTGACCTGAACATCGATGATGGCGTTGGAGGGAATGGTCACACCCTGCTCGAGCGGCATGAACTGGCGCATGATGGTCTTGGCCTCGGCCTTGGTGGCGGCCAGGCGCTCAAGAACATCCTTGTCGTTAGCGAATTCGGCGAGCTTGCTCAGGTCGCCGGTGCTGCGCCAATCGGTGCCGATCACATCGTCGAGCAGGCTGGCGAGCGCGGGGTTGGCGCCATGGATCCAACGGCGGAAGGTGATGCCGTTGGTCTTGTTGGAGAACTTCTCGGGATAGATCTCGTAGAACGGGTGAAGCTCGGTGTCCTCCAGAATCTTGGTGTGGAGTGTGGCGACGCCATTGATGGAAAAGCCAAAGTGAATGTCCATGTGGGCCATGTGGACGGTGTCGTGCTCGTCGATGATGGCGACGCGCGGATCATCGTGCTCGGCCTTGGCAACCTCGTCGAGCTTGACGATGATGTCGGCGATGGCGGGCGAGACCTTCTGCAGGCTGGCGAGCGGCCACTTCTCGAGTGCCTCGGCAAGGATCGTATGGTTGGTGTAGGCGACCATGGAGCGCACGATGGTAACGGCCTCGTCAAACTCGATGTCGTGCTCGGTGGTGAGCAGGCGGATGAGCTCGGGAATGACCATGGTGGGGTGCGTGTCGTTGATCTGGACCACGGCGTAGTCGGCCAGATCGTGCAGGTTGCTGCCGCGCTCGACGGCCTCGTCGATCAGGAGTTGGGCGGCGTTGCTCACCATGAAGTACTCCTGGTAGATACGAAGCAGGCGGCCCTGCTCGTCGGAATCATCCGGATAGAGGAACAAGGTGAGGTTCTTGGTGATCTCGGTCTTGTCGAAGTCGATGGAGCTGCCGGGGACCAGGCCGTCGTCGACACTTGCCAGGTCAAACAGACGCAGGCGGTTCTTGGTGGGCTGGCCGTAACCGGGCACATCGATGTTGACGAGCTTGGAGGTGACGGCAAAATCGCCAAACTCGACGGTGTAGGAACGGTCGTCATCGATCAGGATGTCCTGCTCGCCAAGCCATTCGTCGGGGACGGCCTTCTGCTGATTGTCGACAAAGCGCTGACGGAACAGGCCGTAATGGTAATTGAGGCCCACACCGTCGCCGGTAAGGCCCAGCGTGGCAATGGAATCCAAGAAGCACGCGGCCAGGCGACCCAGGCCGCCGTTGCCCAGCGACGGTTCGACCTCAAATTCCTCAATCTTGTTGAGGTCGTGGCCGGCAGCGGTGAGCTGGTCTTTGACCTCGGCATAGATGCCAAGGTCGATCATGTTGTTGATCAGCAGTTTGCCAATCAAAAACTCAGCAGAGATGTAATAGAGCTTTTTCTTGCCATTGTTGAGCGGGCAGGCGGCGGAGCGCTCCTGTACGAGCTTGACCAGCAGTTTGTAAATGCGGCGGTCATCGAGTTGCTCGAGCGAAGTTCCAAAGGACTGCTCGGCAAGATCCGCAAGATCGATACGGGGCATGTTTCCTCCTGTGGTGAGTT
Organism: uncultured Collinsella sp.; assembly: GCA_958403205.1. GTDB lineage: Bacteria > Actinomycetota > Coriobacteriia > Coriobacteriales > Coriobacteriaceae > Collinsella. The sequence goes on along the minus strand of CATXWM010000028.1, from coordinate 10,496 downwards.
GACGACATGTCAGAAATTCAAAAGAAGCCCGCGCGAGGGGATTGGGGTGGCCTCGCGCGGGAAAAGCGGTCGCGTCCGCACGGTGGGGTGGGGTCGGGCGCGGTGGCTCCTATTGAGGAAGCTCGATTTCGGCTTCCGACGGGATGCGGAAGTAGGTCTCGGTCCAGTCGGTGAGTTTGTGCTCGAGCTCGCGGGTGATGGCGCCGTCGAGCATGCGCCAGGTCCAGTTGCCGCCCAGCGTGGCAGGGGTGTTGATGCGCGCCTCGTTGCCCAAGTTGAGCAGGTCCTGCATGGTGTAGATGCACGTGTCGCTCACGCTGGCGGCGATGGTGCGGTTGAGTGCATCTGCCATGGGTTCGCCGGCCTGCTGATGGGTGTACAGGGCTGCCTGCTCGCGCTGACGGGGGGTGGCCGTTCCCTCAAACCAACCGCGCGCCGTCTCGTTGTCGTGGGTGCCCACATAGGCGACGGTGTTGGCGATGTAGTTATGCGGCAGGTAGTACGAGTTGGTGCCCTCAAAGGCAAACTGCAGGATCTTCATGCCGGGGAAGCCCGAGTTGTCGCGCATGTCGATGACGCCGGGGGTGAGGAAGCCCAGGTCCTCGGCGATGATGGGCAGCGTGCCGAGCTTTTTCTCGAGCGTCTTGAAGAACTTGAGGCCGGGACCCTGCGTCCACGAACCGTAGGACGAATCGGGCGAGGAGAACGGCACCTCCCAATAGGCCTCGAAGCCGCGGAAGTGATCCAGGCGGATGACGTCGTACATGTCGAGGGCGGCGCGAATGCGGCCCTCCCACCAGGAGAAGCCGTCGGACTCCATGGCGTCCCAGTCGTAGATGGGATTTCCCCAGTACTGGCCGGTGGCCGAGAACTGGTCGGGCGGCGTGCCGGCGACGCTGATGGGATTGCCGGCGGCGTCAATCTTAAAGAGCTCGGGGCTCGCCCACATCTCGACGGAGTCGCGCGAGACGTAGATGGGCAGATCGCCGATGATCAGGATGTCGCGCTCGTTGGCGTAAGCCTTGAGGCGGCTCCACTGGCGATCGAAGAAGTACTGCGTCATCTGGTGATACAGCATGCGCTCGGGATGGTCGGCGCAAACCTTGCTGCTGGCGCCGCCGCGGCAGCGAAGCTCCTCGTGCCACTCCCAAAACGCCCTAAGGCCGCACTCCTCCTTAACGGTCATAAACTCGCAGTAGGGGATGAGCCAGTCCTCGTTGGCCTGGATAAAGTCATCAAAGTCTGCAGGCTTGTTAGTCGCAAAGCGCTGGGCGGCACGGTCGAGAATCTGACGGCGACCGCCAAAGATAGCGCCGTAGTCGACGTTGGTGGGGTCAGACCCCAGATACACGCCGTCGATATCGCGCTGCTCTAGATAGCCAGCTTCGATAAGCTCGGCAAAGTCGATAAAGTTGGGGTTGCCTGCGCGGGCCGAGAACGACTGATAGGGCGAATCGCCATAGCTCGTCGTCGTGAGGGGCAGAATCTGCCAGTAATGTTGTTTGCACGATACGAGGAAATCGACAAAGTCGTAGGCGTTCCGGCCAAAGCCGCCGATGCCGTAAGGCCCGGGCAATGACGAAACGGGCATGAGAACACCGCTTGCACGCTCCATGGATGCACTCACCGTCCTTTTGAATAAGGGGCTGCGCCGTAGATGGATAGACGGCTCGTCCCGAGTTTCCATTTCTATTGTCCCTATTGTAGAACATGTTGTTTAAACATGTATATAGAGAATGAAAAAGTTGCCGAATTTCGGTGAATGGTAGTGCGCCATAAAGACGATATGAGCAGAACAATGTGAGCCCCTGCTTCGTATCGTCTTTTGATTCGTGGGCCAAGGCTGACAATGGTCGTCGTCATTAAAATCCGGCAGCCAGCCAGGTTGCCACAATGCGAGACTGGCTCACAATGCCACATGTTGCCTCTATTGGCCTTGAGGTGCACGCCCGCAGCATCAAAGGATGCGCCTTCAATCCGTTCACGGGCGAGATCGGCGGGAAGCCCCTTCTCCTACGACCCCGCCTCCGTCGCCGACTCGATCCTTTCTATCGAGTCGCCCGGGGCAGTCTACGAGTCCGGCGTCACCGGCTTTCCCTTCTGCAGGGAGCCGCGCTGCCTCGGCGTGGACTGCGTCATCGGCGCGGTCTCCAAGATGCAGAGGCCCGCGGCCGACAAGCGACGCAAGACCGACAAGCGCGACGCCGAGTTTTCGGCCAAGCAGCTCGCACTGCACGAAATCGTCGAGGTCCACGTCCCCGACTGCGAGTGCGAGGGCGCCAGGGACCTCTCCCAGGCCCCCGCCGATGCCCGGGAGAGGTTACCGTGTTACCGTCAAGCAGCGCCTCTCCAAGTACCTGCCCAGGAATGGGCAGTGCCACCCCGGCGGAGACGACCAGAGAAGGAGGCTCGGGACGTGGACCAGGGCGCACTGGGCCTGGATCGAAGCCGCGGAGATGGCCGACCCCACGGCCCAGCAGACCCTCGACTGCTATAAGGAGCGCGTCAAGCGGGCGGTAGACGAGAAGAAGGACCTGGAATCCAAGGTGGAGTCCCAGTCGGAACAGCCCCGATGGAAGCCGACGATGGACGTGCTCAGCTGCATGAAGGGCATCGACGTCGTCATCTCCGCTGTTAGTGTTAGTGTATTTTTCACCGTTCAGTTTAATGCTACCACTGACAGTTGAAACGCCTGTGGAAGGGATAGCCTTGTTGGACGGGGACTATTCGTGATAGTATCGCGCCGCAACATCGAGGCGCGAATCGCCCATGTGGTGGCAGTGCGAGTTTCGTGAGGTGTGGTGTGGACGGGACGCAGCGTTTTATGGGTCTGGCCGGTCCGACTGGTGTGCAGTTCTGTCGGGCCGGCCGAGATTGGTGAAGAGATCGCGTTGTTGAATGAGCGAATTTTACAAGCAGCTCTTCAAGGCGCTCTGGGCGTTGGCTAGGGCTGCGCAGTCAATCGCATGCAGCGATAGGCGAGGTGATTGCTCGATGGGTTGGCGACTAGTTTTGTGCCGTACTTGCCTCGGTGCCGTCGTTATCTGCCGAGTACCAGAATGCGTAGGCCGCAACGACGGCATCGTAGACGGCTGCAACTACGTTATCCACGACGGCTGCGAAGTTGACTACAACGGGAATGGGGCCGGTTTTGGAATCCATCTTCTCTACTTCTGGGGTCTCGTACATGGGAACATCTCCTTAGAGTTGGGACAGGACGCTCAGGTCGCCTAGATCGTCATCGATTAGGTCGATATAGAGGTCGCCGTCCATATTGATGTCTGCAATCAACGATGAGATCTCTTCCATCTCGTCAATCGAGTGCATGCGATTGGCCAACGCGGTAATAACGGGTTTATCCCAAACGGTTGCCATTCCGGCATCGTAGTATTCCTGAAGACTGTGTTTGCGAACGTTTCCAATGATGAGAGGTATATAGGGGGATACGACGATATCGCCATTGGCGTGGATGGCCACTTGGTCAAATTGCATCTGCAGCTGGGGGAATCTGACCAAGTGGTCGATGGGGTCGCCCCACTCAAACATGAAGTAGCCTCGATAGCCTGGATCGTATCGAAGGTCGTTGATCGTGTTGACCAACCGACGGTATTGATTATTTGAAGGGCGAATTGTGCGGTTTTTTCGGGCTCTGCCGAGGAGCATAAGTGGCTGACTCGAAGGTCAATTCGGTCGGTCCTGCTCGACGATTTCAGCTTGTCCCGGAGCATCGTGCAAACTGGTTTGAAATCGTCGACATTAAATGATGTTGGACAAAAGGCAATCGAAAGGTGCAGCGAAGTTTCGTTCAGCGTGATATCGATGGCGTCTAGTACCCGGTCGTATAGCCCCGGGAACCCCCGCATATGTTCATGAGAATCACGTAGGCCATCGAGGCTAAACTGTATGCCGTTTAAACCGGTATGTTCGAGCTCATGCAAAGTAATTGAGCTTGCGAGCAGTCCGTTTGACACGAGGTTGCATTTGACGCCAGATGCGCTGAGCCGCCGCAAGGATTCGATGACAAGGAATGGACTGGAGTGATGGCGATGTCGGACGTTGTGGTTCCAATGGTGGGGTCATGCCTGCTGCTGGTGTTCGGAATAATGATATATCGAGGCAAGCTCACGGGATTGCTTGCCGGAATGTCATTGCTATCGGGAGAGCGTTTAGAGGAGGCAAAGCGGACGGCCGAGTCTCTAGGCGCAAACCGAGTGGTGGGGGCGTCTGTAGTTTTCTCCGCAATATGCCTTTTTCTCTCGTCCCTTTTTCCGGACAAAAGGGCTATTCTCGGCCTGATGGTGGCTGCCGTTATAATCGCCGCGCTTGCCTATGCAAATAGGGGGCCTATTCGTATGTATATAAAGGTGAAATGGAATCCTGGGCACCGCAGCCCGAGATAGTGTCTTGAGCAAGGATTAACAACAAGGGATATATGGGAGCGATTAAGCGGCGAACATATTCAGTTTTGGATAAAAGGCCGCTTGATGGGAGCTGGCATGTTTAAGAAGACGGTTCACGAGTTGTTTCGGTGTAAAGGGTCACGGCTTTTCGTGATTCTCATGCTGGTTAATTTCGCTCTCTCGTGCATCATGCCCGCCTTAAACGGTGGGTTTGTAGACTTTCTCGTGACGAATAGGGACCCATCTCGCGTCGTATGGTTTGCGGCCTTTGTTGCGGGCATAGGGATATCGGCCTCCTTCATGTCGCATGCGATGGGCGTGAACGTATCGCGCGTCATCTTGGAGATGACGACGAGACTGATGGGGACCACGTGTGAGTCGTTTGAACGGGGGCCCCTGGAAAAGGGGGAGCAGGCGGATCCATCCTATACAACGCAGAGGGTGTATGCGGATTCGAATGCGGTGTCATCGTTTGTCGTGAACAACTTCCTGACGATCGGGCTTAACGTCGTTCTGGTTGTGTTGATATGCATCATCCTGTTTTCGATCAATCCGGTGTTCCTGGTGTTAAGTGCATGTTCGCTTGTTGCGTACTTCATTTTATTCAGGGCGTTGAAAAAGCCGCTGTACAACAGCTCGCTTGCGAACAAGGAGGGGTTGAGCAAGCTTTTCGCGTCCGTGAGCGGCGAGCTGTCGCAGTTGTTTGACATTAAGTGCGATGGCGCATATGACCAGAGCGCTCGGACGCTCAAAGGGGTATTCGAGGGGTACTACCCGATTTACATGAAAGCAAGTAGGGTCTCGAATCTGGCCACCTCGAGCGACGGCCTGATCTCATCTGTGTTCCGGGGAGCGTTGCTTGTGATCTCCGGAATGGAAATATTAAGCGGAAGAATGAGCATTGGCGAGTTCACAATGGTGAACTCGTATTACTCGATGGCGTTCGGATGCTTCAAATATTATTTGAATTATTTCAAATCGTATCAGGACGCAAGGGCCTCGTTCGACCGATTGGGGGCTCTGACGGAGGACGCCGAGGACCGCGGCACCCTCACGGTTGGGCACGTGGAGAGCATATCGTTGTCCAACATCGCGTACCGATACGCGGGAAAGCCCTACTTGTACCGCGATCTCTCCGTGGACGTCGAGAGGGGGAAACCTATGCCATTACCGGGCCGAACGGATGCGGCAAAAGCACGTTTCTGAAGGTGCTTCTTGGACTATATTCTGCTGGGGGACATCGGGCTTTGGGGTCGGTGCCATATGAAGAGCTCGATATGGAGACGATCCGACATGACCTGTTTGCGGTGTGCCCGCAAAAGCTCTTTATTCCGAATGAAACGGTGGAACACTATCTTGAGAGGGCATCGATTCGGGGAACGGGCGAGCATCTCTGCGAGCTTGTGCCGAGTTTCTGCCGAACCGTCGAATCGTTAAAAGGTAAGAATTGTAGGGACCTTTCTGGTGGAGAGTATCGGAAGCTAAGGATAATCTCAGCACTTTGCAGGCAACCGGAAGTGCTTGTGTTTGACGAGCCGACGAATGATTTAGACGAAGAAAGCCGTCGGGAGTTCACGGAGTATGTCTCTCGAAACCCCTTTAATCAGCTAATTCTTGTTGTAAGCCACGATCAGGATTTGATTTTGGCATGCGATAAGAAACTGGATTTGAATTTCGACTCGAAAGATGGGCAATGCTGATGAGAAACGCTTGGAGTTCGGGATTGCGCGGCGTGAAGCGACCCTCTTCTTATCGAGTTCGTTACAATGTAGGAAAAACAGTAAGTAAGAAGACCTCTGATTGCTTTAGGAGGAGCTGTGGTGAATAGCGCCCAGAAGATCGATAAGTCCATCCAGAAGATGATGACTCTCGGAAGAAGGCTTGGGATTCTGTTTACGGCGCTGTTTATAGCGGTGTGTTGCTGTTCGGTGGTGGTGGTTATTTCCATTGGGCTTATGGCTGCTCAAGGAAACCTATATGATCCATCAAAGACGGTTTCCGTAGTGGTTCCTTTGATGTATCTTCTGATTTCCGGAGGGGCCACATGGACCCTGCGGGGAATCAGCATGGACATGGCTCATGGCGAATCGCCCTTTACCCTTTCGCATGCTCGAAGAATCTCGATTATCGGGTGGCTGTTTGTTGCAGCAGCAATAGGTGACCTCTTGTTTTCTCCGGGGTTTCTTTCGATAGTGATTGGCCCCTTCGACTTGCTGGGGAACGCCTATTCGATGTTTGAAAACCTGGCCCTGCCCATAGATATTGGTGCTGTGCTGGGGGCCGTTTGCTGCTTCTCGATTTCTGCGATATGGCGCTACGGAGCTCTGCTTCAAGACCAGACCGAGGATTTGGTGTGAGGGGCGGCATGGACTATCTGATTATTGAGCTTGAAAGCTTATTGCTTCGACGCGGAAAGACGAGTACGGATATCATTCGGGCGACCGGGCACACACCGGCAAGTATCTCAAAAATACGAAATGGCAAGGTGAAGGCAATTAGGTTAAAGACATTGCTGGATATTTGCGTAGAGCTTGATTGCCAGCCTGGCGATCTTATTAAGCGCGTCAACGAAAGAGAACTTGAGGAACTGGCGACGCGGCGCGCCCGCAACGCGCTGAGCAGGGCGACCGCGACGGGTGATGACCCGGTCCTGGAGTCAGATCATGTTTACGTGGTCGATCTTAGAGACGACTGAGGCTGGAGAATAAAAAAGTATTGAGCAGGTGCAGCCCGTGAAAACAACGGTTTTCACGGGCTGTTCATTCAACGTCCTGCAGTGGCCTGTATTTCTCGCCGCGTCACTGGGGAACGAGAGAGTCATTTCCTGTGCTGGATGCAGGGGGGGTGCTTACCTTGTGTAATATATAAATAAGCTTATATTGAAATATGATACATATCGAATTAGAATAACATTATCAATTCGGTATGCAAGGAAAGGAGGGAGAGATGGATTGGATTAACGAGCCGGAGGAAGGCGTTGCACCCGCGTGCGGCAACTGCTTCTTCTACGCGCACGGGGGATGCACGAAGAGGTGCCCCAATCAGTCCTGCACGTTCCGTTTCTAGGGGGCAGAGATGAACTGGCTTTCTACCGCGAAAGGAGGGGAATGAAATGGAATGGATTACCGAGCCGTCAGCCGGGGCTGAGCCCATGTGCAACAATTGCTTCTTTTACGCGCACGGCAGCTGCAGCACCAAGTGTTCTTCACAGGAGTGCACTATCCGCTTTTAGCGGATAGTGCACGCCGTACGGCGTGCACAGACTGTTCAAAGATATTTTGGCCAGCAGCGCCTGAGGGGCGATGTGGCATTGCAATATGGGGGGGCGAACCGACGTTACCTATAACCCCGCACAATTGCCATGTCGTCCCTTTTTATTGACGGGGAGGATGTCGTCCATGCGGGAAGTCCCAGTTGAATTGCGTGCCATATCCAAGAGATATGGCGGGTTTGAAGCGGTTAAATCAGTCTCGTTCTCTTTAATGGAAGGCGAGCTGTGTGCACTCATTGGGGAGAATGGTGCCGGCAAGAGCACGTTAATTCGATTGATCACGGGGCTTTCGGAGCCATCGTCAGGAACGATCTCGATGTTTGGGCAAACCGGGAGACGTGAAATACGGAGCTGCAGGGAAAGGCTGGGTTATATGCCCGACCTCAATGCTTCGTATCCTAATCTGACCGCGCGAGACAACTTGGTCGTTCGCTGTATTGAGTGGGGGCTTCCCACCGATCGTTCCATCGACGGTGTGTTATCAACCGTCGGTTTGGGGGAGGCCGGCGGGAAGAAAGTGAAGAACTTCTCAATGGGAATGAGGAGGCGTCTCGATCTGGCCATAGCGTTGCTGGGCGATCCGGAGCTGTTGATCCTGGACGAGCCGACAAACGGCCTGGATCCGATGGGGATAGTCGAAGTAAGAAAAATCCTTACGCATCTTAACAAAGATCAAGGTAAAACGATTCTCGTATCCAGCCACAATCTTGAGGAGATGCACAAGCTGGCAACTGATTACCTCTTCATAAGTCATGGTCGCCTCATTCGAAGGATGACCGCACCTCAGCTGGAAAAGTCATGCCGCGGTGGTTTCGTGTTGCATGTGGACGATCTGGAGCGAACGAGATCGGTTCTCGGAGATGAGACCTCACATTCTTTTCTGCCGGACGGCAGCGTCCTTATGCGCTATGAGGAGAAAAAGGAAGGGCGGGGCATTGCAATCGAAGCGCTCTCGACCGCAGGTGTGAGGGTTGCGGAGGCGTATTCTCATAGGAAGAGCCTTGAGGAGTTTTATTCGGAGCTCATCGGTCGAGAGAGCGAGCTGTGATGAAACGCGAGTTCATCTCAGCTTTTCGGAGCGAGGTATGGTTGCTCGCCAGGCACCCGGCGACCGCTCTGATGATTGCGCTTGCGGCTGTGCTGTATGTGGTTGCGGCTGCGACTTCATCTGAGGTGCTGATCATGGTCGCCGGTGATGACCCGTATACGCTTGGAGGGGCTATAGGTTTTATTGGAAACCTAGTGGATGCAGGGGACGTTTTGGGCTCTGTTGCCCGGACGTCTTTTGCGTCTACAGTGGTCTGGATTCCGGTGACGATTCTCTACGCGGTTTACGCTACGTCGAGAGACTTTGAATCCGTGGCTTACGCCGTATCGAGATCGCGAGGGGTGTCGCAGGCGGCGATTGTGATCACGAAGCTGTTGGTGAACTGCACTCTGGTCGGTGCCGTGTATCTTCTTTCTACGACTGCGCTGTATTTAACCAAGATGGCCCAATGGGACGTTGGGGCCTCGTGCTCAGGGTTTGCCCAATTTGTATCGATTGCGCTGATGATCGCGCTGCTGCTCATTTCGATGTACGCCGCTACCTTCGCCCTGTATTTGCTCACGAGGAGTGTGGTGGCGAGCAGCGTCGTTGCAATAGCGGTTTCGACATTTGTGATGGTGTGGTTCCCAAGTACATACGGAAGCGGTCAGCCCAGCTTGCTGCTCATGCTCTCGCCCGTGTATTACCTGATGAACCTGTGTTCCCTGAGTATGCAGAATGTTGGTGTAATTCAGGTTTTGCTGTATGCGGGCGGCACTGTGCTTGTGTCGGTTGGAGTTGCGCTCGTCTCGCTATTTGTAAGGACGGCGGTTCGATGAATCTTGGGATGTCGGTCAGGGCGGAACTGTTCCGCGCAAGGAGAATGAAACTCGCCGTGATAATAGCGCTGATGTATTTGGGCATCGCGGGGATTTATGTGTTTGCCGGGTCCGGCGCATGGGTCTCCGCAGGGGGAGAGGGCCAGTTCTTTGGCTTTTCCGCCGATCCGGGCTATCTTTTCTCGATAGGGGTTGGGCCAACGGGTATCTCTTCCTGGCTAAGTGTCGTCTCCATGGCGCATACGGTGTTCTTCCCAATCGTCTCTGTTGTTGTGGCGGGGACGCTATTCGGTGATGCGACGAGCGTGTCGGCAAGGGGAGTTTCGATTGCTCGGGGCTTCCGCAGCTGGCAGCTGTTTGCGGCAAAGACATTGGCTTGCGAAGTGTATACGCTGTGCCCCTACATCGTGTTTACTCTCGGTGTCGCTGCGGTCTTTGCCGTGTGCTCCGGAAGCGGTCTAGACAGCCTTACGGTTGGTAATGTGACCTCGGCACTCCTGTCGAATATCGTTATAGACGCCGCTTATACGCTGATGGTTGCGGTTGCATATGAGGTGTTCAGGATCAGATCTCTTGTGTCGGGAGCCTTGCTGGTCGCAACGTTCGCGGGCCTTGTTATCGCGATGAGTTTCCCAACCGTTTTACCCCCGGTTCACATGGCTTATTGGATGAGGGCGTGCGGGGCTGCCGGCGGGACGGTCCTGATGGCTGCATGCGGCCATGCGGTCATCGTGTCGCTCGCATGTCTATTGCTGCTTTCGTGCAGTTTTTATCGAAGAAGGTAGTGCGCTGGCGTATGCGCAGCGTCTGAGGGTCGATATGGATTTGATTGGAAATGGAGATGGTGCGAAGTGAAACTGTCGCAATTTAATGTGGTGCATGAACATAACGGAAGTCTTCTTATCGGTAGTGTCGAGAAAGTTGGTGTAAGGGCCCTTGCGGCCCCTGTGTCCGATATC